>JAJEDD010000047.1 GCA_022821685.1 Acidimicrobiia bacterium
CCAGAGGTCAACCGGCTCGGCCGCACCATCTGGCGCTGGCGCACCCAGATCGCCAACTGGCACGCCGCCAGAGTCACCAACGCGGCCACCGAAGCCGCCAACAACCTCA
This sequence comes from Acidimicrobiia bacterium, assembly GCA_022821685.1. Lineage (GTDB taxonomy): Bacteria > Actinomycetota > Acidimicrobiia > Acidimicrobiales > Aldehydirespiratoraceae > Aldehydirespirator. The sequence continues at coordinate 110 of JAJEDD010000047.1, forward strand.
TCAAACGGGTCAAACGGGCCGCGTTCGGGTTCGCCAACTTCGCCAACTACCGAATCCGCGCCCTGCTGTATGCCGGCAAGCCCAACTGGGCGCTGCTCGACACCCTCACTCCACCCTGATTCGCGAAGCGCCGATATCGGCCGAGTCGCCGGTGAGCACCGAGCCTGCTGGCTCGGCATAGACCTCGACATAAAGCGATTCCGGCAGGTACACCTGCATCCTGGGCATACGCCTAACTGTACACACTACCTGCCGCCGCTATTGGCCAGCTTCACGCCCAGCCCCGACCTGCCCGAAGACTACGGGCGTCGACACTGTCCCGGCCTATGGGCCATCGAAGCGGAACCCTGCCAGCCGCAGCAACAGGCCTTGAACAGAACCTTGCTTGGAGCCCGAGACAGGAGTCGAACCTGCGACCTGCTGTTTACAAGACAGCTGCTCTGCCGAACTGAGCTACTCGGGCGGGTTTGCCGGAATGGCTTCGGGTCGCAATGGTACTTGGGCTCGGCGGGCATTGCGGGTGCGGTTGGCCGTAGTTGGGGCGTTGGCGAACTGGGGTTAGCAGGGGGGTATGGCGGCCGCGGCTCGGGTCTTGAGGCCGCTGCCGAGGCCTTCGTCGTAGGCGATTACCCGGTCTGCGGTGGCCGGGGTCAGGCTCTTCCACAGGACTGGGCTCCACGCCACCTGCGCCGACACGACCACGCCGGCGTCGGCTTCGGCGCATGCTTCGATGCCCTCGGTCTCGGGTGGAGCGCACCCCTCGTGGGTGATGCAGCTGGCCACGAAGTTGGTTGCGGCATGCTCGGCCCGGATCTCGGCCAGGTCGGCGGCCGCGGCGTGAGCCGCGTGGTCGCGCAGCGAGACCGCCATGGCGGTGACCATGGCGGCCAGCATCAACACCAGCACCGGGACAGTCATCGGAGTCTCATTACGACGCGGGGCATGCGGCCCGCACGAGCGCACAGCCGGTTGTCACGAGCCAGCAGTCGGCACCGGAGCTTCATCGTGGGCCTCGCTACGACCCGGGGCAGGCGACCCGCGCGTTTGCCGAAGCGGCCGGCCGGGTTTGGGCATAGCCGGTGAAGCACACCCGGTTGCCCGACACGTCGCACTCCACGGTGACCGTTGCCGACTGGCCCGTGCCGATCACGTCGATGTCCGAGTTGGTTTCGTTGCATGCGGAGAGCGTCGCTCCGAGAGCGATCCGTCCGCCAGCATCGGCCGCTTCGAGACCGGTTGCCTGCGAGGCTGCCTGGGCGGCCAGCTCGGACGCGACCGCGGTGCGGGCCTCGCCGTTGGAGAAGCCGCCCACCAGGGCCACCGCCCACAGCGCGAGCGCAACCACCGGAGACGCCAACACCAGCGCCACTGCCTCATCCATGTCGCCGACCTTCCGCACAAGGCCCGATGAATAGGGAACTGCCTGCGGGCACCCGGGTGCGATCGGTCCGTGAGCGCGGAGCACAGCCCGAGTGGCCCGCGAGCGGCAACGACATTGCCGCCACCGGAAGGGCCTCGCGCCGGGGGTCCCGACCGCTTCGAGCGGCGCTGGCGCGAAGCAACGACATTGCCGCCACCGGAAGGGCCTCGCGCCTGTCGGTCAGCATGGCGGTGCTAGGGCCCAGCCGGTGGCGTAAGCGGCCCGCGACGGCCGGCATGCCACCGCGGTGGCCTCCAGCCACCGGTGGGCGCCGGCCGCGCCGACGGTGACGGTGGCCACCACCGTGCACGACGGCTCGGCGGTGAGCGTGTAGCCCGTCGCGGTGGCGGCCGAGCGGGCCCCGGTGCGGGCGGCTGCGGCGTCGGCCGCGGCCTCCTCGGCATCGGCCCAGCCGGAATGGGTGTCGGTGCAGTCCCAGCCGGCTCCGTCGAGCACCTGAGCGGCGGCGGTGGCTGCGGCCACCGCCGCGGTGGATGCGGTGATGCGGGCCACCTGATGGAGGTATATCCCGAAGCTGACCGCCACCACCACGAAGATCATCGCGGTGGTCCGCAGCGCCCCGAAGGCCGTGTCCATCGCCGGGGTGTTCCCGACCGCTCAGCGACTCGACTGGAGCCGAACCGGCTAGCTGCACGTCTTGGAGCTGGCCGACCAAGTGCCCCCGACGGCCTTGCACAGGTTCTCGTGCTTGATCTGCGACCGATCGGTGTCGGGATTGCGCTTGGTGTCGGGCGTGTTGTTGCCGACAATCTGCCAGGTGAACAGCACAACCGCGGCTGTGATGGCAATCGTGGCAGCGAGCATGATGATCTTGGCAACTGGTGAGTCCATGGGAGATGCCTCCTTCGTGGTGTTCGTTGGATGGTTGGGAAGGGCGAAGAGCGGTGCTCACACGCCGATTTGGATGCTGGCCAGCAGCGCGATCACCACGACCGCGCTGGCGGCGATCGCCGCGAGGGTGCCGGTGCCGGCCACCGAGCGGCCCAGGGCCTCGATGCGCACCCGTCGATGGTCCTCGAGGGCATGCACGGCCTGGGCGATGAGCCGGTCGATCAGACCGGAGGCTGCGGCCCCGCCCCGCTCGGCCGCGGCCAGCGTGCTGACCAGCGTCTCGGCCGCAGAGCCGGAGAAGTGCGCCGACGCGGCTCCCAAGGGGTCGGTCCCCGAGGCCAGGGCGAGGTTGATGCTGGTGGCGGCGGGAGCGAAGGCGGGTGACTCCACCCGCTCGGCGGCCTCGACCGCGGCATCGTTGATGGGACGGCCCGCGGCCACGTACAGACGGATGCGGCGCAGCCACTCCAGCATGGCGGCGTCGCGGCGGGCCCGGTAGCCCGACAAGACCACGCCGCGCAGCAGCGGCGAGACGGCCACCGGAACCCACCAGACCACGGCCACCGCGGCCAGAGCCCCGCTGCGGTAGCCCGCCATGACCGTCCCGGCTGTCAGCACCACAGCCGCCGCCACACCGCCAGCCGCGGCCGAGGCGGCCCGCAACCGGTGCGGAGGCCATCCCGCCGCCGCAAGCTCGACGGTGTTGGCTCGGCGGGGCGGGTCGGTTAGCACCATCCGCAGTGCTGCCGCCGCACCCGACAACGCAGTGAGCCACATCATCGCGGGCCTCTCAAGATCCCAGCCGCGGCGAGTCTCCGCCGCGGGCGCTGACCCGGAGCCGGGCTCATTGCAGACCTCCGTAGCGCGATGCTGCCCGGGCGGGCAGCAGGACGCGGGCGCTCAGGGCCGCGACGACTGCGGCGCCGGCCATCAACAAGGCGGCGCCCCGGCCGCCGGCCAGCCACGCGCCCACATCGGCGGCGACCTGTCCCGCTCCGGCCACCAGTCCGGCACCCAGCAACACCACCAAGGCCACGGTGGGCATGGCCACCGCCACCCGGGCGTGGAACAGCCGGGCGGTGGTCGCGGTCTGGGAGGCCTCGGCTTCGAGCACGGCCACGGTCTCGGCCCAGCGACCGCCGCCCTCGGCCGAGACGGAGATCAAGTCGGCCAGGGAGCGGGCCACAGCCGAGGGAACCCGGGCCGCGAACCGCTCGGCGGCGACATCCACCCCGACGTTCTCGCAGTCGGCAGCCATCGCCACCGCGGCCGCGCCCACCGGCCCGCTCACCAGCGGGGCGGCCCTGGCCACCGCGTCGGATGCGGTCACCGCCACTGCGGCCTGGTTGGTCAGCACGCTCGCGAATCGGGCCACTCCCTCGGCAACCGCGACCCGCCGCCTCGACACCAACAGCACCTTCACCGCGGCCGTGCACACGACCGCGCAGATCGCGGCCGCGGCCGCGTGGCCCGCCGATAGGCCCAAAACGATCAAGGCGGAGCCGGTCGCGGCGGCAGCCGGCAACTCCGCGGGGACTCGAGTCCGGCGACGGCCTTCCCTTGACCGCAGCGACCAGCGAGTCCCGCTCGCGGGCCACAACATGATGGCCACCCCGATAGCGCCGCCCGCAACGATGAGCCATCCTGAAGCGTTCATTGCGGCGCTCCGTTGCGATCTGCGGCGCTCGAGTCGCCGCCTACGAGTTGCAGGGCGCTCCGGCGGGGCTCGGCCTGTGGTGCAGGGCAGTGAACGGTCACGGCCGCCGACCGGTAGACGTCGGCCATCCGGCCCACGGGCTGCTCCACCGGCGTCGCCCACCGCTCTCCGGGCTGGAGCCGCCACAGGCCGCGGGTCAGGATCGCGCCGTCGGCGCCGGTTCCGATGATCTGGGTCACATCCGCGATCACCCGCTCGTCGGCGTGGTTGCGGCCCATCCACACCAGCAGATGCACCGCGATGGCTATCGACCGGCGGGCCAGGCTCTCGTCGGCGCCCTCGGAGGTGGCGTAGGCGGTGAGCTTCTCCATCACCCCGTCGCCGGGTGGGGAGTGCAGCGTGACGATGCAGCCGTCGAGCCCCGACGACATGGCGTCGAGCAGGGCCATCGTGCCCTCTCCCCGCACCTCGCCCACCACTAGCTTGGAGCTGTTGGCCCGTTTGGCGTCGCGCACATGGTCGGCCATCGAGTGCTTGCCCACGCCGTCGTTGTTGGCATCGCGGGTGAGCCGCTCGTAGGCGTTGGGGTGGATGCCGTACTCGCGCAGCCGCAGCTCGGGGGTGTCCTCAATGGTGTCGACCCGCTCCTCGGGAGGAACCCTCGCCAGCAGCGCCTGGCACAGGGTGGTCTTGCCGCCGCCCATCGCGGCGGCCACCACCACATTGGCCCGCACATCGCCGGCGATGGCCTCCACCAGCACATCGGCCAACTGGTCGCTGCACAGTCCCAGTTCGGCGAGGCTGCGCTGGCCGCCCAGGTTGCTCCGCAGCACCAGCGTCGGCGGCGAGCAGACGAAGGCCTCGGCGTGCAGCCGCCACCGATCGCCGACGCGGGTGTCGAGGCGGGGATCCAACTCGTCGAAGCGTTGCGGGCGCTCGCCGGAGTAGGCGGCCAGGAACCGACACGCCCCGATGAGCTCGTCGTCGCTCGAGAACGGGGACGGGCGGCTCTGTCGCTCGCCGTTGGAGAACTCGACCACCATCGACTCGCCGCCCCGGATCTGAAACTCCTCCACATCGTCCTCATCGAGCATCTCCCGCAGCCGCCGGGCGGCTGCCGCCGACGCGGACTCGCGCCGCACGGCCCGGTCGGTGCTGTCCATTCGTTGGGGCGCGGCGGCCAGCGAGCCCAGCGAGCGACCCAGCCGACGCAGCGCCCGCTCCGAGCGCCGCGTGGGCATCGGCGTCACCGCTCGCACCACTTGGGCGCCGGCCAGCAGCCGCACCTCGGCGGCGTCCACCGCTTGGTCCGCCATCACAACCAGGGCCAACGGCACCCGGGCTGCGGATCCGGTGCTCAGGTGCAGCCTGGCTCGCAGCCCGCGCCCGGCGCCGACAGTGACCCACAGCACTCCGGCCGCAGCCGACGCGGTGGAGCGCAGCACGCTGTCGTCGGCGAAGGCATCGACGGCGACCACGGTGGCCCGGTGCGCGGCGGTTGCCACAGCCCGGTCGGCCAGTGACTCGCCCACCACAACGTCGGCAACCGACGATCGCACTCCGTCGATAACTGTGCGCACCACCCAGCCGGCGGCGTGCGGGTCGAGAGTGCGGTCAGCCGAGATCATCAACACCGTCGGGCTCCCCTTCGTTGGGCGGCGCGGGCGGGCATCCGGGCCAGCCCGCGGCCGGCGACTCCCATATCCACCACACCGTCGGACCCAGCACCGCAGCCAGCCGCGGCCCGGCCTCGACCACCACAGTGCCCTCGCCCACCAGCACCACCGGCAGCACCGCCGCGGCGCAGCCGCCCGGCTCGGCGGCCAAGACCGCGGCATCGCCGGCCCTGGGCCCCGGCTCGGGCCACAGCGACGGGTCGACCGCCACGGCCAGCAGCGCAGCCGACAGATCCGAGGCCGCGGGCACCGCCGAGTCGGCCATCAGGGCCGCAGACACCACCGTGCCGGCCGGAACGGCCACCGCCGGCACCCGGTCGGCCAACTGCTCGGGGGTCACGAACAGAGCGGCCGACTCCTCAGGCATCTCCACCATCACGTATTCGCCCGGCTCGCGTCCTGGGGACCAATCCTCGGCCGTGGCCACGACCTGCACCGTCGTCTCGGGCTCGGAGCGTCCGAACAGCAACACCGACAGCGCAACCACCACAACGATCACCGCAGCGGCGGTAAACCGCCGGGCCTGGCCCGACATCTGGGCGGGGGTGGTGCCCATCGCTGCCCCCTAAGCGCCCGGTGCCGCGCGGCCGAGCGGTTGGGCTTGTCCCGGTAGCGGTTCTCGCAGAGCGCCTAGCGAGGCCGTGGCCTGAGCGGCCCGTGAGCGAAGCGAACAAGAGCGGGAGTGACAACGCCGCGCCGTGAGGCGCTTGGGAGCAGTTCGCGCATATTCCGAAAGGCCGGCACCTTGTTGGAGGGTGATCCCGGACGTGTAGTCGACGATCTCCAGGAACCATTCGACGCCGCTGGTGAGGGTTGCGCATTGGTGGAAGGTTGTGTCGTCCCCGACGCCCTCGAAGCAGGCGCGGGCCTGCCAGGACCACACCCCCGGCGCCGACAGCTCCCAGCGGCAGTCGTCGTAGGAGTGCGCCGACGCTTTGGCCGTCTCGATGCCGCACGAGGCATTCACGTTCCGGCTGGTGTGGTGCTGTTGGGCCTGGGTTTGCTCGGCCGCGCTCAGGTTGTCCCAGCGGCGCAGGTAGGTGGCCAGGCCCGCGTCGGGCCGGGCCGAATCAGCGTTCTCGATCGTGGCTCGGTGACCGGCACGCCACGGCAGCAGATGGGTGAGGCGGGTCTCGACGCTGATGACCTCCCACAGGCAGCCGTCGTCGCTGTCGACGTACCAGACTCCCTGTGGGTCGGCCACCGGCCACACCGGCGACCCCGGCACCACCAGGTGCCGGGCGCCGCCGGGCACGTCGGGATGAGGCGGCCAGGGTCTCCCCGGCTCGCCCTGCGGCTCGATGCCCACCAAAGTCGCCCACTGCAGCTGCGACACGAGCAGCGAACGCTCCGCTGCCGACAACGACAGGCCGGTGGTACACGGTGCCGCATCGGCGTCCGGAGGGTTGGGATCATCAGGCTTGCGGGGATCGCCCGGTTTGCGGGGGTCGTCCGGTTTGCGGGGATCAGCCGGCTTGGGAGGGGTGGGGTTGGCGTCATCGTCATCGTCGGGGAGGATCCGGGCCAGGAAGGCGGCGAGCTGCTCGTTGTCCATCGTCGAGTCGGGGTCGGCGTCGGGCCGCGTGTAGGGGTTGGCGACCCCGTCGCCGTCGCGGTCGTGACCCTTCAGGATCCCCAGGTCGGCCAACTCGTCGGCCACCTCGAACGGGTCGTCGTCCGGGTCGAACTCAATGCCGAGCCCGGCCGCAATGGCGATCAGCATTTGCCCCCGCGAGACGTATCCGTCGGGCGGCAGGGTTTTCGTGGCCGAGTCCGCGTCGAAGTCGGGGTTGTACTCCCCGAAATCCTTGAGGATCTCCAACAAATCCTCGGCACGGGTGTCCCCGTCAGGTTTGTAGTCCTCCGGCAAGTAGCCGTTGTCGACGCCTGATTCGATCTCGTCGCACGCCCAGTCGGCGGTACACCCCTGATCCTCATTGTCCGGGACCTGGGTGGTGGTGGTGACGGGCGGAGCGGTTGTGGTGGGTGACGGTCGCCGGGTGGTAGTGGTGACGGTCCGCTTAGTGGTTACGGGCCGAGTTGTCGTGGTGGGCGGCGGTCGTCGGATAGTTGTGGTGGGCACCGGCCGTCGGGTGGTGGTGGGTCTTTGGGTTGTTGTTGTGGGGCGTCGGGTGGTTGTTGGTGGCGGTTGAAAGCACTGGTTGGGCGGGCTGCAGATGGATGGCCTGGTGGTGGTTGGTGGCGGTCGAAAGCACTGGTTGGGCGGGCTGCAGATCGGGGGCCGGGTTGTTGTGGGGCGCCGGGTGGTGGTGGGCACCGGCCGTCGGGTCGTGGTGGGTCTTTGGGTTGTTGTGGTCGGCCTCCTGGTGGTGGTTGGTGGCGGTTGAAAGCACTGGTTGGGTGGGCTGCAGATGGGTGGCCTGGTGGTGGTCGGGGGCCGCGTGGTGGATGTTCTGTGGGTGTGGCCTCGGAAGAGCGGGTGGGCCGACGCGGACTTGGTGCCCAGGCCCAAATCGGAACGCTTGTGGGCGATCGCCCCGCCCAGCACCAAGGCGGCGGTGAGGGCGATGATCACCAGGGTGTTGCGGCCCGAAGACGGTCTGGACGGTTGTGGCGATGCAAACATGGCAGCAGCTCCTTCTAGAGATCAGCAGCTAACGAGGGCGTACTTCTCGGGGGTGGCGTGGTGGTGCTCCATCCACTCCTCGGCAAGCTGGGCTGAGGGCCAACAACCCTCAGTGCCCATGCCGTAGTCTTCTTGTGCGACCCATTCGCTCCATGCGTCGCAGTCGTTGCCGAAGCGCTCCGGCTCAATGTGAGGCCACCCGGTTCTGGTCTCAAGCTCCACATCGGCGGGCAGCACGGTGCGGCACCGCTCGGCCAGCGTCATGGTGTCCGACAACAGCAGGCCGGCATCGTTGGTCCGGCCCGCGGGGGTGTCGGTGACGAGGGGGTCTATGACGGTGGCGCAGTTGTGCCATCCGTGGCGGTTCTTGGCGGTGGCGCCCCTCAGCCCGGCGGCGTAAGCGTCGGCGCGGTCTTGATACTCATTGAGTACGCACCACGGGTGTGCCCCCAGGTAGTCCAGCGCCCACTTCATCAAGAACAGCAGCCAGGTGCAGTTGCCTCGGGGCTGGTCGAAGCACCAACTCGTCCAGCGGGCCACATCGCTGGTCCAGCGGGGGATCTCGTCGGGCTGTCGCGAGGCACAGATGCCGCCCACGCCCTGGTCGGGGTACGGGCTGTAGCAGTCCGAGAGATCCTGGGGCGTCTCCCACTCAGACGGCGGGTGGCAGTCGGAGGGCCACGGCGGACCTGGGGCGCAGAGCGGGTAGTCCCAGTAGGGGTGCTCACGGGGGATCATTCCCAACTCGGGAGCGGGCGGATGGCCACCCTCGGGGGCAGGATTCGTCCCCGCCACCGTGACCGGAATAGTGGTGGTTGCAGGCGGAGCGGTCGTGGTGGTGGTGGTCGTCGTCGTGGGCGGCGGTGCCGTCGTAGTGGTGGTCGTGGTGGGCGGCGGAGCGGTCGTGGTGGGTGGTGAGGTGGTTGCGGGTGGGATGGTGGTTGGCGGTGTCGTTGTGGATGGCGGGCTGGTGGTGGTGGGCGGCGGAGCGGTCGATGGGGCTGGGGCCAAGAAAGTCGGTGTGGTCGAGGTGCTCGTGTTGTCGGGTGGCACGTCTTTGTCGCCGGGTACGGGTGCAGGGGCCTCAGTGGTTGTGACGGCCGTTGTGGGGGTAGCGGCGCCGATCATTGGCGGGGACTGCTCGGCGGGGGCTTCGACATCCTCGGCAGGCGGATCTTCGAGCAGCAGCTTGGGCGGCCAATCGATTGCCGGTTCGGCGGCTGGCGGGAGGCTCGGATCGGTGGCGCCCTCGTCCTGCTCGCCCTCCGCGCCGCTGGGATCTGGCGGGTCGGAGTCGGCGGTGGCCAATACCGGCTCGGGCGTGTCGGCGGTTCCACAGCCTGCCGCGATCACGCCTAGGGCGACCACCAACGTGATCGCCACCCGGCGTGTGCACGGTCTTGGGATGGTTTTCGAGACTCCGCCAGCGGAAGCGGCGGGACTGCGATGGGCAATGGATTCAAAATGACAGAAATGCATGGGGAAACACTTAGCGCATCAAAAGGCAATGTGCAACTTTTTTGTGATGTTTCTTTGAAAGTCAGCGTTGACCTGGGCATTTGAGTCTCAGCACACCACCCCGGCTACCGCCGGTGCTAGCTTCGAGCCGGTGGGAGGGGAGCCAGTAGTGGACAGCGCTACGCAAAACGACCCCTCGGAGCACGCCGCGGTTGAGCGCCATGTGGGGCTCGAAGCGGTGATGGCCCGAGCATCTTCCGAGAACTTCCCGGTGGCGCTGCGGCTCCTGCCCAGAGCGGTGCGGGGCCATCTGCGGGCTGTCTACGGCTACGCGCGGCTCGTCGACAACCTTGGCGACGAGTACCCCGGCGACCGCTCCGCCGCCCTGGACTGGGTCGAGGCCCAGCTCGACAGCCTGTTCGCCGAAGCCCCCCGCCACGAGGTGTTCGTTCGACTGGCCCCCACGGTGGCGCGCTTCGGGCTGGACCGCGGGCCCTTCGACCGGCTCCTGGCCGCCAACCGACTCGACCAGCACAAGCACCGCTACGCCGACTTCGACGAGCTGATGCAGTACTGCGAGTTGTCGGCCGATCCCGTGGGCCACCTGGTGCTGGCCGTGTTCGAGGCGGCCACTCCCGAGCGGCTGGCCGCCTCCGACCAGGTCTGCCGCGGCCTGCAGGTGTTGGAGCACCTCCAGGATGTGGGCGAGGATGCCGCCCATGGGCGCGTCTACCTCCCCGCCGACGACATGGAGCGCTTCGGCGTGGCCATTGACGACCTCCGCGCCCCGGTTGCCTCGGCAGGTCTGCGAGGCCTCGTGGCCTACGAGGCGGCCCGGGCCCGGACCATGCTCGATGAGGGGCGGGGGCTGGTGGCAACGCTTCGCGGCCCGGCCCGCCTGGCCGTGGCCGGGTTCGTGGCCGGGGGCCTGGCCGGTCTCGACGCCATCGAGGCGGCCCGCTTCGAGGTGCTGGGCCGCGTCCGCAAGGCCGGACCGGCCCGAGTGGCGACCCGCTTCGCCGGTGTGTATTGGGCTGGAGGCGGCGGCCCGTGATCTCGGCCGAGGCCGCCTACCGGCGCTGCGAGGAGATCACCTGGTCGCAGGCGCGCAACTTCGCCTACGGGATCCGCCTGCTGCCGCCGCCCAAGCGCCGGGCGATGGCTGCGCTGTACGCCATGGCCCGCCGCATCGACGACGTGGGCGACGGCGACTGGCCCCAGGATCGCAAGCTCGCCGCCCTCGACGAGCTCCACCGGTCCATCGACGCGCTGGCGGCGGGGAAGATCGCCGACGCCTCGGATCCGGTGCTGGTCGGCTTGGGCCACGCCGCCGACCGCTACCCGATCCCGGTGGCCGCGCTCCACGAGATCGTGGAGGGCAGCGAGCTCGATGTGCGAGGCGCCAGCTACGCCACCATGGACGACACCCTGCGCTACTGCCGGCTGGTGGCCGGCTCGGTGGGCCGTTTGTCGCTGGGTGTGTTCGGCGTTCAACCGCACCCGAGACCACCACCACGTTGGCCCGGCTCGGTGGGCCGTTTGTCGCTGGGTGTGTTCGGCACCAAGCCCGTTGGGGCCGTGGCTGCGGGCCCGACCGGCAGCCGAGCCGGCCCCGCCGAAGCGGCCCAGTCCCCCGGGGAACTGGCCGACGACCTCGGCGTGGCCCTCCAGCTCACCAACATGCTGCGAGACATCGTCGAGGACCACCGCATGGGGCGCATCTACCTGCCCGAGCAGGACCGGGACCGCTTCGGGATCGATCCGGGCCAGTGGTCGCCACCCGAGAACGCCGCCGCACTGGTGCAGTTCGTGGCCGGTCAGGCGGTGATGTGGTTCGAGCACGGCCTGGTGCTGCTCGATCACCTCGATCATCGCAGCCGGGCCTGCACCGCAGCCATGGCCGGGATCTACCGGCGGCTGCTGAGCCGCATCCTGGCCCGGCCGGAGGCCCCGCTACAGGGGCGGGTCAGCCTTCCCGCCCACCAGAAAGCCCTGGTGGCGGCTCGCAGCCTGTCCGGGCTGAGGCCGTGAGCCCGCGGGTAGCGGCCGGCGGCAGCCTGTCCAAGCTGCGGCTGAGAGTCCTGGTGCGTTGGTGGTGCGCAGCTTGTCGGTGCTAGGGCCGTGAACGCTGGCCCGCGGGTGGTGGTGGTCGGCGGCGGCTTGGCCGGGTTGGCGGCCGCGGTGGAGGCGGCCGATGGCGGTGCGTCGGTCACCCTGCTCGAGCGTCGCCCCCGCCTCGGCGGCGCCACCTGGTCGTTCGAGCGCAACGGCATCTGGTTCGACAACGGCCAGCACGTATTCATGCGCTGCTGCACCGCCTACCGGACCTTCCTGGAGCGGATCGGCTCGGCCGACGGCGTGTGGATGCAGCGCCGCCTCGACGTTCCCGTGTTGGCGCCGGGCGGGCCGGTCGGATCGATCAAGCGGACGCCCGGCCCGGCCCCGCTGCACCTGGCGCCCGCGCTGTTGACCTACCCCCACCTGAGCCTGCGCCAGAGGCTGGCCGTGCTGCGAGCCGGCCTGGCGCTGAGGCGGCTCGATCCCGACGACCCCGATCTCGACCGCATGACCTTCGGAGACTGGCTTTCGGCGCACGGCCAGGACACCGCCGCGGTCGAGACCTTCTGGAACCTGATCGTGCTGCCGACGGTCAACGTGAGTGCGGCCGAAGCCTCCCTCAAGCTCGCGGCCAGGGTCTTCGTGACCGGGCTGCTCACCGAGGCCGCCGCGGCCGACATCGGCTGGGCCCGGATGCCGCTGTCGGCCCTGCACGGCGACGCCGCCCGCCGGGCGTTGGAGGCCGCCGGAGGCGAAGTACGCCCGCGTCTCGCGGCCACCGCGGTGCGCGCCGGCGCCGCCGGCCTGGAGGTGCATGCCGACGGGCAGGTCATCGCGGCCGACTCGGTGGTGGTGGCCGTGCCCCACGACGCCGCGGCCGCACTGCTGCCCCCCGGCACGGTGGCGGCCCAAGACCGGCTCGTCGAGCTGGGCACCTCCCCGATCGTCAACGTCCACCTGGTGTACGACCGGCCGGTCACCGATCGGGCCCTCTTCGCCACCGTCGGCAGCGACGCCCAGTTCGTGTTCGACCGCACCGCCGGGGCCGGCCTCGACGACGGCCGCCAATGCCTGGCCGTGTCTCTGTCGGCCGCCGAGTCGTATATCGGCATGGCCTCGGCTGATCTTGTGGCCCACTTCACCGCGGAACTGGCCCGGCTGCTGCCCGCGGCCGCCACCGCCGTCGTCACCGAGTCGATTGTCACCCGCGAGCATTCGGCCACCTTCAGTGGCGTGCCGGGCACCGACTCGCTGCGGGCCGGCACCGAGTGCGGCCTGGCCGGGGTGTATCTGGCCGGTGCCTGGACCGACACCGGATGGCCGGCCACGATGGAGGGGGCGGTCCGCAGCGGAACCGAGTCCGGCCGGCTCGCGGCCCGCTTCGCATCCCGATCCGCCACCACCCGAGCGGACCGCGAGTGAGTGCGACGAGGGGCCGTGGCACCCCGCGTCGGATCAGGCTGTCGCCGGTGCGAGATATGACCGAAGTCACCGGCTAAGGTTCGCGCCATGACTCCCCAGCACGGTCAATCTTCGGGAGGCGGCTCGGCAGGGCGGGCCATCGTGCTAGTGGTCGTGGCGGTTGCGCTGGGCGTGTTCTTGCTGGCGCGCGGCTTCGACGACCCCGACGACACTACCGACGCCTCTCCCAGCGGAACGGCTGAAGCAACGACCAGCGGCGACCCCGACGACGAGACCGAGGCCAACGGCACGACATCCACCACCACCAGCTCCACCACGTCTACGATGGCGCCGCCGGTGGTCACCCACCCCCCCGGCGAGGTCAAGGTGGCCGTGATGAACGGCACCGGTGCCCGCGGCCGGGCCGGCCGCACGGCCGACAGACTCAACGCCGCAGGGTTCGTGACCGCAGCCAAGAACACCCAGCAGGACAGGGTCGAGGCCTCGGTCATCTACTACCGGTCCGAATATGGCGACGACGCCAAGGCAGTGGCGTCGGTGCTCGGCGCGCCCCCCGACATCATCACGCCCGCGCCGGCCACGATCATGACCCTGATCAGGAACCCGGAGTCGCCGGAGGGCTTGGAGGACTTCAACATCTTCGCGGTGGTCGGCACCGACAACGTGATCCTCGACCCCGACCCACCCGCCGACTCTGAATAACCCCGCCGGCTGGCCGCGCATCGGGCCGCGGCGCCGCGAGAATGTCGGACGTGCGCGTGCTGGCAGCGCCCGACAAGTTTCGGGGCACGGCCTCGGCCCAGGAGGTCGCTGAGGCCATAGCCGCCGTCTCGGACTGGTGTGACCGGGCACCCATGGCCGACGGCGGCGAGGGAACCCTCGACGCGCTGGGCGGCCCCAACCGCTCGTCGGTGGTGACCGGGCCGCTGGGCGAGCCGGTCACCGCGCCCTGGCGGCTCAGCCGCGGCGTGGCCGTCATCGAGATGGCCCTCGCCTCGGGCCTGGCCGCAGCCGGGGGCGCGGCGGGCAACGACCCCGTCAACGCCACCACGGCGGGCACCGGCGAGTTGATCGCCGAGGCGGTCGCCGCGGGGGCGAAGCGGGTGCTGGTGGCGGTAGGCGGATCGGCCACCACCGACGGCGGTCTCGGCGCGGTCGAGGCGATGCCCTCGCCGGCCCGGATGACGGGAGTCGAGATCATCGTGGCCTGCGACGTGCGCACCGCCTTCATCGACGCGGCCCGCGTCTACGGTCCCCAGAAGGGGGCTTCGCCCGCCCAGGTCGAGCTGCTGAGCAGGCGCCTGCAGAGGCTGGCCCAGATCTACGAGCGTGACTACGGGGTGGACGTGACGCCGCTGGTCGGCGCCGGAGCGGCCGGGGGTCTCGCCGGGGGTCTCGCGGCCCGGGGCGCCCGCCTGGTCAACGGCTTCGAGGTGGTCGCCGAAGAGATCGGCCTGGTCGAGCGGATCCTGGATGCCACCGTGGTCGTCACCGGCGAGGGCCGCTACGACGCAACGTCGCTGCAGGGCAAGGTGGTCGGGAGTGTGGCCGAGATCGCGGCCCGGTCCGGCGCTAGGGCCCTGGCCGTGGTCGGCAGCGCGGATGCCGCCGCGCCCGTGCCCGAGAGCTTGGAGATCCTCGATCTGACCGCCCGATTCGGATCGCAGCGAGCCCACGCCGACCCCTGCGGATGCGTGCGAGAGGCCCTGCCAGAAGCCGTCGAGAGCATGCCGGGGCAGGTGCGGGAGTAGCTAGCGGCGGTGCTTGCCGGTCAGGACCAGAGCGGCCAAGCCGACCAGCACCACCAGGATGGCCAGCAGGGTCACCAGCCAGGCAAAGATGGTCACCACCCACTTCACCACTGTGACCGCCCCCACCACCGCCAGAGCCCCCACAATCATTTGGGCCGGCCAGGGCATGCGGCCCAGCCGCTCCACGGCACCGCCCGACTCCCTCTCCATGGGTGCTTTCACGGGTCGATCCTAGCTTTGAAGGGCGCGCATATGAGCGAGAGCCAGTCGCGTCGCAGCGGGGTCATTCCCGCTCTTGTTCGCTGCGCTCACGGGCCGCTCGGGCCACGGCCTCGCCCGTATCGGCCGGAATCGCTCACCTATACGCTCGGCCTCCGGTCCCGTTACCATGACCCGGCCCTTGTCGCCGGATCAGCGATACAGCGAGGAACGCCATGGCCGTCACCGTCAGAGTGCCCACCACCTTGAGAGTCCTCACCGCCGGCGCGTCGGAGGTGGCTGTCGACGGCGCCACCCTCGCCGAGGTGCTCGAATCGCTGGAGTCGTCGCATCCGGGCTTCCGCGACCGGATCCTCGACGAATCGGGCGAACTGCGACGCTTCGTCAACGTGTTCGTCAGCGACGACGACGTCCGCTTCCTCGAGGGGCTCGGCACCGCGGTCGACGACGGCGCCACCGTGAGCATCGTGCCCGCAGTCGCCGGCGGTCGCCGCTGAATCACCGCCGCACGTCGTACCGACCCCGCAGAGCGGCCATATTCGCCCTGCGGGCGGGTTGTCATCGCGCACCGGCTCCGGTTGACTTGGCACTCGTGGCACGAGAGTGCCAACCGAGGCAACCATAGAGACAGCCGGCCCATCGAAGGGCCGTACCGGAGGTTCAAATGGCCAAGACCATCCAGTTCGACGAGAAGGCTCGCCGTGCGCTCGAACGGGGCATGAACCAGCTCGCCGACGCCGTGCGGGTAACGCTGGGGCCCAAGGGCCGCAACGTCGTGCTCGACAAGAAGTGGGGCGCCCCCACCATCACCAACGACGGCGTGTCGATCGCCAAGGAGATCGAGCTGGAGGACCCCTACGAGAAGATCGGCGCCGAGCTGGTCAAGGAGGTCGCCAAGAAGACCGACGACGTGGCGGGCGACGGCACCACCACCGCCACCGTGCTGGCGTGGTCGATGGTACGCGAGGGCCTGCGCAACGTGGCCGCCGGCGCCAACCCGATGTCGCTCAAGCGGGGCATCGAAGCCGCCGTAGACGCCGCGGTGGACTCCATCCACAGCAGCAGCCACGACGTGTCCTCCGACAAGGAGCAGATCGCCAACGTGGCCGCCATCTCCGCCGCCGACAGCGAGATCGGCACCACCATCTCCGACGCCATCGACAAGGTCGGCAAGGACGGCGTGATCACCGTCGAGGAAGGCCAGACCTTCGGCCTGGAGATGGAGACCGTCGAGGGCATGCGCTTCGACAAGGGCTACATCTCCCCCTACTTCGTCACCGATCCCGAGCGGATGGAGTCGGTGCTCGACAGCCCGTACCTCCTGCTGGTCGGCTCGAAGATCTCGAACGTGCGCGACCTGGTGCCGGTGCTCGAGAAGGTCATGCAGGGCGGCAAGCCGCTGCTGATCATCGCCGAGGACGTGGAGGGCGAGGCCCTGGCCACCCTGGTGGTCAACAAGATCCGGGGCACGTTCACTTCGGTTGCGGTCAAGGCGCCCGGCTTCGGCGACCGCCGCAAAGCGATGCTTCAGGACATGGCCATCCTCACCGGTGGACAGGTCATCAGCGAGGAGGTCGGACTCAAGCTCGACAGCGTGGGCGTCGACATGCTGGGCTCGGCCCGCAAGGTGATCGTCACCAAGGACGAGACCACCATCGTCGAGGGCGCCGGCGACGCTTCCGACGTGGCCGGCCGCATCAACCAGATCAAGGGCGAGATCGACAACACCGACTCCGACTACGACCGCGAGAAGCTCCAGGAGCGCCTGGCCAAGCTGTCCGGCGGCGTGGCCGTGCTCAAGGTAGGGGCGGCCACCGAGGTCGAGCTCAAGGAGAAGAAGCACCGCATCGAGGACGCGGTCAGCACCACCAAGGCTGCCATCGAGGAAGGCGTCGTGGCCGGAGGCGGCGTGACGCTGCTGCGGGCCGTCGACGCGGTCGAGGGCGCCATTGACGGTCTCAGCGATCCCGACGAGCAGACCGGGGCCCGGATCGTGGCCAAGGCGCTGGTGGCGCCGCTGAGCCAGATCGCGGTCAACGCCGGCCTCGAGGGCGGCGTGGTGGTTGAGCGAGTCCGCGGCCTGAGCGGCTCCGACGGCCTCAACGCGGCCACCGGCGACTACGAGGACCTGATCGCGGCCGGGATCATCGACGCGGCCAAGGTCACCCGCTCGGCCCTGCAGAACGCCGGCTCCATCGCCGGGTTGTTCCTCACCACCGAGGCTGTGATCGCCGAGTCGCCCGAGGATGCGCCCGCGGGCGGCGGAATGCCCGACATGGACTTCTAGTCTCCAGTCCCCCCAAGACAACAGCCCGGCCCGCCCCCTCGGTGCCGGGCTGTTGCGCGCCCTGGGTCCGAGCGGCCCGTGAGCGCAGCCAACAAGAAAGACACCGCGCTCCATCCCCGTCGCACCGAGCGCGCTGGGCTGGTGGAAGTGGACCGCGCGTAGCCTGTGATGATGGCCACCAAGTCGAGGAGCCAGCAGCGGCTGGTGCGGCCCTGGACGGGCGACGGCTCCGGCGAGGACCGGCGGGCCGACCGGCTCGCGTCGGAGGAGCCCATGGCCATCGAGTTAGACGACGTGCGGGTGGCCACCACTATGCGCACCCCGGGCAACGACTTCGAGCTGGCCGTGGGGTTCTGCTTCGCCGAGGGCCTGCTCCACGGCCACGGGGTGACCCAGGTCAAGTACTGCGCCAAGGGCTCGGCTGCGGCCACCGACTTCAACGTGGTGTCGGTTTCCACCGGCGGCAAGGCCCCTGCGCCCCGGCCCCGGCTCACCACCACCACGTCCTCGTGCGGTTTCTGCGGCACTAGCGAGATCGACGAGCTCGTCTCCAAGCTCGATGCGGTCACCGGCGAAGCGGTGCCGTGGGAGGCGCTGGCCTCGGCTCCCGAACAGCTGCGGCCCGGACAGGAACTGTTCGACGCCACCGGTGCGGTCCACGCCGCCGGCGTGGTGGGGCCGGATGGCTCGGTGTCGGTGGTGCGAGAGGATGTGGGCCGCCACAACGCGGTCGACAAGCTCATCGGCCGGCTGTTCCTCAACGGTCGTCTGCCGGCCACCGGGCTGGGCCTGGTGGTCAGCGGCCGGGCCAGCTTCGAGCTGGTTCACAAGGCCTGGGCCGGCGGGTTCCGCGCCCTGGTGGCGGTGAGCGCCCCCACCGCGCTGGCCGCCGCCACCGCCGAGGCCGCCGGCATGCAACTCGCCGGCTTCGCCCGCAACCGCGCCATGACCGTATACGTCGACGCCTGAGAGCTTGAGGCGGAGTCGCCCGGCTGGGGCTTCGTAGACTGCGGTGATGCTGGAAGCGGTGGGCGTCGCCCACGGGCTGGTGGTGGTGCACCTGTTCTGCAATCGCACGTCCAACACCGGCGACGCGGCCGTGCTCGCTGCGGTCGATGCCGCCGTCGAGGCGGGGGCGCAAGTGGTGACGGTGGCGGTGCTGGGCCACAAGGCCCAGCTGTGCTTCATGGGTCTTCACGCCGATGCCTGGGCGCTGCGCGACCTGCAGACCGGCCTGGTGCGGGCCGGCCTGGACATCGTGGACAGCTACGTGTCGATCACCGAGCTGTCGGAGTACGCCATGGGACTGCCGGCCGAGATGGCCGACATGCGCCTGAATCCCAAGCTGCCCCCGCCGGACAAGCCGGCCTGGTGCTTCTACCCCATGACCAAGCGGCGCAACGTGGGCCAGAACTGGTATGAGCTCGGATTCGACGAGCGCAAGGAGCTGATGTACGAGCACGGCGCGTCGGGACGCAAGTTCGCGGGGCGCATCGTGCAGTTGGTGACCGCCTCCACCGGGCTCGACGACTGGGAGTGGGGCGTCACCCTTTTCGGCACCGACATCGCCGCCCTCAAGGAGACGGTCTACACCATGCGCTACGACCGGGCCTCGGCCGCCTACGCAGAGTTCGGCCCCTTCGTGACCGGCCTGGTGGGGCCGGCCGACGAGATCCTCGAACGAACCCGCTGACTGCCGCATCGATCCGGTGCCCGCGTCCGGCTGGGGTTAGGGTGCCGTGATGGCTGGGGATGCCGAGGACTCGGAGGCGACCGCCGAGGAGGCTGATTCAGCTCTGCGCCCGGCGGGCGAGGCCGACATTCTGCGCTGGGCCGAGACCCTGGCTGGGATAGCCCAGACCGGTCTGGGGTTCACCGAGAGCCGCTACGAGCAGGAGCGCTTCGAGGAGGTGCTGGCGGTGGCGGCCGACATCCGGGCTCACAGCGCTGGCGGGATCGACGCCGGGCGCCAGGTGGACCAGTGGCGTGACGCCGTTGGTGAGGGCATCGCCGGCTACGTCACCCCCAAGGTCACCGTGGGTGCCATCGTCGGCGACGACGAGGGCCGGATGCTGCTGGTGCAGCGGGCCGACTCCGGTTGGTGGCTGTACCCCACCGGATGGTCCGATGTGGGCTACTCACCCTCGGAGGTGGCGGTCAAGGAGGTCCGAGAGGAGACCGGGATCGACTGCGAAGTCATCGGTCCCATCGCCATCCTCGACGGGTTGCGTCTCGGCTTCCACCGGGTGCCGCTGGTGTCGATCGTGTTCCATTGCCGCAGCCTCGGCGGCGAGCTGGCAGCCCATCCGCTCGAATGCTCCGATGTGGGCTTCTTCGCCGAGGGCGAGCTGCCCGAGCGCACCGCCCGTCCCGAGCTGTGGGCTCCGCACGCCTTCAGAGCCATTCGGGGCGAGCCGGTGGAAGTGCTCTTCGACCACCCCCGCAACCCACCCTGGCGAGGCCAGCCGGAGAGCTCCGGGGGCCGTGTGGAGTGATTCCCAGCTGAGCCGATAGCCTCGCTCGGGAGCGGGCAAGGCGACGCGTACGCCGCGTCGTGCCGATTGGAGCCCGCAAATGATCTCAAGGAAGCTCTCGTTGATTCTGGCTGCGGTGCTTGTCGTGTGCCTCAGCAGCTTGTGGTCCATCGCCAGCGCGGACGACGGCGCTTCTGGGATCACCTTCGGCGACATCGACGCCGATCCCGTCACCTCCAACAACGAGATCTCGTTCTTCTGGGAGGCGAGCACCACCGACGGCGCCGAGCTGCGGCCGACATTCGTGATTCAAGAAGGCACCGACGCGCCCAAGCTGGCCCAGATCGCGTCGTACAGCTCCGCAGACCACAACCCGATGCCGATGATCGAGCACGGCGAGTACTACGCATGGAACATGGTTGTTGAGATGACTCCCTGCCGGGAGCATCGGCTCTGGATCGCCCATCTGCCCAAGAACTTGATGGACGACGTGATGTCGAACTTCACGCAGTCGCTGTGGGAACAGATGACCGTGCGTTCGGTGCCGCTGCGGTTCTGGACCCGCTCGGCCGATGGCTCGGGCTGTGACCTCAACCCGAGCCGCAAGACCACGTCAGCTCAGGTCGACAACCTGGTTCGGGAGGGCAAGCCCACCAAGCGAATCGCCACGGTCGAGTGGCAGAACCCTGGTGGCGTCGAGCCGGTCGTGATGGTCAAGCGGCTGGGTGCCGACGAGGGTGCCGAGCAATTGGCCACGTTGCGCCGAGCAGAGAACCCGCTGGCGCCGGGGGCCACCTCAGCCACGATCAAGGGATTGGAGCCCTGCACGCAGTACCGGGTGCGGGTCTACGAGCGGCATCCCAACTTCGGTTCGGACGCTGATCCCTTGCGAGTCTTCCGAGGCAACCAGGATCGCAAGACCAACTCCGTCACGATCCGCACCGCCGGCTGCAACCAGTAGCGCTGGATCGGCGCGATCAGCGCCTCGGTGCGTGCTGACTGTGCTGCATGTGCAACGAGCCGGCAAACCTGCGGTGGGCCTCTAGCTTCCGTCGCGCAGGAACTTCTCTACCTCGGCGACCAGCCGGTCGGGGTCGTCGCTGAGAGGTGTGTCGTCGTTGTCGGCGTGGCGGTCGCGGTTGTCCCAAGCCGTCTCTAGGCGGGCCACGTACTCGGCGGTCTCCTCGTCCTCGGCCACGATCTTGGTGATCTCCTGCTCGTAGCTCTTGGCCCGCTGCTCAAGGTCGAGAGTCGGCACCGGCGCCCCCATCAGGGCGCACACCCGGTTGACCAGCGCCAGCGCAGCCTTGGGGGACGGCGCGGCCGGCATGTACGACGGCACCGCCGACCAGAACGAAGCGGTGCTGTAGCCCGCATCGCGGCAGGCCGACGCCAGCACGCCGACGATTCCGGTGGGCCCCTCATAGCTGGACGGGGTCAAGCCCAGCTCGGCTCGCAGATCCTCGTCGTCGGTGGCTCCGTACACCTCCACATCGCGGCTGTGGGGCACCTCGGCGAGCAGCGCCCCCAGGGTGACCACCCGCTCCACCCCGAGCAGCCCGGCCACCGAGATCAGCTGACGGGTGAAGGTCCGCCACCGCAGCTGGGGCTCGGTGCCGATCAGCACCACCGCGTCGGCGCCGGCGTTGTCGAGGCGGGCCACCCGCACCTCGTTGGCGGGCCAGTCGATGCGCCGGGCCTTGCTGTCGTCGAGGTGCACCAGCGGCCGGACCGCGGTGAAGTCGAAGAACGGCTCGGGGTCGATCTCCGCCACCGGCACGCATCCCCAGCGGCCGGCCAGATGGGAGGCCGCGGTGGTGGCCGCGTCGCCGGCGTCGTTCCAGCCCTCGAAGGCGGCGATCAGCGTGGGGCGGTCCAACTCGGGCTTGGGACCCGACCACAGAACGTGCTCCGGCTCAATCGACACGGGCGCCAACCATACCGCCGCCACCGCTGCGGCCCCTGCCCCCGGGCCACTTCCGGCGGCGGTCGCAGAAGCGGTGTTGGGCCTTCGGGTTGGCTGTCGGCCCCTGTTGGTCAAGTCCTTCTGGGGCCGCTCGCCGGGGGCCGTGCTCAGGCCAGTTCGGGTCGGTTGCGGAAGTGCTCCAGGGCTTCGGGGTTGGCCATGGCCGAGGTGTTGCGCACCGGGCGTCCGCAGATCACGTCGCGCACTGCGGTCTCGGTCATCTTGCCCGACCGGGTGCGGGGGATGTCGTCCACTGCGGCGATCACGGCGGGCACATGGCGGGGCGAAAGCTCGGCCCGGATCCGGCTGCGGATCAGGCCGCGCAGCTCGTCGGTCAGCTCGCAGCCGGGCACCAACTTGACGAACAGCACGATGCGGGTGTCGGCCCCGTCGGGCTGGCCCACCGCGATGCTCTCGACGATCTCACCTATGGTGTCGACCCGGCTGTAGATCTCGGCGGTGCCGATGCGCACCCCGCCGGGATTGAGGGTGGAGTCGGACCGGCCCGAGATCACGAACCCGCCCGACGGGGTGCTCGACGCGAAGTCGCCGTGGTGCCACACGCCACCGATGCGCTCGAAGTAGGCGGCCCGGTAGCGGGCGTTGCCGGGGTCGTCCCAGAAGCGCAGCGGCAGCGACGGGAACGGGCTGCGGCACACCAGCTCGCCCTCCGCCCCGGCCGGCAGCGACCGGCCCGAGTCGTCCACCACATCGATGTCCATGCCCAGGCCGGGACGCTGGATCTCGCCCCGCCGCACCGGCGCCGTCGGGTCGCCGGCCACCAGGCAGCCGCACAGGTCGGTGCCTCCCGAGATCGACGCCAGATGCACGTCGGTCTTGACGTTTTCGTACACCCAGTCGAATCCCTCGGCCACCAGCGTGGAGCCGGTCGAGGTGATGGTGCGCAGCGACGACAGGTCGTGGCTCATCCGGGGGCTCAGGCCCGCGTTGCGGCAGGCGTCGATGAACTTCGCCGAAGTTCCGAACAAGGTGATGCCCGTCTCGTCGACCAGGTCGAACAGGCGCTGCGGGCCCGGATGGGCGGGCGAGCCGTCATACAGCACCGCGGCGGCCCCGCAGGCCAGGGTCGAGGCGAGCCAGTTCCACATCATCCAGCCGGTGGTGGTGAAGTAGAACACCCGGTCGCCCGGCTTCACATCGCAGTGCAGCCGATGCTCGGCCAGGTGCTTGACCAGCAGCCCGCCGGCTCGGTGCACGATGCACTTGGGCGGGCCGGTCGTGCCCGAGGAGTACAGCACGTACCAGGGATGGTCGAAGGGCAGCTCCCGGAACACCGGCGGCGCGGGGCCGCCCCCGAATCCGGCGCCGTAGCCGTCGAGCCAGCCCGGCTCCACCAGCACGGTGCGGCGCAGCGTGGGCAGGGCCGCCGAGATGGCGGCGAGGCGCTCGGTGCAGTCGTGGAGGCGACCGCCGTAGGGGTAGTCGGCGCAGGCGAACAGCACGGTGGGGGAGATCTGGCTGAAGCGGTCGAGCACGCCGGTGACGCCGAAGTCGGGCGACGTGGAACTGAACACCGCGCCCAGTCCGGCCGCGGCCAGCATCACCGCGCCGGTCTCGGGGCGGTTGGGCATCCAGGCCGCCACCCGGTCGCCCGGCCCCACCCCGGCGTCGATCAGGAGCTGCTGGACCCGGCCGGTCATGTCGTGCAGCTCGGCCCGGGTTAGCTCGGCGGCCTCGCCGTCCTCGCTGCGGAAGATCACCGCGGTGTCGTTCGACGGCTCGCCCAGCAGGTTCTGGGCCACGTTGAGCCGGGCGTCGGGCAGGAACCGGGTGCGCCGCAGCCGCTCGCCCGGATCCGGGCAGAGGCTCTCGGCAGGCGCCTCGACGAGCCGCTCGCCCCGATCGCCGGCCACTTCACACCAGTCCCAGACCGCAGCCCAGAACGGGCCGGGGTGCTGCACCGACCACCGGTGCAGGCTCGAGAAGTCGGGTGCGTCGATGCCGCGGCGGTCCCGCAGCCAGGCTCGGAACGCCTCAAGGTTGGATCCGGCCACCCGCTCCGGAGACGGTGCCCACAGTAGGCCGGAGTCGCTCACAGCGTCACCGGGGCGGGGTGGTGGTGCGGGTCGCTCAAAGCGTGAAGCGGTAGACGTTGGACTCGCGCCGCTCGAAACCCATGCGGGCGTATAGACGGTTGGCGGCTTGTCGCGAAGGGCGGGAGGTGAGGTCGGTGTTGCGGGCGCCCAGCCGCCGGGCGGTCTCCAGGGCGGCCTCGCTGAGCTGCTCGCCCACCCGCCGGCCTCGCATCGTTTCGTCCACCACCACGTCTTCGATCCGGGTGCGCACTCCGGTGGGGATGCGGAAGGCCACCAGCGTCAACGCGCCCACGATGCGGCCGCGGTGCCGGGCCACGAACAGCGTGGTGGCCGGTGACGCCACGATCTCCTCCAGTTCGGCCCGGTTGGGCGGGGAGCTCGACGACGACAACTGGGGGATCAGCCGCTGCATGGCCTCGACCAGATCGTCGCTGACGGTTCGGCACTCGTCGACTTCGATGGGGGCCTTGTCGTCGGTCACGCTCGCTGAGAGTAGACGAGCCCACCGAGTTCTGTGTTGTCTGCTCACCGGTCGCGCCTGCACGTTGAACTGCTGGCGGTGCCGTTGGTGCGGGTGTCTGGGCGCGGCGGGCCGCAATAGTCTGCGGTCGTGACCGGCGCTGCTACCTCCACCCTGCAGCGGCTGCGGGCCGAGCACGGACCGAAGGCGCTGCGCTACTGCGGTGTTTCGGTGGTGAACGTGATGGTCGCGCTCAGCGTGCTGGCGGTCTGCCACGGCGTGCTGGGGTGGCCGGCGGTCGGCTCCAACCTGGCCGCTTGGATGGTCGGCACTGTGCCCGCCTACCTGCTGAGCAGGGCCTGGGTGTGGCAGCGCGGCGGCCCTCACCGGCTGGGCGGCGAGGTGCTCACCTTCTGGATGGTGGCGCTCGTCGGTTTGGTGCTCTCGTCGCTGGCGGTGGGGATTATCGAGCGGCTGTCCGACAGCACCCTGCTCGTTGTGGCCGGCAACCTCGGTGCCTACGGCTGCGTGTGGGTGGCCAAGTACATCTTCCTCGACCAAGTGCTGTGGCCCCGCTCGCCGGATGGCTGAGCCGACTCGTGGCAATGGACGACCGGCTCCGCTGTGCTGGATGGATCGACGGCCGCGCTGACACTGAGCCGACGTGATGGAGCGAAGCGTGAGCCGAGCGCGATGGATCGATGGCCGCGTCACCCAGCCAACCTTGTGTCGGCCGTGATGGACGACCGCCTCCGCCGCGCCGCCGAGGCGGCGCGCGGGTTCATGCCCGCCGATGAGGGACTCGCCCTGTACGAGGCCGCCGCCGCGCTCGAGGCGGACGGTCCGCTGCTGGAAGTGGGCAGCTACTGCGGCAAGTCGGCGGTGTATCTGGGTGCAGCCGCGCAGCAGTCCGGGCGGGTGCTGTTCTGCGTGGACCACCACCGCGGCTCCGTGGAGAACCAGCCCGGCTGGGAGCATCACGACCCCGAGGTGGTCGATCCCGAGCGTGGCCTGATCGACACCCTGCCGTTCTTCCGTCGCACCGTGGCCGACGCCGGTCTGGAGAGAACTATCGTGGCCGTGGTGGGCGATTCGCCGACGGTGGCATCGCTGTGGGCCACCCCGCTGGCCATGGTGTTCATCGACGGCGGGCACGGCGCCGAGCCCGCCCACCGCGACTACGAGGGCTGGTCGCCCCATGTGGTGCCGGGCGGCCTGCTGGCCATCCACGACGTGTTCGAGGATCCCGCCGACGGCGGACGACCCCCGTTTGAGATCTGGTGCCGGGCCCTGGCCGACGGACGCTTCCGCCAGCAGGCGGCGGTGGGCTCGCTGCGAATATTGCGACGGCAGCGATGAGCAGGAAGTCACAGGCGGACAGGGCCTGCGGGCGGAGGCCTAGAGGCCGAGCTAATGGGCGGACGAGTCCAGCCCATACGGGTGAGGCCGTGGGCTGTGACACCGGGGTTTGGGCGGCCAGTGAGCGCAGCGAACAAGAGCGGGAAACACTGCCTCGCGACGCGAGAACCCCGCACCTAGCTGCGCAGCCCCTTGCAGTGATGCGGGGCCGGTGGGGGAGGTTTCTCGTCTATGGGTTCGCAGTGGCTCTTGTGGTTGCGGGGTGCAGCGGCGAGCGCTCGTCAGGCTCCGGACCCGCCATGTCAGGCGAGCCCGCCGACCCGGCCTCGACTGCCGACCCGACCGCGGCGGACCTGACGGCGTCGCCCGCCACCACATCCACATCGACCTCTGTAACCACCACCACCACCACGCAGACGGACACCACCGCGGCTCCAGACGATGGGCAGGCTCCGCCCACCACTGCGGCGCCGACGACGGGGGCAATCGGCCCCGAGGATCTGCAGCGCCTCGCCTTGGAGATCGACGACGAGGTCGTGCGGCTGGAGGGAGGTCGGGCCACGGTGTCGTACGGAGGCGCCTCGGCGACGGTGTTCACGCTCGGGGATCTCGTGGCGCGGGGCGACCTCGACGGCGACGGCGACACCGACCTGGCAGCCCACATCGTGGAACAGTCGCCCGGAACCGGCGTGTTCCACCTGATCGTGCCCGTGATCAACGACGCGGGCGCGGCCTCGGCGCAGCCGCCGGTGGCGGTGGGCGACCGGGTGATGGTGGACGCCATCACGATGCGCGACGGCCTCATCGAGGTGTCGCTGTTCGACCGGGCCGACGAGGAGCCCTTCACGGTTCTCTCCCGGCAAACCACGCTGGAGATCGATCCGCTACATCCGGAGCCTCGGGCGAGGGTGATCGCGACCGCGCCCATCGAGCCCGGCCCACCCCAGCCGGCGGTGAACATCCGCTTCGAGCCGGGCACGGTCAGCGCCACGCAGTCCGGCACCATCGACTTTCGCCAACGCCAGACCTACACCGTGTACGCGTCGCAGGGGCAGCCGTTCACCGCCAAGCTGCAAGCACCGCTGGGGGTGTGGCTCGACGTCCGCCTCGACCATCTGGTTGTCACCCCGGCGCGGCGGTCGCAGCTGGTGGACACGGAGTTGCCCGCGACGGGACCGTGGCAGGTGACGGTGGTCTCCTACCATGCGGGGTCGGCCGACTACGACCTTGCCGTCGAGGTGCTGCCCTTGGCCGCGCCCCCGCCCACAACCACCACCCAGAGGGTGCGAGTGCCCCGACCGGTCACGCCCGACGACGACGGCGATGTGCTCTACCTGACCTTCGACGACGGCCCCCATCCCGAATACACCCCGCAGATGCTCGACGTGCTGGCCCGTCACGACGCCCGGGCGACGTTCTTCGTGGTGGGCTCGCTGGCGCAGGCCTATCCCGAGATCATCGAGCGCATCGCGGCCGAGGGCCACACCATCGCCAACCACACCTGGATGCACGAGAACCTGGCCGGGCTGTCGCAGGAGGCCTTCGACGAGACCATCAGCCGTACCCAGGATGTTCTGGGGGATCTCGCCGCGCCGTGCCTGCGCCCGCCCTACGGTGCCGTCGGCGCGTCCACCGTTGAGTGGGCCGCCACCCACGGACTGGCGCTGATGACCTGGGATGCCAGCCCCAGCGACTGGCTCGGCCCGTCGGCAGAGGAGATCGCCGACTACATCGTGCAGTGGGCCAGGCCCGGAGTGGTGCTGCTGATGCACGACGGCGGCGGCAACCGCTCCAGCACGGTGCAGGGCCTCGACATGGCGCTGGAGCGGCTGGCCGACCGGGGGCTGCGCTACGAGCCGGCCTGCCGCTGACCGGTCGGCCCGCTCGGGCCACGGCCTCACCCGTATGGGCCGGAATCGCTCGCCTAGTCGTTCGGCCTCTGGTTCCGGCTAGGGTGCCGCCCGCCGACAGGCAGCGAAGCCGGTGTGAACCCGGAACTGTCCCGCAGCGGTGATGCTCGGCGGCTCCGGCCACCGAGACGAGTCCGATCGCCTGGCTGCCGGCATGACGGACCGACCCTCGAGGCAAGGGGAGGCTCGTGCGGTGGCACTCCCGCTGCTCGGCCCCGAACTCGAGCAGAAGGGAGAACCATATGACCACCATCGCATCCCGGCGCATCGCCCTGTGGGCCAGACTCTGCCTGGCGCTGCTGGTCGCGGCGCTCTTGGCGGCCGCCTGTGGCGACGACGAATCCGTCGAGTCGGTCGAGCCGGCCGCGACCGCAGGCTCGGCTGTCGAAGCCCCGGCGCCGAACGAGCAGCAGCCTGACGAAGTGGCCGCCACATCCGACGGCGATGTGGCCGACGACACCGGTGAGCCCGAGCCAGAGCCGGCCGCGGTGGAGGAGTCCGGCGACTCATCGGCGACGCATGAGCCCGCCGCCGATGAGGAGTCTGGTGACGCGTCAGCCCTGGAGCCGGCCGCGGTGGAGGAGTCCGGCGACTCGGCCCCAGAGCAGGAGCCCGCCGCGGCCGCGGAGAGCGAGGCTGGGCACGGGTTCGAGCGGATTGTGTCGATCTCGCCCACTGCCACCGAGATGCTGTTCGCTATCGGCGCGGGCGACCGGGTGGTGGCCGTCGACCAGTTCTCGTATTATCCCGCCGAGGCCCCAGTCACCGACCTCGACGGGTGGAACCCGAACATCGAGGCCATCGCCTCCTACGACCCCGACCTGGTGGTCATGCAGACCAGCAGCGATGTCGGCGCCAGCCTGGAGGCTCTCGGTATCGAAGTGTGGGCCCACGATGCCCCCTTCGCCTTCGAGGACGTCTACACCCAGCTTGAACAACTCGGGAAGGTCACCGGCCAGGCCGACGAGGCGGCCGAGGTGGTGGCCGGTATGCGGGCCGAGATCGCCGAGCTGATCGCGGCCGCGCCCGATGCTTCGGGGATCAGCTACTACCACGAGCTCGACAACACCCTCTACACCGTCACCAGCAGCACGTTCGTCGGGCAGGTGTACAGCCTGTTCGGTCTGGCCAACGTGGCCGATCCCGCCGACGCCGACGGCAGCGCCTGGGGCTATCCCCAGCTCAGCGACGAATACCTGGTGGACGCCGACCCGGACGTGATCTTCCTGGCCGACACCCTGTGCTGCGGCCAGAACGCCCAGACGGTGGCGGAGCGTCCCGGCTGGGACCAGCTCACCGCGGTGCAGGACGGCCGGATCGTGGAACTCAACGACGACATCGTGTCGCGCTGGGGTCCCCGCCTGGTGGACTTCATCGCGGCCATCTCCGGCGTGCTGGCGTCGATCGGGGCGGCGAGCTAGTGCGAGCCTGCTCGGCCTGTGGCCAATAGGCGTGTTCGTGCTGGTGTCGATCGGGGCGGCGAGCTAGTGCGCCCGCTCCACCGTTGGCACTCGGACGAACGGCCGTGAGCAGAGCACCGTGGGACGCGGCGCTGACTTGAGCGACCCGCAGCCGGCGGCGACGCTGCGGGCCTCCGGCCTGCGACCGGGTCCGCTGGCCGCTGGACTGGCCGCGGTCGTCGTGGCGGTGACCGCCGGTCTGACCATCGGCCCGGTGGACATCGCAGCCCATCGGGTGGCGCTGGAGCTGCTCGATGGTCTGCCGGGAGTGACGGTTGACTCCGGCTTGAGCGACGCCCACTCCGCCATCGTGGAGCAGATCCGGCTGCCGAGGGTGATTCTTGGCCTGCTGGTGGGGGCCACCCTGTCGGTGAGCGGCGCCGCCTACCAGGGCGCCTTTCGCAACCCGCTGGCCGACCCGTACCTGCTCGGGATCGCGGCCGGCGCCGGGCTAGGGGCCACCATCGCCATCACCAGCAACCTCGGCGACGGCGCCGGGATGCTCGACCCGGTGCCGCTGGCCGCCTTCGCCGGCGCACTGGTGTCGGTGACGGTGTCGTATGCGGCCGGCCATCTGGGGGGCCGCTCGGTGGCATCGCTGATCCTGGCCGGCATCGCGGTGGCCAGCTTCCTTACCGCCTGCCAGACCTACGTGTTGCAGGCCAACAGCGACGCGTTCCGCCAGATCTTCGCCTGGATCCTGGGCCGCATCGCCACCTCGGGATGGTCGGAGCCGGCGCTGATGCTGCCCTACTTTGCGGTGACCGCGGCGGTGGTGCTGCGCTACCGCCGAGCGCTCGACGTTCTGGCCGTCGGCGACGAGGAGGCCGCCGCCCTCGGACTCGATCCTCGCCGGGTGCGCATGATCGTGGTGCTGGCCGCGTCGTTGGGGGCGGCGGCGGCGGTGTCGGTGAGCGGGCTGATCGGCTTCGTGGGCATCATCGTGCCCCACGCCGTGCGACTGGCGTTCGGCGCCAGCAACCGGGCCGTGCTGCCGCTGTCGATCCTGTTCGGGGGAGCGTTCATGGTGCTGGCCGACCTGGCCGCCCGCACCGCGCTGGCCCCGGCCGAGCTGCCCATCGGCGTGGTGACCGCGTTCCTGGGCGCCCCCTTCTTCGTATTGGTGCTGCGGACCAGCCGCCGGGAGATCTGGTGACCCCGGCGACCTCGCAGCCTGTCGGCGAGCCGGGTGGCACGCCCGTGGCCGCCGCGGTCCGCGTGCGGGCGCTCGACGTAACCCTCGACGGCACGCATGTGCTGCGGGGCGTCGACCTGGCCGCGGCGAAGGGGGAGTGGGTGAACATCATCGGCCCCAACGGCGCCGGCAAGACCACCCTGCTGCGCGCGTTGCTCGGCTTGGTGGCCTTCCACGGGGAGATCACCATCGACGGGCTCAGCGACCGGCGGCGCTCGGCCCGGGCCCGCAAGGTCGCCTACGTCCCGCAGACGCCGGTGATCCCTCCGGGGATGCTGGTCGCCGACTATGTGCTGCTGGGGCGCACCCCCCACCGAGGCGTGTTCGCGGCAGAGACGGTCCACGACCGCAGCATCGTGGCTGAGATCCTTGCCCGCCTCGACCTGGGCGGCTTCGGGGAGCGCACCGTGCAGTCGCTGTCGGGCGGCGAGCGTCAGCGGGCTGTGATGGCCCGGGCCTTGGCCCAGCAGGCCGACGTCCTGCTCCTCGACGAGCCCACCACTGCCCTCGACCTGGGTCATCAGCAGGATGTGCTCGAGCTGATCGACGCTCTGCGACGCGAGCGCGGTCTCACCGTCATCGCGACGCTGCACGACCTGACGCTGGCGGCCCGCTACGGCGACCGCATAGCCATACTCGCCCGAGGGCGTGTCGCGGAGACCGGGCCACCGGCGGAGGTGCTCACAGTGCAGAGCATCTCGGAGCACTTCGGGGCCAGCGTGCGCATCGTCGACGACCCCGAGGGTCCGGTGATCGTTCCCACAACTGCTGCCAGCGCCCAGAATGGAGACCAACCATGACTGCCGCCGACTCCCCTCCCACCGAAGATCCCCGCCCCGGCGGGATGCGCGCCGCCCGAAGCCTGGTGGTGGTCAACACCGGCGACGGCAAGGGCAAGTCCTCGGCTGCGTTCGGCACGGCCATGCGGGCCCGGGCCCGGGGCTGGCCGGTAGCGGTGGTGCAGTTCCTGAAGTCGGACGACTGGGTGACCGGCGAGCAGTTGATGGCCGAGCCGCTCGGGGTTGACTTCTGGTCGCTGGGAGAGGGCTTCACCTGGGACAGCGACGACCTGACCCGCGACGAGGCCGAGGCCCGGGAGGCGTGGCGGCACGGCAAGGCGGTGGTGGAGGCGGGCGAGCACCGGCTGGTGGTGTTCGACGAGATCACCTACCCGCTGAACTGGGGCTGGATCGACGCCGCGGAGGTGGAGGCCACGTTCCGCAACCGTCCCGAGCAGGTGTCGCTGGTGCTGACCGGCCGGGACGCGCCGGCTTGGATGATGGAACTGGCCGACACCGCCACCGAGATGGTCAAGACCAAGCACGCCTACGACGCCGGGATCCTGGCCAAGAAGGGCATCGATTACTGATGCGGCCGGCCGCCCGAGTCGTCGGTGCGGGCGTGGACCGTTGACCCTGACAGTGCTCACCGGCGGGGCCCGGTCGGGCAAGTCGGCCGCGGCGGTCGCGGCCGCCGGGGCGTCGGGCGCGCCTGTGACGTTCATCGCCACCGCTGAGCCGCGCGACGCAGAGATGGCCTCGCGCATCGCCCGGCACCGATCCTGCAGGCCGGACCACTGGACCACCGTGGAGGCGCCCCACGATCTCGCGGGCGCCCTGGAGGCGGCCGACCCGGCCGACACGATCATTGTCGACTGCCTGGCCATCTGGACCACCAACCGGATGCTGACCGAGCCTCGTCCACCCGACGCCGACATCGTGGAAGAGGCGGTCCGGCTGGCGCTCCTGCTGGCCGAGCGTCCCGGCCAGGGGTTGGTCGTAACCAACGAGGTCGGCTCGGGTGTGGTGCCGGCCACGCCGCTGGGACGGGACTTCCGGGACCTGCTCGGCTCCGTCAACCAGGCGTTGGTGCGCGCTGCGGACGCCGCCTACCTGGTGGTAGCCGGCCGGTTGCTACCGCTGGTCGATCCGGCCGCCGGACTGCGAGGCCGAAGGCCGGGCGAGTGAGGACGCCGGTCCCGGTCCAACGAATTGGCAGCGTTGTGCTCGCTATGCGTGCATTCTGCTGCCAGTTCGCGCCTGAAGGCCTTGTGCTTGGCCGAATTGGCAGCGCTCAGAGGCCGAGCGAATAGGTGAGCGATTCCGGCCCATACGGGCGAGGCCGTGGCCCGAGCGGCCCGTGAGCGCAGCGAACAAGAGCGGGAATGACCCCGCTGCGACGCGACTGGCTCTCACCCATTTGCGCGCCCTCTCAGGCCCGAATCCGGCACTCACCGCTGCCAGTTCGGGCGCGGACACGTCTGTGACGGCGAAATCCGGCGTTCTTGCCGGGCTGCTCGCGGACCTTCCCGGCCCGGACCGCTCGGCGCGGGACCAGGTGGCGGCCCGGGCAGCCACCGTGCTTCGTCCGGCCGGCGCCTTCGCCCGTCTCGACGCGGTCGCCGCTTGGCTGTCCGGATGGCAGGGCACTGCGGCGCCGCGGGTGGAGCGACCCCATGTGGTGGTGTTCGCGGCCGACCACGGCGTGGCCACCGATGGGGTGAGCGCCTACCCCGCGGAGGTGACCGCGGCCATGGCCGACGCCATCCGCAGCGGCGTGGCCACGATCGCCGTGCTCGCTCGCCAGGCCAGCGCGACCCTGGAACTCGTCGACGTGGGGGTGGGTAACCCCACCGGCAACGTCCGCGTCACCGACGCCACGAGCCGCGACGAGTTCGATGCGGCCGTGACTGCCGGCGCGGCTGCGGTCGAGGGGGCCGACGCCGACCTGCTGGTGGTGGGCGAGATCGGGATCGGCAACACCACTACGGCCGCCGCGGTGGCGGCTGCCGTACTGGGCGGGGAGGCCGCCGACTGGGTCGGTCCCGGAACCGGCGTGGTCGGCGCGGCGCTGACCCGCAAGTGCGACGTGGTCCAGGCTGCGCTTGACCGGGTGGGGACGGTCTCGCCGCTGGAGGCTCTGAGGTGCCTGGGGGGCCGGGAGTTGGCCGCCATGGCCGGTGCCGTCGCCGCGGCCCGTCACCGGCGGCTGCCGGTTGTGCTCGACGGGTTCATCGCCACCGCCGCGGTCTCTCCGCTGGCGGTGGCCCGACCCGGCAGCCTCGACCACTGCCTCGCCGGGCACTGCTCGGCTGAGCCCGGCCACCAGCGGGCGCTGGAGACGTTGGGGCTCGACCCGCTGATGCGGCTCGACCTGCGACTGGGGGAGGGATCGGGAGCGCTGGTGGCGGTGCCCATCATCCAGATGGCCGCAGCAGCGGTGGTGGAAGTGGCCACCTTTGAGGAATGGGGCCTCCAGCAGTGAGCCTGCGACTGGCCTGGGCCTTCCTCACCCGCCTGCCCGGCGGTGCCCATCCCGCGACCGACCGGGACTTGGGCCGCAGCGTCCCATGGTTCCCGGTCGTGGGTGTGGTGGTCGGAGCCCTGTCAGGCGCTGTCTACTGGGCCCTCCACGGTCCCTTGGGCGCTCCGCTCGCGGCCGTGCTGGCCGTGGCGGTCGGCGCGGTCGCCACCGGCTGCTTCCACGAGGACGGCCTGGCCGACACCGCCGACGCCCTCGGCGGGGCAAGCCGGGAGCGACGCCTAGCGATCATGAAGGACTCCCGTGTAGGTGCCTTCGGGGTGCTGGCGCTGGTGCTGTCGACGCTGGTGCGGGTGTTCGCCGTGTCGTCGCTGGCAGCCACCGATGGGCTGATCGCGCTGGTGGTGGCCCACATGCTGGGCCGCACGATGGCGGTGGCGGTGATGGGCGCGGCCCCCGCAGCCGCCGGCACCGGCCTGGGCCACAGCTACACGGCCCACCGGCCACGGGCCTGGACCGTTGCCGCAATCGTCGTCACCTCGGCGGCTGCGGCCAGCCTTGGGCCGCCGGGCGCGGTGTCGCTCGCTACGGCCGCGTCGGGAGCAGTGCTGGTAGGCCTTGTCGCGTGGCGGGCGTTCGGAGGCGTCACCGGCGACGTCCTCGGAGCCACCGAGCAGGTCGCCGAGATGGCTGTCCTGGTGTCAGCCGCCGCCCTGGTGAGCACTCACGGCTGGTCCTGGGCCTGACCCGACCGCGGGTGATGCTCAGCAGCGGGAACAGGGATCAACTGTCTCTTGCCTTGCGCCCGTTAGCCTCGCGGCGACAGGCTCGAACACGCAGGAGGCAGCTATGCGGAGCCATGAGATCGACTATCAGATCTACGGTGACGACCTTCAGTTCGTGGAGATCGAACTGGACCCGGGCGAGGTCGTGATCGCCGAGGCCGGAGCCATGATGTACATGGAGCAGGGCATCACCTTCGAGGCCAAGATGGGCGACGGCTCGGATCCCGACCAGGGCACCTGGGGCAAGCTCAAGTCGGCGGCCAAGCGGGGCATCACCGGCGAGGGTCTGTTCATGACCCACTTCACCAACAGCGCCCCCCAGGGCAAGCAGCGGGTGGCCATGGCCGCGCCCTACCCCGGCAAGATCCTGCCCATCAACCTGGCCGCCGCGGGCGGGAACCTGCTGGCCCAGAAGGACGCCTTTTTGTGCGCGGCATCGGGCACCAAGCTCGACATCGCCTTCAACCGCAAGCTGGGCACCGGGCTGTTCGGCGGCGAGGGCTTCATCCTGCAATCCATCTCCGGCGACGGCTTGGCCTTCATGCATGCGGGCGGCACCATCGTCGAGAAGCAGCTCCAGGGCGAGACGCTGCGCATCGACACCGGCTGCGTCGTGGCCTTCCAGCCCCAGATCCAGTACTCGATCGAGCGGGCCGGCAACCTGAAGTCGATGGTGTTCGGCGGCGAGGGCATGTTCCTGGCCACCCTCACCGGCGTGGGCCGGGTGTGGCTGCAGTCGCTGCCGTTCAACCGGCTGGCCGACCGGGTGATCGCCAACCTGAAGCCGGGCGGGTCTCAGGGCGAGGGTTCGGTGATCGGCGGCTTGTCCAACATCTTCGAGCGCTAGCCGGACCGCGGCTCATCTCAGTCCCGACGGGCGATCAGGCCCGCCGGCTCCTGTTCGCCGTTATGGGATCAGCAGGATCTTGCCTGCGATGCTGCGACCCTGAATGAGCCGGTGAGCCTCGCCCGCCTCCGCCAACCGCAGGCGGGCGGCGATCCGCACCTCCAGGTCGCCTGAGGCGATCCAGCCGAACACCTCCGCGGCCCGGGCGTCTAGCGCGTCGCGGGTGGCGATGAAGTCCCACAGCTTGGGACGGGTCAGCCACAGCGACTTGCCCATCAGGTGCAGCGGGGCCTTGGGCTCGACCGCGCCCGAGGCGTTGCCGAAGGTCACCATCGACCCGCACAGGCGCAGCAGGGCCAGGCTGTCGTCGTAGACGGCCGCGCCCACGCCGTCGTACACCACGTCGATAGCCTCGGGGCCGACCGCGGCCTCCACCCCGCCCACCAGATCGGTGGTCGAGTAGTTGACCACATGGTCGGCGCCAGCGGCTCGGGCCAGCTCCGCCTTGGCGTCGGAGCCCACGGTGGCCACCACGGCAGCCCCCCGCAGCTTGGCCATCTGCACGATCAGGCGCCCGGTGCCGCCCGCGCCGGCGTGGACCAGGCAGCGGTCGCCGGGGCCTATGCGGGGGCAGTCGGTGACGAGGTAGTGGGCGGTGAGCCCCTGCACGCCGATGGAGGCGGCCGTTTCGAGGTCGATGTCGTCGGGCACCTTGAACGCCACCGCGGCGTTGACCGCGGCCCGCTCGGCGTATGAGCCGGGCGATCCGGCCCAGGCCACCCGGTCACCGGGGGCGAAGCCGTCAACGGTGGCGCCTACCTCCAGCACGGTGCCGGCGCCCTCCTGGCCCAGCACCAGCGGCAGCGCCATGTCGTAGAGGCCGGAGCGGTGGTAGGTGTCGATGAAGTTGACCCCGGCCGCGGCGACCGCCACCGTGATCTCGCCGTCGGCGGTCACCGGGTCGGGCCGCTGGACGAGCCGCATCACCTCCGGCCCGCCGGTCTGCGCGATCTCGACTGCCGCGTGCGTCTCCACCATGTCGCATTGCCTCCTGCATCGTGGCCGCCCCGAGGCTAGGCCCGCGGTCCCCCGGAGGGTCGGTTCGTCCTGCGCTGAGTCGAGGCGCCTCGGATCTCGGGATGCATCGCCGGGCTGATAGCACCGGGGTGCCATCACGTAGACGGCGCTTTGCTCCCGGTCGCTGTCATTGGGCGAATTGGCTCCGCTTCGCGGCGGGTAGCGTGCGCACGCGGCTGGCTTACGGGAGGCTGACAGGATGCAGACGCAGATGCTCATCGACGGGCGCTGGACCGACGGCGCCGGCGCCGAGCGGATCGAGGTGCTCGACCCGGCCACCGGTGACGGCATCGCCGAGGTGGCCGCGGGCGGACCGGCTGAGGCTGTCGCCGCCTGCGAAGCGGCCGCGGCCGCCCAGCCCGGCTGGGCCGCGACCGCGCCCAGGGTCCGCTCGGAGATCCTGCGCGACTGTCACCGGATCATGCTGGAGCACTCCGACGAGCTGGCCGACCTCATCACCCTTGAGCACGGCAAGCCCCGAGCCGACGCGCTGGGGGAGGTGGCCTACGCGGCCGAGTTCTTCCGGTGGAACGCGGAGGAGGCGGTGCGGATCCACGGCATGATCGGCACCGCTCCGGCCGGCGACAAGCGCATCATCACCCGCCATCCGCCGGTGGGGGTGGTGGTGATGA
Source organism: Acidimicrobiia bacterium (assembly GCA_022821685.1). Taxonomy (GTDB): domain Bacteria; phylum Actinomycetota; class Acidimicrobiia; order Acidimicrobiales; family Aldehydirespiratoraceae; genus Aldehydirespirator. The sequence continues at coordinate 36,980 of JAJEDD010000047.1, forward strand.
TCACGCCGTGGAACTTCCCGGCCGCCATGATCACCCGCAAGCTGGCCCCGGCGCTGGGCGCGGGCAACACGGTGGTGGTGAAGCCGCCCCGGGAGGCGCCCCTCACCGCGCTGAGGGTCGGCGAGCTGCTGGCCGACGCGGGTGTGCCTCCCGGTGTGGTCAACCTGGTGCCGACTGCCGCCTCGGGCCGATGGTTCGACGCCGCGGTGGATCACCGGGCGGTGCGCATGGTGTCGTTCACCGGATCGACCGAGGTGGGGCGGGTGCTGTTGCGCCGCTGCGCCGACCGGGTGCTCAAGACGGTGATGGAGCTGGGCGGCAACGCGCCCTTCGTGGTGTTCGCCGACGCCGATCTGGAGGCCGCGGTGGCCGGGGCGATGGTGGCCAAGATGCGCCACTCGGCCGAGACTTGCACCGCGGCCAACCGCTTTTTCGTGGAAGCGCCAGTGCACGACGAGTTCGTGGCGCGGCTGGCTGCGGCCATGGGGTCGATGAAGGTGGGCAGCGGGTTCGATCCCGAGGTGGTCTGCGGACCGATGATCAACGCCGCGGCAATCACCAACATCGACCGGCTGGTGCAGGGCGCCATCGACGGCGGGGCCAGCGCGATCACCGGAGGCTCGGCGCTGGACGGCCCCGGCTTCTTCTACGAGCCCACCGTGCTCGGAGGGGTGGACCCCGCCGCGCCCATCACCCGGGAGGAGATCTTCGGGCCGGTCGCCCCGGTGACCAGCTTCACCGACACCGACGCCATGATCGCGGCGGCCAACGACACCGAGATGGGCCTGATCGGCTACGTCTACACCGAGGACCTGGCCCGGGGTCTGCGGGTCAGCGAGGGCATCGAGGCCGGCATGATCGGCCTCAACCGGGGCGCGGTATCGGACCCGGCCGCCCCCTTCGGCGGCATGAAGCAGTCCGGCCTGGGCCGCGAGGGCGCTTCGGAGGGCATCTACGAGTTCTGCGAAACCCAATACATAGCCGCCAACTGGTAACCAGGAGAGCGCATATCGGGCGTCAATTGCTGAGGACGAACAAGCCCTGACACATCGTGATGTGGAAGTGCGAGAGGATGTCCATGCCCAGCAGCACGTCGTAGCCGGGCGGGTCGAACGGCATCAGCATCGTTTGGAGATCGCGTCCGCGAGCGAAGGTCGCGACGGTCTCGCCGCCGTCGGGCGCGGGGAACGCCTCCGCGATTGGGATGCTGATGTGCAGCCGGAAGACGTCGGTCAGTTCGGTTTGGCCGTTGGCGGACATGAAGGCACCCATGCCGACGCTCGCCGCGTCGAGCTGTCGGACGACGCGCGCCGTGACGAGGGTGCTCTGGGCTCCTGTATCGACCAAGGCCCTGAAAGTGTGCTTGGGGGCGTCGTCTCCCGGCGAAGGGACAGATACGGCCACCACCAGCATGACTTGGTTGTCTGCCACCTGAGTGCCGAAGGTGGGCATCGCGGTTGCGGCCTAGCGGAGTGCAGCAGCGAAGGCGCCGAGGTGGACCGGCTTCGCGCCGATCTTCACCATCGAGAAGTTGCCCAGTCCGTACTTCTCGCAACCGATGGAGTAGGCGTCGCCTTCATCGTTGTAGATGCCAGCAACCTCGCCGTCATGCATGAGCGCCGTGCGGCCGAGGTGCTCGCTTTCGAGCCGCTGCTTGTGTTCGTCCTCGTAGGCGGCGTAGTTCGCCTGCGCCTGGGTGAGTTCCATGGCGACGGTGCTCCTCCGCAAGACATGGTCGGCCCTGTGCCGGTGAACACTACAACCATGCTCTGGTGAGCGTCTACGGCCGGGGTTCAGGAGCTTTGCTGGCGGCGCTTCTGGATGTTGGCCCACTCGTCGCGCAGGCCGACCGTGCGATGGAACAGCATGGGCGTGCCGGGGTCGTGGGCGAAGTAGCCGAGGCGCTCGAACTGAACCACTTCGCCGGGCGCCGTCTTCTTCAATTCGGGCTCGAGCTTGGCGCCGGCGATCAGCTCGCGTGAGGCGGGGTTGTAGGACTCCAGCGGGTCGCGGCCGTCGGCACCGGGAACCGGGTCGGTGAAGAGCCGGTCGTAGAGCGCCACGGCGGCGTCCACGGCGTGGTCGGCCGACACCCAGTGGATGGTGGCCCGCACCTTGCGGCCGTCGGGGGCCTGGCCGCCGTCGGTGTCGGGGTCGTAGGTGCAGCGCAGCCTGGTCACCTCGCCGTCGAGGTCGGTCTCGGCGTAGTCGCAGCGCAGGAAGTAGCCGGCCCGCAGGCGGACCTCCCGGCCGGGGGCCAGCCGGTAGAACTTGCGGGGCGGGTCGAGCATGAAGTCGTCGCGCTCGATCCACAGCCGGCCCGAGAACGGCACCTCGCGCTCGCCCTCGCCGGGATCCTCGGGGTTGTTCGGCGCCCGCCGCAGCTCGATGCGGCCGTCGGGCCAGTTGTCGATCACTACCTCCAAGGGCCGCAGCACGGCCATGCGGCGCTGGGCCGTGCGGTTGAGGTGGGTCCGCACGAACGACTCCAGCAGCTCGATCTCGTGCACGCCGTTCACCCTGGCCACCCCGATGTGGGCGCAGAACTGTCGGATCGCCTCGGGCGGGTAGCCCCGGCGGCGCAGGCCCCGCAGCGTCGGCAGCCGCGGGTCGTCCCAGCCGTTCACCAGAGCGCCGTCCACCAGCGCGCTGAGCTTGCGCTTGGAGGTGACGGTGTGGGTGAGGTTCAAGCGGGCGAACTCGTACTGGCGGGGCCGGTCGCCCGGCAGCGGCAGGTGCTCCAGGTACCAGTCGTAGAGCTGGCGGTGGGCGTCGAACTCCAGCGAGCACAGCGAGTGGGTCACCCCCTCGATGGCGTCGCTCTGGCCGTGGGCCCAGTCGTAGGTGGGATAGATGCACCAGGCATCGCCGGTGCGGAAGTGGGCGGTGTGGCGGATCCGGTACATCACCGGGTCGCGCATCAACATGTTGGGGTGGGCCATGTCGATGCGGGCCCGCAGCACCTTGGCGCCGTCGTCGAAGCGCCCGACTCGCATGTCGCGCAGCAGGCCCAGATTCTCGGCGACGCTGCGGTCCCGCCATGGGCTGTCGGTGCCCGGCGTGCTGAAGTCGCCCCTGTTGGCCGAGATCGTCTCAGCGCCCTGTTCGTCGACGTAGGCCAAGCCCTGGCGCACCAGGTGCTCGGCCCACTCGTAGAGCTGCTCGAAGTAGTCGGAGGCGTACACCGCGGCGCCGTCGGGCTCGAAGCCCAGCCAGGCGATGTCGTCGGCGATCGCCTCGGCATAGGCGGCGTCCTCGCCGGCGGGATTGGTGTCGTCGAAGCGCAGCCGGCAGGTCCCGCCGGTCTCGGCGGCCACCTCGAAGTTGAGGCACACCGCCTTGGCGTGGCCGATGTGGAGGAACCCGTTGGGCTCGGGCGGGAACCGGGTCTGCACCCGCCCGGCGTAGGCACCCGAGGCGTTGTCGGCTCGCACCCGCTCCCGGATGAAGTCCAGCGACCGGCCCTCGCCGGACGGGCTCGAGGGTTCCGGCGACATCTCCCCTTCCTAGCAGCGTCGCCGGGATTGGCCTCAGACGCGCCGGCCCCTCGACCGAGCCGTATGTCCGTCTTGATCCCGCGCGGGCGGCTCGCAACGGGTGGAGGACGCGCCGGCCCCGCGGCCGGTCAGGTGTCGGATTGGCCTAGGTAGGAGGCTCTCAGGTCGGGGTGGGCCAGAAGGTTGGCGGCGGTGTCGTCGAGGACCACCCGGCCGGTTTGCAGCACCCAGCCCCGGTTGGCGATCGACAGGGCCATGTTGGCGTTCTGCTCCACCATGAACACGGTCAGGCCGGCCTCGTGGATCTGCTGGATCAGCTCGAAGTTCTGCTGCACCAGAGCGGGGGCCAGCCCCATCGACGGCTCGTCCATCAACAGCACCCGCGGCTTGGCCATCAGCGCCCGGCCCATGGCCACCATTTGCTGCTCGCCCCCCGACAGCGTGCCCGCCTTCTGGCTGAGGCGCTCCCGCACCCGGGGGAACAGTTCGAACACCCTCTCCAGGTCGGCGGCGATGCCGTCGGCGTCGGAGCGCAGGTAGGCGCCCAGGTCGAGGTTCTCGCGCACGCTCAGGCGCTTGAACAGGCGGCGGTTCTCCGGGACCATGGTCACGCCCCGGGCCACCCGATAGCTGGTGGGCTTGTCGTTGACGACCTCGCCGTCGAGCACGACCTCGCCCGAAGTCGGCTTGAGCATGCCGAGCAGGGTCTTGAGAGTGGTGGACTTGCCGCTGGCGTTGCCGCCCAGCAGGCACACCAGCTCACCCTCGTAGATCGACAGGTTCACGTCGCGCAGGGCGTGAACCGCCCCGTAGTGGGCGTTCACCGAGCGCATCTCCAGCAGCGGCGCAGCCAGCCGGCCGTCGTGGATCGGGGTCTCGGTCATGTTTCGGTGATCAGGGTCTCGGTGGGGGTCTCGCTCATGAGGCCTGGGTCATCACGTCTCGGTTCCGTGGCCCAGGTAGGCCTCGATCACCCTCGGGTCGTTGGAGACCGCCTCGTAGTCGCCCTCGGCGATCTTGGTGCCACCGTCGAGCACCACCACCCGGTCCGACACCTCCCGCACCACGTCCATGTGGTGCTCGATGACCACGATGGCGAAGCCCCACTCGTCGCGCAGGCGCCCGATCATCTGGGTGAGCTCGGCCGACTCCACCGGATTCATGCCCGCCACCGGCTCGTCGAGCAGGATCAGCTTGGGCTGGGTGGCCATGGCCCTGGCGATCTCCAGCCTCCGGCGGTTGGCGTACGACAGAGTGAAGGCGGGCTGATCGAAGCGGTACCCCACCAGCCGCGGCCCGAAGAAGCTGAGGATCTTCTCGGCCCGCTCGCGGATCTCGGCCTCCTCGCGGCGGAAGGCCGGTGTGTAGAACAACGCGCCGAAGGCGTGTTGGCGGGTGCGGCAGTGCTGCGACACCATCACGTTCTCCAGCACCGTCATGTTGGCGAACAGGCGCACGTTCTGGAAGGTGCGGGCGATGCCGCGGGCGGTGACCCGATTGGGGTCGAGGCCCAGCAGCGAGACGCCCTCGAACACTATGTCGCCCGTTGAGCGCTCGACGGTGGCGGTGATGGCATTGAACAGGGTGGTCTTGCCTGCCCCGTTGGGCCCGATCACCGACACGATCTCGCCCTCGTGCACCTCGAAGTCGAGTCCATCGAGGGCGTGCAGGCCTCCGAAGTCCACGCTGAGCTTGCGGGTCTCTAACAGCGCGGTCATGTCGCGGTGCCGCGGTTGTCGCCGCCGTCGCCGCTGAGGGCGGTCATGTCGCCGCTGCGGCCTGCCGGCCGTCGTTGTTGTTGCCGTTGCCGTTGTCGCTGCCGTTGTCGTCTTCGACTTGGCCCTTGAGCCAGGCATCCTGGGCCATCTCCTGCTGGTGCAGCTCCCGCGACCGGCGCACGCTGGGGATCAGGCCCTCGGGTCGGGCCAACATCATCCAGATCAGCAGCGCCCCGTAGATCAGCAGCTTGAACTCCGAGAACTCGGCCAGCAGGCCGGGCTGTTTGGGGCCGCCGAGCACGCCGATCAGCACCGCGGAGCCGGCGATCACGCCCACGATGCTGCCCATGCCCCCGAAGATCACCACCACCAGGATCACGATCGACACCAGGATCAGGAAGCTGTTGGGGAACACCGAGCCGACCTTGGCCGAGAAGATGGCCCCGCTGAACGACCCCAGCACCGCCCCCACCACGAAGGCCAGCAGCTTGACGTTCACCGTGTTGATGCCCATAGCCTCGGCCACCGTCTCGTCCTCGCGCACCGCCATCCAGGCCCGCCCCAGCCGGGACCGCTCCAGCCGCCACGACACATAGATGGCGATGGCGCAGAAGGCCAGCACCAGGTAGAAGACGCGGCGGGGGTCGGTGCCGGCCACGCTGGTCAGCCCGAAGATGCCCGCGCCGGGGATCTTGGTGATGCCCTGGGCACCGCCGAACCATCCCGACAGCCAGTCCGACAGGAAGATCAGCCGGATGATCTCGCCGAAGCCCAGCGTGACGATGGCCAGATAGTCGCCCCGCATCCGGATGACCGGCGCCCCGATGAACAGACCCACCAGACCGGTCACCACCACCACGATGATCAGGGCGACCAGCCAGGGCAGCTCGGGATGGATCCGGGGCGAGGTGGCGGCGGTGAGCACCGCGGCCGTGTAGCTGCCCACCGCGAAGAAGGCCACATAGCCCAGATCAAGGATGCCGGCCAGGCCCACCACGATGTTGAGGCCCAGAGCCAGCAGCACAAACAGCCCGACGTTGGCCGCCAGCTCGTTGGTGAGCTTGCCCGCGAACAGTGGCAGGATCACCAGCAGCGCCGCAGTGGCCGCGATGAGCCCCAGGTTGGTGCGGGTGCGCTTGGCCCCCTCCAGGGCGGCGATGTGCTCGCGGGCCTGTCGCATCCGCCCCCGGCCCAGTACGGCCAAGATCCCAGAGACGGCGGCCAGCACCAGCGCGCTGGTCCAGTTGACCCCGCCCCGTCGGTGGTAGAGCCGGTCACTGAGCGCCTCGAGGCCCATTCCCTCGGCCAGGTCCACCACCAGCGGCTCGAGGACCGCGGCACCAGCCACGGTGAGGACCATGGTCACCGCGGCCCGCTGCGACCGTGGGCCCAGCAGCCGCAAGCCGCCGCCCGCCGCGCCGACGGCGGTGCCGATCAGCAGCCAGACGACCACCGCGAACCCCGTCGTGTGGCCGAAGGCCAGCAGCTCCGCCAGCATCGGGCTCCAGTTGACCAGCGGCTCGCGCAGGTCGAAGTTGGCCAGCAGCACCGCCAGCAGCGACAGCCCCCCGCCGGCGATGGCGCCGCAGGCCGCACCCCCCGCCACCTCGTGGGCGCCGGCGGTGTGTTGGGGCACGCCCTCACGCTCGATCTGGTGGCCGACGCGGTGCCCGGCCGCGAACGGCACGATCAGCAAACACAAGTAGCCGAGGCTGAGGATCGGCTTCACCACCAGCCGCTCGTCGAGGCGCACCGGCATGTTCGACAGGGCGATGAAGATCTGCGCCACCGCTCCCACCGCGCCCATGCGGACCAGCCGCCGCCAGTCCTGGGCCAGCGCCGGCCGAGCGGGCATCGGCGCGTTCGCAGCGGTCTCGGGCGCAACAGTCGCGGTCATGTGCGGTCACCCAGGCGGGCCGCGCTGCGCAGGGCGTCGGCCCCGAGCGGGCCGCAGCGCCAGAGGCGGGCCGAGGCGGTCATGTGCGGTCCTCGGCGGGGAGGCGCTCGCCGAAGATGCCCGAGGGGCGCAGCAGCAGCACGCCGATCAGCACCGCGAAGGCCACCGCGTCTCGCAGCTGCGACACGCCGCTCACCCCCAGCGGCTCCAAGATCAGCAGCGGGCCCACCGACTCGGCCACCCCGATGGAGACCCCGCCGGCCATGGCGCCGCCGAGATGGCCGATGCCTCCCACCACGGCCGCGCTGAAAGCCTTGATGCCGGGCAGGAAGCCGGTGGTGTGGATCACGCTGCGGAACAGGATCCCCCACAGGATCCCGGCCAGCCCGGCCATCGCCCCGCCCACCGCGAAGACCTTCACGATGGTGCGGTTCACGTCTATCCCCATCAGCGCGGCGATCTCGGCGTCCTCGGCCACGGCCCGCATGGCCTTGCCACCCTTGGTGTGCTCCACCAGGTACCAAAGCACGAGCATCGACACCGCGGCCACGGCCACCACCAGGATCCTGGCCCCCTCGATCTGCATGAAGGTGTGTTTGTCCTTCACCCAGTCGGGCACGTCGGGGTAGGACTTAGCCGCGGGGCCGAGCAGCACGATCGAGGCGTTCTGAATGAAGAACGACACCCCGATCGATGTGATCAGCGGGATCAAGCGGGGCGACCCTCGCAGGGGCCGGTAGGCGACCCGCTCCATGATCACCGCGGTCAGGGTGCATACCACCATCGAGACGATCACGATGAACACCAGCGACCCGATGAAGTTGCTCTCCCACAGCCCGGCGTCGGCCAGCTTGTTGGAGGTGATCATGCCGGTCATGGCCCCCACCATGAACACCTCGCCGTGGGCGAAGTTGATGAAGCCGAGCACCCCGTAGACCATCGAGTAGCCCAGCGCGATCAGCCCGTACATGCAGCCCTGGGCCACCCCCGACACGACCAGCCCCCGAAACTGGGCGCCGGTCAGCCCGGTGGCGTCGGGATTGGCCCAGCGGGCGAACGGATTGTCGGTGTCGATCTCCTGGGCGATGAAGGCGAGCAGTCCGACCGCGATCACCGTCAGCACCGCCACCCGCAAGATGGTCAGGAACCAGTCGACCCCGGTGCGCGGCCCACCGCCCTTGCGGATCACGCCGACGATCCTAGAGGGCGCGCAAATCGGGAGCGGAGACCGTCCACACGGGCGAGGCCGTGGCCCGAGCGGCCCGTGAGCGAAGCGAACAAGAGCGGGAATGCACCGCTCAGCGCCGGATGCGATCTCAGCGGCGGATGCGCATGAGCGGCCACGGGTCGGGCTCATCGGCGATGTCCACCACCACCAGCGACGGCCCGTCGTGGGCCAGCGACGCCTCCAGTACCGGAGGCAGCTCGTCGGGACCGGCCGCCCGGTCGGTGCGCACGCCGAAACTCTCGCCGAACATCACCCAGTCGGGGTTGCGCAGCGACGAGGCGATGGTGCGGTCGGCCCCGAAGCGCTGCCGCTGTAGGCGGGCCACGTTGCCGTAGGCGGCGTTGTCGAACAGCAGCACGGTGGTGTTGATGCCGTGCTGCACTGCGGTGGCCAACTCCGTGGCCGTGAACAGCATCCCGCCGTCGCCGACGATGGTGAGCTGGGCCCGGTCCGGCGCCGCGGCCGCCGCGCCGATGCCGTGGGCCACGCCCGCGCCGAGGGTCCCCGCGCCGCCGGTGGCCAGATAGGTGCGAGGCCGGCGGTGCTCGTAGCCGATATGGGCCGCGAAGGCCACCTGGGTCACGTCCTCGGTGATGATCCCGTCGTCGGGCATCACCGAGCGGATGGCCCGCAGGTAGCTGAGCTGGGGCTCGAGGTGGGCGATCCGGCTGAAGTGCTCGGCCCGCAGCCGGGCGAGCTCGGCGCTGCGGTCGGCTCGCCGGCGGTTGTGGCGGGCCAGAGCGTCGCTGAGCAGCCGGCACGCCTCGGCCGCGTCGCCGTGAACGCCGACCGTGGCGGTGCCGTGGCGGTCGAGCTCATCGGCGTCGATGTTCACCTGCACGATCGTCTGGCCCGGCATCACCCCCCACTCCAGGTTGGGGAACTCCATCCGGGTGCCGATGCCGAGCACAGCATCCGCGCTGGGCCACAGCTCGCGGCCGACGGTCAGGTAGGCGTGCAGGCGGTGGCGGGTGTCCATCACCCCCAGGCCCATCTGCCGGGCGAACACCGGCGCCTCCAGCATCTCGGCCAGTTGCACGGCGGGCTCCGAGGCGTCCTGGGCGCCGCCGCCCACCATGATCAGCGGACGCGCGGCCCGGCCGAGGATGCGGGCGGCCTCCTCGATCTGGTCGGCGTCGATGGCGGGCCTGGTCGCTCGTGGGGTCTTGATCGCGCCGTCGCAGCGCTGACGCCACACGTCCACCGGCACCTCCACCGCCACCGGGCGGGGCACGCCGGACACCAGCTCGTCGACGGCCCGCTGCCACACGGCGACCGCATCGAGCCCGTCGGCGACGTAGCCGGTGTGCTTGGTGAGCTGGCGCAGCACCGCGGCCGGGTCGGGCAGGTCGTGGAGCACTCCGGTACTGCGATGGCGCAACGCTGAGGGCACGGCCCCGACCAGCGCCAGCACCCGGGCGTTGCCCCAGTAGGCGCTGGTCAGGCCGGCCGAGGCGTTGAGCATTCCGGGGCCGGGCACCACGCACAGCGCCGCAGGGCGGCCGGTGGCCTGGGCTGCGCCCAGGGCCATGTAGGCCGCGCCCTGCTCGTGGCGGGTGACTACGGGGGTGATGTCTCGGGCGTCTACGAGGGCGCCGAAGAAGTCGTCGTTCTGCACGCCGGGCAGGCAGAACAGCGTGTCGATGCCCGCGGCCCGCAGCCCGCCGATCGCCAGATCAGCGACCGTCGCGGGTCCGGGCGAGGAGTTGGCGGCGTCGGTCAAACGAGCGCCCCTCGGCATGGCCCGACCATGCTGGTGCGCATCGCCGGTGGTCTCGTCAGTCGCCTGCGCAGGTGTTGACCAGCTCGCCGATGCCCTCGATGGCGGTGCGCACCACCATGCCGGGCGCCAGCCATTCCTGGGGGTTTCGGGCCATCCCCACCCCGGCGGGCGTGCCGGTGGCGATGATGTCGCCGGGGTCGAGGGTCACGATCGTGCTCAGGTCGGCCACCAGCTCCGCCGGGCCGAACACCAGTTGATCGGTGTTGGACGACTGCTTGACGACTCCGTCGACGGTACAGCTCACGCTCAGCCCCCGACCGTCCCCGATCTCGTCGGTGGTGACCAGCGCCGGGCCGACCGGCGTCGAGCCCTCGAAGGTCTTCCCGGCGAGGAACTGGGTGGTCCGCATCTGCCAGTCGCGGATCGACACGTCGTTGAGCACCGTGAATCCGGCGATGGCGGCCAGCGCCTCGTCGGCGCTCGCGTTGCGCACCTCCCGGCCGATGACCACCGCCAGTTCGACCTCCCAGTCGGCGCTGGTTGACACCTCCGGCGGCGGCAGCCGGATCGGGTCGCAGGGCCCGGTCAGGGCCCGGCGGTACTTGGCGAAGTAGGTGGGCGCGGCGGGCAGCGCGCTGTTGGTCTCTTCGGCGTGGTCGCGGTAGTTCAACCCGACGCAGACGATTTTGTCGGGCGCGGGCACTACCGGCGCGAAATCGGCGCCGTCGAGCGCCAGCGTGCCGCTCGCCTCGGCGACGGGCACCGTGCCCGAGGTCGCCGGGCCGGCCTCCAGCACCGCCCGCACGTCGGGCGCGTCGAGCAGGACGATCTCGTCGCCGGATACTCGTCCGGCACGGGTGGCTCCATCGATCCGGACGGTGACGAGACGCATGGGTGATCCTTCGGGTGTGGGTGGGCGCTCAGGTCGGTGCGGGGACAGCGAAGGGCCAGACTAACAGCGCGGTCCCCGGCACCCCGGACCAGAACGCCGCACGAGCGAGCGCCACAGGAGCAAGCGATGAGCCAGTTCGAAGCGGAGACGGCGATCGTGTCGGTTGGCGAGGGCCGGTGGGCGACTCGGCTGTCGGCCAACTGGAACATCGCCGACAACAGCAATGGCGGCTATGCGCTCACCTCGGTGCTGAGGGCCATGGGCTCGCTGGTTCCTCATGCCGACCCGATCTCGGTGACCGCCCACTTCCTGCGCCCGGCCCAGGGCGACACCGATGCCGAGGTCCATGCATCGGTGGTACGGCAGGGCCGCACCGTCAGCACCCTGCGGGGCGCGCTGTGGCAGGACGGCAGGCAGCGCCTCGAAGTGCTGGCCGCGTTCTCGGATCTGGCCGCAGGCGGCGGCGGTCCCGAGATAGCTGAGCCGCCGCCGCCGATCCCGCCGGTGCAGGAGTGCGCCCATCGGGGCAGCCTCGAACAGGGCGTGGCGCTGCCCATCCTCTCGCGGGTGGATGTGTGCGTTCATCCGGACCACGCTCCCGCCGGGGGCAGCGACCGGGCCTTGATCGACGGCTGGATCCGCCTCCGTGACGGCTCGGCGCCCTCGACGCTGGCGCTGCCGTTCTTCGCCGACGCCCTGCCGCCCTCGCTGTATCCGATGCTTGGTTTCGTGGGCTGGGTGCCCACCATCGAGCTGACCGTCCACGCCCGCCGGATACCCGCCCCCGGGTGGCTCCAGGTCCGCCAGGAGAGCCACGACCTGCACCGCGGCCGGATGATCGAGTCGGGCTCGCTGTGGGACTCCACCGGCGCGCTGGTCGCCACCTCCCGCCAGATAGGCCTCCTGCTGACCTGACCGCCCTGGAGTGTTGTCCGAGTGTGTGGGCTCTACGGGGCGTACTCGAAGACGATGTTGGCCAGGCCGGCCTCGATGTCGTCGGGGTTGAGGTGGTGGATGACGGTGGTCTTCTGCGAGCCGCAGTCCCCGAAGGGGTCGCAGCTGATCGTGCCGATGATGCCGCCGTAGCCGCTCACCGAGTTCAGGAACTGCCTCACGCCCGACCGGTCGATCACCAGCGTGCCGTCGTGCAGTTCCGACGAGGCGGCGATGGCTTCGAGCAGCAGGGTGGCGGCGTCGTAGGAGTGGGCCCAGTACGGCGCGGACGGCGACTCGCCGTAGGTCGCCCGATAGGCGTCGAGCAGGCTGTCGGCGGTCTTGCCCGTGCTCTGATTGGACGTGGCCCCGAACCGCAGGTCCGGCCCCGAGAAGTAGACGCCGGCCGACTGCGGCAGCGACATGAAGCCGTCGTTGAGCAGGGCGGCGTCGGTGAGCAGGACCGTCTCGGCGAGGCCCGCCACTCTGGGCGCCTGCTCGGCCAGGAAGTCGCCCGCGGGCTGGAAGATGGGAAAGAACAGCGCCTCGGGGCTGCCGGCCGCGATCTCGGTGAGCACCGGCACCATGTCGCTGTCCTCCTTGTTGATGGCCGAGAAGCCGGTGACGCGGCCCCCCAGACGCTCGAGGCTGTCGGCGTAGGCCTGGGCAATCGAGCGGGAGTAGGGGTCGCCGTCGTGGATGACCGCAGCCGAGCTCAGGCCCAGCCCCTCGAGCGTGAATCGGGCCATGGCCTCGCCCACGGTCAGGCCGTTGTTGGAGACCCGGTAGTAGCCGACGCTGTAGTTGATGCCGGGATTGCCGGCCAGGTCCGAGGTGAGGGTGGGCGACGTGTTGGACGGGGCGATCAGCACCATCCCGGCTGCGGTGATGAGGGGCGAGGCGGCCACCGCCGCGGTGGAGCACGACGGCCCGATCACGCCGATCACGTCCTCGTCGGCCACGATGGTCTGGGCCGCGGCCTGGGCGCCGTCGGAGGAGCACAGCTCGTCGTAGCGGGTGCCGAGATCGACGTCGAAGCCGTGGATGGGTCCGAAATCGGCGACGGCCAGCTCCACGCCCCGCTGGTTGGGAATGCCGAGGTAGGCCACATCGCCGGTGATGGTGTTGAGCGAGCGGATCTGGACCGCGTCGCCCGGCTCCACCTCGACTGTGCCGAGCGAGCCTTCGGGCTCGGGAGCGTCAGCTGTGCCCGTGGCGCTGCCGCCGCCGCATGCTGCCGCGGCCAGCACTGCCCACAGGACCGCGGCCGCAGTCCCGAGGCGTCCGGCCCGCGATCTCAGTTGTGCCATCGTTCCTCCGGGGGTGTGCTCAGTCACAGAACAGGTCGGCGTATCGGGTCCGCAGCTCGGCCTTGAGCACCTTGCCCATGGCGTTGCGGGGCAGTTCGTCCACGAACGTGTAGCGCTTGGGATGCTTGAACCGGGCGAGATTGTCGAGGGCGGCAGCCAAGTCCCCGGGGTCGCCTCCGGCGTCGTGCTCGGCCACCACGAAGGCTGCGACCGCTTCGCCCAGGTCGGGATGCTCCAGGCCCACCACCGCCGACTCGGCCACCGCCGGGTGGGCGTCGAGGGCCTGCTCGATCTCGGCGGGGTACACGTTGAGTCCACCGGAGATGATCATGTCGCCGGCCCGGCCCTCCAGCGTCAGCCGGCCCTCGGCGTCGAGGCGGCCGATGTCGCCGGTGACGAACCAGCCGTCGTCGGTGCGGGACTCGGCGGTGGCGTCGGGCCGCCGCCAGTAGCCGGGACCGACGTTGGGGCCCCGCACCTGCACCATCCCCGCCCGGCCCGCCGCGCCGCCGCCGCCGTCTCGCACCACCCGCACCTCCACACCGGGCAGGGCGCAACCCACCGTGCCCGCCACCCGGGGGCCGTCGTAGGGGTTAGAGGTGATCATCAGCGTCTCGCTCATCCCGTAGCGCTCCAGCACCTCGCAGCCGGTGCTGTCGGCCACCGCGCCATGCAGGGCCGCGGTCATCGGGGCCGATCCCGACACCAGGAGCCGGATGCCATCGCAGGCCGCCGCGTCGAATCCGCCGTGGGCCAGCAGCCGGTGGTAGTGGGTGGGCACCCCCATCAGCACGGTGGCGCCGGGCAGTTCGGCCAGCACCGCCGCCGGGTGGAAGCGCTCCAGGAAGATCACCTCGCAGGCGCTGAGCATGGCGGTGTGCAGCGCCACCATGAGTCCGTGCACATGGAAGATGGGCAGGGTGTGCAGCAGCACGTCGTCGGGCTGGAACGCCCAGGCTTCGCTGAGCGTGAGCGCGTTGCCGGCCAGATTGGCGTGAGTGAGCATGGCCCCCTTGGGTCGCCCGGTCGTGCCCGACGTGTAGACGAGGGCCGCCAGGTCGTCGCCGCCCCGCTCGGCGTACCCGGTCCGCGGCCGGGCCTGATCGAGCCCCGCGGCCACAGCGGCTGCGTCTCGCACCACTGCGGCCGGCTCGGCGTCGGACACGAACCAGTCGACTTCGGCCTCGGTGTAGGCCGGGTTGAGCGGCACATACACCGCACCCGAGCGCAGCACCCCGAGGTACAGCGCCACCGCATCGACCGACTTGGGGAGCTGCGCCAGCACCCGGTCGCCGGGGGTCACCCCCTGCGACTGTAGCCATCCGGCGGCCAGGGCCGACCGCTCGTGGATGTCGCCGTAGGTGAGCAAGCCCGCGCCGGGCAGCCGCAGGAACGGCCGGTCGAGCGCGGGCTCGAAGCGCCGGTTCAGCAGCCCGAAGAAGCCGTCGTCCACACCGCGAGTCTGCCCTGCCATCGGGCGGAGCGGGCCGAGCGGCCGTGAATCAAGCGAACAGGAGTGGACCCGGCGCCGCCTAGCCTCGTGGGCATGGGGCCGTCGGCGGGGAAGAACATCGTCTTGACCGGGTTCATGGGAACCGGCAAGACGACGGTGGGCCGGATCCTGGCCGACCGGCTCGGCTGCGAGTTCATCGACACCGACGAGGTGATCGAGTCGCGGGCCGGGCCGATACCGGAGATATTCGAGCGTGAGGGCGAGCCGGGCTTTCGCGAGCTGGAGCGCGCCGTGGCCCGCGAGCTGGCCGGCCGCACCGGTCTGGTGATCTCCACCGGGGGGCGGATGATGCTCGACCCCGAGTGCGCCGCCCGCCTGGCGCCCGACGCCGACGTCGTGTGCCTCACCGCTGAGGCCGACACCATCATCGAGCGGATCGGCGACACTGAGCGCCGGCCGCTGCTGGCCGGCCCCGACGCTGGTGATCGGGTGCGGAGGCTGCTGGCCAAGCGGGCCGAGAGCTACGGCCGCTTCACACCGGTGGACACCGAAAGCCGCAGCGCCGAGGAGGCGGCGGACGCGGTGATGTCACTGCTCGGGCTATAGCGCCGCCGAGGCTGCTGGAGCAGTAGCCGGCGGGCAGTGGACGCGGTGATGCCGCTGCTCGGGCTATAACTGCGCCATGGCCCTAACGATCCTGGTAGTCAACGGTCCCAACCTCAACCTGCTCGGCACCCGCGAGCCCGAGGTGTACGGCCACACCACCCTCGACGAGGCAATGGCCGCAGTCGCGGCCCACGCCGAGTCGCAGGGGGTGGCGCTGCGCCACGTCCAGTCGAACGTGGAGGGCGACCTGGTGGCGGCCATCCAGGCCGCGGGGGCCGGCGGCGATCAAGCAGCCGACGGCATCGTGCTCAACGCCGGCGCCCTGACCCACTACTCGATAGCGCTGCGCGACGCCATCGCCGCGGTGGACGTGCCGGTGGTGGAGACCCACCTCACCAACGTGTACGCCCGCGAGGACTTCCGCCACACCTCGGCCATCGCCGCAGTCTGCGCAGGAGTAGTAGCCGGCTTCGGCCCCAACAGCTACCGCCTGGCAGTAGACGCTCTGATCAACCTGCTGACCACCCGGCGGTAATCCCGGCCTAGAAGCGGGACGCCAAGCGCTCTAGGTTGCGGGTCCACACTGCGCGCAGCATCGGCTTGGCTGCGGCCGCACCGACGGCGCCGCCCATCCACCACGGAAACCGCAGTGTCTCGGTCCACTCGACGCGGGTGCTGGTGATGCTGCCTTCGGTGTTGTCGCCGAACAATTGCAGGCATCCGGTGCCGGCTACGAGGCCTGTGTGGCGGATCAGCATCGCTTCGTTGACCCGCCACTGGGTGACCTCCATCCGGTCGGTGAGGCGGAACGGGCCGATCTTGGTGTCGCACTCGAAGCGCACCCCGACACCCTCACGGGCCTCGCTGAGGAACCGGATGGCGACCGCATCGCTCATCCATTCACTGTGACTGCCGATGTGGCGCAGATCCTCCCAGACCGCTTCCGGCGCCGCAGGCACCAGCACCGAAGTCCGTACTGTCACCATTCGCCGCAACCTCCCAACACCGGCCGCCCAAGCGCCAGTCTTGCGGTTGGAATTCCGGTCGCGCCGTGGTGTTCCGAAGGGACTATGGCAACAGCGCCCACCGCTACTCTTCGCGGACACGCTGGACGGTGGTCATTTCCATGCCGGTTGTGGTGATGATCTTGACCGCGATTCGGCCGCGTTCGGGCGGGTCGAATGGGGCTGAGCGTATGGCGGTGAGGGCTTCTTGTTCTGCTTCGTCGGCGTGGCGGCCGAGGGCTTTCACGAGTTTCTTGATCTGGCGGTCGTCGTCGGCTCCGGGGAAGTGGATGCGCCGGGCGAAGAAGCTCTCGCCGTCGTGGTCGGTGTCGATCATCCAGCAGGCCACGTCGTCGGGGCCTCCCTCGGCGGCGTTGCCGGTGGCCGGGTCGAACGTGTCGTAGCCGCGGACCTCCACTGCGATCTGGTCGCCGGGGTAGTCGATGACTGCGATGTCGGGCTGACCGAGGATCACGAACGCCTCGTGGCCGGTCTCGTCGGAGAGTTCGCGGATCATCAGGTCTCGGTTCATCTGTGCTCTCGCCACGGGGATGGGTCCGACCTTGGGGGGCGCGTCGGGCGCGTAGGCGTAAGCGACGGCGATCACGGCATCGACGCGCTCGGCGCTATCCCTGGCCTCGCGGGCAGCCTCACGAATCATCTCGCCGGGCACGGTCACGTCCTCGGCGGCGACCATCACCGCCGCGGTGTGCTCGGCTGTGCCGCCGTTGATGGTGTAGGTGGCCTTCCAGGCCAGCAGCTTCGAGTCGGTCGGCCACGGCTCCAACGCCCGCACGGTCAGGTCGGCGTTGTCGCGTCCGCCGTTGATGGTGTGCCCGAGCAGGGCGGTGTGTACGGCTTCGAGGAAGTCGTCGTGGGCCACGACAGGCTCGCCGCCGTCGGTGTCGATTGCGTCGCCTTCCAGCGGGATGACCGTCGCCCAGGGTTGTTCGCTCTCGACCGTGAACGGCGACGCCACTCGGGTGACGCCGCGCTTCTTGCGGGGCTGATCGACGAGCATGATCGGGTCGGGGTCCAAGTCGTAGGCCAGCACACTCGCCGACACCTGAGGCACCCGCTCGTACACGAATCCCCCGGCCGGGTCGTTGCCCCACCCTTCTTCCGGGGGGGGGGCGGGGACTTGCCGGACAGATCAGCCTCCTGTCGGGCACCGTCCTCAGAGTCGGCGAGGGTCCAATACTCGAATGTGCCGGTCGCGAGTCGCTGCCGGGCGATGGACACCGCCACCGGCGAGGTGTCGCAGGTGATCCACCGACGCCCCCACCGCTCCGCGACAGCGGCCGTGGTTGCGCCGCCACACGTCGGATCCAACACAAGGTCGCCAGGGTCGGTGGACATGAGGACGCACCGTTCGATCACACTGTCGGCAGTCTGCACGACATACCGCTTGTCGGACGCGGCCATCTTGTGCCACACATTGTGCATCCGTCGCCCTGGGATCTCGCTCTCATATCGCTTCCATCTCAGTGGGGACTCTGGGTTGGCCGCTCCGAGGCGCCCCAGTTCAGCGAGACGGTCTATGCCCTCCATTGACACTCTCCACTGCTCGCCTGCTGTACACGGCCAGTCTTGGCCTCGCCATCGGTAGGTGTCGGAGCGACCCGTGGTCGAGGTTCCTGGTGACATGAGCGGCATTAGCTGGCACAAACGGGTGTCACCCATCAGGAATCCGTCTGGGTCTACGCGCTCGTCTTCGGTCAGTGGGCGGATCCTGACACTGTGCCCGTCGTTTGCATCGACCATCGCGTAGAAGCCCATGAGTTCGATTTTCTCGGCACGGGTCAGTGACTCGTACATCTGGTGGTACTTGACCAAGGTCATGTCCTTCGCGTACCACAACAGGAAGTCTGCGACGCTTGGCAACGTCTTGGCCGACGAACTGCCGGATGTGACGAATGGGATCGTCGCGACTCGGTTTTCGGCACCGAATACTTCGTCGAGGAGGACGGCTGCTCGGTGGACGTTCTCGTCGCCGATCTGCATGAACAGCGAGCCGGTGTCGGCGAGCAGTTCGCGCATGAGGATGAGCTTCTCGCGGGTGAGGTCGAGGTAGGAGTGGATGCCGCGTTCGTAGGTGTCGCGGAACGCTCGGATGGTGCGGGTGTCGAGCGGCCTTCCCTTGGCGGTCTCGGGCGTTCTGTCGCTCTGGTTGATCGCGACTTGAAAGTTGGACTTGTAGCCCATGCCGTAGGGCGGGTCGAAGTAGATCATCTGGACTTGGCCGGCCATGCTCTCGCGGGCCAGCAGCGATGCCATCACCCGTGCGGACTCGCCGTGGATGAGCCGGTTCGACCAGTTGGCGGCGTGCTGGTACCACTCGTAGGACGCGTCCGCGGATGGCAGGCCGTTGAAGTCGCTGAACAGTTGGGGCTGCTCGCCTGAGCCTTCCAGCAGTTTCACGAACGCGGCGGGGTGGACCTTCTCGCGCACGTACAGCGGGTAGGCGGCGTGGCCGGGCTGCTGCGGGGCCTGTCGGTTCCAGGCGAGCACCGGGTCGTCGTCGATCTCGCGGGTGTCGGGAATGTGGGTGACCGGGCGCCGGGCGGCGGGGTCCATCGTCTTCTCGGTCTGCTCGGTGGGCAGGTTGAGCCGCCGGCTGCTCGTGTGGACGTACTGTCCGGTCTTCGCGGCTGTCTTCTTGGGCGTCATGCTGCTCCTTCGACAAGGGGTGCGGGGTGCGCCTGGCGGGCCTGCGCGATGGCGTGGTCGAGGTCCGCGGCGAGCTGGTCGAGGTTGTCGAGTTCGACGAATGCCCAGCGGCGCAGCCAGCCGGGCAGATGCGGCGAGGCTTGCACCGCGGGGATCCACTGGCTGTTGACAGTGTGCTTCTTGCGCTGGGACTGTTCGTCGGGCACGCCTTTGCACTCGATGATGAGATGCACCGCGTCGTGGTCTTCGCGCCCGGCGAACAGGCGGGCCACGAAGTCGGGTTCGTAGCGGTGCCAGGCGCCTTCCCACAGGTAGGGCACGGTCCATCCGAGCCGGAAGTTGCGCGCCCATGAGACGACGGCTGGATGCTGGTCGAGCGCCCTGGCGCAGACGACCTCAAGGTGGGAGTGGCAGGCCGCGATGTTCAGTTCGGACCTCTTGGCGGTATGGCGGTCCGAGAGGCTGGTCTCGAACCGGACGCCGGACGTGTCGAGCAGCCTCACGCGATTGAACACGGCGACGATCTTGTCGTCGGTTCCCTGAGCGGGTGAGGCTGTGTCGTCGATAGCGACCACCGCCTGCTCCAGGTGGCTGGAGGCCAGCGCGTCGTAGTGGCTGTCGTCGACCTCGGCGAGCTTCGACCAGTCTTTGACGACGCTCAAGGCGTTGTGGAACAGCAGCCTGCGCCTGGCTCGCTGTCCTTCGCCGCAGTCGAGGAGGCGCTGCTGCCAGCGCTGCACCAGCCCCGCGGCGAGCAGCGTTTCGGCGCGTTGGCGGCGGATGTTGTGTTGCTGAGCGCTGAGCAACGCCTCCGTGCCGACCGTGCCAGACAGCACCGTCTCGGAGGCCCCGTGGGGCACCCACCGGCGGACGCGTTCGGGATCGAGCCGGAACCCGGCCGCGCCGGTCTCGGTGAGGTAGTGCTCAACGTTGGGGAACTCGATGCAGTGGCCGCGGCGGCCCCGGACGCTGTGAACCTCATAACGGGGTTTCGGCGGGGCGGGGTCGTCGGTGCCTTTGGTCGGCATGAACTCGAACGGCACGCCGATCACCTCTGCGTACTCCGGCACGAGCAGACCGTCTTGGTCGTAGTTGTCGTAGTTGGAGCGGCGCAGCGCCCGCCCGGTGACCTGTTCGCAGAGAAGCTGAGTTGAGAAGGCCCGAAAGCCGAGGATGTGGGTGACGGTGCGGGTGTCCCAGCCCTCGGTCAGCATCGACACCGACACCACGCAGCGGATGTGCTCGCCCAGCCCGCCGGAACGGCCCACGGAGTTCAACGCGCCGCGGATCACGTCTTTGTCGTCGCGGTCGTCGCCGGGAACCCTGAGCCGCTGTGCTTGTGCTTTGACCGGAGCGCTGAGGTTGGCTTCGCCCTCGATCTGGGAATGCACCAGCAGCGTGTGAACACGCTCAGTCGGACCGTCGGCTCGGTAGTTCGCGAACAGCGGACACGCTCCCTCGTGGTATTCGAGCGAGCCGTCGGGGCGCTTGTCGGCCCAGCCGGCGATGTGGTCCGCGACGGCGGTCGCGTTCGCGATGTTGTTGGCGACCACGATGAACACCGGCGGCGTCGGCATCGCCTTGGCCGGGTCGTCGGGGTGCATCCACTGGTCGAACTTGGCCTCGTAGCTGTCGTACAGCGCCCGAATCGCTCGGCTCAGCTCGGCGGGTGGCGCGTCTCGCTTCACTCTCTTGGGGGTGGTGTTGGCGTACAGGTTGCGCCACTGGACGCCCTCGCCGGGCGAGTCGTCGTCAACCGGCACCTGCGGGATCTTCACCAGCCCGGACTCGATGCTGTCCATCAGCGGGAAGTCCGAAACCACCCACGGGAACATGCGCTCTTTGCGGTCGGTGCCCTCAATGAACATCGGCGTCGCCGAGAAGTCATACACCGGGCCGAGCCGCTGCGTGTCCCGCAAGCCCTCCATCGCCCCGAACCACACCGCCGCGGCCTTGGTGTCGTCGTCTTCGGAGGTGCGCCTGCCCGCCTCGGGCAGATAGCAGTGATGGGCCTCGTCGTTGAGCACGCACACCCTCGGCGCTCCCCGCCCTGTCGGAAACCCTCGCAGCGTGCGGTCCAGCACCGCCGACGTCGACTCCAACTCCGGGGTCTTGCGACCGGATCGCAGCAGCTTCTTGGCGTCGCTGGACATGGCCTGAAGCCGGTCTCGGCGCTGGAACGCCTGGAAGTTCAACACCCGCACACGCACCGAACTCAGCACCCCGCGCAGGCCCTCGGGCAGCAGCCGCATCTCGTCGTAGACGTTCTCGGGATGCGCTGGGTCCAGCACCGCCAGCCGCTCGCGCACGGTGTGGCCCGGCGTGATCGCCAGAAAGCAGGTCGTGTAACGCCCGTCGCGCCGCAGCGTGGCTGCCGCGTTCACCGCGTGCCACGCGATCACCATGCCCATCACCGCGGTCTTGCCCGACCCTGTAGCCATCCGCACCGCAAGCCGGGCGATACCAGCGTTGTAGTCGCGGTCGGCTTCCGCCAGCTCCCGGCGCACCTCAGCAAGGGCCCAGTAGCGCGCCGCGTTGGCCTCGGTCAGCCAGATCAACGTCTCGACCGCCTCCACCTGAGCAAAGAACAGCCTCGGTTCGTTGGCCTCGCTGCGCCAATGCAACAACAGCCGCCTCGACGCCGCGGTCGCTCCCGGATGGCTCTCGGCCCGCCACCCGGCCACCGCGTCGCGGATCCGGTTCACCATTTCGTTCTGATCCGCCGCGGTCACCTGCATCCGCAGCTGCGCGCCCCGCTCCCTCGGCACGATCACAAGCGCCTGACTCAACCGCCGCCCGTCAATTGCCTCACCCGTAGAAGTGTTGTCCTCCGCCAGCCGCCAATGACGCGACGGCTCCTCATGGGGCCGATTCAACACAGGCCGAGAGATGTGGTCCAACGAACGGCCCGGCAGCGCCAGCCGCCGGCTCTTTGTGACCAGCTTGAGATCCTCAGCCGACCCGAGTGCTGTCCTCTCCCCGGTCACCGGGCTACCCACCCGCCACGTAGCCGAATGGGGAGTTGGCCTCGCACAACAGAGCACAGGCTACTCGCAACTCGCATCCGAGTCCGGGAATGAGAAGCCATCGATTGGGCTGCAACGAGGGACCAAGCGGGTCGGCGCTGGCTGTGCCCGGGCGCGGCGGGTCCAAGCCACGGACTTTCTGCTGAGAGGACCAGGTGGGCGCGCGTCCGGCTTCGGCTCCTGCTCGCTTCGGCTTCTGCCAACTCGAGAGATACCAAGTCAACTTGTGGTTGCTTGAATTAGAGGCCGAGCGAATAGGCGAGCGATTCCGGCTCATACGGGCGAGGCCGTGGCCCGAGCGGCCCGTGAGCGCAGCGAACAAGAGCGGGAATGACCCCGTTGCGGCGCGAAGAGTTCTCACTTATTTGCGCGCCCTCTTAGCCTGGATCCACCGGTGTGGTGAGTGTTCGGGGGTTGGCGCGTCCGCCGGAAAGGCCTCCTGACATGGGAGAATGCTGTTTGAGGTAACGGTCATTCTGGCCATGTGAGGAGGCACTTCCTGTGAGCAGCGTAG
>JAJEDD010000027.1 GCA_022821685.1 Acidimicrobiia bacterium
CACCAACAACCTGCTCCAAGTCCTACGCAGAACCGCCCACGGCTTCACCAACACAACCAACTTCGAAGCCCGCGGCCTCCTCGTGACATAATGGCACCAGCCGACTCCAGCAACCCTCACCCCACAAAATCGCGCAGCGCCGTCTTTCCCGCTCTTGTTCGCTGCGCTCACGGGCCGCTCGGGCCACGGCCTCGCCCGTATGAACCGGATTCGCTCACCTATTCGCTCGGCCTCTTAGCCAGAACTTGCGAAGCTCCTCAATCCGCGAGGGTTTGGGCTTCGTTGAAGGCGGATTGGAGTCGCTCACGGACCAGCTCGGAGAACTGGCTCATCTGGGGGCGGGTCATGCGTGCTTCGGGGGGGCGCAGAGGCTCGGCTGCGGCCATGGCCACCCTGACGGGTCGGGGGAGCCGGACGCCGGCGCCCATGGCGGCCTCGGTGCCGGCGATACCGACCGGCACTACCGCGGCGCCGGTGCGCGACGCCAGGTAGCTCACGCCGTCGAACACCGTCTCCACTCGGGGTCCGCTCTGGCGGGTGCCCTCGGGGAACACCACCACCTGCTCGCCCGCCTCCAGCATCTTGATCGCCTCCCGCATCGCCTCCCGGTCGGCCGCGCCCCGGCGCACCGGGAACGCCCCCAGCGCGGCCAGGAAGGCGCCGAAGTACCGGTTGGCGAACAGCGACTCCTTCGACAGCGCCCGCAGCCGCCGCCGGCTCATGCCCGACAGCAGCGGGGTGTCGAGGTTGGATCGGTGCACCGGGGCCACGATCACCGGTCCTGCGATGTCGAGGTGCTCGGTGCCGCGGCGGCGCACCCGGAAGTAGGGGTAGAGAACCACCATGATGGTGCGGCGCACAGACCGGTACACCCACATGGAACTGCGCTTGGCTGCGATGCGCTGGGCCCTCTGCTGCAGATCCTCCACGGGAGCCCTCTTCGGCACGAGACGAGTGTCAGCGGTTGTCTACCACTGGCGGGCCGCGGTGCTCGCCATGCGCCGACTCTCGGCCATGGCCGCATCCAACTCGCCGCGGCCGATGGCCTCCGCCATGCCGCCCGATGACTCCACCTCTTGAAGCACCCGCCAGCCCTCTTCGGCCAGCCGTTCGGTCAGCGACTCCACGTAGAACGATCCGCCCGCGGGATCCCACGACCGGGCGAGATGCGACTCCTCCAGCATCAGCAGCTGCGTGTTGCGGGCCAGTCGCCGCCCCAGGGCCGTATCGACATCCGCGACCTCGACTGCGTGGTCGATGTCGGACGCAAGTCCCGAAGATGGGCCTGGCGCGGAGGGATCGCCACCGACAGGCCCGGAGGCGTGGTCGAAGGGCAGCACGGTCACTGCGTCGGCTCCGGCCACACCAGCGGCCAGTGCCGCGGCCGCGGCCCGCAGCAGATTGACCCACGGATCCTCGCGGCTGTACATGTACGGGGCGGTGACCGCGTGCAGATACTGGCGGGACGCCTCCGGTGAACCGCCGCTGGCCGTCACCACCCGGGCCCACATCACCCGAGCGGCCCGCAGGGCGGCGATGGTGACGAACTGCTCGGCCGTGGCCGGAAGGCAAAAGCCGATCAGCCCAGCTGCCGCGTCCACGGGTATCCCCACCTCGCCCAGGACTCGCAAACAGTCGATGCCCACCGCCGTGGCCCAGCCCAGAGTCTGTGCCTCGGTCGCGCCCGCATCGGCGTAGCGCACCGCATCGACGGCGAAGAGTCGCACTCCCGGCGAGACCGCCACGCTGGCCGCGGCGGCGAGGTCGTTTGGGCAGCCCCCAATCGGATCGAGGCCGAGACTGCTTGTAGCCGCGAGCGCCACACCCCGCCTCCGCGCGGCGGCAGCAAGGGCCTCGGCCGCGGCCAGATCGGCGTGAGGGGCCAGCGCGACCGGCGTGGCGGCCATGTCGATGCCGGAGAGCACCCGGTCGAGCACATCCGCATCGACATCGACATCGGCGGCAAAGTCGAGTTCCACCGAGGTAACGCCGCCCGCCAAGTCGTCCTCGATCCGCTGCTGGACCTCACTGAGACCGTCCGCAGTCGCGGCGACAACACGGTGGCGCTGGCGGATGTCCCAGCCCCGCTCCGTTCGCCGGGGATCGGCCGCCGCGGCAGCCGCGGCGGGACGGTCCGGGCCTGCGGTGTACAGGGGCTGTATCTCGATGCCGTCGCGGGTGGTGCTGATGAGATCGGCCAACTTCCGGCCCCGCAGGGTCCGCTCCGCCTCGGCCCGCCAATCGTCGCGGCCGGCGGAATCAGAGGCCGAGCGCATAAGCGAGCGAATCCGGCCCGCAGAGACGAGGCTTCGAGCTTGGGGTCATCACATTGTGAAGCGGAGGCTACGGGCGGCTTGCTCGCCCCAGTGAGCGTCGCCGCTCCAGCAGATCGAGCCGTCGTCGATCTTGGTCTGCGGGTCAATGCGCCCGCAGGCGAGCATGATGAACGTCAGCGAGTCGGCGGTGAGCACCACATCGGGCGCCTCCAGCGAGCCTGGGTCCACCGCCCGGGCCCGGCCGTCCACCACCACCGCCATCTGGCGCTCGACCGGGCCGGTGATATCGGCCCGCAGGCTCATGCCGTCGGGCAGGCCGACCCGCTTGCCCATGATGTAGCCGATCGAGCGCTCCACCTGATCGAAGGCGATCTCGGCCGCGGGACCGCCGTCGTCGGTGGCCCGCCCCAGCGGGATGGCGCAGTCGCGCACATGGACCCACAGGTCGAATATGCGGATGGCGAGGAAGTCTCCGTAGGTCTGCACCCCCACCGGCGTCCACGAGGGGCGCTCGACGTCTGCGTCGCTCAAGGCAGCCAGATCGGCTCGGCGGCCGTCGAAGATCTCCGCAACCCGGGCCGCGAACTCCGCCGACGACATGGCCGCGGCGGCCTCGGTGAGGGCCTGCATCCTCTCGAACGCAGGCAGGTCGTCGGTGCTGATGGCCCAGCCCCGGATGGCATCCTCCACTCCGACGGCATGGCCGATGGCCTGGCGCACCGTCCAGTCGGGGCACAGCGACGGCACCGCCCACTCCTCGTCGGAGAGGTCGGCACACAAGCCCGCGATCTCAGCGAAACAGGCTTCGGTAGTGTCGATGAGAGACTGTCGTATGTGAGAATGCATGAGGCATCATATGCTCGTGGAGCGGAGCGGCCGTCGGATTGCCGCGACGGTGGACGGCTTCGTTCAGGGGCTGGGATCGTGCAATGCCCAGCTATACCGTCATATAGGCAAGTACCGCTGCATCGAACCTGCGTTCGGGCTTCAATTCATGCTCACCGCCTCCAATGATCAGATCGCCCAGCACATGGTGGGACAGAACCGGTTCGGACAAGCGCGGGTGGTCGAGGTACCGGATGCTCTTGCGGCCGGCCAGTGCAAAGGACTTGTCGGTCTGGTGCCCCAGCGGCATCCCCTTGTAGATGTCGGAGTACGAGTAGTCGCCCGTGCTCAATAGGTCATAGAGACCCCTGACATGACGGGCCACCTCTCTCAGCGGACGCGACACGCTGTCGCTGCCATCGGAGGACTCAGCGACGGGTACCCGCATGATGGCAGCATCGGACCACACGAACACGTCGAAGCACTGCTCGGCCAACACGAACGACTGGCCCTGGGTCCGCCACAGCGGCTGGATCAAGAATGGTCGCTGCAATCCGCGCTCAACAACCACGCGTAGTGCGCTGTCAAGAGCAGTGCGCAGCACAGCGGCGCGCTGGGCGATCTCCGTGGCGTTGTCCCATCCGGTGACCCGGTTGTACGCCTGACGCAGATGCTTGACTACCTCCGCACACGCTTCGGCATCATCGGCCAACCGGTCAGCGAGGCTCATCATTGCGTAGGCAGAGCTGACGGGCCTCATCACCATCTCCGGTGCCCACCTGTCGGGTGGCTCCCCGGCAGTAGAACTGTCGGGCACAACTGTCAGCTTGACCTCCAGCGGACGCAACGGCTCGTCTTCGGCGCTCACTACCAAGTCGATGTTGTCCACCGCATCGCGGCAGTAGTTCGCGTATGGCTCGAACGCCGTTTCGAAACGATAATGACAGTTTGCCGAGATAGGGCCGATCACATCGGCCATCGTCCATTCGCTGTCGCAAGCGACAATCCCCTCACCGCGCTCGACCACGGCCACGGGCGAAATGTCCTCGTCGCGCATGTATAGGCACAGCGCCAACGGGAACGTTGAGTTGAACTGATTCTTGCCCCAGAGACTCGATCCGTAGCGTGTCGAGTTCGCTTCCGTGATGCCGTACAGGGCTGGGCTACCGGTCGAGGGCATCACGGACCGCGGTTCCCACCCGCGCTGCCAGCTGCACCGGCACGGCGTTTCCGATCAACAGCTCGGTGTCGGCGTTGCGGTCACCGCCATCCCACATCCACTCCCCGGGGAACGTTTGCACACGACCCCTCTCACGGGTCGTCAGCGGCCGGACCTGGGAGGGCGGAGCACTGTCGAGGCGGTTGCCGGCGTAGTTCGGAGGAACGGGGCGGTTCACGCCGCGCACCGTTGGCGACGGCTCATGCACCGAGAAGACCGAGCGTCGGGAGTAGTTGCGAGGGTGGCGGTAGTAGTACTCGACATCGATCTCGTCGCCCATGTACTGCTTCACCGTGAGACGGTGAGACGACTTGGCTCTGTCGAGACTCTGCTCGAAGCGCTGCCCTCCCTCACCGTTGCCGCGGTAGCCGAAGGCGAAGAACCGCTGACGGCGCTGGGGAACCCCGAACCAGCTGGCGTCAAGCACCGCCTCCACCAGCGAGTATCCCGCATCTGCGACGGTGCGACGCATCTGCTGGTACGTCGCGCTGAGCCTTACCTGCGGAACGTTCTCCATCAAGAACGCAGGCGGCTTGCACCGCGACACGATCTGCCCGAAGGCAGTGGTGAGGTTGGCTTGCTCAGCCTCGACCCGCTTCCCCGCCGTCGAGAAGTCCTGACAGGGTGGCGCCCCAGCAAGCAGCGTCGGATCGATGCTCGCGATCCGCCCGGCAGCCGAGGCCACATCCATCAGGTCGAGCGGCACGACATGGGGGGCGATATTGCGCTCATAGGTATCGAGCGCTCGGGGCCAGCAGTCGTACGCCTCCTCGACGACGAACCCCGCTTCGATCAGGCCGGCCGAGAGTCCGCCACAACCGCAGAACAAGTCCACCGCGGTGACCGTCACGTCGACACCATCACAGTCGCGAGCACTTGTCCATCATCGGTTGCGACCCTAGCGGTCGCTCGGCTCGCAGCCCGACATTTCGACTCTGTGAGGCAGTCGGCTTGGGTCGGATCAGTCAGGCCGGGAAGCGTCATGGGCACCATGATTGCCGAGGGGTGTGACAGGCGTAGGGTGGTCGAGCTGCGTAGAAGGCAGACATCGTGGCGTTGCGAGGCATCGGGGTCGCCGCAGCGGATCAACCGGCAATCCCGCCGCCGAGCGTGTTGCCTATGCTCTCCTGCGCTGGTCCAGAGCATGGGACCGACAAAGCACCACCGCAAAAATCCGCCGGAGAAACGCCATGACCACCACTGAAGCCTCCGCCGCCAGCGACGAGCAGAGCCACATCGCCACCGAGGCCGTGGGCGGGTTGCTAGCCGCCCACGACCCCGCAGAAGAGAGCCGGATCGAGTTCCGGGGCCACCAGTACGACACCGGGCTGGCCTGGGTGCACCATCCGCCGGGCTTCGGCGGGCTCGGCGTGTCCCGCCGACTCCAGCACACCGTGGACCAGAGGCTGCGGGCCGGGGGCGCCCAGCCCGCCGACCCGTCCACGTTCTTCATGATGCTGGTCGGTCCGACCATCGTCACCCACGGCACCGACGACCAGAAGCGCCGCTATCTGCGCCCCATGTTCACCGGCGAGGAGCGGTGGTGCCAACTGTTCAGCGAGCCCGGCTCCGGGTCGGACTTCGCCGGGCTGGGCACCCGGGCCGAGCGCGACGGCGACGAGTGGGTGGTGAGCGGCCAGAAGGTGTGGACCACGCTGGCCCACGTCGCCGATCTCGGAATGCTGGTGGCCCGCTCCAACCCGGAGCTGCCCAAGCACAAGGGGCTCACCTGCTTCGCGCTCGACATGCGGGCCCCCGGCGTGGAGGTGCGCCCGCTGCGCCAGATCACCGGCGAGGCCGAGTTCAACGAGGTGTACATGACCGACGTGAGGGTGCCCGACGCGGCCCGGATCGGCGCGGTGGGCGAGGGCTGGCGGGTGTCGCTAACCACGCTGATGAACGAGCGGAGCGCCATCGGCGCGGCCGGCACCGCCAGGCAGGGCCCGCTCGACGCCCTGGTGGGCGCCTACCGCAACATGGATCCGTCGGTGCGCACCAAGGCCCACCGCGACGAGGTGATGCAGCTCTGGGTGCGGGGCGAGGCCCTGAGGCTCACCAACCTGCGGGCCGCCCAGAACGCCAGGGCCGGAAACCCCGGTCCCGAGGGCTCGATAAGCAAACTGGCGCTGGCCGAGTTCAACCAGGCGCTCACCGCCAAGGTGCTCGACCTCGAGGGTGCGGCCGCGATGGTGGACTACGACTACGAGTTCCGCCGTCCCACCGCGGCGTCGGTCGACAGCAAGTTCGGCGACGCCCACCACCTGTTCCTGAGGGCCCGAGCCAACTCCATCGAGGGCGGCACCAGCGAGATCATGCGCAACATCCTCGGCGAGCAGGTGCTGGGCCTGCCCGGCGAGCCCAGGGCGGACAAGGAGATCCCCTGGCGCGACGTTCCCCGCAACTAGCCCAAGCACCCCGGCAGCGAACGGAGCCGATGCCATGGCAATGCCGACCGATGTGGGGATCATCGACACGATGATCGGCTTCCCAGCCGAGGACTTCGAGCACTACGAGTTCATCCGCAAGCAGCTCAAGGACGCCGAGTCGGCCAGCTTCGACTTCCCGGTGGAGCACTTGTTCAAGGGGGTGCCCAAGGAGCAATACGGCGCAACCGACCCGATCGGGCTGACGCTGGGCGAGATGGACGCCTGCGGCGTCGAGTGGGGCCTGATCGGCTGCGAGGGCGCGGTGAACCGCAAGGCCCTGACCGACCATCCCGACCGGTTCGCAGCCATCTGCGGGGCCGACGCCAACGACGTGATGGGCGCGGTGCGCAAGATCCGCCACTGCAAGGAGGCCTACGACATCCGGGCGGTGGGCACCTTCCCGGCCGGCTGCTTCCCGCAGATCCCCATCGACGACGCCAAGTGGTATCCGGTGTACGCCGTCTGCTGCGAACTCGACATTCCCGTGTTCGTGTGCGCGGGGGTGCCCGGACCCCGACTGCCGATGGACTGCCAGCACGTGGAGCGCCTCGACCGGGTGATGTACGACTTCCCGGAGCTGACGCTGGTGACCCGCCACGGCTGCGAGCCCTGGGAGGACCTAGCCGTGAAGCTGATGCTGAAATGGCCAGGCCTGCACTACTCCACCTCGGCGTTCGCGCCCAAGCACTACCCCTCCGCCATCATCGACTACGCCAACACCCGGGGCGCCGACAAGATCATCTACGCCGGCTACTTCCCCATGGGCCTGTCACTGCGGCGCATCATGGGCGAGATGCCCGAGGTCGGCTTCCGCGACGCCGTGTGGCCCAAGTTCCTGCGGGAGAACGCGGCCCGAGTCCTCAAGATCGACTGATATGGACAGGACGGCCGCGGCCTCGTGGTGACGTTCGACGATGTGCGGCGGATCGGGCTGGCGCTGCCCGAGGTGACCGAGTCAACCTGGTACGGCACGCCGGGGCTGAAGGTTCGTAAGAAGGGCTTCTGCCGGTTGTGGGGCGAGCGCGAGCACCGGCGCGACAACGTGCACGACACCGAGGTGCTGGTGCTGTTCTGCGAGCTGGAGATGAAGCCCGTGCTGCTCGACAACCACCCCGGCGTGCTGTTCACAGTGCCCCACTACGACGGCTACGGCGCGGTCCTGGTGCGCATGGCCGACGCCGACATCGACGACGTGGCCGACTGGCTGGAGGACAGCTACCGGCGCGTCGCCCCGCCTACCCTCGCCTGCCAACTCTGATGTCCGCGCCCGCTTGGGCCGCGGCTTCTAGGCGTAGACGGTGAACGCTTGGCGCCGGTCGCGGCCGAACCGGTAGATCGCGTAGTCCCGCTCGAACGCCACTGCCTCCCGTATCCCGAGGCGCTGCATGATCGACCAACTCGTGCGGTCGACGATCGAGAAGCCCTGATCACCGAAAGCGTCGTGAATCCGGGCCGCGGTCTCCAAGTCGGCTACGGAGGCCGGCTCCACTCGGGCGATTCCCATCCGGATCTCGTTCACCAGCGTCTCAGCGACGGCCGAGCCGAGACGCTTGGCTGCAAGATGCCAGGTCTCGACCAAGACATGATCGCTGGTCAGCAACCGGCCCGCAAACCTCTCCAGATGGGTTCTGGCTCGGTGGTGAGCGGTGTCGTCGGCGTCCGCCGCGGCGTACCAGGCGGACGTGTCGACGAAAACGGTCATCGTGTTCGTTCTAGCCAGTGCGCCTCGACTGCATCGGCGACCGTGTCCTTCCCCTCAGCCGCGATGTCGCTGCCGCCCGAGCGGCCGAGGCAGAAGACGGCGGATACGTCGCCGCGGTTGTCGGCCCGCCCGAGATCGTGCTCGACAACCCGCCGGATGTACTCGGCCATGCTGATCCCCAGGTCGGCAGCCTTCTTCTTGGCTAGCGCATGCTGTTCGGGCTCAAGCGCAATCTGTGTCCGCATGGTGTCACATCATAACGGCACCCTAGCCTCTGTCGGGCGGCAGCTACCCGCTGGAGGAGATCCACGCCGCGCGGCAGGCCTTCGCAGACAAGCGCCACGTCGGCAGCCTGGTGATCGTCGTCGGGGCCGCACTCGCCGATGCAGCTGCGGGCTGATCTAGGGCACGTTGAGCTAGAGAACGCGGCGCATGGCGTCGCGGGCTCGCTCCTCGGCCACCCGCTTGCGGCCGACGATGGGCGTGGTGGGCGCGAATCCTGCCTCGGCCCGCTCCGACTCGCTCTCGCCGCCCCAGAAGCCCAGCTCGCGATTGCGGCGGGCATAGTCGCGGCACGACATCAGCACCACGCACTGCTCGCATATCGACCGGGCCCGGGCCTCTCGGCGCACCCTGGCCTCGGGTCGCTCCGCGAACGGGGCGAAGAAAAGGCTGCTCTCGCCAGCGCAGCGGCCGTGCTCCATCCACGATGTGGACCCCAGAGGCGCAGCGACCGTCTCGTAGGCTTCGAGCATCGGTATACAATTTAGCAGCGGTATACAATCTGCGCAAGGCGAATGTAAGACAATTTGCAAACGACCCCATGTAGGGCCTAATTACAACCCGATGTAGGCCTAATCCAGGACTGCGCCTGAGACGATTCTGTCGTCGGGGCTCCAACACACTCCGCACTCGTCGAAGCGCTCGGCCACCTCGGCGAGGGGCCGGGTTGCGGTCCAGGCCTGCATGGCCGCCACCAGCGAGTCCCTCTGGCATCCGCTGATGGCCACCGCGTACAGGCGCCGGCCCTCGGAGGTGGACAAGCTCGGCGCCGAGCTGGGCCAGGGCCATTCCTCCCGAGGGTGCGGCCACAAAGGCTGAGCCTTCGACGACGCGCATGCCGTCGAGGAGAGCACGGCCGATCACCAGCGCCAAGCTAACCAGCAGGGAGCCATGGCATGAAGGCGCGGGCACACTGAAACCGTGAGTGGGGGCGTGCGCAAGTCACTTGGAGACCGGACGGACAGTCAGACGAGTCCGACCCGCGCGGGCGAGGCCGCCGGGGGCGTGCGATGCATGTTGATGCGAGGCGGGACGTCGAAGGGGGCCTACTTCTGCCGGGGGGACCTGCCCGACGATCCGGCCCAGCGCGACGACCTCATCCTGCGCATTGTCGGCTCGCCGGATCCCCGCCAGATCGACGGCATCGGCGGTGCCCATGCGCTCACCACGAAGGTGGCCGTGGTTGGCCCGGCGACAGCCGCGAGTGCCGACGTGGACTACCTGTTTTTGCAGCCCTCGGTGGACGAGCCCCTCGTCAGCGACGCCCAGAACTGCGGCAACATGCTGGCCGGGGTGGGGCCGTTCGCAGTGGAGCGGGGCCTGGTGTCGGCTGCCGGGGCCGTGGCCAGGGTTCGGATCCATATGGTGAACACCGCATCGGCAGCCACCGCCACCTTCGGGCTGCGCCACGGCCTGCCCGACTACTCCGGGCCGGTCTCCATCGACGGGGTGCCCGGCACGGCCGCGGCGGTGAGGCTCGACTTCGAGGATGTGGCCGGAGGCTCCTGCGGCGCGCTGCTCCCCAGCGGCCGGCTCGTCGACTCAGTGGCCGGAGTGGCCTGCACCCTGGTCGACAACGGGATGCCAACGGTGGTGATGAGGGCAGGCGACCTGGGCGTGACCGGCTACGAGGACTGCGCCACCCTCGAGGCCGACGCCGCGCTGCGAGCCCGGCTCGAAGAGATGCGAGCCGCCGCTGGACGCCTGATGGGCCTGGGCGATATGACCGCCTCCACGGTGCCCAAGATGACCCTGGTGGCACCGCCCCGCACCAACACCGGGGACATCTGCACCCGGACGTTCATCCCCCACCGCTGCCACGAGGCCATCGGCGTGCTGGGAGCGGTCTCGGTCGCTACCGCCGCAGTGCTGCCCGGCGCGGTCGGCCATGAGCTGCTGCCCGACGCCGATGGAGCCGAGCCTCCCTCCCGGTCGGGAGGCATGCCGCCAACCTCCAGCCGCGCCGAACCCGCTCGGATCGATCGCACTGTCACGCTGGAGCATCCCACCGGCACCTTCGCAGCTGCGGTGAGCCTGACCCTCCGGCTCGGCACCGCGCCCGAGGTTCACAGCGCGGGCATCATCCGCACCGCCCGCAAGCTGTTCGACGGCCTGGTGTTCCCCCGGCCCGGCTGAAGGCAGGCGAAGTTGATCCGGGACTCATCAGGTTGCCGCGGTTTCATTCCCGCTCTTGTTCGCTGCGCTCACGGGCCGCCCAAACCCCGGCGTCACAGCCCACGGCCTCGCCCGTATAGCCGGACTCGCTCACCTGCCCGCTCGGCCTCTGAAAGCAGGCGAAGTTGATCCCGCCGAGCATTCCGCCGCCGCATCCCGATCCGCATCCACCGGCCGCGTTCGCGCCGCCGCCGGGGGCCTGCGATGCCCACTGCCACGTCTTCGGGCCGGCGCACCGCTTCGGCTTCGCGCCCGGCCGCACCTACACGCCGCCCGACGCCGGAGTCGAGCAGCTCGAGGCTCTGCACGAGCGGATGGGCCTGAGCCGGGCGGTGCTGGTGCAGGCCAGCTGCCATGGCACCGACAACTCGGCCATGGTCGATGCCCTGCAGCGGGCGCCGGGCCGCTACGGCGGGGTAGCCATGATCGACGAGTCCTGCGAAGACTCCGAGATCGACCGGCTGCACGATGCCGGCGTGCGGGGCGCCCGATTCAATTTCGTCAGGCACCTCGGGGGCGGCGATCTTGGGGCCCTCGAGCGCACCACCCGAAGGGTGGCACCCCGGGGCTGGCACATGGTGGTGCACCTCGACGCCGCCGATCTCGCCGAGTTCTCCAGCGTGCTGCTCGGCCTGCCGTGCCCGTTCATCGTCGATCACATGGCCCGGGTGCCGGCGGCCGGTGGCATCGACCAGGCCCCGTTCGCGGCGCTGCTGAAGCTGATGGAACACGAGCGGGCCTGGGTCAAGATCTCCGGTGCTGAGCGGCTCACCGACGGCGGGCGCCCTCCCTACGACGACGTGGCCCCGCTGGCCCGAGCCCTCATCGCCGAGGCTGGCGACCGGGTTCTGTGGGGCACCGACTGGCCCCACCCGAACGTGGGCCACATGCCCGACGACGGCGACCTGGTGGACCTGCTGGCCACCTTCGCTCCCGACGAGGAGGACCGCAACCGGATCCTCGTCCACAACCCGGAGCGCCTCTACGACTTCAGCTGACGCCGGCCTCCAGGCGGGGGTAGACGCGCCGGGCGTTGCCTTCGAAGATCTTGGCCCGAGCGGCATCGTCGAGGCTGGCGTTGTCGATGTAGCGGCGGGTGTCGTCGTAGTGGTGGCCGGTGGAGGGATCGACGCCGCGCACCGCGCCCACCATCTCCGACGCGAACACGATGTTGTCGACCGGCACCACGTCCAACAGCAGGTCGATGCCCCGCTGGTGGTACACGCAGGTGTCGAACCAGACGTGCTCCAGCAGCCCATCGAAGTCCCAGCCGGAGTCCTGGGCCATGCCTCTGAAGCGGCCCCAGTGGTAGGGAACGGCGCCCCCGCCGTGGGGGATCACCAGCCGCAGTCCGTCGAAATCGGCCGCGAAGCCGGAGGTCAGCGCCTGCATGAAGGCGGTGGTGTCGGCACCGAGGTAGTGCGAGCCGGTGGTGTGGAAGTTGTCGTTGCAGGATGCGCTCACATGGATCATGGCGGGCACGTCGAGCTCGCACAGTGCCTCCCACAGCGGCTGCCAGTAGCGATCCCAGAGGGGCGGCCCGCTCCAGTGCCCGCCGCTGGGATCGGGGTTGACGTTGCAGCCGACGAAGCCCATCTCCTCCACGCAGCGGCGCAGCTCCCGCACCGAGGCGTCGATGGGCGCCCCCGGCGACTGGGGCAGCTGGGCCGCGGGAGCGAAGTTGGACGGATACAGGTCGCACACCCGCCGGATCAGCTCGTTCTGGTGCTGCGACCAGAACCTGGAGGTGTGCTGGTTGCCGATGTGGTGGCCCATCCAGCTGGCCCGGGGCGAGAAGATCGTGAGGTCGGTGCCCCGCTCGCGCTGGAAGGCAAGCTGCGCGCCCTCCAGGCTCTCGCGGATCTCGTCGTCGCTGACCGCGATCTCGCCCTTGGCGCCCACATGATCGGGTTCGGCGGCCACCGCCGCCTTCTGGGCCTCGCGCCACTGCCCCACCGCGGCCGGGGCAGTGGTGTAGTGGCCGTGACAGTCGATGATCACCGTTGGCGATCTTACGAGAGGGTCCGGCGAGGGAGTGACGCTGGGCGAGTGGACGGGCAGCGGCACGCGGTGCGTGAGTCGCTGCGCTACCGCGAAGGGTGCACCCTCCGTGGCAGCATCAGCTCATATCGGCCATCGGGGCCGAACATCACGAACTCCCCGAGCCTCAGCACGTCAAGACCAATCAGCATCTCCGCCCCCAAGACCTCAGGAACGGCGTAGGCACGAACCGAGATTGGATCGGGCGGTCTCTCCTGTCCCGCGCCCAACTGCAGCGTCAAGAAGTAGATGGCGCTCGGGCTCTCGCCCGACGCGGTGTTCAGCGTGGTGTGCCGAACCGGTTCCAGCAGAAGACGGTCGGCAGTCCCGGCGCGGATGCATGTCAGCTGGGCAGCCGTATCGATGACGCCCTGAAGATGAAACGGCGGAGGCGCCATGCGCTCCTCCAGGCGGTATCGCTCCAGCTCGTCGCCATGCAGGCTGACCTCAACGTCGACGATCGGTCCCCTTGGTCCGACACTTCCGACTATGCGAGAATAGTCGGATTCCTTAGCAATGATCGGCCAACACCGCCCACGGAACGCTGATCACGCGGTCCTGCTCCAAGACCTCCGTGATCATGAAGCGCCTGCCAATAGTGCTTCGGAAGCCAGCAGAGCACGCCTGATGTTCATCATCGAAGCACCCCACATACTCGGCCCGACGACGCCCGTCATTGGGCTGAACGAATAACGCCCAGCGTCCCTCGTCGGTCACGAGCAGTTCAGCACGCCGCTTCTCGAAGGCTCGCGCCAGCTTGTCCAAGATCGGATCAGGAGTCATGCCGCATTATGGCATGTTCAGCAGGCTAGAGGGTAGATTGTTTCAACAATTTTCAGTCTGTTTAGGAGAGCCAGTTTATGGCTTGGATCTCGGTGTATGCCTCTATGCCCCACTTGCCCCGGTCTCGGCCGATGCCCGACATTTTGAAGCCGCCGAAGGGAGCGTACAGGTGGGGCTGCACCGTGTTGAGGGCCACGTTGCCCGACTCCAGTTGGCTGCCGATCTCGTAGGCCCGCTTGGCGTCGCTGGCGTACACGTAGGAGAACAGCCCGTAGCACGAGTCGTTGGCCAGCGCCACGGCCTCGTCGTCGTCGTCGTGGGCCAGCACCACCACCACCGGGCCGAAGGCTTCGTCGCGCACCACGGCCATATCGGGCTTCACGTCCACCAGCAGGGTGGGGGCCACGAAGCAGCCGGGCCGGTGGGGCCGCCGCCCGCCACACACCGCGGTGGCGCCCGCCTCAAGCCCGCTGGAGATGAACGCCTCCACCCGGTCGCGGTGGGCCTCGGTGATGACCGGGCCGACGATGGTGTCGGGCGCACGACCGTCGCCCACCTTCATGCGGGCGGCGAAGGCCTGGAGCGTCTCGGTGGTCTGATCGAGGAGGCTGCGGTGGCAGATCACCCGGGTGGGGGCGGTGCAGATCTGGCCCGAGTGGAGCCTCCAGGTGGTGGCGATGCCCGTGCAGGCCGCGTTGACGTCGGCGTCCTCGGTCATGATCAGCGCGCCCTTGCCGCCCAGTTCCATCAGCACCCGCTTCATGGTGGCGGCGCCGTCGGCGTGGATCCGGGCGCCCACCTGCGTCGAGCCGGTGAACGACACCATGTTCACCTCCGGGGAGGCCACCAGGGCCGCGGGAGCCTCCGGTCCGGCGCCGGTGACGATGTTGACGACGCCGTCGTCGAAGCCGGCCTCGGCCACCGCCTCGCCCAGCAGCAGCACGCCGAGGGGGTCCTGCGGGGCGGGCTTGATCACCACTGTGTTGCCTGCGGCCAGTGCGGGGGCGATCTTGCCGGCCACGCTCACCAGCGGCATGTTGTAGGGGGTGATGCAGGCCACCACCCCCACCGGATGGCGCTTAACCGTGGCCGCCATCAGCCCGGCGGGACCCAGCGCCCCCGCCTCGGCCCCGACGGGAGCCACGTCAGCGTCCGCGTTGATCGGCGTCGCGTAGTAGCGGAACCGCTCGATCATGGGCCGGCCGACCTGCAGGCCCCTGGCGACGGAGGTCACCGAGCCGGTCTCGGCCTGCACCAGATCGAGCCACGACGGGGCCATGCGCTCGATCACGTCGGCCAGTCGGGCCAGCCGGTTGCCCCGCTCGGCGGGTGTCCGCGACCGCCACACACCGAGCGCCCCGCGGGCGGCGGCGGCCGCGTCCTCGGCCTGGGCTGCGGTGGCCTCGGGGGCGTGGCCCACCACCGCCCCGTCGTTGGGGTCGATGACGGGATAGGTGCCAGCGGCCGGGTCAACCCACTCCCCGCCGATCAGCAGCTTCCAGGCCCGCTCGGCATCGATGCCGATGTCGTCGCGGTCGCAGGCCACCGCACGAGCCTACTTCCGGGCCAGAGCCCGAGCCGCCCGCGAGCGAAGCGCCAGGAGCGGCAGTGGCGCCGCCGCAACTCGACGGATCTCGCATCTGTGAGCGCTCGGTCCTAGGGTTGTGGCCGTTGCGCCCCAGCACACCCACAAGGAGCCGAGATGCCTGAAGCCGTGATCGTCGCCACCTCCCGCACCCCCATCGGCCGAGCGGTGAAGGGATCGCTCACCGAAGCACGGCCCGACGACATGTCGGCGTTCATCATCGGCGACGTGCTGACCAAGGTGCCGGGCCTCGACCCCGCCGAGGTGGAGGACGTGATTTGGGGCATCGGCCAGCCCGGCGGCGAGGGCGGCTACAACATCGCCCGGGTCGCCTCGATCCTGGCCGGGGTCAACGCTCCGGGCGTGACCGTCAACCGCTACTGCTCGTCGTCGCTGCAGACCATCCGCATGGCCGCCCACGCCATCAAGGCCGGAGAGGGCGACTGCTTCGTGGCCGGGGGCGTGGAGACCGTGTCCCGCTATGTGAACGGCAGCGCCGACAACGGGCCGCACAACGACCAGTTCTCCGACGCGGAGGGCCGCACCGTCGGGCGCGCCGTCGAGGGCTCCGAGTCGTGGACCCCGCCGCAGGGCCTGCCCGACATCTACATCGCCATGGGCCAGACGGCCGAGAATGTGGCCCAGTACAAGGGCGTGTCCCGCCAGGCCCAGGACGAGTGGGGCGTGCGCTCGCAGAACCGGGCCGAGGCGGCTCGCAGCCGGGGCTTCTTCGAGCGGGAGATCACCCCCTATCCGCTCTCCGACGGCAGCGAGATGCGCCGCGACGACGGCATCCGGGAGGGCGCCACCCTCGAGGGCGTGTCGCAGCTGCGGCCGGTGTTCCGCCCCGACGGCACCGTCACCGCGGGCAACTGCTGCCCCCTCAACGACGGCGCGGCCGCGGTGGTGGTGATGTCCGATGCCAAGGCGACCGAAGTGGGGGCCAAGCCGCTGGCGAGGATCGTGGCCACCGGCGTTTCGGCGCTCAACCCCGAGATCATGGGGCTCGGCCCGGTGGACGCCTGCCGCCAGGCCCTGGACCGGGCCGGCATGACCATCGACGACATCGACCAGGTGGAGATCAACGAGGCCTTCGCGGCCCAGGTCCTGCCCTCGGCCGACGATCTGGGCATCGACTACGACAAGCTCAATCCCAACGGCGGCTCCATCGCGCTGGGCCACCCCTTCGGCATGACCGGCTCGCGCATCATGTGCACCCTGCTCAACGGCCTAGAGGACGCCGACCACACCATCGGCCTCGAGTCGATGTGCGTGGGCGGCGGCCAGGGCATGGCCATGATCGTCGAGCGCCTCAACTAGCGCCCGGGGTCATCCGCCGCCGAACCAGCGCCTGCTCCAGGAGCGGGCGCGAGTTGGCACAGGCCCGTCGCGCCGCAGCGGGGTCATTCCGCTCTCGTTCGCTGCGCTCGACCCTCTGCGGGCCGCAATCGAGGATTGACGCGACCGCGGGGTGCTGAGAAATTAGCGTCGCGTGCCGATCATGTTGCCGTTGCCCCGCCGCCCCCGTTGCTTTGCCGCGTGCGTTTGCCTCTTGTTGCTGGCCGCCGCGTGCTCGGGCAGCGAGCCCCGTCCGAGCTTCACGGGAGAGCGCGCCGTCTCGACTAGCACCGCGGCTACCACGACACAGCCGACCGACCCGCCTTCCACAACCGGGACAGCGGCGGCCGGTGAGGCCGGAATCGCACCGGTGCCGGTTCCGGTCTCGACCTCGACTGTTCCGTTCCAGGCTTCGGTGACACCACCGACCACCTCTGCCGCACCGGAACCGCCGCCCCGGGACTGCCCGCCCGGCACCGCCGACGATCTCCGCCTGGTTGACACGTCGCCGGAGTCGGCCAGCATCGAGATCTCGAGGGCGGTCTACGACTGCGCCCACGAGGCAGGCCTGGCTCCTGCCGACGATCTGGCCGCCATCGCCGCGCTGGCGTCCCATGAGATCGACGGCCCGCTGCTGTTGGCGGAGGCTGACCTGAGCGACGCGCTGCTCGAGGAACTGGAGCGCTTGGCGCCGGAGCGAGTGATGGCGGCCGGCATCGACGAGCTACTCGCGCTGGAGGCGCTGTCCGACTTCGAGGTTGAGCATGTGGACGCCAGCCAGGCGAACACTGGCACGCAGGTCGACCCCGAGCAGCAAGACGCCAACGAGCAAGGGGACAACGCCGCGCCAGCAGACACCGCGCCCGCCAACGGAGAGCAGACGAACACCGCCGATGATGCGGACACCGCCGATCCGACTAATGGCACCGGTGAATTGAGCGATGCCAACCCGGCGAACGATGCCGATGAAGCGGACACCGCCGATCCGACTAATGGCACCGGTGAGATGCACGACACCGAAGAGACGACGCCCGCCGTACCGGTGGACGGAGACGGGCGGCCGCTCCATGACCGGGTGTGGATTGTCGATGCGATGGACGCGGCGGCGCTGGCCGCGGTTGCCGGTCGGGTCGGGGTGGGGGTGGTGGCCGCCACCGACGATCTCAGAGCCTTGCCGCAAGCAGCCCGCGAGGCGATAGCGGCCGCGTCCGAGGTGGAGGTGCTGGCCGACCTGGGCGACGACGCCGCCTGGCAACTGGATGTCGTCCGCCGCGGCGAGGAATTGCCGGGCGGCGGCCTGCTGTTGTTCGAGCGGGGCGACGAGCACCCCCAGCGCCGTCTTGTGGCTGCCTACGGCCATCCCTCAACGGGGGCTCTCGGCGTGTTGGGCGAGCAGGGCCCCGAGAAGGCGGTGAAGCGCCTGGAGTCCATAGCCGAGGGCTACGGTGCCGACGGATCAGAGGTGCTGCTCACCTTCGAGATCATCGCCACCGTGGCCTCCGCCTCCGCGGGCGCCGACGGCGACTATTCGAGCTCGACCGCCCACGAGGCGCTCCGACCCTGGATCGAGGCCGCGACAGCCAACGGGGCGTACGTGGTATTGGACCTGCAGCCGGGAAGGTCGGACTTCCTCTCGCAGGCCAAGCGCTATGAGGAGTTCCTGCGCCTGCCCAATGTCGGGCTCGCCCTCGATCCAGAGTGGCGGCTCACACCAGACCAGGTCCACTTGAGACAGGTCGGCACCGTGGACGCAGCGGAGATCAACCGGGTGGTGGACTGGCTGGCCGGGATCGTCAGAGAGGAGGCCCTTCCCCAGAAGCTGCTGATCGTTCACCAGTTCCGATTCTCGATGATCACCAACCGCGAGCAGATCAAGACGCCCCCAGAGCTGGCGGTGATGATCCACATGGACGGCCAGGGATCCCTCGGCGCCAAGTACAACACCTGGAACGCGCTGACCGGCCTGCCCGACGCCGACCGCTACTACTGGGGATGGAAGAACTTCTACGACGAGGACAGCCCGATGGCCACCCCCGAGCAAGTGCTAGAGCTGTCCCCAGAGATCCTGTTCGTCTCATTCCAGTAGCAATTCGGAGGAGTCACCGATCCTCCGGGCGAGGCTCGAGGCGAGTAGTCACCGCTCCGAGACCTCCCAGGTCGGCAACCACAGTCTCGCCGCCCGCCAGGGGGTGCATCGGCCCGAGTGCCCCCGTCATCACCACGTCGCCCGCCTTGAGCGGTGTGCCGCGGGCGCACATCGTGTCGGCGAGCCAGCGGGCCGCGTGCAAGGGGTGGCCGAGGCAGGCCGCGCCCTCCCCGGTCGATACCTCCGCACCGTCGATCCGCATCGACATGGCAACGGTCCTCAGGTCCACGCGGTCGAGCGGCACAGGCCGACCGCCGAGCACATACACGCCGCAACTCGCATTGTCGGCCACGGTGTCGACGATGCGAATGTCCCAGTCGACGATCCGGCTGTCGACCACCTCGATCGACGCGAGCGCGTACGCGGTGGCGGCGATGATGTCGTTGAAGGAGTGCTCACCTCGGTCGAGGTCGTGTTCGAGCACGATGGCGACCTCGGCCTCGGCGCGGGGCTGAATGAGGCGCCCCGCCTCGATCTCGACGCCGTCGCCGTACTCCATGTCGACGAACAGCGTGCCGAAATCGGGCTGATCGACCCCGATCTGGTCCATCACCGCCTTGGAGGTGACCCCGATCTTGCGCCCGCAGATGCGACGCCCCGCCGCTACCGCGGCAACCGTGTTGTGATCCTGCACCGCGTAGGCCACGTCGATGTCGTCGTGGGTGCCGAGAATCTCCCTCACAGGGGCACACGGCACCCGCGAATCGGCAGCATCTCGGAGCGCCGCGGCGGCCCTGGCCACAAGAGCGTCGCCGGTCATTGGCCTGGTGCCGGGTGCCCGCCGGGGTTGGTTTGGCGGGCTGCAGCTCCCGCCTCCTCGGCCAGGCGGGCCTGCTTGTCGGCCAGCAGTTCACCGCCGGTCATGAACTCGGTATTGGAGAACTCCGAGATCCAGACGCGCACCGATTCGCGGGGTGCGCCGATGTGCTCGGCCATGGCCTCGGTGATCGCATCCATCAGGGCGCGCTTCTGTTCAGGGCTGCGACCCTCGGCCATATGCACATTCACTAACGGCACGACGTCACCTGATCCCTGTTCGAGCCTACGCGGGCAAGTAAGAGCCGGTCCGTCGCAACGGGGTCATTCCCGCTCTTGTTCGCTGCGCTCACGGGCCGCTCGGGCCACGGCCTCGCCCGTATGGGCCGGAATCGCTCACCCATGCGCTCGGCCTCTCACCGAAACCGAGCCGAGATGGGAGTAGCGGGCGCACACCCGGGTTCCAGCGGCCAGCGGCTTGGCGTCGGTGGGGGCGCCTGCCAGGATGGTCCAACCAGCCTGCAGCCTCTGGCCGTGCTTTCCCAGGTGGTTGGCGAGCATGGCCACGCACCCGGCCGGATCGCCGAGCAGCGCAGCTCCGGCCGCGGTGGCCACGACTTCACCGTCCACTTCAAGGACACACCCAACGGTGGTGAGATCGGCGTCGCGGGGGCCGATGGCGCCAGACCCAATCGCGACTCGTGCCGCCGAGGTGTTGTCGGCGACGACATCGCTGAGCTTGAACGAGAACGCCTCGTAGCGCGAGTCGATCACCTCGATGCCGCCGGTGACGGACTCCGTGGCATCGAGGACGTCCCCGCTGGTGAGGCCTGGGCCCGCGAGGTCGTCGCCCAACACGAACACGAACTCGGGTTCGCAGCGAGGGTGAATGAGCCCGCTGAGGTCGACCTCGCCGGAGTCGTCGAGGACCGACGACTCGAGCACCCAGCCGTACACCGGCTCGCTGACACCCATCTGCTCCTGCTTGGCTGCCGATGTCAGACCCAGCTTGGCGCCCGCGAGTGCATCACCCCGGCCGAGCCGAAGCTCCAGCAGCGCCGCCTGGATGGCGTAGGCGTCGTCGATGCTGAACTCGCCGACCTGCTTGGTGATGGCCGTCACCGCCGAGCAGTCGTCGGCGGCGGCGAGCAGGTAAGACGCCCACTCAGCGTGGTCGATCGATGTCACGGTCGCTCCAGATCCTCGCGGGCCGCCGCGGCCTCGATGTGCAGCTGCTTCATCTCCTCGGCGATCGGGCTGTAGCGCATCGAGCCGTCGTTGATCCAGTCGATCGCGAATCCGGCGCCACGGCCGAACTTCGACCGTTCGAGCGGCAGCTTGATCACGTCATGGGGCTCCCGAACGACCGCCACCGGATCCTCGCCCCGCCCGACCGCCTGAATCGCTTCCTTGAACATGCGCCGACAGGCCAGCACCCCTACGTCACTCTTGGTGATCCTCTCGTTGACCCGGTCGGCAACCGGGCCCTGGGTGACCCACGCCATCACGTCCTGGCCCTCGATGTAGTCGACGATGTGGCGGCCGCGCTCGTCGATCCACTGATACTCGTAGTCAACAACAGGCAGATCGTCGTCGAGCTCCAGCCCGTCGGGGGCATGGACCGTGTAGAACAGCGCCCAAGTGTGGGTGTCATCGACCGGCACGCGGATCTGCATCTGATACACGCCGTTGCCGCCGACCCACATCTTGTAGGGGAAGACGAGCGGATGGCCGATCTTCCAGTCGTCGCTGTCCTCGGACTGGCCCTCAAGCAGGCGCCGCTTGATGATCCCGTGATCGAAGGGGTCGAACGCCACCTTCGCATGCTTGTTGGCCACGAACGACTCCGGCATCGGAGTCCCCTGCTGGCGGGCGATGAACTCGAAGTAGTTGCCATGGAGCGCCTCGACATGGTACGGATCAACGGCGTTCTCCATGATCTGAAGCCAGTTGCACGGCAGCAGGCTGTGGCCGACGTCCCGGTAGCCGCTCATCACGTAGGCCTCGTAGCGGGGAAGCTCCGGCGCGGGACCGTCGCCGACGTAGGCCCACACCATCCCGCCCAGCGCCTGCGCGGAGCCGGACCGAACCCCGCACCCGGCCCTGAACTTCGCTGACGAGTCCGGCTCGGCGAGGATCTCGACGCATTCCCCGGACGGGTTGAACAGCCAGCCGTGGTATCCGCAGCGCAAGCCGGCATCCTCGACGA
This sequence comes from Acidimicrobiia bacterium, assembly GCA_022821685.1. Lineage (GTDB taxonomy): Bacteria > Actinomycetota > Acidimicrobiia > Acidimicrobiales > Aldehydirespiratoraceae > Aldehydirespirator. The sequence continues at coordinate 21,763 of JAJEDD010000027.1, forward strand.
TCCCGTAGGTGAGCGACGCGCCGCGGTGCGGACAGCGCTCGTCCACGATCCCGTACTCGCCGGACGGGGTCTTGAACAACGCCCAGTTCTCGCCCAGGAGGCGCACCTCCTTGACGGGGAACTCGTCGAGCTCCCGCACGAACGCGACCGGGTACCAGTAGTGCCGCAGCACGTCGCCCATGGGCGTGCCGGGACCTACCTGGGTGAGCTCGTCGTTCTCTTGCGGTGTCATGGTGAAGGCCCCCTTCGAGGACGGCGTTGAGTCAGTCGAGGATGGTGACGGTGCCCGAGGATCCATCGACCCGGATCCGGTCACCGGTGCTGATCGTGTTGGTCCCGAAGCCGGTTCCGGTCACAGCCGGGACGCCGTACTCGCGGCACACGATGGCGGCGTGGCTCATCATTCCGCCGATGTCGGTGACGCAGGCCCGGATCTTGGGGAAGACCGGGGCCCAGCTGGGCGCCGTGATCGGGGCGACGAGGATCTCGCCCTCCTCCAGTTCGCCCACATCGGCGGGGGAGAAGACGAGGCGGGCGACCCCCTCGGCCACACCCGGCGACGCGGCCATGCCGGTGATGCCATCGGCGTCGGCCCCCGCGCCCAGCCAGGAAGCCACCGACTCGCTGGTGATGCCCCACAACATGATGGTGAAGGGCTCGGTGATGACCTCGGGCGGCTCGCCGAGCGCCTTCGGCGCCTGCCACTGCGACAGCTTGGCGTGGATGGCGCGACGCCTCTCCACAACCGGCCCCCACTTGGCCGCGCTCATCGTGGGGGAGTTCACGGCCCAGTTGGCGTAGTAGTCCCACAGGATCTGGTCGACCTCGTCGGGGCGCACGAACAGAAGATCGTCATCGTGGGCGAGCAGGCCGTCCTTGGCCAGGGTGGCGCCGAGCTCACGGACCTTGCGCCACACGACCGACATCGCCCAGTGCTCGATGTAGAAGTTGTGGTTCTCGACGTAGGGGAACACAACCCGTGCGAGACCGAGCTTGGAGTCGAAGGCCTCCCGGTCTTCGTCACCGTTGAGCAGATCGCGATACTCCGCCACGACCCGGTCGCGCTCGGCGGTGATGGCCTCAATCGGCCGGGTGATGTCCTCACCGGCCTCGATCTTGGCGATGTAGTCGCGGATGAAGCCGTAGGGGACCGACCGCTCCTCCTTCCAGATCTTGTCGAAGTGGTAGAAGCCGTTCCCGGACGTGAAGTTGAACCACGGATCCTCCACCGCATCCCAGGCGGCCTGCCATTCGGCGCCCGGGCCGCCCTCGAGCGACACGTTCTCGGGGTCGTCGAAAGCGCGGGCGATGCCTAGGTCGACCGCCTTCTGGGCGAGCACCTTGAGCTCCTCGTTGGGGCGGAACAGGTCCACCTCGACGCCGGCGACCATCTTGGCGATCCCGAGATCGGGAATCGAGGGGAACGCCTCCTTGCAGAAGCCGAAGAAGTCCAGGTAGGCGGCGTAACCGAGGTTCAGGAACTCGAAGTGGTAGTTCCAGGCCTCGAGAACCAGATCGCGGAACTGGTGATACGACTTCAGCAGCTCGAAGCCACTGCCGAGACCGATGCCGCCGGTCACAACCTCGAGATCCTCCATCTCGGGCAGCGGGTTGAAGTCGAGCGCCTCGATGCGGGCGATCGTGTCCTTGACCTTGCCCAGCCACTTGTCGTACAGATCGTTCCAGTTGCCGAAATAGAACCCGGCTCGCTCCATGAACTGCGGCACACGGTCCGCGATCTTCGACGGATCGACGCCGACCGGCGACAGGTACGCATAGCCGTAGAGGACTCGGAAATCGACGCCGTCGGCGGGCGGAATCCGGTAGTGCCGGCTGTTCATCTGGCTCAACGAGGCGAGAGCGACCTCGAAGAAGTACGAGTCCCAGGGCGTCATTGCGTGACCCCAGTGCATCGAATCCCAGAACCAGAAGCGGTCGTCCTCGTACTGCCGCCGGGCCGCGCCGAACGACGCGGACGGGGAGTACAGCTCCTCCCAGCCCTCGACTCCTTCGGGTCCTTCGACCTCGAACGGGCTCTCAAAACGATTGGTGGACATGTCTCCTCCTGGGTATTGCGGTCGTGGTCTCGGTGGTTGGTCGACTTGAGGTGGGTGCGGCGGTCATCGTGCGTCTGGGGGGTCAGACTTCTTGTGAAGCGGCGACACGAGCGTCGAGACGATCGACGCCATCGTGTCGGTTCCGCCCCGGTTGAGCGGCTGCGTCTGCCGGCGCGACCAGACGGTCTCGGGGCGACTCTGCAGCATCAGCACGTTCTCGCCCTCGGGCAGGTGCCGATCGATCGCCCACTCGACGTCTTGTGGGCAGCCATAGTGCTTCTCGGCCCGGCGGGCGAGTTGGGCGATTGCGACCAGCTCCGCATCGGACACCGACGCCTGAGCCTGACGGTCAACCTCGATCTCGACCTTCTCGACTACGCCGTCATCGGTGAGGCGATACTCCATGTGCTTGTGAGAGATCTCACGCTTCACCACCTCGTGCAGGACCTTGTCGACCAGGAAGTTGTCCGGGGTCACCTCACCGGACACGACAGCCTCGCCGAGCCCCCACGATGCGTCGATCGCCACCTGCGAGCGATCGCCATTCGACGGGTTGAGGGTGAAGGCCACCCCCGACGAGATCGGATCAACCATCTTCTGCACGCCGACCGACATCCCGATCCCCCGGTGGAGGTACCCCATCTGATGGCGGTAGGCGATGGCGCGGTCGGTGAACAGCGACGACCAGCATCGCCGCGTGTGCTCGATCACCGACTGCACCCCGCAAATCCACAGGTACGTGTCCTGTTGCCCGGCGAAACTGGCGTCGGGGAGGTCCTCCGCGGTGGCCGACGATCGCACCGCGACGGGCAGGTCCGCGAGGTCGCAATGCGAGCACAGGTCCTCATAGGCGCGGCTCAGTGCGTCGACCACTTCCGCCGGCACGGGGACGCTCTCGATGCGGCCGCGAATCCGGTTCGCCACCTCCGCGTTCTGCGCGAGATCATCGTGGTCGAGCTGTCGGAGCATGCCGTTGACGTCGTCGACGAGATCCTGGTGGCTCCAGATGATGCGGTAGGCCTCCGTGGTCAGCGCGAAACCGGGCGGCACCGGCATCCCGGCGCCCATCATCTCGCCGAGGCTGGCGTTCTTGGCGCCCACCAGCGGCTTCTGCTCGGGCTCATAGCGGTCGTACCACACGATGAACTCGGTCATGGACTCGCTCACCAGCCTCGCGGTGAAGGAGCGGACGGTCGGCAGCGCCTCGGCCCAGTCGATGATCGGACAGGCCTCACACATCGCATGGGCCTGCCCCTGAGCCTGGCGGCGCGGCGTCGCGGAAGCCGGCCCAGTCGTCGTGGACCGACCACTGCGGGAGCTGATCGATGTCGGGCACCTTCACCTCCTGCACACGATTGCGGTAGGCGACCGTCGCATCACGGCCGCCCGCCGTCCACGATGTGTCTTCGAGGAGCTTCACCCGGACATGTTCGGTGTTGTAGGGCTCACCGGGGTCGTAGCCGAGCGCCGACACGGCGAAAGCTCGAATGCAGCCCGAGTGCGAGCTGATGGCCAGGCGGGCGCCGGGGAACTCCGCGGACAGGCGATTGATTCCCGCCCAGAACCGCCGCACCGTCATCGACGGCGGCTCGAAATGGACGAGCGGGATCGTCAGCCAGTGCTGGATCGGGTCGCCCCCGCCCTGTTGGGTTCGCCAGAACCGGTCCATCTCCACCAGCCAAAGCGGGCGATCCCCCGCTGCCGTGCGCTCATGGCCCTCGAGCAGGGCGCTGTACTGGCGGAACGCCGCGGTCACATCCTTCAAACCGTCGGGAGCGACGAACTGGAAGTTACGGAATTCGGCGGCAGGCTCGGGCTCGACGACGATGACGGTTTTCTCGTACTGCGCGATCCCGTCAACGAGACCGCGGTGAATCTGTTGCGCGGTCTCCGCGGCCCGGTTGGTGGCCGCATGCCGGAACACGATGGTTTCACCGGACTTGATCCGCCGGGCCAGCGTCCGCCCGTAGGTGTGCGCCTGCCATACGCCCTGCGGCGTGAGCCCGGAGTCCGTCGAGTAGCCCTGGGTCTCGCCGTGGCGGATGAGGTACACGTCGTTGAGGACCTGCCGGACGGCCGACGGCGGCGCGGCGACCTCCTTGTTGCGGTTGTCCTCGGTCAGCGCCTGTTGCGTCGCGAGGTCGGAGCGTTGCCAGAGGGGGGCGTTGGGCTGCGGCGGCGCGCCGCGGCCGCGGAACCGCTTCAGGTAGATCGGCAGGCTCGACGGGGAACCGTCCTCGTCGGCCGTCTCTTCGGGCGGCGGCCGTCGGTGACGCTCGCGGAACCGGGCCAGGTACAGCGGAGCGTCAAAGCGGTCGCTGCGCTCGGGTGGCCGGCTGCCGTTGTCGGTCATGCTCGGTCTCGGCTCCGATCCGGGCCGGTGCGCCGGGCCGTGCGGGCACCGTGTCGCCTCATGAGTGCACCGACATGAATCTCTGATCGACCTGTCCCCGGTACGAGAAGATCGCCCTTCCCATTTCCGCCTCGGTCCAGGTGGTCGGCTCGTCGTCGGGGTCGAACTGGTAGCCGCCGGTGAACACCTCGTTGCGGTTTCCAGCCGGATCGAAGAAGTACAGGCCGCAGCCCCGGGTGGCGCCGTGCCGGGTGGGGCCGGCATCGATCGGCACGCCGTGGTAGGTGCAGACGTCGGCGGCGGTGCGCAAGTCGTGCCACTCGTCGACCCAGTAGGCGAGGTGATGGAAGCCGCCGTCGGGTCCGGTCAGGAAGGCGACATCGTGAGCGGTGTGGCTGCGCTCGAGGAAAGTGACCAGTTGATGCCCGTCGTCGGCTAGGACCTGCTCGGTCAATCGAAACTCCAGCACGTCTTGGAAGAACCGCGTGACCCCGTCGACGTCTTCGCAGAGCAGGAAGATGTGGTCCACACGAGGCGGGTGGATGCCGACGAGATGGTCCGGGGCGGGAGGCGGGTTGATCACCGGGAGGCCGTTGCCGACCTGCGCCATCCCGCATTCGAGGTCGACGATGTGCCCACTCGGCGCGAGGAATCGCGCCGTCGTGCCCGATCCCTCAGCCAATTCGCCGGGCTCGAACCACTCCACCGCGAGCCCAGCCGCCACAACCCGCTCGGCCAGCCGGTCGAGCTCGGCTGAAGCAACCACCTTGAACGCCAGGTTGTCGAGCCCGTAGGTGGGTGCCTTGCGGAGGATGAGCGAATGATGCTGGTGCTCGTCCCAGCCCTTCAGGTACGCCCGCTCGGGCTCTTGGCCGGTGACGACCAGCCCGACGACCTCTGCGTAGTAGGCGAGCGCCAGTTCAAGATCAGGGACGCGCACCGTTGCGTGCGAGAGCCGCAGAATCCCCGGCGACGTCATGTGTGCACCGTTGCGAAGCGCTCGTTGAGCACGCCCTCGTAGTAGAAGACGGCACGCCCGGCTCGGTCGTCGGTCCAGGTGATGGTCGGGAAGTCCGGATCGGGCCGGTAGCCGCCGGAGAACACCTCGTTGCGGGTGCCCATCGGATCGAAGAAGTAGATCGTGCTGCCGCGGGTGAGGCCGTGGCGGGTGGGGCCGACATCGATGGTCACCCGGTGGTACGCCAGGAGGTCGGCAGCCCGGCGGACATGGTCCCAGTCGTCGAGCCAGAACGCGAAGTGGTGGAGCGCTCCGTTGGGGCCGCTTACGAAGGCGATGTCGTGGGGCTTCGCCGAGCGCTCCAAGAAGGCGATGGTCTGATGCCCGCCGCCGTCGAGGAGTTGCTCGGTGAGCCGGAAGTCGAGCACGTCCTCGAAGAAGCGGGCGGCCTCTGCCACTTCCTCAGCATGCACCAGCAGGTGGTCGATGCGCGGCGGTGCGATCCCTCGCGGGTCGGCCACGATTGGGGGCGGATTCAGCAACGGCAGGCGCGAGCCGACCTTCTCGACGTCGTAGACCAACTCCATCTCGTGGCCGGAGGGAACTTCGAAGCGGATCGACTCGCCCTGCCCGACCTCCTCGTTGCGGCTGACGCGCCGCACCGGCGAGCCGGCCCGCTCGATGCGGGTCTCGAAGGCATCGATGTCGCCGGGATGATCGACCTTGAAGGCGAAGCGGTCGATGCCCACCCGAGTGTCGTGACGAATCGCCAGGCAGTGATGGTCCCGCTCGTCCCAAGCCTTGAGGAAGACCCGCTCACCGGTCTCGTCGGCGACTCGCCCGCTGATGTCGAGGCCCATCACCTCGGTGTAGTACGCGGTGGCCAGTTCAAGATCCGGTGCCGTGATGTCGACATGGCTCAGACGCAGAACCCCCACGCCGGCGACAGTAGCGGCGGCCCTTCCGGCCGGGCCAGCAACATCCCGTATAGCGGGAAGAACTAGGCTTCGACCGTGTCCCGCAACCGCCTGAGGACCGTGGCCAGCGCCGCCACAGTGCTCAAGACATTCACGGCGTCCCGGCCGGACTGGGGTGTGTCCGATCTAGCGGCGCATCTCGGCAAGTCCACGTCGTCGGTGCATCGCATCCTCAGCACCCTCGCCGACGAGAAGTTGCTCGAGCAGGATCCCGAAACGGGGCGCTACAAGCTGGGGCTGGCGCTCTTCGACCTCGCGGCGGCGGTGCCGTCGCAACGCACACTGCAAGAGGCGGTGCTGCTGCCGATGACCGACCTGCGCAACACAACCCGCGAGACCGTCCAAGTCGGCGTGCTCGACGGTCGCCACGTGGTGTATGTCGAGCGGTTGGACAGCCCCCACAGCCTCCGGTTCTTCAGTGAGTTCGGCCGCCGCGCCGACGCCCATTGCACTTCGACGGGCAAGGCGCTGCTGGCGTACACGCCGACCTCGCGCCTCGACCGGCTGCTCAAGGGCTGGGATCTGCCCCAGCGCACCGAGCACACGATCATCGCTCACAGTGCCTTGCGAGCTGAACTGAAACGCGTGCGTCGGAGGGGATTCGCAACCAACCGGCACGAGTCGGCAGTCGGGGTGGTCTCCATCGCCGCCCCGATCCGGGACCAGAGGCGGACGACCGTGGCCGCCATCAGCGTGGCCGGTCCAGCCGAGCGGTTCGACGAGCACCAAGACTCGATCGCCCAGGCGGTGACCCACGCCGCCCTCGCAGCCTCGCGCCGCCTCGGATTCACCGTCGCCGCGTGATGAGTTGTTCCCGCACTGCGGGACGCGGGGTGCCGGCGAGGCACGGATCGGCAATAGTGTGCACGCGACGAACCGATGACCAACCGCAGCTACGACATCCTCCTGCTCGACTTCGGCGGCGTGTGCCTCCTCAATCCCGTGGAGCTGCACCACGTCACCGAGGACCAGCTCGGGCTCCCGCCGGGGACGCTGAGGTGGATGGGGCCGGTTGACCCCGCCACCGATCCAGACTGGCAGGCCATGGCCGCTGGCAACGGCGTGACAGAACGCGAGTACTGGGAGAGGCGCGCCGCCGAGATCGGGGAGTTGGCGGGAGTCGAATTGACGCTGACGGCCTATATGCGGCTGATGTTCGACCCGCCGCGCTCCGAGCTCATTCGCCCCGAAGCATTAGCCGTCGCCAGCCGAGCCAAGGCCGCCGGCCTCGGAGTCTCGGTCCTGTCGAACGACCTGCGCACATTCCATGGCCGTGTGTGGGAGCACGGCGTGGAGTTTCTCCAAGGCGTCGACCACATCATCGACTGCTCCGACACGAACATCTTCAAGCCCGATCCGAGGGCCTACGAGCGGGCCATCGAGATCGTGGCGACCTCGCCTGAACGAGTGCTGTTCATTGACGACCAGCAGCAGAACGTCGCCGGCGCCATCGGGGCCGGGCTCGCCGGCCGGTGGTTCGATATCGCGAACGCGAAGCAGGCCTGGCACGAAGTCGCGGCCACCCTCGGACTCGAATGAGCCGCCCAGCCCCCATGCCGCCAGCAAGAACACGCGCGGAGAGCGACACCATGACCCCAGCACCATGATCGACAACGACACGGTTGACGCAATCGCCCACGAACTGCGCCGGGCCGAACTCGACCGCGGCTGGTGCGCGCTTCCGTCGGAGAGGATCAGCGGCCTGACGTGGGCTGATGCCCGAGCGATCGCTCGACGGCGAGACGCCCTGCGCCTCGATGACGGCGACACGCTCATCGGGTACAAGCTCGGGTGGACGTCGCAAGCGATGCGCGAGGCCCTCAACATCGACCGCCCGAACTGGGGAACCCTCTGGCGCTCACAGGTGCTCGACGGCCAGCTCGACCTCGGCGAGCTGCGTCACCCGAAGGCGGAGCCCGAGATCGTCTTCATTGCCGCGGAGCCGATCGACAGTCCCTCAGTCACCGCCGACGACATCGGCTCGCTGGCCGAGGGCTGGGCACTGGGCATCGAGGTGGTGGATCCGCGGTGGGCGTCGTACGACTTCACCTGGCTCGACAACACCGCAGACAACTCGTCGGCGGGCAGAGTCGTCGTCGCCGGCGCGGCGGTCGACGGCCCGGCCGACCAGCAAGATCTTGTGGACGCGGCCATCGAGTTCTCCGACGGGACCACCACGAGACGCGGCCGCGGGAGCGCCGCCATGGGTTCGCCCGCGGCGGCGGTGGCCTGGCTCGCTCAGTCGCTCGCGCAGGAGGGCGAGCGCATCGAGAAGGGCCAGTGGGTGTTCACGGGCGGATTGACGGCCCCGTTCGATGTCGCGGCCGGAGGCCTCTACACGGCCCGATCCCCAAGACTGGGCAAGGCTCAGCTGTCGGTGCGCGGCAGTACGTGACCTGCCTTGCCCTCAGGGCCCGATGACTCGCTTCTCGATCTCGCTCCAGCAGGCCGCGGCGCGGTCGGCATCGAACAGCAGCGCCTCCATGCCGGCCGCACGAGCCCCGGCGACGTTCTCGGGCTCGTCATCGACGAAGAAGACCTGATCGGCTGAGCTGTCGGTCACCATGAGTGCCCGTTGGTAGGCACGGCGGTCCGGCTTGAGCACACCGTTGTCGGAGCAGGCGATGATGTGGTCGACCTCGGCTAGGAGCGGCACTGATGTCGCCCAGGACCGGTCGATCTCGTTGCTGAGGATCGCGACGCAGATCCCGGCCGCCCGGGCCCGGGCCACAACCGGGCGGCACTCGGGTCGTGTGGTGTCGTGCTCGGCAACCAGAGGCGAACAGCCACCGGTGTCCTGCCCGGCCACGACCTCTTGGGGGCTCAGGGTGCACACGCCGCCGTAGTCCAACAGGAGCACGCCGATGTCGCGCATCATTGCTGCCAGAGAGTCGCGACGGGTGCGGACCAGATGGTGCCGCCGCCGGTGTCGCTAGAGGCTGGCGAGAGGATCGTCGGTCGTCTGGGGCCGGTGTGGAGCACTACGCCACCGGCGAAGCGGTCCCCAAGCTGGTCGCGAAGCCATAGCAGGTGCCGGGCCTCGTTCAGCCCGGCGCGGTCGCCAGCCTTGACCTCTACACCGACCACGCCCTGCAGGCCGCCGTCGAGCACGAAGTCCACCTCCTGACCGCCGTCGCGGCGGAAGTGGCGCAGCCGATAGCCCGCCACCGTGGGATCGTGCTCGGACCGGAGCTGCGCGGCCACGAACGTCTCCATCAACCGGCCTCGCAGGTCGCCGCTGCGACCGATCGCCCAAGCGTCGGCGTCCCACATCGCGGCGGCGAGTCCGGCGTCCACCAGCAGTCGCTTGGGAGACTTCTGCACCCGGCTGACCCCGCCGGGAATGAAAGCCGGAGCCTCGCAGGCCAGGAAGGTTCGCTCCAGCAAAGCCAGATACTCGCGGCCAGTGGCCCGAGTGATGCCGCTCTGCGCGCAGAGCCGCGTCAATGGCATGACCCGGCCACTGTGGGACGCATAGACGCGAGCGAACTCGAGCAGCTTGACCCGGTCCTGGCGCCCGAGCAGAGAGTCGACGTTGAGGGTCTGATCGACGCGGGCTCGAAGCGCGGCCGCTCGCAGCGGCTTGGACGACATGGCCATGGGCCTCGGGTAACCGCTCACGAGGGCCATCTCGATGTAGTCGTTGGTGTTGAACGTCGACGCGGCGTCGCCGAGATCACCGGCCGCGAGCCTGTCGAACAGCGGGGCAGCGACCGTCTGTTGCTTCTCCGCCTCCGTCAGCGGGAACATGTCGAGCGGCACGACCCGCCCGGTGCTCGGCAGTTGGCTGGCCTGCGTCGAGCGGAACGAGCCGGTGATTATGAACAGCCCGTTCTCGGCGGGTGCCCGGTCGACGATGCGTTTGACCGTCCACAGCACCTCAGGCGCCTGCTGCCACTCGTCAATCAATATCGGGGTCTCGCTCGCCTCGAACGCAGCCTGGGCGTCACGCTGGAGCAGCTCCGCGTCGTTGGGGTCGTCGAGGTAGAAGCAAGTGCCGGCATGACGCTCGGCCGTGGTCGTCTTGCCGCAGCCTCTGGGGCCGCGCAGCTCGACCGCAGGCACGGCGGCCAGCATGTCGCTGAGCCGCCGGTCGACAAGCCGCGGGATGTAGGCCCCGGACGGCGATGCTTCAAGCCGCTCGCCGAGAGTACGGCTCGGCGCAGCCCGGTCACCGCTCGCCCGAGCGGAACCCTCAAGGTCGTGCCCGCTCTTCACGCAGTCAGACTATCCAGTTTTCGGATGGGTGTCTGCGCGGTTTACGGGCACATTCTTGCGCGATTTCCGGGTGACTTCCTATCCGGTTTCTCGGATGGCCTCTACTCGACAACTAACTGTGGCCGGGGGCTCGTCAGCCTTGGCCGCCTGAGGCTTCCTTCACTGAGGCTTTGCCGGCTGATATCCACGGCATCATGGCTCTCAGCTCCTGGCCCACTGCCTCGATGGGGTGATCGTGGCCGGCGGCCTCCAGGCGCAGGAAGTTGGACCGGCCGCCCCGGCTCTCGGCCACCCACTCCTTGGCGAACGAGCCGTCCTGCACCTCAGTCAGGATCTGGCGCATCTCGGCTCGCACCGCGTCGTTCACGATGCGCGGCCCCCGGGTGAGGTCGCCGTACTCGGCGGTGTCCGACACCGAGTAGCGCATCCCGGAGATGCCCTCCTCGTACATGAGGTCCACGATCAGCTTCAGCTCGTGGAGGCACTCGAAGTAGCAGATCTCGGGCTGGTAGCCGGCATCGACCAGCGTCTCGAAGGCGGCTTGCACCAGCGCGGTGGTGCCCCCGCACAGCACGGACTGCTCGCCGAACAGGTCGGTCTCGGTCTCCTCGGTGAAGGTGGTCTCGATCACTCCGGCCCGGGCCCCGCCGATGGCGTCGGCGTAGGCGAGGGCCAGCGGCAGCGCCGAGCCCGACGCGTCCTGCTCGATGGCCACCAGGCACGGCACCCCGCCACCCTCGACGTAGGTGCGCCGCACCAAATGTCCTGGCCCCTTGGGGGCCACCATGCACACGTCCACCGAGTCGGGCGGCTCGATCAGCCCGTAGCGGATGTTGAAGCCGTGGGCGAAGAAGATCGCCTCGCCCGGCTGCAGGTTCGGGGCGACGTGCTCTGTGTAGATGGCCCCCATCTCGGTGTCGGGCATGAGCATCATCACCAGATCGGCCTCGGCGGTCGCTTCGGCGATAGACCGGACCTCGAGCCCGGCCTCCTGCGCCTTCGCGGCCGACGACGAGCCGTCGCGCAGGCCGACGCGCACGTCGATCCCCGACTCCTTGAGGTTGAGCGCGTGGGAATGGCCCTGCGAGCCGTAGCCCAGCACCGCCACCCTCCGGCCGGCGATGGCCGACCGGTCGACGTCGGATTCGTAATAGATGTTGACCACGAGAACCTCTCCTATGTCGGGTTGCGAATGGGATCGTAGGACAGGCCCGGCGTGAACCCCTCAGAGGCCCAGCAGGCGCAGGGCCACCCGGCCGGTGCGCTGGAGCTGCACGATCCCGAAGGCTCGCAGACGCTCCTCGAACTCGTCGAGCCTGTTGGGTCGGGCCGCCAGCGACAGCATCATCTGCGACTGGTCGGCGTCGAGCACGTAGGCCCGGAAGTCGTCGATCAGCTCCAGCAGCTCGTGGCGGCGCTCGCCGGAGTCCACCGCCACCGTCACCAGCATCAGCTCGCGCTCCACCGACTCTGTGGGGCTCAGCTCGCTGATCTCCACCACGTTGATGAGCTTGTCGAGCTGCTTCACCACCTGATCCAGCGGCGCCGAGGCCACGTCCACAGTGAAGGTGATGCGGCTGAAGCGCTCATCGGCGGTGGGGGCCACGGCCAGCGACTCGATGTTGAAGCCGCGCCGGGCGAACAGCCCCGCCACCCGGGCCAGAACGCCCGGCTTGTTCTCCACCGTGGTGACGATGGTGTGGAACTGGACGGCATCGGACACGGCGGGAGAACTCATAGTTGAGAGGGGTCGGACACGGCGAGAAAACTCATCGCTGCGACGGGTCTACGACGATGTCGGAGTTGGACTGGCCCGCGGGGACCATCGGATAGACGTTCTCCTCCGCGGCGCTGCGGAACTCCAGCACCACGGGACGGTCGTCGATCTCGTTGGCCTTGGCGATGGCCGGGGCCACCTCCTCGGGGGCCTCCACCCGCATGGCGACGCAGCCCATGGCCTCGGCCCACTTCACGTAGTCGGGGACCTCGTGGGAGAGGTACACCTCGCTGTAGCGCTCTTCGTAGAACATCTCCTGCCACTGGCGCACCATGCCCAGGTAGGCGTTGTTGAACAGCGCGACCTTGATGGGGATGCGCTCGGTCGAGGCGGTGACCAGCTCCTGGGCGGTCATCTGGAAGCAGCCGTCGCCATCGACGGCCCACACCATCCGGTCGGGCATCCCGACCTTGGCCCCGATGGCGGCCGGCACCGAGAAGCCCATGGTTCCCAGCCCGCCGGAGTTGATCCAGGTGTAGGGATGGTCGAAGCGCCAGTATTGGCTGGCCCACATCTGGTGCTGGCCCACCCCCGAGGTGACGATGGTGTCTTCGGGGGTCGAGTCGCGCAGCACCTCCAGCACGTACTGGGGCTTGAGCAGCTCGCCCGGCTCGGACTGCTCATAGACGAGCGGGTAGCGCTCCTGCCAGCCGCTGATCTGCGAGCGCCACTGTTGGCGATCGGCCTGGGTGCCGCGGCCCCCGCAGGCTCGCACCGCCTCGACCAGGTCGCCGATCACCAGCTTGCAGTCGCCCCGGATGGCCACGTCGGGGGTGCGGACCTTGCCCAGCTCGGCCGCGTCGATGTCGACGTGGATCACCTTGGCGTCGGGGGCGAAGCCGTCGAGGCGCCCGGTCACCCGGTCGTCGAATCGGGCGCCCAGCGCGATCAGCAGGTCCGAGCTCTGCATGGCGGTGACCGCGGTGTAGTTGCCGTGCATGCCGGGCATGCCCAGGCAGAGCTCGTGGCTGTCGGGGAAGCAGCCCCGGGCCATGAGCGTGGTGACCACCGGAACGTCGATCAGCTCGGCCAGAGCGATCAGCTCGGCCGCGGCCCGGGCCTTGAGGATCCCGCCCCCGGCGTAGATCACGGGACGCTCGGCGGCGCAGATCAGCTCGGCCGCGGCCTGCACCAGCTCGGGATCGCCGACGGTGGCGGGGCGGTAGCCGGGCAGCTCCATGAGGTCGTCGGTGGGCTCGTACCAGGTCATGGCCGAGCGCGGGTTGCGGGGGTCGACGATGTCTTTGGGGATGTCGACCAGTACCGGGCCGGGACGGCCGGTGGTGGCGATGTGGAAGGCCTCGTGGACGATGCGGGGGATGTCCTGGGCCTCGGTCACCAGGAAGTTGTGCTTGGTGACCGACAGGGTTATGCCGGTGGTGTCGCACTCCTGGAAGGCGTCGGTGCCGATGGCGGCGTAGGGCACCTGGCCGGTGATGCACACCACCGGAACCGAGTCCATGTAGGCGTCGCACAGCGCGGTCACGGCGTTGGTGGCCCCGGGGCCGGAGGTGATCATCATCACGCCGGGGCGCCCGGTGGCGTGAGCGTAGCCCTCGGCCATGTGGCCCGCGCCCTGCTCGTGGCGCACCAGGATGTGGCGGATCGGCGACTCGATGATCGGGTCGTACACGGGCAGGATGGCCCCGCCAGGCAGCCCGAACACCACGTCGGCGCCCTCGCATTCGAGGGTCTTGACTAGGGCCTGTCCGCCGTTCATGTCCATGGTGGCCTCCGGGGCGGTGGATGGTGGTGGGGGCCGCACGCGAAACGACCTCCCTGGGGGAGGTCTGCGCACGATCGGTTGGGGCGGCGAGCGCGCGCTGTCAGGCCAGTACTTCCACGAGCATGACAGCGTCGTTCACGGCGCCAAGTATGGCCGCGGATTCGCTGGGAGGCAACCAAGAGGCCGAGCGCGCCCCATAGCCTCGCGCAATGTTCCCGCGGCTGCGCTGGACCGGCGACGACACCGAGATCTGGCGGCTGGCGTGGCCGGCGCTGGGGGCGCTGGTGGCCGAGCCGCTGTATGTGCTGGCCGACACCGCCATCGTGGGCCGCCTCGGCACCCCCCAACTCGGCGGACTGGCGGTGGCCTCGTCGATCCTGCTGAGCGCCCACGCCATGTTCATCTTCCTCGCCTACGGGACGACGGCCGCGGTGGCCCGGCTGCTGGGAGCGGGCCAGCACCGGCGGGCGGCCCACCAGGCGGTGCAGAGCATCTGGCTGGCGCTGGCCGCGGGGGTCGTGCTGGCGGTGGTGGGGTTTGCTCTGGCGCCGGCCCTGGTGGACGCCCTCGGCGGCGACGACCCCGCTGTGCTCCACAACGCCCGCGTGTACCTGCGCATCTCGCTGTTCGGCCTGCCGGCCATGCTGGTGATGCTGGCGGGGGTGGGCTACCTGCGGGGCGTGCAGGACACCAAGCGGCCCTTCGCGGTGGCTCTGGGCTCGGCGGTGGGGAACTTCCTGCTCGAGGTGGTGCTGGTGTACGGGTTCGACCGGGGCATCGGCGCCTCGGCGCTGTCGACGGTGATCGCGCAGACCGCGGCGGCGGCCACCTTCGTGTGGTGGATCCGCGGTGCGGTGGCCCGCCACGGCGTGGGCCTGCGACCCGATCCGGCGGTGATCCGGCGCTTGGCGGTTGCCGGCTGGGACCTGTTGATCCGGACCTCGGCGCTGCGGGCCGGCCTGACCGTCACGGTGGCGATGGCGGCCCGGATCGGCACCGACGACCTGGCCGCGCACCAGATCGTGTTCGAGGTGTGGACGGTGCTGGCCCTGCTGCTCGACGCGGTGGCCATCGCGGGGCAGGCCCTGATCGGTCTGGCCCTCGGCGCGGGCCGGGCCGACCGGGCTCGGGCGCTGGGGCAGCGCATGATCGGCTGGGGCGCGGTGGCGGGAGTGATGACCGGCGCGATGGTGCTGGCGCTGTCGCCGGTGCTGCCCCGGGTGTTCACCTCCGACGCCGCGGTGGTGGCGCTGGCCGGCTTCCTGCTGCTGCACGTCGGCTTCGCGCAGCCCGCGGCGGGGGTGGTGTTCGCCCTCGACGGGGTGCTCATCGGCGCCGGCGATCTGCGCTTCCTGGCCGTGTCGATGATCGGCGCGGGCGCAGTGCTGGCGGGCGGCGGGCTGCTGGTCGTGGCCGCCGGGGCCGGCATCGGCTGGCTGTGGGCCGCGCTCCACGCCTGGATGGCGACCCGCCTAGTGCTCATGCTGTGGCGCTTCTCGGGCTCAGCCTGGCAGATAACCGGCGCCGACCGCTAGAAGCGGCGCCCGGAACCCCGACCTGACAATCCGACAATCTGTACAAGAACCCTCCTGTGAATCTGTACAAGAACCACCCTGCGATTCTGTACAAGAACTACCCCGACAATCTGTACAAGAACCACCCAGCGAACTTCCGCTTTGTCTCCAATGGTGCGGCAAGGGCCTAGAGGCCGAGCGAATAGGTGAGCGAATCCGGTTCATACGGGCGAGGCCGTGGCCCGAGCGGCCGTGAGCGCAGCGAACAAGAGCGGGAAAGACAACCTTGCGACGCGACGGGCTCTCACCTATTTGCGCTCGCTCTTACGGGATCAGCGATGCGTTCAGGCCCATAGCACTGATAGCGGTGCCGACCAGATTCGGCCCCTACGCGCATCATCGAGGGGACGGGGCCTGCGACGGCCCGTGTGCAGCAGTACGCCGCCGGTGAAGCTCTCCCCGAGCAGTTCTCTCATCCAGAAGAGGTGGCGGGCTTCGCTGCGCCCGCCGTGCACGCCCACCTTCACCTCCACCGCCACGACGCCATTGACTCCTCCGTCGAGCACGAAGTCGACCTCGCGGTCGTTGCGACGCAGATGCGCGAGCCGGTACCCGGCTGCCGATGCCGAAGCCTGGACTCGCAGCTGGGCCGCTACGAACGTCTCCAACAGCCGACCGCGCAGATCCGCGTTGGCGCAGATGGCAGCCGCGTCGGTGTTCCAGGCAGCGGCCAACAGTCCGGCGTCGACCAACAGACGCTTGGGAGCGCGCCGCAGATGGCTGATCCTGTTGGTGTGATACGACGGGGCGTCGGCCACCAGATAGGTGCGCGACAACAGGGTCAGATACGCATCCGCAGTGTTGCGGGAGATGCCGACCTCGTCGCAGAGCCGCTGCAGCGGCACCACGCCGGCCGAATGGAGGGCGTAGCAGGCGAAGAACTCGGCCAGCTTGGAACGGTCATGGCGCCCGATCAGGCCATCGACGTTGATCGTGCCGTCGATGCGGCTGCGCAGCCGCGCTCTGCGGGCCTCCGGATCCCCCTCGTCCATCGTGGCGGGATACCCGCTCTGCAAGGCCAGGTCGATGTAGTCGTTGACGGAAAGGTCAGTCTCGTCGGTCTCCAAGTCGAGGCCCTCGAACAGTCGCCGAATAAGCGACACCGATGCTGTGCCGCGCCGTTCGGCGACGCTGAATGGGAACATGTCGATTACTTCGCTGCGTCCCGTGAGCGGCATCTGCTCACGGTCGGCGCCGCGCACCGACCCGGCGATGATGAACTGGCCAGGCAACGCCGAAGAGTCGACATGGGCCTTCACCGCCCACAGCACCTCGGGTGCCTCCTGCCATTCGTCGATCAGCAGAGGCGCAGGTTGGCCGAGCAGCACCGAGCCCGGATCCTCGCGGACAGCCGCAGCGGTGTGAGGATCCTGCATGACCAGCACCGCCCCTGCCTGCTGCAGAGCAGTGGTGGTCTTGCCCACGCCGCGGGGTCCGCGCAACTCGACCGCAGCCGAACGCGACAACGCCTGTTCCAATTGCACATCGGCCAGCCTTGAGATGTAGGGCTCGCCGCCCCCCGGCGCGGCCGAGGTGAGCGCGGGCAGCGCGCTCTGCAACCTCACCGCGCGGTCACCCGCGGTCACTCGAGTTCCCTCCGCAGGCACAATCCCCATTGCCGATCCTCTGATCAGCCCGATGGCCGCTCATGCCAATATTCTACAGCTTGCGCGTTCTGAAGGCTCCAACTTGAGTATTTTGAAGGCTCTAACTTGCGCGTTCTGAAGATCGTTACTTGCGCGTTTTGAAGGCTCGCCTTGATGGTGCTAGCCAAGGCTGGACACGGGCGGGCGATGGGGTCTACTGATCGGCGTGCTGCTCTAGGAGGCGGTTTATGGCGGCGCCGTCGGCTTTGCCTTTGGTGGCTCGCATGACTTGGCCGGTGAGGAAGCCGGCCAGCTTCTTGCGCTCGGTTTCGTCGCCGGCGCGGTAGCGGTCCCAGGCGTCGGGGTTGTCGGCGATGACCTCCTCGAGGACCGCGGCCAGGTCGTCGCCGGCCATGGCCTCGAAGCCCCGGCGCCGGGCGATCTCGTCGGGGGCACCGCCCGCTTCGGCCATCTCGGCCAGCACCTGCTTGGCCTGGGTGGCGGTGAGCTGTCCCGCCGTCTCCATGGCGACCAGGGCGGCCAGACCGTCGGGGGTGACGCGCGACCAATTGTCGGTGGCCAGGTCGTTCACCACCCGGGTGGCGGTCACCGCCGGGTCGGCTCCGGCCGCGACAGCGGCCCGCACCAGCCGGTCCTGGTTCCGCTCCACCAGCACGGCGGCATCCGCGGCTCCCACCCCGCCCACGGCGATGAGTTCGGCCCGACGGGCGGCGGGCAGCGGTGGCAGCGCGGCATCGATAGCCGCGACCGTGTCGGCCTCTGGAGCCAGCGGCACCAGGTCGGGATCCTGGAAGTAGCGGTAGTCCTCCGCGTCCTCCTTGGAGCGGCCCGGCGTGGTGCGCCCCCGCGCCTCGTCCCAGTGGCGGGTCTCCTGGCGGGGCCGTTCACCGCTGGTCCACAGCTCCACATGGCGCTGGGCCTCGTAGACGATGGCCCGGCCGAGGGACCGCAGCGAACTCAGGTTCTTGATCTCGCAGCGGGTGCGGAGCTCGTCGGCGCCGGCGGGGCGGACCGACACGTTGGCGTCCACCCGCATCGAGCCCTCCTCCATCCGGGCGTCGGACACGCCGACGGCCAGCAGCACGGCCCGCAGCTCTCGCACATACGACCGGGCCTGCTCGGCGGTGCGGATGTCGGGGCGGCTGACGATCTCCACCAGCGGAACCCCGGCCCGGTTGTAGTCGACCAGCGCATAGTCGGCGTCGTGGATGCGCCCGCCGCCGCCGATGTGGGTGGTCTTGCCGGTGTCCTCCTCGATGTGGGCCCGCTCGATGCCGACGGTGTGGCCGTCAACCAGCTCGAGGCGGCCGTCGATGCTGGTGGGCTGGTCGTACTGGGAGATCTGGTAGTCCTTGGGCATGTCGGGGTAGAAGTAGTTCTTGCGGGCGAACACCGCCCCCTGCACCTCGCATCCCAGCGCCCGGCCCAGGCGCATGGCGAAGCTAACCGCGGTGGCGTTGGGTACCGGCAGCGAGCCCGGCAGGCCCAGACACACCGGACACACGTTGGTGTTGGGCTCGTCGCCGAAGCGGTTGGCGCAGCCGCAGAACAGCTTGGTGGCCGTGCTCAGCTCCACATGGACCTCCAGGCCCACCACCAGCTCCCAGCCCTCGGCCAGCGCCTGCTCCCGGCCCGTCGCAGCCGGGCTCATCGGGCACCTCCGCCAGATGGCGCAGCCTGCGTCCGGCCGGGAGCAGGCCCGCTCATGAGGCACCTCCGCCAGCGGCTGTCGTGCCACCCTGGGAGTGCTGCCGACGGCCCGCGGCAGCCGGGCTCATCGGGCACCTCCGCCAGATGGCGCGGCCTGCTCCAGCACAGCCGCGGCCCGCAGCAGTATCGGCTCCGACAGGGCCGGACCCATGAGCTGCACCCCCACCGGGAGGCCGTCGTCGCCGCTGCCGAAGGGCACCGACACTGCCGGATGGCCGGTCAGGTTCGCCGGGATCGTGCACACGTCGTTCAGGTACATCAGCAGCGGGTCGGCGGTTTTTGCCCCCAGCTCGAACGCGGTGGTCGGCGTGGTGGGGCCCAGCAGAACGTCGACATCGGCGTAGGCCGCGGCGAACTCCCGCCGCATCAGCGTGCGCACCCGCAGCGCCTTGCCGTAGAAGGCGTCGTAGTAGCCCGCCGACAGCGCGTAGGTGCCCAGCATGATCCGGCGCTTGACCTCGGCCCCGAAACCGGCGGTGCGGGTGTTGACGTTCATCTCGGCGGCGTTGGCCGCATCGACCCGCAGCCCGTAGCGCACACCGTCGTAGCGGGCCAGATTGCTCGACGCCTCGGCCGGCGCGATCAGGTAGTACGCCGACAGGCCCAGCACCGCCGACGGCGCCGACACCACCGAGATCGACGCGCCCGCGGCCTCCAGGGCGGCCGCGGCGGTGTCGACCCTGGCGATGACGTCGGCCGCCACACCCTCTACCGCCGAACCGGCCGCACCCTCCACCCTTGTGCTGCCGGCGCACAGCTCGGCCAGCACCCCGACCCGCAGGCCGTCCACGCCCCGCTCCAGGCTGGCGGTGACAAGCTCGCGGGGGCTGTCTATCGAGGTGGAGTCGAGCGGGTCGTGGCCCGAGATGGCCTCGTAACAGGCTGCCGCGTCGGCGACGGTGGCCGCGATGGGGCCGATCTGGTCGAGCGACGAGGCGAAGGCCACCAGCCCGTAGCGCGACACCCGACCGTAGGTGGGCTTGAGGCCGACCACGCCGCACAGCGCGGCGGGCTGGCGAATCGACCCGCCGGTGTCGGACCCCAGCGCCAGGGGCGCGAATCGGGCCGCCACCGCCGCAGCCGAGCCGCCGCTGGAGCCTCCCGGCACCCGGCTGGTGTCGTGGGGATTGCGGGTGGGACCGAAGGCGGAGTTCTCGGTGGAGGAGCCCATGGCAAACTCGTCGAGATTGGTCTTTCCCACCACGACCGCGCCGGCGGCGCGAAGCCGCTGAACCACGGTGGCGTCGTAGGGCGGATGCCAGCCCTCGAGCATCCGCGACGAGCAGGTGGTGGGAACGCCCCGGGTGCAGAGGTTGTCCTTGAGCGCCACGGGCACGCCGGCCAGCGGCCCGACCGGCTCGCCCCGAGCCAGCGCCGAGTCGATCCTGGCGGCATCGGCGCGGGCCTCGGCGGCCAGCACCAGGTTGAAGGCACCGATCTCGCCGTCTCGTTCGGCGATGCGGTCCAGATGCTCCTCCACGACGGCCGCGGCGCTGCGTTCCCCAGATTTGACCGCAGCCGCAAGCGCAAGGGCGCTCACGTCGCCGTCCCTTGTGTCAGCGGCAACTCGAACCGGCCGCCGGCGAGCGACCTTGCCGTCTCGGGGCTAAGAGGCCGAGCGAATAGGCGAGCGATTCCGGCCCATACGGGCGAGGCCGTGGCCCGAGCGGCCCGTGAGCGCAGCGAACAAGAGCGGGAATGACCCCGCTGCGACGCGAGGGGCTTGCACCTACCCGCGCACGCTCTAGGCAACCGGGCTGTCCGACGGCTCACGGTGCCTCGCCCAGGATGGGCGGCACCCGGAACTGGCCGCTGTCGACCGACGGCGCCTGGGCCAGCACCTCGTCGCGCTCCAGCGACGCCCGCACCTCGTCGGCGCGCATCACGTTGACGAGTGGATGGGGATGCGATGTCGGCTCGATGTCGGTCACGTCGAGCGCCTCGACATCGGCGGCGTGGTCGAGCACCGCCGAGAGCTGCGCAGCCAGCTCGTCGAGTTCCTCGTCGCGGAAGCGCAGACGGGCCAGCCGGGCCACATGGGCCGCCTCTGCGCGGGTTATCCGGCCGGACACGTCGGAAGGATAGGCCGCTCGCTCTAGCAGCAAGCGCGGATTGACGGTGGGGTCTCGCGCCGCAGCGGGTCTTTCCCGCTCTTGTTCGCTGCGCTCACGGGCCGCCCAAACCCCAGCGACACAGCCGACGGCCTCGCACGCTCGGCCTCAGGAGTCGGAGTCCTCGCTCTCGGGTTCGAGGTCCTCGGCTTCGTCTGCTGGGGGCTCAGGCTCGGGTGGCGGCACGGGGCCCAGCGAGACCAGTACTCGCACCGTGCTGCCTATCGGCACCGCCGAGCCGCTGGCCGGGCGGAAGCCGATCACGCTTCCCTCGGCCACGTCGTCCGAGAACTCCAGCACGACCCGCGGCGCCAGCCCTGTGTCGTCCAGCGCGTCGGCGGCGTCCCCCGGCTCCAGGCTCTCGGGCACCGCGGGAACCGTCCGATCAGCCGGGCCGTCCGACACCAGCAGCTTGACCTCGCGGCCCGGCTCCAGCTCGTAGACGCCCTCAGCGACGTCGAGGCCGACCACGTTCCCAGACGGCACCACTTCATCGTGGACCGGCGTCGTGCCGCCCAGACCCAAACCGGCGGCGTCGAGCTCCGCGGCGGCGTCGTTCACCGTCATGCCGTACAGCCCGTCGAGATCGGCGAGCGGCACCAGCGGCTCGCCCAGCGAGACGAACACGTCCAGCGTCGCACCTTCGGCCAGCGTGGCGCCGGCCGCGGGCTCGGTGCCGACGATCTCGCCCCGCTCGGTGCCCGCGGCGCGAACCAGGATCTCGTTGGCCTCCCAACCCATGTCGGCCGCAGCCGACACCGCCGCCTCACCGGTGTGGCCCGCGAGCTCGGGAACGGTGGGATCGGACTCGCCGAGCCAAACCCAGACCCCGCCCGCGGCGGCGCCCGCCACCAGCATGGTGGCCAGCGCCAGCCCCGGCCAGCGTCGGCGAAGCACGTCGTCGTGGGGGATGGCCGAACGCTCCGACACGGTGGGGCCGACCTGCTCGAAGGCCTCGGTGCTGTCGGCCGGGGGCGGACCCTCGTCGCTGGGCGGGGCCTTTGCGACAGCCAGCGGGAGCGGGTCGGGGCGCGGCAGCAGCGACGCCACCCGCAGCAGTTCCGATGCCAGCTCGGAGGCGGTCAGCCGTCCGATGGGGTCGGCCGCGATGGCGCGCTCCAGCACGGCTTGGAGCGGACCGAGGGCGGTGATGGGAATCGGGTCCGAGCCACCGACGTCAACCGTCAGCTCTCGGGCGCCGGTGACCGCCTCGCACAGGACCAGGGCCAAGTCGTGAACGTCCTGGGCCTGCTCGATCCGGGAGTGGCTCAGCGCCCCGCCACCGGGATCGGCGGCATCACGGCTAGCCGGGTCGGCGCCCTCGGGGCCATCGCGCAACTGGGGGCCGGCATCTCGCGCCACCGCGGGATCATCCCCGCTGTGGTGTGCCGCGCTCGCGGGCTGCTCCTCCCCGAGGGCCACCGCCAGACCGAGGTCGGAGATGTAGGGCCTGGAGCTGGAGTCGAACAGGATGCTGGCAGGCGTGAGGCCGAGATGGGCCCGACCGTCGCGGTGGACGTTCACCAGTGCTCGTGCAGCCTCCAGCCCGACCATGAGCGCCTGCGACGGAGTGAGCCGATATCCCTCCCGCAGCACCGCGGCCAAGCTGCCGCCGGTGAGGTACTCCGTCACCGCGTAGGGCTGCGGCTCGAGGCCCCAGTCGTACACCGGCAGCACCCGAGGATGGCTCAGCGCGGCGGTCGCACGCATCTCGTCGGCGAAGCGCTCAGCGAAGCCGGCCCGCTCAGCGGCGTCGGCCCGCAGGATCTTGAGCGCCACCCGCCGACGCAGCGCGAGATCCTCGGCCACGTAGACGCGTGCGTTCGATCCCTCGCCCACGAACTCCAGCAGCCGGTAGCGGCCACCGAAGGCCCGGCTGGCGTCCTGGCTGGCGATCACCGTCGCCACGGTACCGCCCGACACAGCCCCGACCGGGCCTCTCCCGCCCGCTCAAGCCAGTACCGTGACCGATTGGGATGTCAAGCAACGGACGCGGCCCCGAGCAGTCGCCGGCCCCTCGCAGTTCTCTGCGGGTGCGGGTGGGCATCGCGGCGCTGGTGCTGTTGGGGGTCTTGGGGTTCGTCGTGGCCGCCCTGATCGGGTCGAGCGACGACGACGCCGACAGTGCGGTCACTGCCAGCGGGGCCGTGGAGCGGGTGATCCCGAGCCCGGGGGACGAGGTGCTGCAGCAACAGCAGGTGGCCGTGGTCCTCGATGCTCGCTACCGGCTGTCGTCGCTAGTCGTATATGCCAGCGAGCAGGCCGGCAGCGGCATCGACGTGACCGCTGAGGTCAATCACATCGAGGGCCTGAACCGATTCGAGTTCAACCCCGGCGAGGGCCAGCTCATCGAGGCGCTGTCGCCCGACACCAACTGCGCGGTGGCAACCTTCGTGCTGATTGCCCGACCCGAGGAGGCCGACACCGCCCGCTGGTGCTTCGAAGTGTCCTGATCCTGCGGCGCAGCACTCCGCGTGCCACGACTCGTATGGAAGCGCGATGAGGAACAGTGCCGCATGTTGCAGTGGCTTCTGCGCTGGCCCCAAAGAAAGCCCCGCCAGTGCACCACCGACAAGCGATGGTGGACGGCGGGGAAGATTGATGACTGTCTAGCGCATCATCGCTAGTAGCGCAACCACAGTGGCATCACTAGCGCCGGTAGTCAAAGGAATCGTGAACTGCGTCATAGTCGCGCTGACCGAGGCGATGCTCCCATCTGAGGTAGCTCCTCTGCGGCTGTCGCCTGCCTCCTCCGGTCCAGGCAGCGGTTTCGCACGCCACGCCCGACGCGTGCGCGCGCTCCAGTGCCGGCAACAGATCGGAATCTCCTGAGAACAACACGACGATATCGAAGAAGGGGATCGACGTACTGCTCGCTCTTGATCTCCCACGGTTGACCGGTGCGATAGTCAAGGGGCCGTGTCCGCACATCTAGGGCCGTGTAGTTCAGTGACCCTGGTCTGGCCTGTCAGATGCTCAGGCTTCGCCGCAGGCCAAGGCTCTCAGCAACTTCAAGTCCTTAGGATCTTCCATCTCGATGACGGCGTGGACCGGCTTGTCGGGTCCGGTCACTGCCTGAAGGGCGCGATGCCCGGCGCTGTTGGTGGCGGGCCGGTCGGTGGTGAGCAGCACCAGCGGCTGGTCGCAGCCAGCCGTGTGGAGGACGGACGCCCGACCGATCGCCTTCCACAGGGTGTCAGTGCGACGAAGCCCGGGCCGTTGGGTGACGCTGAAGGCACCCGACACGTCGAACAGCCATCGCCGGCCCTGGAGGTCGACAGCGGAAAAATTGACTTCGACGCCGCAAGAGAAGGAGACCTTGTCACGGATCCGTTCGAAGCCGCACTTCTCCAGGACTTTCCGGGCCTTCTCCTGCGCCTTGCGGCCTTCGAGCACAGACCGAGCCTGAAAATCTTCGCCCGGCGAAGGATGAGCTCCGTTGGCGGACACCGGTGAGGTGGAGGTTGTCCTGCGAGCATCCTCACCCAAATCCTCGAACAGGCTGGACTGGCCGTTTGCACTCGTCGATTCCCACCGCGGGGGGCTTGTGCCTTCGAGGCCGCTCTCCCTTTCTCTGGCGATGCGCTGTTTGGCTAGTTCGATGTAGCCCTCATCGGTATCGAAGCCGACGTAATGGCGGCCGGTGCGGACCGCGGCGACTGCCGTCGTTCCCGATCCCATGAATGGATCTAGCACGAGATCTTGCTCATAGGTGTAGAGGTCGATTAGTCGCTCCGGCAAGGCGACTGGGAACGGTGCGGGATGTCCCACCCGGGTAGCCGATTCGGTTGGGATTTTCCAGACATCGACCGTGGCGTCCATGAACTCGTCGGCGTTGGTTGTCGGACGAGAAGGCAACTCTCGATCAACCCTGTAGGACGGGGACAGAGCCCGGTCGAATCGGCCCTTGGACGCGATCACGATGCGCTCGGTCAGATCTCGGAGAACCGGGTTGGTCGGCAATTCGAAGCTGCCCCAAGCGCAGTTCCCGCCCGCTCCCTCGGCCTTTTGCCAGATCACCTCACCCCGCAGCAACAAACCCAGGTCGTCCTGGAGGATTCCAATCACATCCGAAGAAAGCGAGCGATACGGACGGCGTCCGAGATTAGCGACGTTGACAGCAATACGGCCCCCCGGCTCGAGCTTGCGGCTGCACACGTCCAACACGTCTCGAAGCATCTGCAGATAATCCTTGTAGCTGGCCGGGACATGGCCCTCCCCGACTGCCTGCTCGTACTCCTTGCCTGCGAAGTACGGCGGAGAGGTAACGACTAGCGCGACCGAATTGTCCGCTACCTGCTCGTCGCTCATCCGTCGGGCGTCGGCCACCCAGAGACGGTCCCGGCACGCAGGCGGCGTGATGTGGTCTTCGTTGCTGGTTTCCGGCACCGGAAACCGTTCGTAGAACGCTGAAGAGTCGTGGCCCTCCCGTCGGCCCACACCGAAGCTGGATGTGGCCGTGGCCGCGCGCTGGGTCAAGAGGCTCACATCGTCACGGGGGCGCAGGAGCGGCTCCCGCTCCGCCTCGGTATCGATGGCAAACGCCTCTGAATCACAGGTCCGAACCTACATCGCCCATGGGACACGATGGGGGAGGGGCTAGCTCGATCCCGGCCTCTATGGCAGCCGGCCGGTGTCGAGCAACTCGCCGAAGGCGGCCTCGTCGATCACGGGGACCCCGGCGGACTCGGCTTTGCGCAGCTTGGATGCGCCGGGGTCGGCGCCTGCCACCAGCGCGGTGGTTCGTCCCGACACTGAGCCCGGCGCCGAGCCGCCCCTGGCCACGATGGCCTGCTTGGCCTCGTCTCGGCTGAAGCCTTCGAGCGTGCCGCTCACCACCACCGACATGCCGGCCAGAGTCTGGGGCAGCATCTCGCCGTCGGCGCCGGCGCCGGGCTCGTCGGCCACCATGTGTAGCCCGGCTGCTCGCAGGCCCTCGATGAGCTTGCGATTGTGGGGGTCGTCGAACCAGGCCCGCACCGACGCCGCGATGATCGGGCCGAATCCCTCCACCGCGGCAAGGGCCTCCTCGTCGGCGCCCAGAATGCCGTCGATGTCGCCGAACGCAGCGGCCAGCACCCGGGCGTTGACTTGGCCGATCTCGGGGATGCTCAGCGCGAACAGCAGCCGGGCCAGGGGCTGCTGGAGGCTGTCTTCGATGGACTTGCGCAGGTTGTTGACCGAAGTCTCGCCGAAGCCGTCCATCTGCTCGATCCGCTCGAAGTCCAGCCCATACAGGCCGACCACATCGGCGAGCAGGCCCTCGGACACGAAACGGTCGATGTTGCGCTCCCCCAGGTACTCGATGTCCATGGCGGCCCGGCCGACGAAGTGCTCGATGCGGCCCCGAATCTGGCGGGGGCACCAGTAGTTCACGCACATCGTGGCCGACATGCCCTCGGCCCGCCGCAGCGTCTCGCCGCACACCGGGCAGTCCGGCGGGAACTCCCACGGCCGCGACCCCGCCGGGCGCTCGGCGAGCACCGGCCCCACCACCTCGGGGATCACCTCGCCGGCCCGGCGCACTATGACGGTGTCGCCGGGGCGCACGTCCTTGGCCGCCACCTGGTCCTCGTTGTGGAGGGTGGCCGTCCCCACCGTCACCCCGCCCACGAACACCGGCGCCAGCCGGGCGAAGGGGGTGGCCTGGCCCGACGGCCCGATCGACACATGGATGTCGAGCAGCTTGGTGGTCCGCTCCTCGGGCGGGAACTTGTAGGCGATCGCCCAGCGGGGCGCCTTGGCGTCCACCCCAAGACGGGCCTGGGTCGCCAGATCGTCGACCTTGACAACCATGCCGTCGAACTCGAAGTCGAGGTCGTGGCGACGCCGCTCAAAGTCCACCACATGGGATTCCACCGCAGCCAGGTCGCCCAGGCGAGCAGCGTGCTCGTCGGTGGGAAGGCCCAGCGACGCCAGCCACTCCAGCGTCTGCAGGTGGGAGGTGAAGGCCGGGCCACCGGAGGCGTGGCCGAGCTGGTAGCACCAGAACGACAGACCCCGCGCCGCGGTCACCCGGGCGTCCTTCTGGCGCAGCGAGCCAGCGGCTGCGTTGCGGGGATTGACGTAGGGCTTGTCGCCCCGCTCGAGTTGGCGGGCGTTGAGCTGCTCGAAGGTGGAGAGCCGCAGGATCACCTCGCCCCGCACCTCCAGCACGGCCGGAGCGGTGCCCCGCAGCCGGATGGGCACATCGGCGATGGTGCGCACCGAGTGGGTGACATCCTCGCCGGTGCGGCCGTCGCCCCGGGTGGCGGCCCGCACCAGCACGCCGTCCTCGTAGCGGATCGAAATGGCCAGCCCGTCGAATTTCAGCTCCACCGCGAAGTCGCCGACCGCGGCCTCCCCGGTGGTCGGCAGCGACTGCTCGGTCGGCGGAGCGGCCAGGGCACGGCCGATCCGCTCGTGCCATGCCCGCAGCTCCTCGACGTCGAGGGCGTTGTGCAGCGACATCATGGGCGGCTGGTGGCGCACCGGCACGAAGGCGGTGTCGGGCGGGGCTCCAACCCGCTGGGTGGGCGAGTCGGGGTGGACCAGCTCGGGGTGCTGCTCCTCCAGGGCCTTCAACTCGTTGAACAGGTCGTCGAAGTCGGCGTCGGGGATCTCGGGCTTGCCCGCGTAGTACAGCTTCGAGTGGTGGTCGAGCTCCGCCTGCAGCTGGCGGGCCCGGGCGGCTGAGTCGGTGTCTGGACCGGCGGGATCGGCCATCGCCCGAGGCTACATCTGGCCCCAGTTGCACAACGGCACGAGGACTCGAGTGTCCGCAGCGACGCCGTGGGGCATTCTTGCCCCGACTGGCAGAGCGGGCATAGCGGCCGAGCTTGCGAGGCCGTGGGCTGTGTTGCCGGGGTTTGGACGGCCCGGGCGCGAAGCGAACAAGAGCGGTAATGACACCACTGCGACGCAACCGGCTTGCACCTACCCGCGAACGCGCTTGGGGACTGCCCGGTGGCACACTTGCAGGCCGTGCGAGCTGCTGAACGAACCCAGGGGAGGGCCGCGATGTGGCTGCGTGCCGCGGCGGCAGCGGCCTGGCTGGCGGTCGGAGCAGCAGCACTGCTAGCCGATGTGGTCCACACCGGGCTGCGGCCCGACGACGAAGCGGCTCACAACACGGTGATCGCAGCCATGTGGCTTGCCTATGCCCTGGTGCTGGCGGCACTGCTGCTGCCCGGAGCCCGCGCCCTCACCGTGGCCCGGATCGGCGTGTCGGCGGGTGCGGTGGAACTGGCGGCTGCCGCCGCCTCCTCAGGCGAGCCGGCCGGCTGGGTCGGGCTGGTTTCTGGGCTGATCGGCACCGTCGTCGTGCTGCAACCCGCCTACGCCGATGCTCAGGTGGACGCGGCGAGCTACGGCGACGAGCGACGCTTCCTGCTGCGTCCGCCCGCGCCGGTCCTCGTTGCCCTGGTTGTGCCGACATGGGCGGTGTCGGTGGCCGGCGTGGCCGTCGGGCCGCTGCTGCTGGCCGGGCGTGGCTGGGCGGCGGGGATCGTCGCCGCCGCGGTGGGCCTGCCCGTCGCCGCGTTCGCGGCCCACACCCTTTATCGGCTGGCCCGGCGCTGGCTGGTGTTCGTCCCCAACGGGCTGGTGGTGCACGACCACCTGGCCGTGGCCGAGCCCCTGCCGCTGAGCCGCCGCGGCATTCATTCCATCGGCCCGGCGCCCGCCGACACCGCCGCGGCCGACCTGACCGCGCAGGCCCTGGGCATGGCCTTGGAACTGCGCCTCTCCAACCCGGTGACCGCGGCGGTGATGACCGGCCGCAACCGCAGCGAGCCGCGCACCGTCACCGACGTACTGGTGTCGCCCAGCCGCCCCGCAGCCGTGCTCTCCACCGCCCAGCGCCGCGGCCTCAAGCTCGCCTGACACGCGGGGCCGAGCGGACAGCCGGTACACTGATGCATCATGGTGCTATGATGTGATGATGCGAACGACGATTGACATACCAGCCGACCTGCACGCGCTGGCCCGTGAACTTGCCCATCAGCAGCGCAAGACCTTGAGCCAGGTCGTCACCGAATGTATGCGGCGAGGACTCGGTGTTGATGATGAGAGCAGGCTGACGGTCAGTGTGTCTCCCTCAGGATGGCCAACGGTCACGCTGGGGCGACCGATCACGGCCGAGGATGTCAGGGCCCTAGAGGACGAGTGGTGAGAGCACGAGAGAGCCGGTGACCACGGCGCTGGCTGACGGCAATGTCCTTATCGCGCTGACGGTAACCGACCACATCCACCATCGGGGGGCGCGGGAGTGGGTTGCGAGCCATTGCGACCAACTGGCCACCTGTCCGATCACTCAGGGAACTCTGTTGCGGTTCTTGCTGCGGACGGAGGTGGGCGCAAACGGCGCCCTCGAAGCCCTGATCCAGATTGTCTCGCTGCCCCGACACGTCTTCTGGCCCGACGAGATCGGCTACGACGCGGCGGTTCTCAGGGGAGTGGCCGGACACCGTCAGGTCACCGACTCATATCTCGTCGCGCTGGCCAAACACTTCGGGGGATCGCTGGTGACCCTGGACAAGGCGCTGGCGGCCGTCCATCCCGACACGGTCGAGCTGATCGCCACCTGACGGCTCGCAGCGGGGCGGCTAAGGGGCCGAGCGAATAGGCGAACGAATTCGGCCCATACGGGCGAGGCCGTGGGCTGTGGTGCCGGGGTTTGGGCGACCCGTGAGCGCAGCGAACAAGAGCGGGAATGCCCCCAGTGCGACGCGACTGGCTCTCACCGATTTGCAGGCCCTCTAAGGAACCTCGGCCCTTGTCGAGCGGGTGGCGGTGCCGCCTCCCACTACGACATCGCCCGCGTAGGCGACCACGCTCTGGCCGGAGGCAACCTTGCGGCGGGGCTCGGCCCAGTACACCGCGGCACCGTCGGAGTCGATGGTGGCCTCCGCCGCGGTGCCGTGGGCCGAGGTCTGCACCAGCACGGGGCCGTCCACAGGTCCGTGCGTCCAGCGCCAGTCCTGCAGCGGCGTCGCCGAGCAGTCGAGCTCTGACCGGCTGCCCACCGTCACCGTCGACGACTCGGGGTGGACATCGAGCACATAGCGGGGCGATCCCCCGCCCATCGCGCCGAGGCCGCGGCGCTGGCCGACCGTCACCAACTCCAGCGCCTCGACGGTGCCGACCTGGCGGCCCGCAGTGTCCACCACCCGGCCCGGACGCATCGGGATGCGCTCATCGAGGAACTTGCGGCGACCGGCCGCGGCGGTGATGAAACACACGTCCTGGCTGTCGGGCTTGGCCGCCGTGACCAGACTCCGGGCCTCGGCCTCGCGCCGCACCTCGTCCTTGGTCGTCTCCCCCACCGGCAGCAGCAGCCGCTCCAGCACCGAAGTGCCGAGCATGTGCAAAACGTAGGACTGGTCCTTGGCGGCATCGGCGCCCCGGGCCAGCCGGGGTCCGGCCGCGGTCGAGACGATGCGGGCGTGGTGGCCGGTCGCCACCCGGTCGAAGCCCAGCGCGTCGGCCCGGCGCAGCAGTCGGTCGAACTTGATGTGCCGGTTGCACTCCACACAGGGATTGGGGGTGAGGCCGGCGGCATGGTCGGCGGCGTACGGGGCCACCACATGGCGCTCGAAGTCGTCGCCGAAGTTGAAGACGTGGTGCTCGATGCCCAACTCGTCGGCCGCCCAGCGGGCATCGTCCACATCGGACACCGAGCAGCAGCCGGTGTCGCTGGGTCCGCCCCAGAGCTTCATGGTGACTCCCGCTACGTCGTATCCCGCGTCGAGCAGGCGGGCCGCGGCCACCGATGAGTCCACCCCACCCGACATGGCCACCAGCACCCTCGGGCCTCGAGCCCCGCCGATGCCGCCGGTTCCGTCCGCCCCGGCCGCTTCGCGAGGCGCGGACCGACCGCTCACACCGGCACCGCCGGTTCCGTCCGCCTCAGCCGCTTCGCGAGGCGCGGACCGCCTGATCGCGCCAGTGCCGCCGGTTCCGTCCATGTCAGCCTCCGTCGAAGCGGTCGAGGCGTGCGACGGACTCCGCGATGACCTCGACGGCCTGCTCCACGTCGGAGGCGGCGCTGGTGTGGCCGAGCGACAGCCGCAGCGACCCCAGGGCCACTTCGCGGGGCACCCCCATGGCGGCCAGCACATGGGACGGATCCTGGGCGCCGCTGGAGCACGAGGAGGCGGCCGAGGCCCGCACCCCGGCCGCGTCGATCAGGAACAGCAGCGCCTCGCTCTGAACCCCGGTGATGCACACGTTGGCGATGCCGGCCGCGATGTGGCCGCGGTCGCTCCCGCAGGGCGCGGCCGAGACTGTCAACCGGTCGCCGAGCCGGTCGGCGAGGCCGTCGATCAGGGCATCGCGCAGGACGCGGAGCCGCTCGACGCTGCCCTCGCGCTGCTCGACGGTCTCAGTCAGCGCCGCCGCCAGCGACACCGCTCCGGCCACATCGGGAGTTCCGGCCCGCCGGCCCCTCTCCTGTCCACCCCCGACGATCAGCGGGTCGAGCTCAACGCCGTCTCGCACGACCAGCACACCGGTCCCGACGGGGGAGCCCACCTTGTGGCCGGTCACCGACACGAGGTCGTAGTCGGCCGTCTCCGCGGCCACATCGATCCAGTTCACCGCCTGCACTGCGTCGGTGTGCAGCAAGGCGACGGGAGCCAGCTCGCGCACGACGCCGGCCACCTCTCGAAGCGGCGTGATCGATCCGGTCTCGTTGTTGACTGCGATCACCGACACCACCGCCACGTTGCCGTCGCGGGCTCGCAGCACCTCGGCCAGCGCGTCGAGGTCGACGATGCCCCGCCGGTCAACCCCCACCATCACGCCGCCGGAGCGCTCCACCGGATCGTGCACCGCGTGGTGCTCGGCCTCAGTGGTCACCGCCACCGCGTCAGGCCCTCGGAGCCCGAGAGCGCCCCGCACCGCCATGTTGTCGGCCTCGCTGCCACCCGAGGTGAACACGATCTCACCGGGACGGGCGCCAAGCGCGGCAGCTACCTGCTCGCGGGCCCGGTCCAGCGCCCGACGGGCCTCACGGGCGGCCAGATGCGACCCGGTGGGGTTGGCGTGGTGCCGGTCGGCCGCGGCCAGCCAGGCGTCTCGGGCCACGGCCCGCAGCGGCGTGGATGCGGCGTGGTCGAGATAGACCTCGCGCTCAGACACCCAGTCATCCTACGGAACAAGCACTGCGGCGGACCTGAAGCCCACCAGCAGACACGGCCAAGGCCATGTGGCCGGCGGCTACTGGGCGGCGGCTACTGGGCGGCGGCGATCACCGACCCGGCCACCAGCAGCGCCGAGAGCACCACGCCCAGCGACACCGTTGCCCACCTCGGCGCGTTGCGGCGCTCCAATGCCAGCATCAGCGCGCCCATGACCGCGCCGGCGATGAGCCCGCCGAAGTGGCCGCCTATCGACACCCGCGGGACCAGCAGAGTGAAGACGAGGTTGATCATCAGCAGCGGAGCCAGCGGCGAGCGCCAGATGCTGCCGCCGACGGCCCGTTGAACCAGCACGGTGGCGCCCATCAGGCCGAACACGGCCCCCGAGGCCCCCACCGTGGGCGAACTCGGCGACACCAACAGCACTCCGAACGCACCGCCGAGCAGCGACACTGCGAACAGCGACAGGAAGCGGGCCCGACCGAACCCGGCCTCGAGAATTTGGCCGAGGATCCACAGCACGTACATGTTGAAGGCCAGATGGAAGATGCCGTCATGGAGGAAGGCGGAGGTGACCAGCCGGTAGTACTCGCCGGTGTCCACGCCGATCAGGCGGAGCTCGAAGCCGTCGAAGAGCCGGGCCCGGGCGAACAGGCCACCGTCGATGAGCAGCCCCTCGTTAAGCCGGGTGATGCCCCGGGCCGAGCCGCTGAGCACGATCGAGTACAGGAAGGCCAGCCCGTTGAGCCCCAGCAGGACCTGAGTGACTATCGGGCGCGAGGGGCCTGCAGCCATCAGGGGCCGAGCGGTGATCGAGGGTGCGCCACGCGGCGCCGCGCACTCCGGGCAATGGAAGCCGACCGACGCCTGATGCATGCAGTCCGGGCAGATCAGGCGGTCGCAGCGCTGGCAGCTCACTCCGCCCCGCCGGTCGGGATGCCGATAGCAGCGGCGCTCGGGGAGCCGGGGAACCACCTCCGGCGTGTCGCTCACGGCCCGGTCTTCGCTCGCTCTTCGCTCGCCTGTTCGCTCGACCGCTAGAGCGAGACGAAGGCCTCGCTCATGCCCAGGGCGTTGACCTCGACCACCTCGGTCACGCCGGGCACGCGGTCGCGCATGATCCGCTCGATGCCCGCTTTGAGGGTCTGGGTGGACGCCGGGCAGGTGACGCAGGCGCCGTGGAGCTCGACGGTGACGACCCCGGTGGCCTCGTCGACCTCGACCAGGTCGATGTCTCCCTCGTCAGCCTGAATGGCGGGCCGGATGATCTTGATGATCTTCTCCACTTCGGCCCGCACGGCCCCAGTCTCGCAGCACCCGCCCCCAACTCCGACCCGCTGGCCCGCCACCGCTACTCCTGAAAGACACTGGAAATGATGTTTGAACCTATTTCATAGTTGACTAGCTTCGGCCGCGCACATGACGGCGGATCACGTGCGACGGGTTCGAGAGGTGCTGACGGAGATCAGCTAGATGCCCGAATCGACTTCACTGCTGCAGGAACCGCTCTATCGGATTGCGGACGTGGACCGCCTGCTGGGAACCCCGAGAGGCACCGCGCGCGGCTGGATAGACGGCTGCCGCCGAGGGCGCCGCAGCCCTGTGATCCGTAACGAGCGGACCGGATCAGACAGGGTGACGTGGGGCGAGTTCGTCGAGGCTCGCATGATCGCCGAGTACCAGGACCGCGGGGACGTCGTGTTCGGACTCAGGCCCGTGATCGCCGCCCTGCGTGAGACGTTCCGCGAGCCCTATCCGCTCGCCATCGCCCGTCCCTTCCTCGACGCCGAGGGCCGGAAGGCGGTTCTGGACGTTCAACGCGGCCTCAACCTGGATTCCGGCCTCTGCCTTGTGGTACCCAACGGCCGAACCGTTGTTCTCTCGCCTGAGGTGGCGCAATTCACGGACGTCGCCAGATTCGGCGCCGCCGGTGTCGTCAAGCGGATCGTGCTCGAAGGGGCCATCGTCGCCGACCCGGAGTACTCCGCGGGTCGGCCAACGATTGCGGGGCGCCGCCTTCGGGCCGACGTCATCGCGGAAGCCGTGGCCGCAGGCGAGCGCCGGAGCGAAGTCGCAAGGATGTGGGACATCTCCCCCGCGGCCGTCGACGATGCCGTCCGCTTCTTGAGCCTTGCGTGAGATCTGGGGCATCTTCGTAGACGAGAACCTCCTACCCGTCGGCCGCGCCCTCGATGAAGCAGGAACCGCGCTCTATCCCGGCCACCCCGCCATTCCCGAGCTGCCCAGAGGAACGGTGGACACGGCGATCTTCGCTATGCGGCCATTTGGATGAGCCGGTCGCCGGTCCTGGAGTCGACGTAGGAGAAGCTCTGGGGCGGGCGGAAGCCTCTCGGCTCTGCTCGCAGATCTTGGAGCGTGACCAGCTGCGTGAAGGCTCGCGGCTGGACCAGCGTAAGGGCGGTGCCCACGTCTGCGCCCTCGAAGTACTCGTGGAACTCGTGGTAGGTCAGCCCTGCCCCGGAGCCGTGCTCTCGCCACAGGGTCGCGAGAGCCAAGGACTGGACGCTGGTGATGATGCAGGTGCCGAGGAGCGCCCGCACCGGGGAGGCCGCATACAGGAGCGCCCGTGTCGGGACCACGATCTTCGGTTCGGTGCGTCGCAGCTCGACGGTCTTGACGCCCGCGAGGATGGCTTCTGCGAATCTCGGCTTGAGCGACAGCACAACCATCCGGTCTGGATCGAGTCCGGACATTTCAACCGTCATTGCTTCCCACCCCCTCTTCGCGGAATCGACGGACTGCTTCCTCATCAATCTGCTGGATCTCTTGGAAGAATCCTGCCTTGTTCATGCTGTCGGCCCGTGCCTGGCTCGGCCTGCTAGGCGAGGGCGAACAGGCGGCTGGAACTGCTGCCAGCGGGCTGGG
This sequence comes from Acidimicrobiia bacterium, assembly GCA_022821685.1. Lineage (GTDB taxonomy): Bacteria > Actinomycetota > Acidimicrobiia > Acidimicrobiales > Aldehydirespiratoraceae > Aldehydirespirator. The sequence goes on from JAJEDD010000027.1 coordinate 56,837, forward strand.
CCGGTCGGCCATCGTCGACCTCCTTGGCGAAGTCGTCACGGGGACGGCCGGAGCTTCCGACAGGTTGGCGGTATTCGGCGATCCGGTGGCCGGCCGGGGCCGGGTCGCGGGCACGTGCCGGACCGTAGGCAACCCGATCGTCGGGGGGCCGCAGGATGTGCTCCCCGTTGTGGGAGTGGATCTTCCAGCGGTGGTGATGGATCCGGTTGTGGCAGTCCCAGCAGACCGGGACCATGTTGTCGAGGCGGGTGGATCCGCCCTGGGAAACGGGCTTGATGTGGTGGATCTGGCACAGCGCCGGGTGCGCCGCGCAGTGGAAGCAGCCGCCGTAGCGGGCGAAGAGAATCTGGCGCTGAGCCTTGGTGGCGGTGCGCACCGAGTGGGTCCGCCAGATGGGGTTGCCCTCCCGGTCGTAGACAAGGCCGGTGAACTTCGCGTTGCAGGCAAACTGCTCAAGAACGTCGGACGGCAGCCGTGCACCGTCGGCGAGTTCGGCGACGAACTCGCCGGTGCGGTCGTCGACTTGCGCTACCACGCAGATGTCGGCGAAGGGCATGCCGTTAGCAGCGGCCTCGCCGGGGGTGGAGGTGAGGCTTTCCAGCGCGTCGGCCATGCACTGGTCGAAGGTGCGCCGCTGGTCGCGGTTGCCATTGGCGGCACCCTTCTTGTCGCAATCGTGCATGCGGCGGGCCTCAGCTTCGAGCCGGTTGTGGATGCGCTTGCCGGTGACGGCATCGAGTTCGCCGTAGAGGTGCACCATTCCGTCGTCGCCGTCCCACATTCGCAGGCGGCGCCTCGATCGCTGGCGAGCGTGGTCGGCCGCCCCGCCGTCGCCCTGGCGGTCGGTTGCCCACCGGCGGGCCTCCTTGGCGAACTGCTCGGGCCGCATCGTTTCGGCTTTGGCCAGCAATTCGCGATCTGATTCGACATCTGCGGCGCTGGTCTTGTCGACGGCCTCGGCTAGGCGCTTGGCGTTGGCCGTCGACACCCGACCGTCAGCCACCGCATCGCGAAGCCTCTTGGTCTTGCTCAACGCCTCGGCTGTCTTGACCTGGCTGCGGGCCTCGTGCCTTGACAGACCCGCGCTGGCGGCTAGCACTTCCGCACCGCCGTCACCGTGACGCTCACGGCCTGCCACCGCAGCCGCAGCCGAGACCTGGAACGCAGTGTTCACGCCAGCGATGATCTTCGAGATCTCCAGTCCCTCAAGCAGTTCCGGGCACGAAGCCGCCCCTTCATCGGCGCAGGCCAGCATCTCCTTCACGGCGGCCTCGGCCCGTCGAGCGGCTTCGATCAGCATGGATACATCATCCCACAGAGGTGTGACATCTATCAAGCATTTACATCAGATGCTCTGCTATTTCTTAGCTCGGCCTATCATGTCAGGACGGGACCTAGAGCGACAAGTCGATTCCGGCATGGAAGGCGAGGTCATACAGCAGGCGTTCGGCATCTTGGAGCATTGTGGCGACTTCTTGGATGGGGTCGGGGTTGACGTTCTCGTCCGCTAGGACTTGCCGGTAGTCCGAGCCCTTGCGGTGTGCGGTGACCTTGCTGCGGAGGCGTTGAAGCCGTTTCAGGAACACTGTGTCGCGCTCAGCCCACGGGTACTGCTCCTGGAGCATCCAGCGCTGCAACTTGGCGATGCCCTTGTCGCCGGGCTGCCCGTCGGGGAGCCGCTCCTGAATCTCCTTCTCGTTGAGGGCGTCGACCAATAGCTTGGCTAGGCCCATGACTTGGCTCTCGAACTCAGGCTGGCTGCCATCGAGTGGGATACGGAGCCGTTGAAGGACATGGGCGTCCTCGGGCTCTGGTTCTCTGAAGAGCGCCCATCCGAATTGCTCCCGCCACTTGCTGTTGAACCGTCTGTAGGCCGACTTGAACCGCAGGTCCGGCGCCTGCGAGGTGGTCCACTGACCCAAGAAGGACCGTCTGATCAGCGTGCTGCTCGGCCCTCGCGTCGGGACGACGTTGAAGGTCTGCCAATGGGGCCGCTCCGACTCGGGGAGGTCTCGCCCCAGGTCTCCCAGGAAGACCATCACTTGATCGCGAAGGTCGAGGTCGAGACGGATCCCCCATAGGCCGCCACACGACAGGCTGCTGCCCTCTATGGAGTATCTCTCGGGCTCCTCGTAGTAGCGCTTCAGCACCGCCCGACGGAAGAAGACCGGGGTCAGGTGGTGGGGGGCTTCGGGGTTCTTGCCGAAGTAGCTGCCCAACTGCTTCGGGTCGCAGGTGTGCTTGATGGGCTCGCCGTCGGTGTCCTCATCGATTATGAACTCCTGGTAGGTCTCGTCCCGGCGCTCGAACGGCCAGACGCCGGCCTTCTCCTGAGGAGGCGCAGGGACCACCTTCGTGCCATCCAGCATCGAACAGGGCCGCTGCCTGTCGTACCTGACGTCCGCGACATGGACGCTGACACTCACGTCGTCCCGGTCGTTGACTGAGACGATCTCACCCATCGGGGCCACCTCGTCGGGGTCGTCAACGTATTGGTAGGAGCTGATGCGGAGCACCAGATCCAGTTGCTTGGCGGCCTGGAACTGTCGCAGCAGCGGGGTGCGAACCCGCACACTCTCAGTACCGATCTCCGCGGCCAGTTCATCGAAGCCATCATCGCGGACCTTGAAGAACGCCGTCCCGGTCTCGTCGCTCCACAGGTTGTGGTACAGCCGGAACTCCTCGCTGAGTTGCGGCCGCATCGGTGGGCGCACCCCGTAGTGATCCTGGTGTATGACCAGAGGCTCGAAGCCCTTGTCGTCACCGTATCTCTCATACTGGGTCCGCTCACCGGCGCCGAAGCCCGTCTGGGAGAAGCCCGGAGCCCCGAAGTCGATGCGGGGCAGCCGGTTGATGTCAGCGAGGATGGCTCGCCTCAAGCTCGGTGGAGCGAGCATGCTCCACCGCAACACATCCAGATCGCCGTCCTTGGAGGACTCGTAGAGCACTGTCCACGGGCCACCCCCAGCGCTGTCAAATGCTCGCCGCACGGCACGCTGCTCAAGGACGCTTTGCGCATCGCTCATGAGGATCGTTCTCCTTGCGGTCAGGGGGGTACCATGCGCCAACCTAACGAAGCAGTAGGACATCTGAGGGGCGCAGTCGGGGCACGGCCGCTGCCAGCCTCTGCGTCTCAGCGGCAACCTGCTCTGAGCGCCGATTGAGCGTACGTCACCCCAGCCCGTAACGGCACACGAGGTAGGCGCTCAACGCGGCTTGGTTCTCGGGTCGCCATGCCTCCAAGCGTCTTGCCTCCCCATGACATCCGGTTCTCCGGGTGTTCCACGATCAATCCGGTGGGTCGCCAGGGGCGGAGGGTCTCTTGGCAGTTGCCGAAGGCTGGGACACAATGGAGCGGCTACGGGAAGGAGAGGGCGTGGCGACTGATCTCGGCGAACTGCAGAGCAAGCTCTGGGAGGCGGCGGACCAGCTTCGGGCCAACTCCGGGCTGAAGGCATCGGAGTACGCCTCGCCGGTGCTGGGGCTCATCTTCTTGAGGTATGCCGACGAGCGGTTCGCCCAGGCGTCGCAGTTGGTGGGTCCGGGGTCTGCTCGCCGGCCGACCGGGCCGGAGGACTACCAGGCCATCGGAGCGCTGTACCTGCCGGAGGAGTCCCGGTTCGAGGGGCTGCTCGACCTGCCGGAGGGCGCCGACATTGGCAAGGCCATCAACCAGGCCATGGGCGGCATCGAGGTCTACAACCCCGACCTTCAAGGAGTCCTGCCGAAGGACTACTCCCGCATCCCCGACGACATCCTCGCAGAGCTGCTGCGACTCCTGAGGGCACTGCCGGAGGCGATCGAGGGCGACGGGTTCGGCCTGATCTACGAGTACTTCCTCGGCAAGTTCGCCTTCTCAGAGGGCCAGAAGGGCGGCGAGTTCTTCACTCCCACGTCGATCGTGCGGCTCATCGTGGAGATCCTCGAACCCTTCCACGGCAAGATCTACGACCCTGCTTGCGGCTCCGGCGGCATGTTCGTGCAGTCGGCGCATTTCGTTGAGCGCCACCGCCGCGACCCCGGCCAGGAGCTGTCGATCTATGGCCAGGAGAAGACCGGCGACACCGTCCGTCTCGCCAAGATGAACCTCGCCGTGCACGGGCTCGGCGGCGACATCCGAGAGGGCAACACCTATTACGAGGACCTCCACGACTCGGTCGGCAAGTTCGACTTCGTTATGGCCAATCCGCCCTTCAACGTCAACAAGATCGACAAGACGAAACTCGAGGACGACCCCCGGTTCCTGTTCGGCCTGCCGAAGCCCGACAACGGCAACTACCTCTGGATCCAGACCTTCTACTCCGCTCTCAACGACACCGGAAGGGCGGGGTTCGTCATGGCCAACTCCACCTCCGACGCGCGAGGCAGCGAACTCGACATCCGTCGCAAACTCATCGAGGACCGCAGCGTCGACGTGATCATCGCCACCGGCACAAACATGTTCTACACCGTCACCCTCCCCGTGACGCTCTGGTTCCTCGACCGCGGCAAGAAGCACACAGACCGAGCCGACCAGATCCTGTTCATCGACGCCCGCGAGATCTACAACCAGATCGACCGAGCGCACCGTGACTGGACCCCTCAACAAGTCGAATTCCTCGCCAATATCGTCCGCCTCTGGCGGAGCGAGGAGCCTGAGTTCAACACCGGCAGCGGGGAAATGGTGCGGACGACGTTTCCCGATCTGACATACTCCGATGTGGCTGGCATTTGTGCTGCTGCGACGACCGCGCAAGTCAAGGAGCAAGGCTGGAGCCTCAATCCGGGGCGGTATGTCGATATTGCCCCTACCCGACTCGACGAAGCCACATTCGTCGCGACATTCACGGACCTGCATCGTGAGTTCGTCGAGCTCAGTGGTGCTGCCTATGTACTGTCAGGTCAGGTATCCAAGATCGGTCAGGCGATCACCGAGGATGGTTGACGCGTATCACTGGCCGTGGGTCAAACTCGGGGAGGTACTGACCTTCTGGGGAAGTGGGGCCACACCCCGCGGAGGAAAGAACTCCTACAAGGCCTCTGGCATCCCCCTAGTGCGCTCCATGAACGTCCACGATCTACGTTTTGAGAGGTCCGCTCTCGCCTTCATTGACGAGGAGCAGGCGAGGGAGTTGGATCGCGTCGAGATCAGGAAGAACGATGTTCTGCTCAACATCACCGGGGCATCCGTTGCGAGGTGTTGCCTTGCGGGGGCTTCAGCCGTAGGTGGACGGGTGAATCAGCATGTAATGATCCTGCGTGCGGACCCATCCGTGGCTGATGCACGATGGCTTGCACTGGCACTCGCGGGGCCCTGCAAAGGCAGGCTGTTGGCCATCGCAGGCTCAGGCGCCACGCGGGAGGCGCTCACAAGATCTGATGTCGCAGACTTCGCGATCTCTCTGCCATCGATCGGCTACCAGCATCAGATCTCGGAGGTCCTGGATTCCTACGACCGACTTCTTGAGAACAATCGGCGGCGGATTGAGATTCTGGAGGAGATGGCACGGTTGTTGTATCGGGAGTGGTTCGTGCACTTCCGGTTCCCGGGGCATGAGAACGTCGAACTACTCGACTCCGACCTCGGCCCAATGCCTGAGGGGTGGACGGACCGTCGGCTGGGTGAATTCCTGGAACTCTCATACGGCAAGGCTCTGAAGTCCGATGACCGAAAGGACGGGCCCAATGCCGTCTATGGCTCGGGAGGGCAAGTTGGCTGGCACGACAGAGCCCTCGTGTCAGGCCCCGGGATCGTGGTTGGGCGAAAGGGCAACGTCGGCTCTGTCTATTGGTCCGATCGTGACTTCTTCCCAATTGACACCACCTACTACGTTGAATCGGCCCTGCCGCTCCGGTTCCTCGACCAGTTGCTGCGGACGCTCAAGTTCATCGACTCACATGCTGCCGTACCTGGGCTCTCTCGCGATCAGGCGTACGGGCTAGTTGTTGCCGAGCCGACCAGCGACCTGATGTCGCAATACGACACTGCTGTACGACCAATGTATAGCTTGCGGCAAGTCCTCTTAGACCAGGCCGCCATCTTGCGAAAGGCCCGGGATCTACTGCTGCCTCGATTGGTCTCTGGTGAGTTGGAGGTGTCGGAACTTGACTCGGACTTGGTGGCGGTGTGAGTCCGTCGGGGCTGACTGAGGATGAGCTGGTTGAGCAGCCTGCGTTGCGGTTGTTGTCGCAGTTGGGGTGGGAGGTGGCGTCGGGGTTCGAGGAGGTGTTGGGGCCGGCGGGCACGCTGGGTCGTGATTCGCAGTCGGAGCCGGTGCTCGCTCATCGGCTCGATGAGGCGCTACGTGCTTTGAATCCTGGTCTTTCTGATGCGGTTCTGTCGGAGGCCGTTGAGCAACTGCTTCAGGATCGGTCGGCGATGGATCGGACGAGGGCTAACCGCGAGGTGTACCGCCTGCTGCGGGAGGGGGCGAGGGTCGAGTCCGTCGGCGGTGATGGGAGCCGTCGGACGGTCACGGTGCGGTTCGTCAACTGGAACGCGGCGGACGAGAACGACTGGCTGGCGGTTTCGCAGTTCTGGATCGCGGGCGACATGTACAAGCGGCGGGCCGATGTGGTGCTGTTCGTCAACGGGATCCCGCTGGTGTTCATCGAGTTGAAGGTGTCGCACAAGAACGTCCGTGACGCCTACGACGCCAACCTGAGCGACTACCGCGACACGGTCCCGCACCTGTTCTGGTCCAATGCGTTCGTCATCCTCTCCAATGGAGCTGACACGCGGGTCGGTTCGACGTTCGCCTCCTGGGGCCACTTCGCGGAGTGGAAGAAGATCAACTCCGAGGGCGAGCAGGGTGTCGTCTCGCTTGAGACTGCACTGCGGGCGACGTGCGACAGGCATCGACTGCTCGACCTGGTGGAGAACTTCGTGGCGTTCACCGAACGTCCGGGCGGGCTGGTGAAGGCGTTGGCCAAGAACCACCAGTTCCTCGGGGTGAACAACTCACTGGACGCGCTGCGGGAACTCAAGCAGCGTGAGGGCCGGCTCGGGGTGTTCTGGCACACCCAGGGGTCGGGCAAGTCGCTGTCGATGCTGTGGTTCACCCAGAAGGTGCTGCGCAAACAGCCCGGCAACTGGACCTTCGTGCTCGTCACCGACCGCAAGGAACTCGACGAGCAGCTCTACGAGGACTTCACCGACTCCGGGGTGATCACTTCCGGCCAGCAGGTCCACGCCGATACATCGGCGCATCTGCGGGAGCTGTTGGGTCAGGACCACCGATACGTGTTCACGCTGATCCACAAGTTCATCCCACCCAACAGGGGCCAGCGGATGCCGGTGCTGTCCGAGCGCGACGACATCGTGGTCATCACCGACGAGGCCCACCGCTCCCAGTACGACACGCTGGCGGCCAACATGCGCCTGGCGCTGCCCAACGCCTCGTTCCTCGGGTTCACCGGCACACCGCTCATCGTCGGCGAAGAGGAGACCCGCCGGGTGTTCGGCGACTACGTGTCGATCTACAACTTCCGGGACTCCATCGCCGACGGCGCCACCGTCCCGCTCTACTACGAGAACCGCACACCGGAACTGCAACTCACCAACGAGGACTTCGACGACGAACTCGACGACCTCCTGGAGGAGGCGACCCTCGATGATGCCCAGGAGAAGGCGGTGGCGCGCCGCTTCTCCCAGCAGTACGAGCTGATCACCCGACCCCAGCGCCTCAAGGAGATCGCAGCCGACCTCGTCCATCACTTCGTGAACCGTGGCTTCAGGGGCAAAGCCATGTACGTGGCCATCGACAAGGCCACCGCGGTGCGCATGTACGACCTGGTCGATGCTGAGTGGGCGCGCTACCTGACCGAGCTCGAAGCCAAGTTGGCAGACACGCCCGAGTTGGAGCGCCCGCATCTGGAGTCGCTGATCGACTTCATGCGCACCACCGACATGGCCGTGGTGGTGTCACAGGCCCAGAACGAGATCGCCGACATGGCCAAAGCCGGTCTCGACATAGCCAAGCACCGCAAGCGGATCGTCAACGAGGACCTCGACTCCAAGTTCAAGGACCCCGACGATCCGTTCCGGCTCGTGTTCGTCTGCGCCATGTGGCTCACCGGATTCGACTCGCCGTCGACCTCGACGGTGTACCTCGACAAGCCCATGCGCAACCACCTGCTGATGCAGACCATCGCCCGGGCCAACCGGGTATTCGGTGACAAGGACAACGGCCTCATCGTCGACTACGTGGGCGTGTTCCGGAACCTCGAGAGGGCCCTCGCCATCTACGCCGCCGACCGGGCCGGGGCAGATGTCGACTCGCCGATCCGGCCCAAGGACGACCTCATCGCCGAACTCGAGGCCGCTCTCGCAGAGATCACCGAGTTCTGCGAAGCGAACGATGTCGATCTTCGCGACCTTGAGGCCGCGCAGGGCTTCGAATTCGTCGCTCTGCAGAAGGCGGCCGTGGAGGCGCTGCTCATCGACGAACAAACCCGCCGCCGGTATGTGTCCCTGGCCCGGCAGGTCCGCAAGACCTTCAAAGCGCTGCTGCCGGATCCACAGGCGATGGCGGTCACCCACCGCGTCGCTGTGATCCGCTCGATCGCGTCGAAGATCGAATCCTCCTCGGAGGCGCCCGACATCAGCAGCGTCATGGACTCGGTGTCGGATCTGCTGAACCGGTCAGTCGGGGCCAAGGAGTACATCATCCGCTCCACCGACGGAGCCGACCCGCTGATCGACCTCAACCAGATCGACTTCGAGCAACTCGCCCTGCGCTTCGCCGCCAACAAGCGCACCGTCGCCAAGACCATCAAGGAGGACCTCGAGAAGCGCCTCGACGACGCTGTCCGCAAGAACCCGACCTGCCTGGACCTGGCCGAGCGCTTCCGACAACTCATCGACGAATACAACGCAGGCACCCACAACATCGAGGAACTGCTCCGCCGTCTCGGCGCCCTCAACAAAGAACTCAGCGACGAGGAACAGCGCGCCGTCAGAGAAGGCCTCACCGAAGCAGAGCTCGCAATATTCGATCTGCTCACCAAACCCGAGCCAGAACTAACCGACACCGACGCCAAAAAGGTGAAGGCAGCGGCCAAGAAACTGCTGAAGCACATCGAGGAGAAGCTCGTTCTCGACTGGAAACGCCGCCAGCAAACCCGCTCAGCCGTCAAGGTCGCCGTCAGGGACGTACTCGACGCCGAACTGCCCCCCGCCTACGGGCCCGAGATGTTCACCCGCAAGGTGGACGCCATCTTCGACCACATCTACGTCAGCTACGGCGACGACGAAGACGCTGGAAGCGTCTACGACGCCCCCGGCTCAACCAGCCCCGTCGCAACCCTGCCGACCACCGCGCAACAGATCGACGACGCACTCCTAACCCAGATCTGCTCCAATCCGGCACTGCGCGCCCGACTGTTGGAAGAGATACTCGGCACGACCGCCACCTGGGACTCAGGAGCGGTGCCGTGACTCAATCACCGGAGCTCGCGGGATGGGCCTGACGCTGCTGGCGCATCAGGGTGGATGGGACGAGGCGCTGCTTGTGGTCGGGCCGCTGCTGCTGTTCGCCGGCATCGTCTGGAACGCCAAGCGACGAGCCGTCAAGCAGTCGCAGGCCTCCGCCGACGAAGATGAGTGAGGTGGCCCGGCTCGATCCGCTCGATTCAGCGCAACGCTCACGCTGGCGGCGAGGCGCCGCGGCGCGACCCGGCCTGCTCGGCCCGGATGTTGGCGCCGAGCGATGCCAGGTCGCCGGCCAGGTCCTCGTAGCCGCGGGCCACATGATGGGCGTCGGTCACGATCGTCGGTCCGTCGGCGCCGAGCCCAGCCACGGCCAGGGCCGCTCCGGCTCGGATGTCGTGGGCCCGCACCGGCGCTCCCGAGAGCCTCTCCACGCCCCGCACCACCGCATGGTGGGCGTCGGTGCGGATGTCGGCGCCCATGCGGCGCAACTCGTCGACGTAGCGGAACCGGCCCGGGAACAGGTTCTCGGTGACGATCCCCACGCCCGACGCGGTGGCCAGCATCGCCACCAGGAACGGCTTGTAGTCGGTGGCCACGCCCGGATAGGGCAGCGTGGAGCAGTCCACCGAGTCGAGTCGCCGCGGCGCGATGGCCCGCAGGCCGTCGGCGTCGGGGGTGATGATCATCCCCATCTCGGCCAGCTTGGCGCAGAGCAGTTCCATGTGTTCGTGGCGGGCCCCGGCCACGAACACCTCGCCGGAGGCCACGCCGAGCGCGGCCAGGTAGGTGGCCGCAACTATGCGGTCACCTACCACGGTGTGGTCTGCGGACCGCAGGTATCGGGCCGTCCCAGCCCCCTCGACCACCAGCGTGGACGATCCGGCGCCGGAGATATCGGCCCCCATGCGACCCAGGAACTGGCAGAGGTCGTAGATCTCGGGCTCACGGGCCGCGTTGTCGATGACGGTGGTGCCCTTGGCCGCCACTGCGGCCATCAGCAGGTTCTCGGTGGCCCCCACGCTGGGGAACTCGAGCACGACCCGTCCTGCGAGCAGCTCCGCGGCGGACGCCTCGATGTTGCCGTGCACCACATCGACGCGGGCGCCCAGCTCGGTGAGGCCCCGCACATGCATGTCGACGGGCCGGGGTCCGAAGTCGTCGCCGCCGGGCAGGGCGACGGTGGCCTCGCCGCAGCGGGCCAGCATGGGTCCGAGGACCACGACCGACGCCCGGAACCGCTCGACGATGTCGTAGGGCGCCACCGGAGTGATCTCCGCCGGCACGTCGATGTGCAGCGCGGCCGCATCGAACGGATCCCATTCGACGGTGCAGCCGACGGCTCGCAGCAGTTCGGCCATGAGGTCCACGTCGACTATGCGGGGCACGTTGCCGAGCCGGTAGGCGCCCTCGGCCAGCAGGGTGGCCGCCATGAGCTTGAGCACCGAGTTCTTGGCCCCCGCCACCGCCACCGTGCCCTCCAGCGGAGGCCCGGCGTGAACGACTATCCGCTCGATCGCCACCGCGCCAGACTATTGATTCCATCCGCGGGGAGCCTGCATCGCGCGGCGGCGACTCGTGTGCCGGCGACCGCAACAGACGCCGGGATGGACCGCCGATCGTGGCACGAGGCACCACTCGTGAAGCGGTCATCGGCCAGGTCACGACGAGTCCGGGGATGAGCAGCCGCTCATGACCGTGGTACGCGCCACTTGGCGAGGCAGCGCGGCCGATATCGACAGCGAGCACCGGGCGCGACAGAGCCCCCGCAACGACATCGTGGCCGAGCGGGTGGTGGAGGAAGATCGCTTCGAGGCTGAGGACGGACCGTTCCGCCACTACGAGCGCCGCCTGTCGCTGACCGAGCTGCCCCGCCGCTCCGGCCAACCCGACGATTCCGAACACGCCGACGGGCCCGACAACTCCGACAGACCCGGCGGCTCCGACAGCACCCGCGAGTCCGGCGGCTCCGACGAAGATGTCTGGGAGTTGGTCGAGACCACCACATACCGGCTGGCGGTGCCGGTGTGGGGGTGGCTGTTCCATTACCCGGTGCGCCACGCGCTGCGGCACCGCCGCGACGTCTACGGCTACTGGTGGGCGCCCCCCGACCGCATCGACGTCCGAGCGGCCACGGTGCTGGGCCTGCTGTGCACCGTCCAGGTGCTCGACGGCTATCTGGGCACGGTCCTGTCCCAGACTCTCACGTTCGCGGCCGACGAGTTCGGCCACGGCAACACCGCCCAGGGAGTCGTGCTGGCCGTGGTCCGGGTGGGAGTGCTGGTGGCACTGGCCAGCGTGGCCCTGGCCGACCGCCAGGGCCGCAAACGCCTGCTGCTGGCCACCGGGATCGCCAGCTGTGCCGTGACCGCGGTCGGGGCGCTGTCGCCGGGGTTGTGGTTCCTCGGGGCCACTCAGCTGCTTGCCCGAGGCCTGTCCACCGCTCTGGGGATCCTCATCGTGATCCTCGCCGCCGAGGAGATGCCGGCCCGGTCGCGGGCTTGGGCCATGTCGGTGCTGGTGCTGTGTGCCGGACTCGGCGCGGGGATGGCGGTCTGGGTGCTGCCGGTGGCCGACCTGCACGTCGCCGCGTGGCGGGCGGTGTACGTGGTGCCGCTGGCAGGTGTGGCCGTGATGGCCTGGGTGGGGCGACGCCTGCCCGAGAGCCGCCGCTTCGCAACCACCAGTCCCCACGTCGACGGCTCGGCCGACGCCTCCGAAGACAGGGCACGCACCGACAGTCCGACAACCCCAACACGGCCCGCCCACGGCGACAACTCAATAGGCGCCTCCCGCCCTCGCGATGTCGAGGCCGCAGCCCGGCGGCGGAGGCGGCTGGCGCTGCTGGCGGCCTCGGCGTTCCTGATCGCCATGTTCGCCGCCCCCGCCTCGGGCCTGCGCAACGACTTCCTCAAAGACGAGCGGGACTTCTCGGCCGCAGCCATCTCGGTGTTCACGATGGTGACGAGCACCCCCATCGGCCTAGGCGTGCTGGCGGGCGGCTACCTGGCCGACCGCAGGGGTCGCCGGCCGGTCGGCGCGGCCGGACTGGTGGCGGGCGTGCTGTTCACAGTTTGGGCCTTCTACACCGACGGCGCCGCGCTGTGGGCGCTGACCCTGGCCGGGGGCGTGCTAGGGGCGGTGGCCGTGCCCGCGCTGGCCGTCTACGGGCCCGAACTGTTCGGCACCCACCGGCGGGGACAAGCCAACGGCCTGATTGTCACCGTCGGGGTGGCCGGCAGCGCCCTGGGCCTCTTCGTGGCCGGATGGCTGTCGGATGCGCTGGACGGCCAGCTGGGCCCCGCCCTGGCCCTGCTAGCGGTCGGCCCGTTGGCGGTTGCCGCCCTAGTGCTGTGGAAATACCCAGAAACCGCAGGCCAAGAATTAGAAGACCTAAACCCCGAAGACCGCTGATCGCTCAATCCTGCACCCGTCCCAGCCCGACCGATCAGCGCCCCGCTAATCCTCGTGGTCAGTTCCCGCCTGAGAGCATCCCATCGGAAACTTCGGTACGGGGACGATAGGCGCCCTGCTAGTCCTCGTGGTCGAGGCCTGGGTAGGGGGGATTGGCGGCGCACAGGGCCTCGGCGTCGGCGCGCACCGCGGCTACCGCCGCCTCGTCGGACCGGTTACGCAGCGCCCGAGAGATCAGGGCCGCGATGGTGGCCATGTCGTCGGTGTCCATGCCCTGGGTGGTGACCGCGGGGGTGCCGATGCGCACGCCGGAGGTGACGAACGGCGAGCGGGGGTCGTCGGGCACGGTGTTCTTGTTGAGGCTGATCCCGGCCGCGTCGAGGGTGGCCTGGGCCTGTTTGCCGGTCAGGTCGGGATCGAAGGTCCGCAGGTCCACCAGCATGAGATGGTTGTCGGTGCCGCCGGACACGAGCCGGAATCCGTGGGAGGCCAGCGCCGCGGCCAGAGCCCTGGAGTTCTCCACGATCCGGGATGCGTAGTCGGCGAACTCGGCTGTGGCCGCCTCGGCGAAGGCCACAGCCTTGGCCGCCACCGCGTGGTCGAGCGGGCCTCCCTGGATGCCGGGGAACATGGCCTTGTCCACCGCCTGGGCATGCTCGGAGCGGCACACGATGGCACCGCCGCGGGGGCCGCGCAGCGTCTTGTGGGTGGTGAACGTCACCACATCGGCGAACTCGGTCGGGTTGGGGTGCACTCCCCCCGCGATCAGGCCCGCGATGTGGGCCGCGTCGAACATCAGCAGCGCCCCCGACTCGTCGGCGATCTCCCGCAGCGGCTCGGGCTGGATCCGGCGGGGGTAGGCGGTGGCGCCGGCCACGATCAGCTTGGGCCGCTCGGCCAGGGCCAGGTCCCGCAGCTGGTCCAAGTCGATGCGCTCGTCGCTGGGGGTGACCCCGTACGAAACGAACCGGTACTGCAGGCCCGAGAAGTTCACCGGCGACCCGTGGGTGAGATGCCCGCCGTGGTCGAGGCTCATGCCCAGCACAGTGTCGCCCGCGTCCAGCAGCGCCTGGTAGGCGCCCATGTTGGCGATGGCCCCGGCGTGGGGCTGCACGTTGGCATGGTCGGACCCGAACAGCTCGCACGCCCGGCTGCGGGCCAGATCCTCGACCTCGTCGACCACCATGTTGCCGCCGTAGTAGCGGCGGCCGGGGTAGCCCTCGCTGTACTTGTTGGTGAACACCGAGCCGGTGGCGGCCATCACCGCCGGGCTGGCGAAGTTCTCCGAGGCGATGAGCTGGATGGTCGTGTTCTGGCGGCGAACCTCTTGGCGGATCAGGTCGAAGACAGCCTCGTCAGCGGTGGGCCAGGGCATTGGTTCCTCGATTCTGGTTACTCGATGGTGGGCCGCACGGTAGCGAGGCCCAGCCCGCAAGCGACGACCCGGTCGTCGCGATCAGCCTGAGCCGCTGAGGGCGTCGAGCTTGTCCACTCGATCCTGGTGGCGGCCGCCGTCGAAGGATGCCTCCAACCAGGCGTCCAGGGCCTCGCGGGCCACCTCGGCGCCGGTGAGCCGCTCGCCGATGCACAGCACGTTGGCGTCGTTGTGGGCTCGGGCCAGGCGGGCCGAGGTCGCGTCATGGGCGACGGCCGCCCTGATGCCAGCGATCTTGTTGGCCGCCATGGCGATCCCGTTGCCGCTGCCGCACACGCACAAACCCAAGTCGGCCTGGCCCGCGGCCACCGCCCGGCCCACCGCTGCGCCGAAATCTGGGTAGTCCACCCGGTCGGCGGAGTAAGTGCCGCAGTCGGTTACATCATGGCCCGCGGACCGCAGATGCTCGGACAGAGCCTGCTTCAGGCCATACCCGGCATGGTCCGCCCCCACCGCAATCCTCACAGCCGCCATCCTAGGCACCCAGCTGTGATCAGGCGCTCATGCTGTTGTGCCTGAACTGCCATATGGTGGGGTTCGCAATGACAACCGTTTACGATGCCGTCGCCACCCGGTCGGGCGACTGGTGGGCTATCGAAATCACATCGGGATTGCCCGACAACATGTTGGGAGTTAGCCAGGCACGCTCCCTCGACGAGGTCGAGGATGTGGCCAGGAGCGTCGTCGCCGACCTCCTTGCGATCGAGCCGAGCGAGATCGACATCAACCTCAGCATCGCGAATGCTCGAGGACGCGAGGGCAGCATCCCCCAGCCCCGCTCAGCCGCCTTCTGACGCGTCAGCTTTCGCTGCGGCTGAGATCTCGTCGAGGCTGATCGGACCTTCTCGCAGGATGGCCGGCTCGGGGCCAGTCATGTCTGCCACGGTGGACGACGCGCCGGGTCTGGGGCCGCCGTCCATGACGAGGCCGAGGGTTCCGAACAGGTCGGCCACGCCCTGAGCGGTGGCCGGTGTGGGGCCGCCGTGGAGGTTGGCGCTGGTCACGGCCAGAGGGCCGGGGGCGGCGAGCGCTCGCACGATGTCGTCGTCGGGCAGGCGGACACCGACGGTGGCACCGATGCCGAGATGCGAGGGTGCGGTGGGGGTGCGGGTCGCCACGATGGTGAGCGGACCCGGCCAGAAGCGCTCAGCCACGAGCCGGGCCTGAGCGGTGAGCCTCACCAGCGACTCGGCACCGGCTACATCCGCCACCAGCACCGCGATGCTGCGGTCGGCGGGACGGTCCTTGAGTTCGAACAGGCGCCCGATGGCGTCGGCGTCAGCTGCGTTGGCGGCCAGCCCGTACACGGTGTCGGTGGGCACACCAACCGGCTCTCCGGCCCGCAGCGCGTCGAAGGCCGCGGCCAGCGCCACCAAGCGCTCCTCGGGATCAGCGACCGCCATCACCACAGGCGAACTCACCGCAGCCGCCCGATTACCGCAGCAGCGTCGGCATCGACGCTCACCCAGCCAGCCGCCGAACTCACCGCAGCCGCCCTATCACCACTCGGTCGAGTCCGGCCAGGTCTTGCTCGACCCGCACATCGGCGAAGCCGGCCGTCTCGACCGCCGATGCCGTCTCTTGGGCTCGATGCGACGCCGTCTCCATGATCAGGGCTCCGCCCCCACACAGCCACTCTGGCGCGCCCGCCGCTATCTGCTCGACCGCCTCGCGCCCGGTGGGCCCCGACCACAGCGCCACCGGCGGCTCCCAATCGGCCACCACCGCGGGCAGCGCCTCGCCAGTGCCGATGTAGGGCGGGTTGCACACGACCAGGTCCACCGACCCTCTCAGATCCTCGGGCAGGGCCTCGAACCAGTCGCCCTCGTGCAGCGTCACCCGGGCCGCGGCCCGGCCGAGACCGGCGAGGTTCGCTCCGGCCACCGCCAGGGCCTCGGCCGACACGTCGGTGGCGTACACCCGAGCACGAGGACACTCGGCGGCCACCGACAGGGCTATGGCGCCCGACCCGGTGCCCAGATCGACCACCATCACTTCGTGATCGCGGCCACCGGCAGCGGCGCGCCCGGCCGCCTCGTCCACCGCCCAACCGGCCACGACCTCGGTCTCGGGCCTGGGGATCAACACCCGCCTATCCACCATCAAGTCGAGGGTGCGGAAGCTCCACGAGCCCACCACGTACTGCAGCGGCTCGCCTGTGGCCCTCCGTTGGAGCATCGCATAGAACCAGGCCGCGGCCCGCTGCGTGGCCGGCTCGTCGAGAGCGGCCTCGAAGGCGGCGGGCGCCGCCCCGGCTGCGGCTTCGACGATGCGGCGAGCGTCGATGTCGGGCGAGTCCACCCCGTCGCATCCGGCCAGGCGGCACCGGGCCTCGTCGAACAGGATGCGCCACGGCACCGATTCACCGCTCGGCGCTACCGCTCGGCCACCGGCCATCGCAATGTCGCCCGATGCCGGTTCGTCGCTCGTCACCGGGTGGACGCGGCCCGCCGACATGCGCTCTGGCACGGATTCGTCGACTGTCGCCACGGCTGCGCTGGAGTCAGCCGTCGTCGGCGGCCAGCAGAGTCCGCTGCTCGTCCTGCACCAGCGCGTCGCTCAGTTCGTCGAGCTCGCCGGCCATCACCCGGTCGAGCTTGTAGAGGGTGAGGCCGATGCGATGGTCGGTGACCCGGTTCTCCTTCATGTTGTAGGTGCGGATCTTCTCGGACCGGTCGCCGCCGCCCACCTGGCCCCGGCGCATGGCCGACTGCTCGGCCGAGGCTCGCTCCTGCTCGGCCTGCAGCAGCCTCGACCGCAGCACCCGCAGCGCCTTCTGCTTGTTCTGAAGCTGACTCTTCTCGTCCTGCATGGCCACCACGATCCCGCTGGGCACATGGGTCACCCGCACCGCCGAGTCGGTGGTGTTGACCGACTGGCCACCGGGTCCCGACGACCGGTACACGTCGATCTGGAGGTCGGACTCGTCGAGCTGCACGTCCACCTCCTCGGCCTCGGGCAGCACCGACACCGTGGCCGACGACGTGTGCACCCGGCCCTGCGACTCGGTCACCGGCACCCGCTGCACCCGGTGGGTGCCCGCCTCGTGCTTCATGCGGGTCCAGGCCCCGTCGCCGGAAACGAGGCCGCTGACCTCGGTGAAGCCCCCCAGATCCGACGGCGTGGCGGCCAGCGGCTCGATCTTCCAGCGCTGTCGCTTGGCGAAGGCCTGGTACATGCCGAACAGGTCTCGGGCGAAGAGGTTGGCCTCCTCGCCGCCGGCTGCGCCGCGGATCTCGACGATCACGTTGCGACCCTCGTTGGGGTCGGGCGGGAGCAGCAGCATCCGCAGCTTGTCGGTAGCCTCGGCCTCAGCCGCCTCAAGCTCGTCGATCATCTCCTTCAGCTCGGCCCGCTCGACCGCGCCGGCCTCGGCGTGCATGCGGCGAGCCTCGTCGAGATCTTCCTGAACCGAGCGAAGCCGCTGTCCGGTGGCCACGATCTCGCTGAGCTGCTTGTGGCGGCGACCCAGTTCGGCCAGACGGCGCGGGTCGGACTGCACTGCGGGGTCGCCGAGGCGCATCTCGACATCCCTCAGCTCGTCAGCGAGCCCGGCTATCCGCTCCAGCACCGCGTCGAGGCTACCGGCCCCACAGTTGCCCTCTGAGCGACCAGCTCGCTTCTCAGAGTGTGGCCAGGAACGCGCCAACCACGGCCGCGATCTCGCTGTCGGCTGTCGGTTTGGGGTCGTGACCCTGGCCTTTGAGCCAGTGCATGGTCACCGCACCAGTGATGCTGCCGATGTGGGCCTCGAACTTCTGGGGCGTGCCGAAGGGATCGCGGTCGCCGTTGACAAACAGCACGGGCACCGCCATGTCGCCGAAGTGCTCGACCCGCAGCTTGTCGGGTTTGCCCGGCGGATGCAGCGGGTAGCTGAGCAGCACCAGCCCGGCCGCGGGCAGCCCTTCGGCCACCGCCATGGAGCACATGCGCCCCCCCATTGAGCGACCGCCGAGCACCAGCCGGGCCGTGGTGGTTCCGAGGTCGGCGGCGAAGGCCTGGGCGGCCGAGCGGACTTCGGCAATCAACTTCGGTGCCCGGTCCGGGAACCGCCTGCCCTCACGGCGGTAGCCAAACTCGACGCGGCGCACCGGCACGTCAAGGCCCTCGTCCAGGGCAACGAGCGTGTGCTGGTCGGCACCCCCGCCGGCGCCGTGGGTCAGCAGCAGGCCCACCGGAGGCAATGAGTCTCGAGGCATCCGTCTAGGAGGATTCGCTCAGCCGTCAGAAGACCGAACCGGTCAGCAAGGAGTCAACCGTCATGGCCGGCGACGGTACCGCGTTGCCGACCCAGCCGAACAATCCCGGAGCCTCAATGAGCCCGCTGCCCCAACATCCGAAGCTCTCGTCCAGAATCTCCCGAAACTGTAGGCCGAGATCTCCAGAAACTGTAGGCCAGCAAGCCCCGAAACTGTAGGTTGGCCAGATTCGGGCGGGTCGCAGGTGGAGCTCATGGCCAACCTGATCATCACGGCAACGGGATACGGCTACGACCGTCCCGACGGAACCACAGTCCTCCCCATCACCGCCCTGCGGCCGTGACTCCACTCTCATCGGCCGCGCCGCGCTAGGGCGGTACGACCCCGCCAGTTCAGTGAAGCGCTGATCGCTACGACGGGTCGGACCCCGTTCCATCTTCAGTCGGTGCCGGCGCATGTCACACCGGGTTCCTATCGTTGCAATCATGTCCGTTGAGCAACGACTGATCCCCGGATGACAAGGTGACAGCCATGACCATCACAGACCCCTCCGACAAGAAGCCAACCCGCCGGTTCCCGAACCTGCGTGATCTCAAGTGGCCGATCGTGCAGGCGTTGCGAGAGATCGGCGGGGACGCGACGAGGGCTGAGATCGCAGCGCGCGTGGCCGAAATCGTCGGCCTGACACCCCAAGAGCGATCCGGAACGATTCCCTCTGGAGAGAACCGGCTCAAACACCATGTGGGTTGGGCCTGCTTCGAACTCAAGAAGGTCGGAGTGCTCCACTATCCCAAGCCCGGCCGGAGAGCCTTGACACCCCTCGGGCTAGAGGTCGACGAAGCTCAGATCCACGAACTCCCTGTCACGCACGAAGCGAACGCGTCACCGTCGGCGGCGTGGGTCATTAGGGCTGGGCGCGACGGCGAACGTTACGACCACAACATCGAGCGCGGCCTAGCCGGTGTCGATTTCGACACCTTTCTGGACCTGAGGACTGTCTCCAGCCGCGACAAAATGAGGGACACCCTGCGGTCGCAGTACCCGGATGATGGCGACGGGACAATCTCCAACCGTGCAGGCCAGCTCTGGAGGATGCGAACGGACGTACGCGTGGGTGATCTGGTGGTGATGCCCCACAAGACGGAGCCTCACGTTGCTCTTGGCACCGTCACTCGAGAATACGCGTACGCCGGCGACGATCCTGACGCCGTGTGGCCTCACGTCGTGTCCGTGGACTGGAAGCGACCGGAACTGCCCTGGACAGCCCTTGACGAGGACCTGCGATCATCGCTCCGTGCACAGCAGTCCATCTTTCAGATCAACCGCCACGACGGAGTGTGGCGCTTCCAACAGTTGTTGGAGACGGGCCAGGATCCCGGCCCGCGCGCCGACATCGACCTTGCCGCCCTCGTCGAGGAGTTCCTGGCCGAGTCGGGCTACCCAACCGACGAGCACCTAGAGCAGGAGCGGATGCGTGCCGTGTGGGCCGAGAAACTGGCACCGGCGAACATTGGGTTCTTGAGCCGCGAGGACTTTGCGGCCATCGTCAACTCCTCCCACGGCCCGTCACGGATGGCGCAATATGTCACCACCAGCGGAAGGACGAGGAAATGGGTCTCAGCCCTGAGCGATGCCGGATTCGCCCAGTTGCTTCAGCAGATCCAGTACCTCTGTTGGGGCGAGGATCCGTTGTGGCAGAGACTCGACCGTGTGGCGCACCGCGACGGCGACCTCCACGTTCCGCACTTCGCCTACACGGACGCGTTCAAGACGCTCGCTATCTGCAACCCGACGGAACTCCTGCCGCTGGACGCGAATCGCGGGCCGGCCGGACGCCGACGGTTCCTGAAGAAGCTCGGCCTGGCGGAACCTCAGGGCGCTACCGACGGTCAGAAGGTGCTGGACGCGAACGGCCGCCTCCGCGAGCACCTGTCCCCGTTCTTCGCTGATGACACATTGGGCATGGGGGCATTCCTGCAGTGGCTTGCCAAGGAGGGCGGCGCGGACCTCAACCCGGACGACGAATCCCTAGACCTGTCCGTCCTTGTTGAACGGTTCCGCGCCGAGTCGGGATATCCCACCCAAGCCCACGAGGAGCAGGAGCGCCTACGAGCCGAGTGGGCCGAGAAGCTCGCGCCAGAAAACATCGCTCACTTCAGTCGACACGATTTGACTGGTGTGGCGTCCCACGGAACGAGGAACAGGGCGAGGTATGTGTACCCGTACGTCCGAGGAGTGATGCAATGGATCAGGCGACTTGACGAAGACGAGTACTCGCGCCTGCTGGAGAGCATCGAGTACCTGTGCTGGGGAGAAGACGAAGCCTGGATCCGGTATGACCAGCTGACAGATCGTCGGAGCGCTCGACGTGTGCGGGGATTTGGCGACTCGACGGCTATCCGACTCTTGGCGATCACACATCCGCGTGACTTCCTTCCCATTGGGCCCCGTCCGGGCCTGTGGAGCCGATACACACTGCTGCGAGGTCTCGGCCTCCAGGAGCCGCAAGGCTCCAGTCATGGGCAGAGAGTGGTCGACGGCAACAACCGGCTGCTCAAGTTCCTGGCGCCGCATTTCGGCGACGACACGCTCGAGATGGGCGCATTCCTGGAATGGCTGATCAAGCAGAAGCAGCCGGTTTGTCCGGCCGAGTTGGCCGTACGGGCCGACCTGAGTGAACTGGCGGCCGAGCTGCTGATCGACGACGTCGCCTTCTTGGAGGACATCGTTGATCTGCTCCAGGACAAGGGGCAAGTGATCTTGTACGGGCCACCTGGAACGGGCAAGACGTACCTGGCGCGGGAGCTTGCGAAGGAGTTGGCCCCGGATGATTCGTGCCGGGCTCTGGTGCAGTTCCATCCCTCCACGTCCTATGAGGACTTCTTCGAGGGTTACCGGCCTGCGGGAACCGGCGACGACGGGAACGTCCGCTACGAACTGACACCCGGGCCTCTGGCCCGTATGGCGGAACAGGCCTCCGATGCGCCTGACGAGCAGCACATGATGATCATCGACGAGATCAACCGGGGGAATCTCCCCCGAGTGCTCGGGGAGCTGCTGTTCCTGCTGGAGTACCGCGACGAGAGCGTCAGCACGCTCTACCGGCCCGAGGAGCCGTTCTCGCTGCCCGGCAACCTGTGGTTCGTCGGCACCATGAACACCGCCGACCGGTCGATCGCGCTGGTGGACGCGGCGCTGCGGCGGAGATTCCACTTCGTGCCGTTCTTCCCCGACAGCGGTCCGATGGCGGGACTGCTCGACCGCTGGCTGGAGCGCGAGGGCGAGCCCGACTGGGTCGGCAGTGTGGTCGAGGCGGTCAACGGCGAACTCAAGCGAGCGCTCGATGGATCACACCTGCTGCTCGGCCCGAGCCACTTCATGAAGGAGTACGGCCCATCACTGGACGACCAGCGAGAGCGCCTGCGGCGCATCTGGAAGTACAACATCGAGCCGTTCATCGAGGACCAGTTCTTCGGCAACCCCGACCAGATCGAGCACTTCCGGTTCGACGCGGTGATGAGGCGCCACAGGCCGGCGACGGAGTCCGCCGTCAACGCCAGCGATGACAGAGACGACCCGGAGAGTACCTACGACCCCGGGGACGACTTGCAGCCGAGCGGCGACATGCCCGACGAAAGCGCTTCGCTGTGGCTGGACCGCGCCGGAGACTGGCCTCCACCCGAACTCTCCATTAGTGACAGATATGGCGACGATCAGCGCTCGGTGATCCACCGATGGGTCAAGCACTGCATCGAACTCGGCAGGAATCCTGGCGAACGTGACGAAGCGCTTGTCAACACTTTCTTGGCATCGCTGTCCATCGCCGAATCGAGCGCAGCCAACTATCGGAGCCATCTCAACAGATGGTTCAGCCACGATCACCAACGGACGGAGAGCGCTGACGTGACAGACGCACGCGACGCGTAGGTGCTCATGACCTTGACGACGCCCGGTGACGCCGCGGTGGCCACGGACCACGTTGCGCCGGGCGCACCCGGCCCCAAGGCTCCGGCCACCATGCCCGCCCGGCCGCCGGCTGGCGCTCACACAGTTGACCCGACCTCGGGCTCAGAGCGCATCACCAGCGCGTACGGCCTCGCGGAGGCGTACGGGGAGCACTCAGTCCGGTCTCTGACCCTTCGCGAGTACGGCCGCGAGGTGCTGGAGTTGAGCGACGAGCAGGCCGGCTCGCTGAACCGCGTGGGCGATGGGCAGTACCTGTCGGTCGAGCCGGGCGAGCAGCCGGGGTACCGGCAGGTCGCAGCCCGCAACTATGTGGGCTCCGTCAACGTGGCCGGGCTGCAGGTGCTGGTGCGGCCGAAGATCCCGCTGCGCAACCTGTTCCTGCTGCTCGAAATCGGCCTGCCGGAGCAGCACTGGGACGACGTCCTCTACGAGACCAACTCCGATCTGCTGCCAGCGCTCGTGTCGTCCTTTGCCCGCACGACAAAGACCACGCTGGCGAGAGGGCTGTACCACTCCTACCGGGAGCAGCGCGACCGGCTGGTCGCCCTACGGGGCCGCGTCGACATCGCCCGCCAGTTCGCCCAGCCCGGTGTTGTCATACCCACCGCGTGCCGGTTCACGGAGTTCACCGCTGACCTGATCGAGAACTCCTACTTGAAGGCAGCCGTGTCACGCTGCCTGCGAGTGGCCGGCGTGCTGCCCATCGACCGGCGCAGGCTGATGCAGCATCTCGTCACTCTCGAGGACGTTGGCGACGTGCCGCACCACCACACCGACAGCGGCCGCGTTGTCTTCACCCGGCTCAACGAGCACTACAAGCCAGCGCTTCGGCTGGCCGAACTCGTACTGGCCAACCTGACGCTTCAGGACCGGATCGGCGAGACGCAGGCCTCGTCGTTCATGCTGGACATGAACAAACTGTTCGAGCGGTTCGTCACCGAGCGGCTGCGCAACGCCCTGCGCGGTCGCCTCACACTCAAGAGCCCGCACCCGGACCGGCTCGACTACGGAGGTCACGTCGCAATCCGTCCTGACCTGCTGTTCGTGCGCGGCGGTGCCCCAAAATTCGTCGCCGACATCAAGTACAAGCTCACCGACGACACAGCCGCGGGGCGCAGCGCCGACTACTACCAGCTGCTTGCCTACACAACGGCGCTCGATCTGCCTGAGGGTGTGCTCATCTACTGCCTCGACGCCAACCGTCCCGACGACCCGAGTTCGACACTCCATACCGACGACCCGCTGGCCCCGTACCCGCACCACGCCGACAGGGGGAGCATGGCCGCTGCGCTGCCCCTCGACGCTGCCAGCAGTTCGGCTTCCGAAGCCATCGAAGCTGTCTGTGGCACCGACACGGCCAGGGTGCGGTCGATCCGGGTCAGGCATGCCGACAAGGTGCTGCACACCTATGCCCTGGATCTTTCAGGCACTGCCGAGGATGTGGCCCAGAATCTTCGCGAGCTTGCCGACTGGATAACCGACAAGGCGTAGACACAGTCACGGTCGCTGATGCCGCCGACCCGAACCGGCAAGCCGCCGGCTCGCAGTGCCTTCCCGGCACAGAAGGTCACACGGTCGCGGTCGCTGATGCCGCCGACCCGAATCAGCACATGCCCGCTGTCTCCACGCCGCGATGGAGTTGCGGGCGCTAGACGCCCGCGTGCCGCGCTCGTAGAGCGTGCGCGGGCAGAAACAAGCCCGTTGCGTCGCAGCGGGGGCATTCCCGCTCTTATTCGCTGCACTCACGGGCCGCCCAAACCACAGCAACACAGCCCAACGGCCTCGCCCGCATGGGCCGGACTCGCTCGCCCACCCAATCGGCCTCGAAGCGAAAACAGCAGATGAAATCATGAAAAGGCTCGGTTGCTGTCACACCCCTATGGGATGATGTGTTCATGTTGATTGAAGCTGCCCGACGGGCCGAGGCCGCGGTGAAGGCGATGCTGGCCTGCGCCGACGAAGGGGCGGCGTCCTGCTCGGAACTGCGCGAGGGGCTGAAGATCTCCAAGGTCATTGCCGGTGTGAACGCTGCGTTTCAAGTCTCGGCCGCGGCTGCGGTGGCGGGCCGGGAACGACACGGCGACGGCGGCGCCGAGGTACTGGCCGCCAGCACAGGATTGTCACGGCACGAGGCCCGCAGCCACATCAAGACGGCTGAGGCCTTGAGCACGGCCCCGAGACTGCGCGGTGCGGTGGCTGACGGTCGGGTATCTCCAGCCAACGCCAGACGCCTGGCCGAAGCCGCCGACAATACCAGCGCCGCCGACGTCGAGTCCGACCCTGGACTGCTGGCCAAGGCCGAAACCATGCGCCCCGAGCAGTTCGCCAAGGAAGCCCGCCGCTGGGCGGTCGACCGCCAGGGCGACGGCGGGGTGGCCGACCATGCCCGCCAGCGGGCAAAGCGCTCTCTGCGAGTGTGGAACGACGAGGACGACGGCATGGTGCACCTGCACGGTGCATTCGATGCTCTCACCGGCCGGCGCATCCGCAACCGGCTGGAAGCCGAAGCTCGGCGCATGCACGACGGCGACAAACAGAGCGCCGCCAACGGCGACGGCAAGAGGCGGCGCAGCTTCGGGCAATGCATGGCCGACGCGCTCGACCACCTCACCGCCACCCCTGGCGAAATCACCGACAACGGAGCACCCTTCGCCGACATCTGCGTGATCGCCAAGGTCGACGACCACACCGGCGAGTTCGTGGCCGAACTCCCCGACGGCGGACGGCTGCCAGCCCACGTTCTCGACCAGCTTGCCTGCAACGCCAAGTTCACCGGCCTCATCTACGACCGCGAGGGCAAGCCCATCTGGCGTGCCCACTCGGTGCGCACCGCCACCAAGTCGCAGCGCCAGATTCTGTACGCCCGCTACGGCGGCTGCTTCCACTGCGCCGCCCACCCTGCGCTGTGCCAAATCCACCACATCCAGCCCGTGTCGCAGGGCGGACCCACTCGCCTTGACAACATGGTCCCCGTCTGCTGGGACTGCCACAACCGGATCCACCACCACGACTGGAGGATTCACACATACCACGGGGAGCACACCCTGCGGCCCCCCGACCCGATTGCCTACGGGCCGGCCCGCGCCCGAGACCCGGCCCCCGCCAACCTCTGGGCAGTCGAACAGCCCCGACGCGCCGATAGGCCCAGCCCAGGCGACGACGGCACCCAGGAGACCAGCCATGCTGAGCGCTCCCGGTCCGCAGTCAGCAGCGACTCCAGCCGCTTGTTCGCCCTCGCCTGACAGATCGAGCCAAACATGGTCAGGGAGTCGCCGCCAGACAGCTTGCTTAGGGCAGGACACCAGCCCGGCCCGGCACAGCCGCTGGCCATGACGACCGGAGTGCTGCGGCCCGCAAGCGACGAGTTCAGAGCTGGGCGGGTGCGACCGCTGGCCAGGCACGGCGCCAACTGCGACGACCGGGCCGCTGAGGCCCGCAGGCGACGGGCACGAGCCGATAGCGCACTCACCGAGAAGGCACGGCGCCAACTGCGACGACCGGGCCGCTGAGGCCTGGCCGACGATGGGCTCGGGACCGGATGGCGCGCTCGCCAGCCAGGCACGGCGCTAGGTGTTGGCTAGCAGGGAGCGCTGGGGGGTGGCAGGCTTGCGGTCTGTGCAGTTCCGGACACGAGACAACCGAAGGCAACCAAGGAGATGCGACTGATGGGTGAGATGGTGGAGTTCGCCGCCAACGGATCGACGGCCCGCGGCTATGTGGCCGCCGCGGCCGGGGGCTCGGGACCGGGAGTGCTCGTGCTGCAGGAGTGGTGGGGGCTGGTTCCCCAGATCAAGGCCGTGTGCGATCTGCTCGCCGAGGAGGGCTTCACCGCCCTGGCGCCCGACCTGTACCACGGCGAGATGGCCGCCCACACCGAGATGGACAAAGCCGGCGAGCTCATGACCAGCCTGCCGCCGGAGCGGGCCGCCCGAGACATGTCCGCCGCCATCGACTACCTGCTCGGCCACCACGCCTGCTCATCGTCGACCGTCGGCGTCACCGGCTTCTGCATGGGCGGGCTTCTCGCCCTGCGCATCGCCGCCCTCGCCAGCGACCGGGTGTCGGCCGCGGCCCCGTTCTACGGCGCGCCCCTCGGCGACGACTCGCTCGACTGGAGCAACCTCAGCGCCAAGGTCGAGGGTCACTTCGCGGCCAGCGACGACTTCTTCCCGCCCGACGCCTGCGAGGCGCTGGCCGCACAGCTGCGCGACATGGGCAAGGACGTGGTGTTCCACACCTACGAAGGCACCGGCCACGGATTCGGCAACTGGGAGAACCCGCTCGGCACCTACAACGAGTCAGCCTGGAACACCGCCTGGTCGCGCGCGCTCGACCTGTTGCGCGCCAACGTGGCTTGAGCCGGCCGCACGGGCCCTAGTGCAGACCTAGTACGCCTCGGGCCCAATGGACGCCAGGCCTAATACGCCTCGGGCCCGATAGACGTCTGGCCTAGTACACCTCGGGCACGAACGTCTGGTCTGACATCGGCGGCCTCACGTAGCCCACGCCGGACTGGCGCTCGGGCAACTCGACCTCCTCCCAGGGAACCGTCTCGTACGGGATCAGCGACAGCAGGTGCGAGATGCAGTTCAGTCGGGCCTTCTTCTTGGAGTCGGCGTCCACCACGTACCACGGGGCCTGCTTGATGTCGGTGTGGGCGAACAGCGTGTCCTTGGCCTTGGAGAAGTCCACCCACCGCGCTCTGCCCTGCACATCCATCGGCGACAGCTTCCAGCGCTTCAGCGGATCCGCGATCCGGCTCTGGAACCGCCGCTCCTGCTCGGCGTCGCTCACCGAGAACCAGTACTTGATGAGGATGATCCCCGACCGCACCAGCATCCGCTCGAACTCGGGACACGACCGCAGGAACTCCTTGTACTCCTCCTCGGTGCAGAAGCCCATCACCGGCTCGACCAGCCCTCGGTTGTACCAACTGCGGTCGAACAGGACCATCTCCCCCGCCGCGGGCAGCTCGGCCACGTAGCGTTGGAACCACCACTGGGTCTTCTCGCGGTCGCTGGGCGTGCCCAACGCCACCACCCGCGCCACCCGGGGATTCAACCGCTCGGTGATCCGCTTGATGACCCCGCCCTTACCGGCGGCGTCGCGGCCCTCGAAGATGACCACCACCTTCAGGCCCTTGTGGCGGATCCAGCGCTGGAGCACCACCAGCTCCTCCTGCAGGCGGCTCAGCTCCCGCTCGTAGTCGCTCTTCTTGATCTTCTTGCGCTTATGGGGAGCGCCTCCCGCCGACGCGGCACCGTCCAGAGTGTTCAGCGTCAGATCCAAGCTCGCCGCACTCACAGCGCGCACCCTAGTTCAGGCTGCAAGCTGCGAGCCAGAGCGGCCATGGTCATCTCTGACGCTCGCTCTCACAGCGACTCGCCTGCCGAGGACAGCGCAGACGGAATAGCCCGTAGGGGTGGCTCGGAGGCAACCGGCAGGCGCCGGCGATAACTGAACTCCCCCAGCCGCCGAATGCAGACAGGCCAGGCGACAAGCCGGGAAGCAGCGCGGGCGCGCAAGCCTCGGCGGACAGTGCCGCCAGCCGAGCGCCGCGTGGACTTTGCCTACCGTGCCAGGAGGATCCGGCGAGCCTCGCTCAGTGCCGCGATGCGGTCGGCGGCCTCGGCCTCGGCTGCGCCGAGGTCGGGGTGGGCGGCCCTCAGTGCCTCGCGGAAGCCGCGGCGGACCGCAGCCTGCTCGGGCGGCTCGACCTCGCCTTCGAATCCCAGGACTTCCAGCGCCCAACCGACGGGATCAGCCACCGCCCGGGCCGGCCTCGACGACGGCCGTCCCGCCGTCAAGTATGCGAACAGAGCCGGCCCGACATCCCCGCGCCACGCTAGACCCCTCCGCACCGCCCGGAGGGCCTCGGTGCGGATCGCAGGACCGGCCAGGCCCGCCGCGTAGGCGGAACCCAGGACGAGCTGGCTCGCGGTAGCCCGCGACCCGTCGAACTCGCAGGTCAGACGTTCGGCGGAACCATCGCCGTCAGCCCCGTAGAGCCTCTGGCGGCTGCGGGTCAGGCCGACCCGGTCGCATTGCAAGCGGTGGCGCAGCCGGGGTTGAGCCACCGAGCGCCCGTGCTCCAACTCGTGGACGAGTCCCATGACCTCTCCCAGAAGATCAGGGGTGAGGCCTGGCCCGAAGCGGGCACACACCGCGCCCAGCAGCAGGCCGCCGAGACCGGGGCCTGAGCCGTCAGGCGAGGCAGGAAGCCACGCACGGCCCACTGCGATCCGGCGGGTGGGGGCTATCGGTCTGGAGTGGAAGATCTCCAGCTCGGCCAGCAGCACCGGGCCAAGCTAGCGGGCGAGAATTCCGCGTACCTCCGCTCGCGTGAGGCGGCCAGCAATCACGCGCCCGACACCCCGGCCGGATCGGTCTGGGACTCAGGGAACTCAAGCTCCAGACCGTCGAGGGAGTCCAGCAACTCGCCGAGAATGTCTACCAGGCCGAAGCCATCCAGCATCTCCATCATCTGTTCGAGCCGTTCGCGTTCTTCGCCGGACAGCTGCCCGAGGTCGCTGAAGCACTGCTCCTCGTCGCCATCGCGGAAACAGAGGCTGTCCTGGCTCGCGTCACCGCCGTCTCCACGGAACCGGAATCCCCTGTCGCCATCCCTGAAGAAGTCTTCAATGCTGCCTTCGCCGCCTTCCGAGTCACTCTCGAAGTCGAACGGCAACCCGTTCTCGAAGAACTGGTCGAATTCCTCAGGAAATCGCTCGAAGAACTGCTCAGATTCGAACGGCCGAGATTCGAACGGCCGCCGATTCTCGAAGAACCCCTCGAACTCCTCACGGAACTCCTCACCGTCCTCGAGAGGCTCGCCGCCGCGGTCCCACGGAGCCATGCCAGGACCGAACGGCCACAGATCGCCCTCGAAGGGCAGCCGCCCGGCCCTCGGGTCGGAGAAGGGGAAGAAGCGGAACGCGTCCCGCGGGAGCTTTCTGAACTTGAAGTAGCCGCCGTCGTCACCGGGACCGGCATCTGGACCCGCGACCCGGGGGGCGCCGCAGACCAGGACGGTCACGGCATCATCGCCCGAGCCGAGACTGAGGATCGTCACGCAGCCTTCGGCCGCGTCCGCTGGGTCAGGCTTGCTCCCGTCCGGCTTCTCCCTGCCGTACGTCTCCTCGGGCTCGCTTCTCTCCTTGCGTTCCCTGCCGGAGCCGCGCTTGTCTCGCTCTGCCCGCTCGTCCCAGTAACGGTCGAGGCGCTCGTCACGCTCGCGATCGAGACGCTCACCGCGGCGGCGCTCTGCCCGCTCGCCCCTGTCGCGGTCCGGGCGAGGTCCCCAGTCCTTCCCAGCGCCCCGCAACTCCTCGGGGTACATGTCGGGATCGATGGACGTCGCGTAGTCGCCATAGTCCCGGTAGTCGTCGTCATCGTCGATGATGGCCGAGATGGCCCACACCGCGCCGGTGATGGCGGCCGCGCTGGCCAGCACAGCGCCCGCAACCACGGCAGCAACCCGGGCCGTACGCCACCGGGGCCCGCTCCCACCTGTGCCGCCGTCATCCGGGGAGCCGGTCTCTGCTGCCGCGTCCTCGGTTGCTGTGTCCGCGGCGGGAGCGTCCTCAACGGGCGGGTCCTCGACCGGAGTGTGAGCGCCTTCTACTGGAGCGTCCTCAACGGGCGCGTCCTCGACCGGAGTGTGAGCGCCTTCTACTGGAGCGTCCTCGACTGGAGCGCCTTCTGCTGGAGCGCCTTCGTCGGCCATGGGGCAAGAGTGTAGGAGCCGACGTTGAGAGTCTGGTTAGAAGTGGATCACGGCCCGGTCGCTCAGACCAGCGTTCTTAGGGTGTCGCTCAGGCGGTGGGCCAGCTCGCGCAGATCGTCTCTGTCGGTGTCCTCGCCCTCCACCAAGTGGAGCAACCCGCCCACCGAGTTGCGCAGCGTTCGCCAGTTGGGAGCAGAGAAGCCGAACGGTGTCCGCACTCCGGCGATCCGCCGGGCGCTGGTCACAACGCCTCTCATGCCGTCGAGGTCTCCGGGATCTCGTCGCAGCCGGTCGCACGCCACGAACAGAGCGCTGAGGAGCTCATTGACC
This sequence comes from Acidimicrobiia bacterium, assembly GCA_022821685.1. Lineage (GTDB taxonomy): Bacteria > Actinomycetota > Acidimicrobiia > Acidimicrobiales > Aldehydirespiratoraceae > Aldehydirespirator. The sequence continues at coordinate 87,316 of JAJEDD010000027.1, forward strand.
TCGAGGCCGTCGAGCTCCTCGAACTGGGCTTCCTCCTCGCGGGCCAGCAGATCGTCGATCACCAGCTCGACGCGGTCCTCGTCCGCTTCACGGACCAGCAGGTCGCAGACCTCGCCCGGCACGGTCGCCTGATCGGCGTCGCCCTCGGTGTCTAGGACGTGGGGCACGCGGGCTTGAATCAACAACTCCACGAGTTCGGCTCGCAGCGCCTCGGGCCATTCGGCCAACTCGAAGGCGGTCAGGGAGTCCTCCGGGCCGATGGGGCGGGCGGTTGCCTCCTTGGCCCGTTCGGTCTCCTCCACCTCGTCGACTAGAGCGTCGACCGTGTCCTCCAGCGACTCGTGCACCATCAAGGTGGTGCCCTGCCACGAGTGAACCACCTTGTCGACCACGAGCAGCTGCTGCAGCATGACCCGGCTTTCGAGCGACCACTCGTGAAGCTCGTAGGCCAGCCACTCCCCGGCTTCGCCGCCGTCGGGGCCCTCCCCGTCACCAGGATCATCCCCGTCATCGCCAACCGCAAGAACCCCATCGCTCAGCTCGACCGCGGGCGGCTCGGGATCTGCATCCCCCAAAGCCCGGCGGAGCCTGTCCCGAAACGCGGCCGACATCAGCACCATCTTGCCACCCCGATGCCCGCCCCGTGTCATGCCTGCCCCGACGCAGCCGCCCGAACTGCCGCTGCTCGCGCCGGTGGCTGCCTTCCGATAGGTTCGCGGCCCATGGTGTCTTCGACTCATCCCAAACCCGACCGCAACATCGCGCTGGAGCTGGTGCGCATCACCGAGGGCGCTGCCATAGCGGCGTCGCGCTGGATGGGCCGGGGCGACAAGGACGGCGCCGACGGGGCCGCGGTGGACGCCATGCGCCGAGTGCTGAGCGACATCTCGATGGACGGCATCGTCATCATCGGCGAGGGCGAGAAGGACGAGGCCCCCATGCTCTACAACGGGGAGCGGGTCGGCAACGGCCAGCTGCCCCAGACCGACGTGGCCGTCGACCCGATAGACGGCACCACCCTGACCTCGCTGGGTCGGGCCAACGCGCTGTCGGTGATCGCCGTGGCCGACCGGGGCACGATGTTCGATCCCGGCCCCTGCGTGTACATGGAGAAGATCGCGGCCGGCCCCGAAGCCGCGGCGGTGATCGACATCACCAAGTCGCCGACCGAGAACCTGAAGGCGGTGGCCGACGCCAAGGGCGAGTTCGTGCGGGACCTGACCGCGGTGATCCTCGACCGCGACCGCCACAACGACCTGATCGCCGAGGTGCGCGAGGCCGGGGCCCGCATCCGGCTGATCCCCGACGGCGACGTGGCCGGCGCCATCTCCACCGCCTGGCCCCACACCGGCGCCGACATCCTCTTCGGCATCGGCGGCACCCCCGAGGGCGTGATCACTGCGGCGGCCATCAAGTGCATGGGCGGCGCCTTGCAGGGTCGCCTGTGGCCCCGCAACGACCACGAGCGCAAGGCCCTCACCAAGCTGGGCTACGAGGTGGAGCGAGTGCTCACCCAGGACGATCTCGTCAACACCGACAACTGCTTCTTCGCCGCCACCGGAGTGACCGACGGCGATCTGCTCCAGGGCGTGCACTTCGACGCCAACTACTGCCACACCCAGTCGCTGGTGATGCGCAGCCGGTCCGGCACGGTGCGCCTGATCGAGGGCCGCCACCGCCACCGCAAAGCCCGGGATCTCTAGAAGTCTCGTACCGGACTCGCAATAGGCGGCACCGGACTCGCTCGCCTATTCGCTCAACCTCTAGGCCGCCGCGACTCTCAGGCGGAGTTCGGCCCGCTCTAGCGCCGCGACCGCGGCCGCGTTGTCGGGGTGGGACTTGAGCGTCTCTTCGGCCCGCTGTCGGGCCGCGGCGGCTCGGGCCGTGTCGATCTCGTCGGCCGCCTCGGACACGTCCGACAGGACGGTCACCTTGTTGTGGCTGACCTCCACGAAGCCGCGGTGCACCGCGAAGGTGTCGCGCTCGCCGCCGGGGCGCAACACATCCACCGACCAGGGGGCCAGCACCCCCAGGAACGGCACATGCCCGGCCTGGAAGGCGATGTCGCCCTCGGTCACCGTGCGCACGATCACCATCTCGGCGGTGCCCGAGTAGGTCACGTCCTCGGGCGAGACCAGCTCCACGTCGAGCTCTACAGCCATTTCAGGCTCTCACGCTGGCACTGCCCATGCCCGGCTCTCACGCATGTCAAGCGCTCACTGAGGCACTACCCAGCCCACAACGGCACGAGCAGCCACGTCAGGCTCCGGCCGAAGCAGTACCGGGCCCACGGCTTGAACCCGCATGTCAGGCCTGCAGCTCGGCGGCTTTGCGCTCCACGTCGGAGGCGCCGCCCACCATGTAGAAGGCCTGCTCGGGAAGGTCGTCCATGTCGCCGTTGACCAGCGCCTCGAACGACTCGATGGTCTCGGCCACCGGAGTGAAGATGCCGTCTTGGCCGGTGAAGTTCTTGGCCACGAACATGGGCTGCGACAAGAAGCGCTGCACCTTGCGGGCCCGGTCCACCGTCACCCGGTCCTCCTCGGAGAGCTCGTCGAGGCCGAGGATGGCGATGATGTCCTGCAACTCCTTGTAGCGCTGGAGCACCTCCTGCACCCGGCGGGCCACCGCGTAGTGGCGCTCCCCCACCACCAGCGGGTCGAGGATGGTGGACGTGGACGCCAGCGGGTCCACCGCGGGGTAGATGCCCAGTGCGGCGATGTCGCGGCTCAGCTCGGTGGTCCCGTCGAAGTGGGTGAACGACGTGAACGGCGCCGGGTCGGTGTAGTCGTCGGCGGGCACGTACACGGCCTGAAGCGAGGTGATCGACTTGCCCCTGGTGGAGGTGATCCGCTCCTGCAGCTCGCCCATCTCGTCGGCCAGGGTCGGCTGGTAGCCCACCGCCGAGGGCATCCGGCCCAGCAGGGTGGACACCTCCGAGCCGGCCTGCACGAACCGGAAAATGTTGTCGATGAACAGCAGCACGTCCTGGTTCTGCACGTCGCGGAAGTACTCGGCCACCGTCACTCCGGCCAGCGCCACCCGCAGGCGCACGCCGGGCGGCTCGTCCATCTGGCCGAACACCAGGGCGGCCTTGTCGAGCACCCGGGTGGTGCCGTCGCCCATGACGGTCTCGCCCATCTCCAGGAACAGGTCGGTGCCCTCGCGGGTGCGCTCCCCCACGCCGGCGAACACCGACACGCCGCCGTGGTTGGTGGCCACCCGGGTGATCATCTCGGTGATGAGCACGGTCTTGCCCACGCCCGCGCCGCCGAACAGGCCGATCTTGCCGCCCTGCTTGTAGGGGGTGAGCAGGTCGATCACCTTGACGCCGGTCTCGAACATCTGCGACGACGGCTCCAGCGAATCGAATGCGGGGGCGGGACGGTGGATGTCCCAGCGCTCGGGCGTGTTGTAGCCCGGCGTGTCGAGGCACTCGCCCATCACGTTCCACACGTGGCCGAGGGTGTCGTCGCCCACCGGCACCTGGATGCCGTGGCCGGTGTTGCGCACCTCGGTGCCGCGGGTGAGGCCGTCGGTGGGCTTGAGCGCGATGGCCCTCACCCGGTTGTCGCCGATCTGCTGGGCCACCTCGGCGGGCACCCGTACGTCGGCGCCGTCGACGACGACGGTGAACTCGAGCTCGGTGTTGATCTCGGGCAGGTGCCCAGCCGGGAACTCCACGTCCACGACCGGGCCGGCGATGCCGACGATGCGGCCGGTGCGAAGGTCGGTCCGGTCGGTCTGGTCCGTCCCAGTGCCTGGGGCCGATTCGGTGATGGTCATTGGTGAGTGGCTTTCTTTCTGTGTGGTTCTGTCCGTCTGGTGCTGTCGGTGTGGTTCTAAGCGGGCGAAGCCCCCGCGGCGCTCAGCATCGAGACATCCTCGCCGGCCAGCATCGACGCCAAAGCAACATCGACATCGCCGGCATCGCCCGAGTCGCCGCCGAGGGCCTCGGCCCCGCCCACGATCTCCATGATCTCGGTGGTGATGGCGTCCTGGCGGGCCTGGTTCATGGCCCTCGACAGCTTGGTGATCAGCTCCTCGGCGTTGTCGGTGGCCGCCTTCATGGCCCGCTGGCGGCTGGCGTGCTCGGATGCGGCCGCGTCGAGCAGAGCGCCGTAGAGCCGGGCCTCGGTGTAGCGGGGCAGCAGCGCCTCCAGCACCGCCTCGGGCGACGGCTCGAACTCGAAGCTGCCCTCGCGGCCCGCACCCGAGCCTTCCCTGGCAATCATCTCGGTGTCGACAAGGGGCAGGAAGCGCCGCACCACCACCCGCTGGGTGCCCATCGACACGAACTCGGTGTAGATGAGCTCCACCTGATCGACCGCCTCCGACAGGAACGACTCGCTGACGGTCTCGGCGATGCGGCGGGCGTCGTCGTAGGACGGGTTGTCGCTGAAGCCCGATGCCGCGCTGTCGATGCGGTAGTTGCGGAAGCGGAAGTAGCTGGCCGATTTGCGGCCCACGCAGCACAGCGAATAGCCCTTGCCCTCGGACACATGGCCCATGAGCTGGCGCTCGGCGGTGCGAATGACCGACGTGTTGTAGGCCCCGGCGAGGCCGCGGTCGCCGGTGATGACGATGAAGCCGACGTTGCGCACCTCCGGCGCCTGGCGCAGCAGCGGATGGTCGACTTCGGCCCCGCCCGCGGCGAGGTCCTCGATCACGCTGGTGATCAGCCTCGCGTAGGGCCGGGCCGCGTTGGCCCGCTGCATGGCCTTCACCACCCGGGTGGCCGCGATCAGCTCCATGGCGCGGGTGATCTTCTTGGTGGACTGGATGCTGCCGATGCGTCGGCGCAGCTCGCGTTCTCTGCCTCCAGGCACGGTTCGGCCCCTGCCCTCTTACTTCCTGTGCCTTGTCACTGCCCGTGCCCAGTCATTGCCCTCGCCTAGTCCTCGCCCGCCCCTAGCCCTCGTCCCGGCTCAGGTCCTCTTCGGGCAGGGTGGTGTCGGCGTCCACCATGGTGGCCTGCTCGGCGCCCTGCCCGGTCGCCTCGGGCTCGGTTCCCGCGGCGGCCTCGGAGGTCTCGAACTGGTCGGCGAAGGCCTTGACCCGGGCGTCGAAGTCCTCGGTGTCGGAGATGGCCCCGTTGTCGCGGATCTCGGCCAGCGTGACCGCCTCCCGGGCCCGGAACCAGTCGAGCAGCTCGCTCTCGAAGCGGCGCACGTCGCCGATGGGCACCTCGTCGAGGTAGCCGTGGGTGCCGGCGTAGATCGACACCACCTGCTCCTCCACCGGCAGCGGGCTGTTGACGCCCTGCTTGAGCAGCTCGGTGAGGCGGTAGCCCCGCTCGAGCTGGGCCTTCGACACCGCGTCGAGGTCGGAGCCGAAGGCGGCGAAGGCCTCCAGCTCCCGGAACTGCTGCAGGTCGCCCTTGAGGGTGCCCACTGCGGTCTTCATGGCCTTCACCTGGGCCGCGCCGCCGACCCGGCTGACCGAGATGCCCACGTCCACCGCGGGGCGGATGCCCGACTTGAACAGGTCGTCCTGCAAGAAGATCTGGCCGTCGGTGATGGAGATCACGTTGGTGGGGATGTAGGCCGACACGTCGCCGGCCTTGGTCTCGATGATCGGCAGCGCGGTGAGCGAGCCCGCGCCCCGGTCGTCGCTGAGCTTGGCGGCGCGCTCCAGCAGACGGCTGTGCAGGTAGAACACATCGCCGGGATAGGCCTCACGCCCCGGCGGCCGGCGCAGCAGCAGCGACACCTGGCGGTAGGCCTCGGCCTGCTTGGACAGGTCGTCGTAGATGACCAGGGCGTGCTGGCCGTTCTCCATCCAGTGCTGGCCCATGGCGCAGCCCGCGTAGGGGGCCAGATACTTGTAGGGCGCCGGATCCGACGCGGGCGCCACCACCACCACGGCGTAGTCCATGGCCCCGAGCTCGTCGAGGGTGGCCACCGCCTGGGCCACCGTCGAGGCCTTCTGGCCGATGGCCACGTAGATGCACTTCACGTCGAGGCCGCGCTGGTTGAGGATGGTGTCGAGGGCGATGGTGGTCTTGCCGGTCTTGCGGTCGCCGATGATCAGCTCGCGCTGGCCCCGGCCGATGGGGATGAGCGAGTCGATGGACTTGATGCCGGTCTGCATCGGCTCGTGCACCGGCTTGCGCCCGGTGATGCCCGGCGCCTGGATCTCCATGCGCCTCGGGATCGGGTTGGACAGCGGCCCCTTGCCGTCCACCGGCTCGCCCAGCGGGTTGACCACCCGGCCGAGCAGCCCGTCGCCCACCGGGATCGACAGGATGTCGCCGGTGGCCTGCACCGGCTGGCCCTCCTCGATGCCCTCCACGTCGCCGAGGACCACCGCGCCGATGGAGCTCTCGTCGAGGTTCAGGGCCAGGCCGACGGCGCCGTTGGCAAAGCGCAGCATCTCGTTGACGGCCGCGTCGGGCAGCCCCGAGACCCGGGCGATGCCGTCGCCGACCTCAAGCACTCGGCCCACCGTGGACTGCTCCAGCGACGGGGCGAACCCTTCGAGGTTCTGGCGGATGGCGGCCGCGATGTCGGCCGTGTTGATCGTCAGTTGTGCCGTGTCGCTCATGTCAGGTCATCCATGTTGGGTCGCTCAATCTCCTAGGTAACGGCCCGACCGCTCAGCCGAGGCCGCTTCGCATCTGCTGCAGGCGGCTGCGCACGCTGCCGTCGATCACGTCGTCGCCGATCTCGGTGACCACCCCCGCGACCACGCTGGGATCGACCACAGCCTGGATCTCCACTTCGAGTCCCGACGAGGCCCTGATGGCCTCCGCCAGCCGGGACCGCTGCTCGCCGGTGAGCTCCACCGCGCTGCGCACCCGGGCCACCCGACGGTTGCGGCCGGCCGCGGCCCGGTCGATGGCCGCGTCGATGATCTCGATCAGCTCGCCACCGCGGCCCGCGCCGACCACCATCGACACCAGCGCGGCGGTGGCGGGCAGCGCCCGGCCTGCCAGCAGGTCCTCGGTGATCTGCAGCCGGCGCTCCACGTCGATGACCGAGTCGGCGAGGGTGGACTGCAATTCGTCGCTGGACCGCAGCGCGGCCGCGAAACGCGACAGCTCGGCCTCGACTTCGGCCTGGGCCCCCTCGGCCCGGGCCACGGCCAGCACGGCGTCGGCGTAGCCGCCGATGCGGTCGGAGGCGGCCTGGTCAACCATCGCTCAGGGCCTGCCGCTGGCTAAGAGGCCGAGCGAATAGGCGAGCGATTCCGGCCCATACGGGCGAGGCCGTGGGCTGTGTTGTCGGGGTTTGGGCGGCCCGTGAGCGAAGCAAACAAGAGCGGGAAAGACCCCGCTGCGACGCGACCGGCTCTCACCTATTTGCGCTCGCTCTAAGAGGCCGAGCGAATAGGCGGGCGATTCCGGCCCATACGGGCGAGGCCGTGGGCTGTGTTGTCGGGGTTTGGGCGGCCCGTGAGCGCAGCGAACAAGAGCGGGAAAGACCCCGCTGCGACGCGACCGGCTCTCACCTATTTTCGCTCGCTCTATGGGGACAGTGCGGTGCACCGCTCAGTTCCCGTCGCCGTTGCGGCCTGCGCCGGCCACCTCGTCTATGTAGCCGTCGATCAGGGAGCGGTGCACGTCGGCGTCGAGGCTGGCGCCGACCACCCGCTCGGCCGCGCCCACCGCGATGGCGGCCACCTCGGTGCGCAGGTCGTCGAGGGCCTGGCGGCGGCTCGACTCGATGTCGTTGGCGGCTCGGGCCCGCTGCTCGGCGATGTCGGCCTCGGCTCGTGCCTGCAGATCCTGGCGGAGCTGGTCGGCCTGGCCCCGGGCCTCGTCGATGATGGCCGCCGCGGCCGTCTTGGCCTCGGCCAACTCGGCCTCGTAGGTGGACTTGGTGCGCAGGGCGTCGGCCTTGGCCGCGTCGGCGGCGTCGAGGTCGGCCCGGATCTTCTCGGAGCGGGCGTCCATGGCCCGCTTCACCGCGGGGAAGCCCTTCCAGGCCATGAACCCGAAGAGGATCACGAAGGCCAACCCGCCCCAGATGATCTCGTCGAGCTCAGGCAGGATCGGGCTGGGCGCCTCCACGCAGCCCTCCAGGTCGTCCTCGAAAGACTTGAAGGCGTTCTCGTCGGCTTCGACGGCGCTCAGGCTGCCGTACTCCTCCTCGGCGTGGTGCACCTGCTCGAGGATGCAGCCGCCGATGGTCTCGCCCGCGGCCTGAGCCGGCGAGGCGGCGGCGAGCAGCAGCGCGCCGGTCGCGCCCAAAGCGGCGAAGAGCTTGACCGTTGTTCTTGCCATGATCGCCGTCCCTCGACTTCCGCTCTTGTTCGCTGCGCTCACGGGCCGCCCAAACCCCAGCGTCACAGCCCACGGCCTCGCTCCACGCCTCGCGTGTGTCTTCATGGGTTGCCCCTATCCGCTCGGCCTCTAGGGGAGCAGCAGGATGAAGACCACGAACCCGATGAGGGCCAGCGCCTCGGTGAAGGCGATTCCGAGGAACATCGTGGTGCGGACCATTCCGGCGGACTCGGGCTGGCGGGCCATGGCCGAGATGGCGTTGCCGACCACGATGCCGATGCCCACGCCGGGGCCGACCGCGGCCAGGCCGTAGCCGAGGCCGGCGCCGATGGCCGAGAGCCCGTCGAGGAACTCGCCGGGGCCGGTCTGTGCGAGAAGACTTAGCACTGTGGTTCTCCTGTTGTTGTGTGACTGGTGTTGTCTTGGTGACTGGGGTGATCTTGGTGACTGGGTGGGTCGGGTGGAAGCAAGCCGCCGCGGCGGGACTAGTGCTCGGGATGCATGGAGCCGCCGATGTAGACCGCGGTGAGGATGGTGAAGATGAAGGCCTGCAGGAACGAGACCAGGATCTCGAAGGCGGTCATCAAGATGAGCATCACGAAAGGCAGCGCGGCGGGCACGTAGAAGAACTCCCACAGCGTGGCCGACAATATGGCGAAGGTGACCAGCAGCAGGTGCCCGGCCACCATGTTGGCCCACAGCCGGATGGCCAGCGAGAAGGGCCGCACCACGAAGGTGGAGACCAGCTCGATGGGCGTGACGATCACATAGAGCACCTTGGGCACGCCCGGTGGGAACAGAGAGTTCTTGAGGTAGCCGAACGGACCCTGGCTGCGGACCCCGACCACGTTGTAGATCACCCACACCAGCACGGCCAGGGTGATGGGGATGGCCATCCGGCTGTTGGCCGGGAACTGGATGAACGGCACGACCTCGGTGATGTTGGAGAACAGGATGAAGAAGAACATCGACGTCAACAGGGGCATGAACTTCTTGCCGTCGGGTCCGATGGTCTGCATCACCACCGAGTTCTCGATGAAGTTCACCCCCGACTCGGCCACATGCTGCACGCCCGCGGGAACCAGCGACTCGCGGGGCCGGCCGGCCAGACCGAACAGCACGATGGTGGCGGCGGTGGCGGCCAGATATATGAGGACGGTCTTGTTGACGGCCAGCGGCGTGCCGTCGAACCAGATGGTGGGCCAGTCGAACAGGTGGCTGACCGGGGGGAACTCGAGGGCGAGGAGGCTCATGTCGAAACCTCCGGCCGCAGCCGCGGCGGCTTGAGGCCCGGGAAGGCCAGCGAGGCCGAGACGTGGCGGGCCTCCACGATCAGAAGGCCCAAGTGGGTGGCGAGCAGGGCTGCCGCGAAGGGCAGGACCTCGAACCAGTCGTGGTTGCGGACGGGCAGCACAGCGGCGGTGACGATACCGAGTCGGACCACGTATCCACCCATCGCCGAGGCCATCAGCGCGGCCGGACCAATGCGGGCGCCCCAGCCGATGGCGGCCGCGCCCAGCGCAAAGTTGACCAGCACCAGCGCCAGGGCGAGGGTGACCGACAGGGCCCCGGTCCAGCCCCAGCCCACCGCGCCGCCGGCCAGCAGCGGAACCGCGAACACCGCGGAGCGCCGGATCATGTCGCGCGCCACGGCCCGCTCGGGCGCAGCTGCGCCCGCTCCTGAGCCCGCTTCGACTTCTGAGCCCACTTCGACTGCCGAGTCCGCTTCGACTTCTGGAGCCGCGCCCGATGTGAGGCTCATGACGTGACGCTCACGACTGGCCTTCGGCTGCTGGGTCGGGACCGCCGTAGGTGGCCCGGCGGCTCTCGAGGGCCTCATCCATCGAAGTGCCGTAGGCGCGGGCGAAGCTCCACACCTGATAGCCGAACACCACCACCGCCAGCACCAGAGTCAACGCGGGGAACGTGCCGAGGCGACCGTCGATGAGCCAGCCACCGAAGCCGAAGATGGCGGGGGTGGCGATCATCTCGAACGCCTTGGCCAGCGCGTCGCCCGCGCCTGCCCGGGTGCTCCGCTCGCTGTGATCCATCGTCGACGGCGCCCGCTGGTCCTGCGGCGGCTACCCGCGGCCCTTGCGGCGCCCGTAGCGGCGCTCGAAGCGCTCGACCCGGCCCGCAGTATCGACGATCTGCATCGTCCCGGTGAAGAAGGGGTGGCTGGCGCTGGAGATCTCCACCTTCGCCAGCGGGTAGGTGTTGCCGTCGGACCACTCGATGGTGTCTTCGGTGGAGATGGTGGAGCGGGTGAGGAACGAGGTGCCGGCGGACTGGTCGGAGAAGACGACCAGCCGGTACTCGGGGTGAATGTCGGTCTTCATCGGAGCACTAGTCTGTAAGTCGAGTGGGCCGGTAACAACCCCATCGGCAACGAACTTTCGCCTGCTTCAGCCGGGAGTCGGATCAGCGCAGCAACTCTGCGTTGGAGGCGGTGCCGCCGAGTTTGGCGAGGGCCGCCTCCAGGGCCTTGACCACGGCTCGCGGATCGCGGTCATCGATGCCGTCGGCGAGGCTGCGCCGCAGCTGCTTCAGGGCCTGCACCTCGTCGGCATCGAGGAAGCGCTCCTCGTCGCGCGACACCGAGGCGGTCACGTCGATGGCCGGGAACAGACCGAGCTGTGCGGCCCACCGGTCGAGGCGGATCTCGGTGTTGGCCGTGCCCGTGAACTCGTCACACAGCACGCCGGGCAGCGAGCTGGAGCCGTCGGAGGCGATCGAGGCGATCATCGTCAGCGAACCGCCCTCGGAGACGTTGCGGCCCGCTCCGAACAGCTTCTTGGGCATATGCACGGCACCGCTCTCGACGCTGCCGCTGTAGGCCCGCCCCGCATTGGAGAGCGCGGCGTTGTATGCCTGGGCCACAGACGTGAGGCTGTCGAGCACCACCGCGACGTTCTGGCCGGACTCGACGAGGCGCTTGACCCGCTCGACGGTCATCTCGGCCGTCTGCACATGCTCCTCGGGGGTCTGGTCGAACGAGGTGGCGGCCACGTCGCCGTTGCGCACGCAGCGGCGCACCTCGGTGATGTCCTCGGGCCTCTGGTCAACGAACAGCCCCATCACAAAGATGTCGGGCTCGTTCGCCTCGATGGCGGAGATCACCGCGGCGAGCAGCTCCGAGGCGCCCGATCGCCGGGGACCGCGCACCAGGACTCGCTGGCCGACGCCGATGGGCGCCACCAGGTCGATGAGCCGGGCTGTGATGGCGCCGGGATCCTCGGGCTGCTCCAGCGTGAGGCGGCGCACCGCGTGGATGGGGGTTAGGTTCTCGAACGCCGGACGGTCCGACAGCTCCGCCGGTCCGCCGTTGATGGATTGCAGCGTGAGCAGGGCCGGGTTCTTCTCGGCCCGGTTGGCGGGTCGGGAGGTGCCCGTCAGGTGATCGCCGCGGCGCAGGCCGTACTGGCGGATTGTCTTGACCGGCACGTAGGCGTCGTTGCGGTTGGGCAGACAGCCGTCCACCCTCAGGAAGCCGTAGCCCTCGTCGCGCAGGTCGAGGCGGCCCGAGACCGCCACCGGATCGCCGTCCCAGCCGTCGTCGCGGTCGCGGTCCCGGTCCCGGTTGCGGCGGCGGCGGCGGCGGTTGCCCGGATCGGTCTCCTCCTCGGCGCGGTCGGGGGCGCGCTGCTCGTCGCGGCTATTGGCGGTGCCGTTGCCGCCGTCTTCGCCCTGACGGCCGTTGCTCCCGTCGGCGGCGGTGTCGAGGGCGGGGCGGGCCTCCTCGGAGTCGGCCACCGAAGCATCATCGGACTCGGGCGGCGGCGGCACGATCCTGGCACCGTCGGCGGTGAGGTCGATGATCAGCTGGATGATCTCGTCCTTGCGAGCCCGGCTGGAGGGCTTGGCGCCCAGTGCCGCCGCGATCTGATTGAGTTCGCCGCGATCTTTGCGTTGCAGCGTGGACCGCCGCATCTCGGTCGCTTCCACGGATGAGTTCTCCGGGTTGTCGGATTCAGGTATCCCGGCTCGGCGAAGCGACGCATCACGAGCCGGATCGAGCTGTCACGCCCAAGGCGCACGCCGATGCGACGGAAGGCTACGCACCAGATGCAGTCACCACAACCGGCTGCGGCCCGAGAGGCTGGCCGACTCGTGGCGAAACGCAGAGAGCGCGCCGGTAGATGCAAGTCCGTAGGGGCTGCGCGGATAGGTGAAAGTCTCTCGCGTGGCAAGGGGGTGCTTCCCGCTCTTGTTCGCTGCGCTCACGGGCTGCTGGACCACGGCCTCGCAAGCTCGGTCTCTCAGTCTCTGCGCACCGATCTGACGAAATCCTTGACCGCCTCGGCATCGTTAGGCAGCGACGTGCAGCGCTCGGCCCGGTCGGCCACCGCCGCCAGCGCCAAGGGCGCGGGGGGCGGGCTTCCGGTGGCGCGTGCCACCGCCTCGGGGAACTTGGCCGGGTGGGCGGTGGCGAGGGACACGACCAGTTCGCCGGGGCGGCGACCGCGCTGGGCCACTCCCACCCCGACCGCGGTGTGGGGGTCGATGAACATCTGCGCCTCGGCGCGGACGCGGCCCATGACCTCCAGCGTCTCGCGGTCGTTGAGCCGGTCGCCGAAGAACTCGGCCGCCAGTCGCTGATGCTGCTGCGGGGTCAGCCGGGCCCGGCCCCGCGCCCGGAACTGGCCCAGCAACTCGGCAGTGGCCGCGCCGTCGCCGTCGAAGAGCTCGAACAGCAGGCGCTCCAGATTGGACGAGATCTGGATGTCCATGCTGGGCGAGAGGGTGGGCGTCACGTCGTGGGTGGCCAACTCGCCGGTCTCGATGAGCCGGCTGAGGATGTCGTTGGTGTTGGACGCGATCAGCAGGCGCCCGATCCGCAGGCCCATGCGGCGGGCGTAGTGGCCGGCCAGCACGTTGCCGAAGTTGCCGGTGGGGACGCAGAACGTGACCGGCCGGTCACCGGCCAGCCGCTGCGCCGCCCACACGTAGTAGACGATCTGGGCCGCCACCCGGGCCCAGTTGATCGAGTTGACCGCGGCCAGCCTCGACTCAGTGCGGAACCGCTCGTCACCGAACATGGCCTTGACCAGGTCCTGGCAGTCGTCGAAGGTGCCGTCCACCGCCGCCGCGTGGACGTTGGGCGCTTCCAGCGTGGTCATCTGGCGTCGCTGGATCTCGCTGGTGCGGCCGGCGGGGTGCAGCACCACGATGTCGAGGCGGTCGCGCCCGGCCACCGCCTCCATGGCGGCCGAGCCGGTGTCGCCCGAGGTGGCCGCCACGATCATGGCCCTTTCGTCGCGCCGCTCCAGTTCGTGGTCGAACAGCCGGGCCACCACCTGCAGGGCCACGTCCTTGAAGGCGAATGTGGGCCCGTGGAACAGCTCGAGCAGCCAGTGGTCGTCGTCGAGGGCGACCAGCGGACAGACCTCAGGGTGGTCGAAGGTGGCGTAGGCGTCGGCCACCAGCTCCGCCAGACCGTCGTCGTCAACGGTGCCGCCCACATAGGGGCCCATGATGCGGGCGGCCAGCTCGGCGTAGCTGTCCGGACGTGCGCAGTCGGGGAGCTTGGGCACATGCTCTGGCACGTAGAGCCCCCCGTCGCCGGCCAAACCGCCCAGCAGCACGTCGTCGAAGCCGAGCCGGGCGCGGTCGCCCACCGACGACCGCGTGCTCACGTAGCGCATGTCCGTCTCACTAAGAGGGCGCCCAAATTGGTGAGAGCCAGTCGCGTCGCATCGGGGTCTTTCCCGCTCTTGTTCGCTGCGCTCACGGGCCGCTCGGGCCACGGCCTCGCCCGTATGGGCCGGAATCGCTCGCCTATTCGCTCGGCCTCT
>JAJEDD010000030.1 GCA_022821685.1 Acidimicrobiia bacterium
TCGGCCGAGCGGATCGGTGAGCAGTGCGGTCCATACGGGCGAGGCCGTGGGCTGTGACGCTGTGGTTTGGGCGGCCCGTGAGCGCAGCGAACAAGAGCGGGAAAGGCCCCGCTAGCTTCGTCGGTTGCCCACCAGTACCCGGATAGGAGAATCACATGGAGATCGGCACGGTCGGCGTGATCGGCGTCGGCACGATGGGCAGCGGAATCGTGGAGGTCGTTGCTCGCAACGGCCTGCGGGTGGTGGCCCGCGAGGCGACGCCGGAGCTGGTGGAGGCGGGGAAGGCGCGGGTTGAGGGCTCGATGGACCGCGGCGTGGCCCGGGGCAAGCTCGACGAGGCGGGGCGGGCTGCCGCCGCAGCGGTCACCTGGACCACGAACCTGGAGGACTTGGCCGGCTGCGATCTGGTGCTCGAGGCCGTCCCTGAGAATCTGGCGCTCAAGCTGGAGATCTTCGAGGTGCTCGACCGGGTGCTCGACCCGGGCGCGATCATGGCCACCAACACGTCGTCGATCCCGATCATCGATGTGGCCATGGGCACGTCTCGTCCCGAGCAGGTGCTGGGCATGCACTTCTTCAACCCGGCGACGGTGATGAAGCTCGTCGAGGTGATCAGCACCCAGCTGACCGCGCCGGCCGTGACCGAGGCGGCTAATGCGTTCGCCGCCGACACGCTCGGAAAGCGGGTGGTCGCCGCGCCGGACCGGGCCGGTTTCGTGGTCAACAAGCTGCTGGTGCCCTACATCTGCGGGGCCATCGAGATGTACGAGTCGGGGCATGCCTCAGCCGCCGACATCGACGACGCCATGAAGCTCGGGGCCGGCCACCCCATGGGTCCGCTCACGCTGGCCGACTTGATCGGGCTCGACGTGTGCCTGTTCACGGCCGAGTCGCTGCACGCCGAGTACGCCGAGCGCTTCTACGCCCCGCCGCCGCTGCTGCGCCGCATGGTGGCCGCGGGCCGGCTGGGCCGCAAGACCGGCCGAGGCTTCTACGAGTACTGACCCCGCCCGTTCGCCCTTGACCAATCCCGGCGGTTAGGACGAATCGGGCTCTGCTCCCGGAAATTGGTGCCGCCAAGCCTCGGCCGCGGCCCGGGCCTCGACCTCGAAGGAGATGGACAGGTAGGCCCGCCGGTGGCTGCGCAGGCGCCAGAGGTTGCGGACGTACTCGCTCAGGTACCGCCACAAGAACCGGGCTGCTCCCAAGTCGTCGTAGTGCGCGACATGGACCAGTTCGTGGGCTAGCAGCACGCACCGCCCGGACCGGTCGTCGTCGCGCCGCACCAGGATGAGCCGACCGACGGTCATGCCGCAGATGCCCGGCGCCAGCCGCGGCACCCGCTGCACCCGGGCCCGTCGGGCCACCTCAGCACGCACCAGGTCGTAGCCGGCGATCTCTGGGGCGGTAAGCCGCCTCATGCGGGCTCAGCGCTCGCTTGCACGGGGCGACCGACCGGTGCCGACTCAGCGTCCGGCCTGCCACTGGCGACACGCTGGCGGCGAGACCGCCTCATGCCGGGTGGGCCATGTCGGGGCCCAGGCCGCGGTCGGCACTCCAGGTTCCCAACAGGTCGGGCAGCTCTCGCAGCGTCTCCAGGGTGGGCACCTCGACATGGTGGCCGTCGTGGTCGTCCTCGTGGCGCCAGGTCGTGTGGTAGGGGACGTGGACCGCCGAGCCGCCCAGCTCCAGCACCGGCAACACGTCGGAGCGCAGCGAGTTGCCGACCATCACGAACCGGGCAGGGTCGATCCTGTGGCGCTCCAGCAGCCCGCCGTAGGTCGCGGTGTCCTTGTCGGCCACCACCTCCACCTGCCAGAACCGCTCGGCCAGCCCGCTGGCGGCCACCTTGGCCAGCTGGTGGTGAACGTCGCCCTTGGTGATCACCATCAGCCGGTGGTCGGCCAAGGCGTCGAGCACCTCCTCCACGCCGTCGATCAGCTCGACCGGCCGGTCCAGGATGCGCTTGCCGTAGCCGATGATGGCGATGGTGCGGTCGGCGTCGATTGAGCCGCCGCTGATCTGCACCGCAGCCTCGATCATCGACAGGGTGAACGACTTGACGCCGTAGCCGAACCGGGGCAGGTTCGACATCTGGACCTCGTGCAGGCACTCAGCTACACCGTCGGCGTCGGCCCACGGGGCGAGCAGGTCCTCGTACTCGCGCTGCACGGCCTGGAACAGGTCCTCGTTGTGCCACAGCGTGTCGTCGGCATCGAAGGCGACGGTCAGCCCTGCGTGTTGGTGGCCGCCCACGTCTGCGATCCTACGACTGCCGGATGACCGCCGAGCGATCGATCAGCCTTCACGCCGTTTCGTCGGTCACACTGATCAGCCTTCACGCCGTTTCGTCGGTCACGCCGACCAGCGAGGGAAGCGACTGGGTGCATTCACAAGCCAGCGAACGTCTATTGGCCGAGCGGTAGCGATCGGCACGGCGTTGGGCATGCTGTAGCGGTGTGGGGGCGACCGAGGACGCTGCGCATGGCGGCGCTGTTGCTGGCGACGCTGGCGCTGGCCGCTGTGATCGTGGTGCGGTGGGCATCGGAGGCCGACCGGGGCGACTCCGACGAGGCCGACACCGCCGTGTCCCCCACCACCTCATCGTCGTCGACCACCACCACGACGACCACGACCACGACCACCACCACGACAACGACCACTACGACCACCACGGTCCCCCCGTTCGAGGGCTGGGTCGATCCCGAGACCTCGGGGCAGCCGTGGGGCGACGCCGTCGAGGGCCTGCTCACCTTCCGGGGCAACCCGACCCGCACCTACTACGGCAGAGGTCCGGTGCCGTCGGCGCCCGAGGTGGTGTGGCGGTTCCCCGAGGGCGACCCGCTGTGCTCGCTGTCGTCGGTCGGCGGCGAGCCCCGACAGTGGTGCGGCACCGGCTGGACGGGCCAGCCCGCCGTGTTCGAGCGGGACGGCCGCACCTGGGTGGTGGTGGGCGCCTTCAGCAGCAGCGTCCACTTCCTCGACGCCGACACCGGTGAGCGCCTGCTGGGCGACTTCGTAACCGGCGACATCATCAAGGGCTCGGTGACCATTGATCCCGACGGCTATCCGCTGGTGTACACCGGCAGCCGCGACAACCAGTTCCGAGTGGTCGCCTTCGACGGCGGGACGCCCCGGGAGCTGTGGTCGCTGGGCGCCTACGACCTCGGCCCGATCGTGTGGAACGACGACTGGGACGGGTCGGGGATGGTGATCGACGACCACCTGTTCATCGGCGGCGAGAACTCCCGGTTCCACATTGTCAGGCTGAACCGGCGCTATGGCGACGACGGTCTGGTGGCCGTCGATCCGGAGGTGGTGTTCCATGCGCCGGGCTGGGACGACGAACTGTTGGCTGCGGTGGGCTCGGAGCTGTCGATCGAGAACTCGGTGGCGGTCAGCGGCGACACGGCGTACTTCGCCAACTCGGGCGGCTTGGTGCAGGGCTGGGACATCTCGGGACTGCGCGACGATCCGGTCTCGGCGCCCGAGCGGGTGTTCCGCTTCTGGGCGGGCGACGACATCGACGCCTCGCTGGTGATCGACGCCGAGGGCATGATCTACGCCGGGGTCGAGTACCAGCGGGGCACGGCCCGCTCCCACGAGGTGGGTCAGATCATCAAGCTCGACCCGAGCCGGCCCGACGATCCGCTGGTGTGGAGCGTGCATGTGCGGGGCGTGCTGGACGGCTCGGGGGTGTGGGCCACGCCGGGCCTGCACCGCGACCTGCTGATCGTGCCCACCCACACCGGCCACGTCTACGGCGTGGACACCGCCACCGGCGAGGTGCGCTGGACCAAGAAGCTGCCCGGCCCGACCTGGCCCAGCCCCGCCATCGTGGACGACGTGTGGATCCAGGGCGACTGCGGCGGCGGTCTCTACGCCTTCGACGTGAGTGACACCACGGTGGAGCCCCCCGAGCTGTGGCGCATCTCGCTCGGCGCCTGCATCGAGTCCACCCCCGCGGTATGGAACGGCCTGATCACAGTAGGAACCAAAGGCGGCTACATCTACGGCATCCGCTAACCCAGCCACCCGCGGCCTCACAAATATAACAACCGAAACAAGATATAACAGTCGCGACAAGATATAACAGCCATAACAAGATATAACAAGATATAACAGCTGCAACAAGGCCGGTAGAATCCCCGGATCCCTGAGGTCTAGACCGCTTGCTGGAGGGCGCGCCAGATTCTTTGGGGGGTGGTTGGCATTTCTATCTCTTGTATGCCTAGGTGGGTTACTGCGTCGTGGACGGCGTTTAGGACTGCCGGGCCGGCGCCTACGGTGCCGGACTCGCCGATGCCTTTGGCTCCTAGCGGGTTGAGGGGGGTTGGAGTCTCCATTCCGATCAGTTCGAAGCTGGGCAGGTCGGGGGCCGAGATCGCCGGGTAATCGACGAGGTTGGTGGCCAGCGGGTTGCCGTCTGCGTCGTAGACCATCTCCTCGAGCAGGATCTGGGCTGCGCCCTGGGCTATGCCGCCTTGGACCTGGCCCTCGGCTATGAGTGGGTTGATGAGCGTGCCGGCGTCGTCGCAGGCGACGATGCGGCGCAGTTTTGTGTCGCCGGTGGCCGAGTCCACCTCGACTACGGCCAGGTGGCAGCCGAAGGCGTAGGTGTTGTCGGGCTGCTCGAAGTCCGAGACCGCGGCCAGCGGCTCCGCTGCTTGGGCGGCGATGTCGCCCCAGCCGATCCGTGGCTGGGGCGACCCGACCACATGGAACTGCCCGGTGGCGGTGTCGAGCACCACGTCGGCCTCGGCAGCTTCTAGTTGGACAGCGGCCTGGACTCGGCCCAGCTCCACCAGATGCTGGGCCGCGGTCAGCACGGCCGAACCGGCTAGCTGGGCCGAGCGGGAGGCGGCCGTCAGCCCACTGGCAGCGATCTTGGCGGTGTCGCCCGACACCACCGTGATGCGCTCCAGCGGCACGCCGGTGGCGCCGGCTGCGATCATGGCCCAGCAGGTGGCGTGGCCCTGCCCGAAGGCGGTGGCTCCGGTGCGCACCACCAGCGACCCGTCGGGGGCCAGGTCGATCTCGCCCAGTTCGCTGGGCCCCATCGATGTGCTCTCCACGAACGAGGCGATGCCGACGCCCAGCAGCATCGGGTCGCTCTCGGCCCGGCGGCGGGTCTGTTCGGCTCGCAGATCGTTGTAGTTGGCCGCGGCCAGCACCCGGTCGAGGGCCTCGCCGTAGTCGCCGGAGTCGTAGGTGCTCCCTGCCGGGTTGGTGTATGGGAAGCGCTCGGGCGCCACGAAGTTGCCGCGGCGCACCTCGGCGGGGTCCATGCCGATGCTGGCGGCGTAGAGGTCGACGGCCCGCTCAATGGCGTAGATGGCCTCGGGCCGTCCCGCGCCCCGGTAGGCGGTGACCGGCGCAGTGTTGGTGACGAGGCTGCGCCCGCCCACCGCGGCGTTGGCGATGTGGTAGCAGCCGGTGAACACCTTGCGGGTGTAGGTGGGCAGGAAGGCGCCGATCATCGGGTAGGCGCCCGCGTCCTGGGTGATGTCGAGTTCGTAGTGGGTGATGCGGCCGCCGCGGGTGCCACCGAGGCGGATCCGCTGGTTCTGAGCCCGTCCGTGCACATGGGAGACGAGGTTCTCGGCCCGCGATTCGGTCCAGGTCACCGGCCGACCGACGGCACGGGCCAGCGCGGCCACCACGAGTTCTTCGGGCGACGGTGTGCCTTTGGCTCCGAAGCCGCCGCCCACATCGGGGGTCACCACCCGGACCGCGTCCTTATCGAGGCCGCAGAGGGTGGCCAGGGTGTCGCGCACCCGGTGCGGGGCTTGGGTGGAGGCGTGGAAGGTGAGCCGGGCGCCGTCGGCAGACCATTCAGCCGCCGCCGACCTGGGCTCCAACGGCACTGCCGCCAGCCGCGGGCCGACCAGCGAAGCCTCCACCGTGACCTCGCATCCCGAGAAATCAAGCGCTGCGGGTGCGCCGGCCTCAGCGGACGACTTTGACACGGCGGCGGGTGCCCCTGCACCCACGCCCAGTGCAGCCGTTTGGGTATCGCCAGCGGCATGGACCATGGCGGGCATGTCGAAGGCCACATTGGTTCCGGCGTCGGGATGGACCAGCGAGTCGCCATTGAGGGCGTCAGGCAGCGCCACCACCGCGGGCCCCGGCTCAAGGTCGACCACCACCAACTCGGCCGCGTCGGCCGCTGACGCGGCAGTCTCAGCCACGATCACCGCTACCGGCTCGCCCACGAACCGGACGATGTCGCGGGCCAGCACCGGCCGGGCCATGCTCGGGTTGACCATTGGAATGGGTTTCAGATCTGGCAGGCCCAGTTCGGTCGCGGTGAACACGCCGAGCACTCCGGGGCAGCTCCGAGCCTCGGCAGTGTCGATGCCGATGAGGCGCCCACTAGCAACCGTGGCCCGCACGAAGCAGGCATGGGCCGCGCTCTCAAGCGGCAGATCGGCCACATAGCGGCCACCCGTGGTGAGCATCCGCGGATCCTCAGTGCGCAGCACCCGATTGCCGAGAACGCTCACGCCCCCTCCGCCGGTTCAAGTTCGTCAAGCACGATCAAGCCCGATGCCAGATCGGGCCGTTCGGGGTGTCCTCCACCACCACGCCCAGCGCCGACAGCTCGTCACGCAGCGAGTCGGCGGTGGCCCAGTCCCTAGCGTCCCTAGCCGCCTGCCGCCGAGCCACGAGGTCTTCGATCTCGGCATCGCCCGAATCGGCGGCTGGCTCAGCGCCCTCGTCCATGAGTCCCAGCGATTTCGCGAGCTCAATGGCCATGGCCGCATAGATACGTCCGTCGGGGGATGCGGCATCGAACGCCGTGTTCGCCCGGCGCACCAACGTGAACACCTCGGTCAGGGCCAGAGGGGTGCGCAAGTCGTTGTCCATGGCCGCACAGAACCGGCGCTGGTGTCTAGGCGACACAGGCTCTGCGCTGAACCCCTCAGCGGTCCCTTCAGCGGCAGTACGCCATTCCTCCAAGTCACCGTCGCTCAGGACTATCGAGCCGCGTTCCGTGACTCCATGAGGCACACTCGAACCTGGGCCTGGATCGAGACTTGACTCGACACATTCGGCGAGAGCCGGCTCAACCGCATTGCCTTCGGTCGAGGCCGCCTTCAGCCGGCGGGCTAGGGCGTCGAGACGCTGGACTGCGGCGCGGGCTGAGGCCAATAGGTCGGGGGTTACCTCCATCGTCTTGCGGTAGTGGGTCTGCAGCACCAGCAGGCGGAAGGCCCGAGCATTGTCCGGGTGCTCCAGGAGCAACTCCTCCACAGTGCGGTAGTTGCCCAGCGACTTCGCCATCTTCTGGCCGTCGATGTTGAGCATGGCGTTGTGCATCCAATGGCCGGCGAAGGTCTGGCCCGCGGCCAGGGCCTCGGCCCGCTCGTTGGTGTGGTGGGGGAACACCAGGTCGTTGCCGCCGCCGTGAATGTCGAAGCCCTCGCCGAGGATGGCGAGGCTCATGGCCACGCACTCGATGTGCCAGCCCGGCCGGCCCGGCCCCCACGGCGAGGGCCACGACGGCTCGTCGGGCTTGGCCGCCTTCCAGAGGGCGAAGTCGAGAGGATCCTCCTTGGCCTCGTCCACCTCGACCCGGGCTCCGGCCGAGGCCCGCAGGTCGTCGAGACTGCGATGCACCAAGTCGCCGTAGTCGGGCACGTCCCGCACCCGCAGATACACCCCGCTGGGGGTGACGTAGGCCGCGTCCGCCTCCATGAGCCGCCCAATGAATCCGACCATATCGTCGACCCATTCGGTGGCCCGGGGCCGCTCGTGAGGCTCCAGAACGCCGAGGCGGCCCATCACGTCGAAGTAGACGGCCTCCCATTCGGCGGCCACCTCGCTCTCGGTGCGGCCCTCGCGGCGGGCCCGCTCGATGATCTTGTCGTCGATGTCGGTGACGTTGGACACATGGCGAACCTCGAGGTTGCGCCACTCCAGGTAGCGGCGCAGCACGTCGTAGGTGAGCGCGGAGCGGGCGTGGCCCAGATGGGGGTGGTCGTAGACGGTCGGCCCGCACACATACATGTCCACCCGGCCCGGCTCACGCAGCTCTAGCGGCCGCACCTCCCCGCTCAGAGTGTCGTACAGCGAGATCACTGTCGGTCGGACGACGGTGCCGACGATGGGGCCGACGGGTCGCTCAGAGCCGCATCAGATTCCGAGCCGGCCAAAGGCAAAGCCTGTGCCGACGGGGCAGGCTCCAGCGAGATGCCGCACAGCGAGCACAGCTCTGCCAGCGCGCCCGGCCCGGTGTCGTCGAGTCGGCCTGCGAGCACGGCGTCGGCCATCTCGGCTAGAACGGCCCTGGCCCGTGGGGCGTCGAGATCGTCGTCGAGCGCATCGCGCAGCCTTCGGGCATATGGGGCCGGGTCGGCTCCCCCCGCCACACCGCCCCTGCGCCGCCGCGCCGCCTCGTTGAGGGCGTCGAGCAGGGCCTCGCTCTCGGCGATGTCATCGTCGTGCCATTCCCAGTCGGCGCGATAGTGGTGCGCCATCAGGGCGAGGCGGACCGCGGCCGGGTCACTGTCCTTGCACAGGTCGCTCACGAACACGAGGTTGCCCAGCGACTTCGACATCTTGGCCCCGTCGTAGGAGACCATCCCGCAGTGCATCCAGTGCCTCACGAACTGCCGCTTGGCCGCGGCCTCGCTCTGGGCCAGCTCGCACTCGTGGTGGGGGAAGATCAGGTCGCTGCCGCCGCCGTGCAGGTCGATGCCGGCGCCGAGCAGGCTCATCGCCATGGCGCTGCACTCGATGTGCCAGCCGGGACGGCCCGGCCCGAACGGCGATTCCCACGACGGCTCGTCGGGCTCCGACGGCTGCCACAGCACGAAGTCCAGGGGGTTGCGCTGGCGGGGATCGTCGGGGGTGCCACCCCGCTCGGCGGCCAGGGTTCGCATGGCGGCGGTGTCGTAGCCGCTGAGACGGCCGAAGCCGCCCCAGGTGGCGGTGTCGAACCAGGTGGTGCCTTCGGCGCTGTAGGCGTGGCCCCCCGACATGAGCACCTCGATCAGGGAGATCATCTCGGCCACCCACTCGGTGGCCTTGGGCTCGTCGGCGACCGGGCGGGTGTTGAGAGCCTCCATGTCGCAGTGGAAGCGGGCGGTCTCGGCTGCGGCCAGCTCCAGGAAGTCGACGCCGAGCTCGCGGGCCTTGGGCAGGATCGAGTCGTCGACATCGGTGATGTTGCGCACCATCCGCACCCGGTGGCCCAGATCCTCGAGCCGGCGGGTCAGCAGGTCGTAGGCGAGGTAGGTGTTGGCGTGCCCGAGGTGGGTACTGTCGTACGGGGTGATGCCGCACACATAGATCCGCACCTCGCTGGGCGGCTCGAAGGGCACCACCGAGCGGCGTGCGGTGTCGTACAGACGCACAAGCCGAGGCTACCGCTCACCCCCCAACCGCCCTAACAGCAAGACCCCGCTGGTCGATGTCCTGTATCACCGCTGACATCGCTCCAGCGTTGATGTTGATATCTAATCCACATCCAATGTCGATAATTTATCGACACCACATGTGGATTATCTTGCAAATTACGCGCACGTAATCTGGTACAGGCAACTCGGATCAGATGCGGGACAGTCCATAGCCAAATCAGCGGCGCGGTTCAGATGATGGGGCGGCCGGCGGCGATGGGGGCGGGGTGGTCGACTATGCAGCGGGTGCCGCTGTAGATGGTGGGCATGCAGCGGTTGCAGTGGATGCAGTTGCCCTCGCTGGCAATGCCCGCCTGCCAGCGGTTGGGCAGGTCGGGCTGGCGCAGCAGAGCCCGGGCCATGGCTGCGAAGGCGAACCCCTCGTCGAGGGCGGACTGCACGGTGTCGAGCCGGTTGATGCCCCCGAGCAGGATCAGCGGCATGTCGAGAGCTTCGAGGAACCGCCGGGCCTTGGGCAGGAAGTAGGCCTCCTCGAAGGGATAGTCGGGCATGAGCTTGGCCCCGGCCAGCTTGAAGCCGAGCCGGACATGGGGCGGCAGGGTGGCCGCGAACTCCTCTCGGGGGGCGTCGCCCCGGAACAGGTACATGGGGTTGGCGAAGGAGCTTCCCCCGGTGAGCGCCAGGGCGTCGAGCGCGCCGTCGGACTGGAGCAGTCGGGCGAATTCGAGGCTCTCGTCGTCTTTGAGGCCGCCGGGCACGCCGTCGTTCATGTTGACCTTGGCGGTGACGGCCAACTTGTCGCCTGCCGCGGCCCGCACCGCCTGCACGGCCTGGCGCCCGAACCGGGCCCGGTTCTCGAGGCTGCCGCCCCAGGCGTCGGTGCGCTGGTTGAGGTTGGGGCTGAGGAAGGCGCTGAGCAGGTAGTTGTGGCCGAGGTGGATCTCGATGGCGTCGAAGCCGCTGTCGGCCGCGAGGCGGGCGGCCCGGGCGTAGTCGTTGGTGATGCGGGCAATGTCGGCGTCGGTGGCGGAGCGGATGACCCGCATCGCGAGCGGGTTGAACCGCCTGCTCGGGGCGATCGACTGGGCCGTGTTGGAGCGCGAGTTGGCCACCGGCCCGGCGTGGCCGATCTGGGCGGCGGCTGCGGCCCCCTCGCTGTGGATGGCGTCGGTGAGCCGGCGCAGTCCGGGCACGGCCTCGGGGCGCAGCCAGATGCACTCGGCGTGGGTGCGGCCCTCGGGGGCGACGGCCAGGTAGGCGACGGTGGACATGGCGGCGCCGCCCGCGGCCACGGCCCGGTGGTAGTCGATCAGCTCGGGGGTGACCAGCGACTCGGGCATCACGCCCTCGAAGGTGGCGGCCTTGATGATCCGGTTGCGCAGCACGACCGGCCCGAGCCGAGCTGGCGCGAATGGGTCTATGGAGGACACGGGCGGAACTCAGCGCCGGTTCGGGGCGTCTCGGTTCACATCGGCAAGCTACTGTCGCAAGCGCTGGGACCGCTTGGTCAGTCCGGGATGCGAGACGACCGATTGGAGCGAGCGCGATGATCACCGAGGGATCGACTGGTCGCCATGGGTGCTGAGGAGCCGAGGCTGCTGTCGGGAGGCAACCCGCAGATCGCCAAGGCCGATGGCGACGCTCCCGTGCAGGACTACATCGCAGCCATGCCGGGCTGGAAGAGCGACCTCGGTCGCCGACTCGACGAACTGATCGTGCGCACCGTGCCCGATCTGCGCAAGGCGGTGAGATGGAACTCGCCCTTCTACGGCGTCGAGAGCCGGGGGTGGTTTGCCAGCTTCCACGTATTCACCCGCTACGTGAAGCTGACCTTCTTCAACGGAGCGGCGCTGAATCCCGTCCCGCCCGGCTCAGGCAAGGACCCGCACTCGCGCTGGGTGGACATCCACGAGGACGGCTTCGACGAGGAGCAGTTGGCGGAGTGGGTCGCCCAAGCAGCCAACCTGGAGGGCTGGCACGGCTTCTAGAAGCCAGCACATCCCCCGAAGCATTCCCGGCACCCGACAAACGGAGTCCAGGGTTCCCGCAAAGTGGAGTCCCAGACTTCCACATTGTGGAGTCCATAACCTCCACAATGTGGAGTCCTACCGTCGGTAGAGTGGATAGAGCCCCGGCTATCAGACAGACGATGGCGCCGCCGTCGTACCCCTCGTGTCGCTGAGGCCGTGAGTTGGCGGCCCGGCAGTGCCCCCGGCAGGAATCGAACCTGCGCACACGGTTTAGGAGACCGATGCTCTATCCACTGAGCTACGAGGGCGGGGTATGGGCGGAATCTAGTGCGGATGTTTGGCGGGGCTTCGCCTTGCCGATTCTTGGCGGTCACGTCGCTTTGCTCGCTTCTGCTGAGGCGCTGCTGATCTGAACCGCCCGGCTGAGCTGGAGGCTTGCGCGCGACACCGGTGCCGGGAGCTGTCATCTAGCGTGAGCGAGGTGAATCTCTGGGAACAGCCCGATGTGCACGCCCGGCGCTGGTTCCTGCTGGGCGTGCTCAGCCTCACGCTGGTGCTGGTCGTGATGTCGGTGTCGGGCCTCAACGTGGCGCTGGCCACGCTGCAGCGCGACCTGGGCGTGACCGGTCCGCAGTTGCAGTGGATCGTCAACGCCTACGCCCTTCCCTTCGGCGGCCTGCTGATGACCGGCGGCGCGATCGGCGATCGCTACGGACGCAAGGGCGCCCTGCTCGCCGGGCTCGCAGTGTTCGGCATCGGCGCGCTGGGAGGCGGGCTGGCCACCTCGGTGGAGGTCCTGGTGGCGGCCCGAGCGCTGATGGGGCTGGCCGCCGCCTTCGTGATGCCGGCCACGCTGTCGCTGCTGATCGACATATTCCCGCCCCCGGAGCGGCCCAGGGCCATCGCCATCTGGGCCGGGTTCGCCGGGGGCGGCGCGGCCATCGGCCCGCTGGTCACCGGGCTGTTCGTCACCGGATGGTGGATCGTGCCTTCATGGGGGTGGGAGGCCGGACTGCTCTACAACGTGCCGGTGGTGGTGGTCGTGATGGCGGTGATGGTGCTGTGGCTGCCCCGCTCTCGGGACGCCGAGCCCCGTCATCTTGACCCGGCCGGGGCCGCGCTGTCGATCGTGGCGATGATCGCGCTGATCTACGGCATCATCGAGGGTCCCGAGCAGGGCTGGACGTCGGCACCGGTGCTGGCCGCCTTCGCGGTGGCCGTCGTCTTCGGCGCAGTGCTGCTGCGCTGGCAACAGCGCGCCCGCCATCCGATGATGCCTTTGGAGCTGTTCGCCGACAGCCGCTTCAGCGTCGGCGTGGCCGTGGTGACCATGACGTTCGTGGTGATGATCGGCTTCTGGTTCCTGTTCGCGCTGTATGTGCAGTTCTCGCTGGGCTACACCGCCCTCGAAGCGGGGTTGGCCACCATGCCCGAAGCGCTGGCGTCGATGGTGGTGTCTCCCTTTACTGCGCCGCTGGCGCACCGTTTCGGATCGCGCCGGGTCATGGCAGCCGGGTTCGGCGTGCTGGCGTTGACCTTCATCCCGTTGGCCTTCGTCGACACGGAGACCAGCTACTGGTACATGGTCGGGCCGATGATCTTGGCCGGGGTGGGGCTGGCTCTGGCGATGACGCCCGCCACCAACGACATCATGGTCGCCACCCCCCATCGCAAAGCCGGCATCGGCTCAGCCGTCAACGACACCGCTCGAGAGCTCGGCGCTGCGCTGGGCATCGCCACGCTGGGGGCGCTGTCGACTTCGATCTACCGCAGCACCGTAGATGTCGATGCGGTTCCGGCAGAGGTGGCCGACGCGGTCAGCGAGTCGATGGGTGCCGCCGCTGAAGCCGCTTACGAGCTGTCGCTAGCGGGAGTGCTCGACGCCGCTGCGGTCGGCGCGACGATCGCAGAGACCTCGCAGGCCTTCGCGGTGTCGTTCGCTCAGACGATGGTGGTGTCGGCCGTGGTGTCGGTGCTGGTCGCCGGAATCCTGTTCGTCGGCCATGTCAGACAGCGCCAGGCCTGAGCCCGCACGTTGGTTGGCAAAAACAGCCCTCCTGGTCGGTCGGACCGACGGCTGTCTGGTCAAGATCGCGGTCTGAATAAGGGGTCAGAGAACCTCGGCGAGCCACTCGCGGGCGTCGACCATCATTTCGATGGTCTGGCTGTGAGCCATGTCGTAGGCGTGGTGGCGCAGGTTCCACCCGCCGGCGCCCAGGGCTGCGATCACCTCTTTGGGCTGCTCCTGGCCGATGAAGGCGTCGCGGGTTCCCCACTGGAAGAGCGCCGGTCGGCCGCCGCCGTTGGACAGGTCGATGTCGAGTCCTTGCACCTTGGGGAGGCCAGCGCAGATGGCCCACACCCCGGCGTAGCGGGGCGCACCAGTCTTTCCGGCCAGCGCCAGCGACAGGTAGCCGCCCTGGCTGAACCCGCCCACGATGCACCGCTCGAGTGGCACACCTGCCTTGTCGGCCTCGTCCGCGATGAAGGATTCGAGCATCTCGAGCGAGGGCACGAACTGTGAGAGGTCGGATTCGAACGTGTCGAGGTCGATGGTCCACCAGCCCGCGCCGTCGCCGTCGGGCATGTCGATCGGTCCCCGGGGCGCGATGGCGCTGAATCGTTCGTCTGGGTCGACCAACGGCACGTACGACGCGAGGTGGTGCTGCTCGGCGGTGTAGCCGTGCATGAGAAAGAGCAGACGGTCTGCGCCGTCGCGGTCAATCCGGTACTGGGTCAGTGACATGGGGATGGAACGCTCCTGTGTTGTCTGTTCGGAGAACCTGTTCGTGAGCCGCGATGCCCGCGCCCGCTCCTACATCGCCTGTTCGTAGAGCGCATGGACTTCTGCCCGGCTCGGGTAGCGCGGCGTGTTCAAGATGATGAGATCGCGCAGCGCGTCGGTGGCGAGCGCGTCGATGTGGTGCGCCGAGGCGCCGAGGTCGCTGAGGCTGCGGTCCGTTCCGACGGTTGCCGACAGCGCCTCGACCGCCTCGATGGCCGCCGACGGGTCGCGGGCGACGCCGAGCGCCGCGCCCACATCGGCGTAACGATCAGAGACCGCCTCGAGGTTGAACCGCATGACGTGCGGGAGCATGGTGGCGAGCGTCTGCCCGTGGGCCACGCCGAAGGTGCCAGAGATGGGGTGGCCGGTGGCATGGACGAGTCCCAGCAGCGGGCCGGACGAGAATGCACGGCCCGCCAGGTGCGACGCGATCTGCATAGACGCCCGGGCCTTCACGTCGCTGCCGTCGGCGACCGCTCGGGGCAGCCACTGCCCGGTGAGCCCGATGGCGTGCAGCGCGAGGGCGTCGGCATAGGGGTTCGCCGCGGTGGACGTGTAAGCCTCGATGGCGTGCGTCAGAACATCCATGCCGCACACCGCCGTCGCACCCGGCGGAAGCCCGACGGTCAGGAGCGGATCCAGGATGACGACGCGAGGCCGAACGTCGGGGTGGAGGAAGGTCAGCTTGCGATGATCGGCTGTTCTGGTGATCAAGCCGCCGCCGTTGGTTTCCGATGCCGTGCCAGCGGTGGTGGGCACTGCGATCGTGGGCACGCAGGGGGCACTGGCCACAGACGGGGGCGCCAAGGTGGCGAAGTCGATCTGGTCGGCGGCGTCGAGCTCGGGCGAGAAGGCAAGCGACGAGTCTTCGATGCCCGACGGCGCGGCCATGGCGATGTACTTGCCGCAGTCCATGACCGACCCGCCGCCGACGAGCACCATCACGACGCCCTCGGTGCCGAAGCCTCGCAGCGACTCCACCCCGGCGGCCACGTTGGCATCGGTCGGATTCGGGTCGACGTCGTCGAAGACCGTCCACTCGAGGCCATCTTTGGTGAGCGTGTCGACAACGGTGTCGACAATTCCGGCGGCGCGCACGCCCGGGTCGCTCACCACGAAGGCACGGCTGCCGTGAGCCCGGGCGTGCTGGGCGCACTCGGCCACGCTGCCCTCACCCACCAGGGTGGTCGGCATGGGATCAAGCGTGTAGGTGGTCATCTGGTGGGCGAGTTCCTCCGTTACAGGGTCTGAGCGCTCAAGTCGATGGAGTCGACTCCGAACGGGCCTCAAAGCTTGCCTAACGCCCCGGCATCCTAAGCTCACCGGATGTCCGTCGCTCGCACCCGGTGCGTTGTCGCGCTGGTGGCCGCGGCTGTCTTGTCGGCCGGAATCCCTCCAACCGTGGCGGCTGAGACCAGCGGAGTCTGGTTCAGTGACGTGGCCGACGATGCGTGGTATGCACCACACCTCTCCCATATCGCCTCACTCGGCATCACCACTGGCTACCCCGACGGCACGTTCCAGCCCGATCAGCCGATCACGCGGGCCCACACCGCAGTCTTCATCGTGCGGGCATTGCAGCTCGAACCGTCCGGGAGCCTGGTTGGGCGCTTCGACGACGTCGCGGCCCGCGCCTCGTACGCACCCCACGTCGAACTGGTCGCGCAGCGGGGCATAACCATCGGGTGCAACTCCAGTGGCACCATGTTCTGCCCGAATGCCCCCGTCACCAGAGCACAGGCGGCGCTGTACCTGGCCCAAGCCTTCGGGCTGCCGAGAGCGGGCGACGACGGCGACGGGGCCACCTTCTCGGATGCGGGCACCGATCATCCGGCCCACGAAGCCATCGAATCGGTCAACGCGGCCGGCGTCACCCGTGGCTGCCATTCCGAGCCAGCACGTTTCTGTGGGTCGCGGCCCGTCTCGCGGGCAGAGATGGCGGTGTTCCTCAGCCGGGCTCTGCGCCACCTCGAAGGTTCCGCGGCATCGACCGCCGAGCCCGCCGCATCGTCTGACGGTTGCCGTCAACTGTTCGACACTGCACTGGTCGAGCGGATCGCCGCAGCGCACCCCGGCGCCCGCTTCACCGCAGCCGTCCACGACCACCGCAGCGGCTGCGAATACCACCTGCACCCCGACCTGGAGCTAACCACGGCCAGCGTCATCAAGGCTCAGGTCCTGGCCGGGGTGCTGCTCACTGCCCAGGACGCAGGCCGCTCGCTCAGCGACTCCGAGGCTGTCGATGTCGAGCTGATGATGCACTACAGCCACAACCGGCCGCCCACATCACGGCTGTATGTGCAGGTCGGCGGCGCACAGGGCATGGAGGCACTGGACCAGCGCTTCGGAATTGCGGGCACCAGCCACACCGCTTGGTACGGCGGAACCCTGTCGACCGTCGAGGATCGGACACGGCTGGTGGAGCAGTTGCTCATCGGTGGTGGTCCGCTGACCGAGGCATCGGTGCGCATCGCCTGGGAGTGGATGTCGAACGCGAGCGCGGCGCAGAGCTGGGGCGTGACCGCGGGCCTTCCGCCTGGCTATCAGGCCGCGCTCAAGAACGGCTTCTATCCGCTGCGGGGCGGCGGCTGGCGAGCGGGGACCACCGGCGCGGTGCGCGACCCCGACGGCGGCTTCTACGCCATGACGGTCATGACCGACAACAATCCCAACGAGGCTTCAGGCATCGCGCTGGTCGAGAAGATCGCGCGCCACATCAACGCCGCGCTTACCGTCGGGCTGCCCGCGGAGCGCGCCGTGGACCTAGTCAACTGCATCGAGTCGCCGGCAGGATCGTCCTGGGCAGCGGCGGCTCGCCTGCTCGGCGACGTGGACGCGGCCAGGCTCAGGCGTCTCAACGGCGGCGAGGCCGAGGTCCTAGCCGGCCAGCGCGTCTGCTGGCCCTAGAAGTCGAGCGGGGCGGCCCGATCCGGGCGCAGACCGCAGCGGCTGCGCGAGATGGAGCGTCGAGCGGTCGATTCATTTGCGGGTGCCGCGCTTGGGCCGGACCGCTCGTTCCTTCAAGGCTGTCGCTGTGTACCGGCCTGGTGTGCGCTCTATGGTCCTGCTGTGCGGGTTGGGATATCGCCCTTCGCCACTACCCGTGAGACGGCGCTTGAGCTGAGCCGGATCGCGGTGGAGGGCGGCCTCGACACCCTCTGGCTCGGCGACGGCTACCTCGCCAATCCCGACTTCGTGGGCTGGGCCGGCGCCATGGAGAGCATGACCGAGCTGGCCTGGCTGGCTGGACGGTTCCCCACCGCCCGCACCGGCATCGCCGCCGCCATCCTCCCGCTGCGAGATCCGGCCTGGCTTGCCAAACAAGCCAACACGCTGCACCGCACCGCCGGCGGCGGGTTCGTGCTTGTGGCCACGCCCGGATTCTGGGCCCACGACCTCGAAGCTGGGGGCATCGCCTTCGGCGACCGGGCCGCGGTGTTCGAGCGCCGACTGGCCGACCTGCTCCGGCTGCTCGCAGACGAGACCCTGTCGCCGGGACCGGCCGAATCCGGGCCGCCGCCGGTGTGGCTGGCCGGCGCGGCGGCGACCATGGCCCGAGCCGCCGCGCTGAGGCTGCCGTTCCTGTCGTCTCGGGCCACGCCCGACGAACTGGCCCCCGTCGCCCAGCGCTACTTCGACGCGGGCGGGACCACGCTGGCCCACCGCACCCGACTCGAGTACGGCACCCATAACGTAGCCGGAGATGTCGTCGAGTGGCATGCGATCACCGGCTCCACCGACGAGATGGTCGACACCCTGGGCCGCTACCGGGAGCTCGGGGTGGCCGACCTGTCGATCATCGGAGGCCAGGACGATGCCAGCTCACTGCGAACAGTGGAGATCCTCGCCTCCGAAGTGATGCCCCAGCTATGACACGGCCGGCGTCCATGCTCTACTGGGGCCGTGCTGGCGACCCGATGAGCTGGCCGCAGCCGTGACTCAGCGGCCGGTGTCAGCGCTCGCCTGGAACCGCGCTGGTGGCCTGGTGGGTGGCCGACATCGTGGAGCGGAGCCCGAGGCCCATCACCACGCGGTTGATGTAGGCGTAGTAGGCGACCATGTTGTTGAGATCGAGAATGTCGAGATCGCTCAGCCCGTGCTCACGCAGCCGATCGAGGTCGTCCTCGGAGGCCTCGGCGGGCGACAGGGTGAGCTTGGCCGCATACCCGCAGATGGCGTCGAAGCGCGCCTCGCCGGTGGCCACCGCGGCCGGGTCGGCGTCGATGGCGTCGAGCACCTCGGCGGCCAGGCCGAGAGACTCGAGCTTGAGCCTCAGCCCCGAGGCGCAGTGGTCGGTGCCGTTGAGCCGCGACGTCACCAGCGCAGCCGCCTGACGCTCGACGGCGGTGAGCTGCGACGGGCAGTGCTCGACCGCGCGATAGAGCCGCAGGCGCTCCTCGACGATCGGCGGGTAGAGGCTGCCCAGCATGGTGAACTCGGCCGGCTCGCCCAGCGCGGCCGCCTGCCAGTCGTAGGCATCGCGCAGCGGACCCTCGGCGTCGGCCCACTCCACCGTGTCGATCCAAACCATGGCCGCGATGGTAGACCGGCACCGTGAACAAGGTCACCGTTGCCTCCGTCGGTAGGCCGGGCATCGCCAAGTCGGCGCTGCGGTGACCGGCGACACTGCCCCGCTTGTCGAAGCGGCTGCCGGTGCCGCCGAGACAGGCAACGACAAACTTCCCCGCACCGGGGTTTGGGTGTTCCCCGACCGGCCTGCGCCGGAGCTGGTCGACCTGGCCCGCCACGTCGAGGATCTCGGGCTCGACGAACTGTGGATCGGCGACGAGGGACCGGCACGCGACCCCTTCGCGGTGCTGGCCGCCGCTGCGGTGGCCACCGGCCGGATCCGGCTGGCCACCGGCGTCACCAACCCCTACGTGCGCAATCCCGGCTTGACCGCTGCCAGCATGCTGACCATCCACGAGCTCAGCCGCGGCCGAGCCGTGCTCGGAGTCGGGGCGGGAGGCCACATGTCGCTCGCCCCGTTCGGCCTGCAGGCCCGTCGGCCGCTGGAACGGGTGAGCGAGTTCCTCGACATCGCCCGAGCGGTCGCAACCGCCACCCCGGCTGCCGGATACACACCTCCCGATGTCGCCATATCCGAGACGGCGGGCGGTGCGCCCATGCCGGTGTTCGTGGGCGCCCGCGGCCCCCGACTCAACCGGCTGGCTTCCGAGC
Source organism: Acidimicrobiia bacterium (assembly GCA_022821685.1). Lineage (GTDB taxonomy): Bacteria > Actinomycetota > Acidimicrobiia > Acidimicrobiales > Aldehydirespiratoraceae > Aldehydirespirator. The sequence goes on from JAJEDD010000030.1 coordinate 19,302, forward strand.
GGGCCGACGGTGCCTTCGTGGCCGGCATGCCCCCGTTCCGCTATCGGGCCGTCGTGGGGTGGGCCCGCTCGGTGCGCCCGATCGACATCGCGCTGTATCCGAGCGTGGCCTTCACCGCCAAGGCGGCGGACCGGCACCGGCCCGAGCTGATCTGGTCGCTGCTCGACACCCCGCCGGACACCAGAGACGAACTCGGCATAGACCTCGACGCGGTGCGGTCGGCGGCCGAAGCGATCCAGGCCGGCGACCCGCACCCGGCCCGAACCCTGATCGACGACACGCTGCTCGAACGGCTGATGCTGACGGGGCAACCTGCGGCGGTGGGCAAGCGCTTGGCGGAGTTGGTCCGCGAGCACCGGCCAACCAGCATCGGACTCGCTCTGTTGCAGGACGATCCGCACGAGGGTGCAGCCCACGCAGCCGAAGCCTTCGCGGCCATGACCGCGGAACTCGCTGGAGCGAACCCGAATGGATGAGGGACCGCCGCGCCGCAGCTATTCGCTCGGCCAGGAAGTGAGGTGATCGATGGTCGGGGTGATCAACCATGTGCCCAACCCAACCGTCGGCCAGGCGGTGGGGCTGGCCCAGGCGGCCGAGGGTGCCGGAGCGGCGTGGATCGGCGTTGCCGACGCCTTCTGGTGGCGCGACGTGTGGATGCTGCTCGCCGCAGTGGCCTCGGCCACCGAGCGGATCGAGATCGGCCCGGCCATGACCAACCCGTATCTGCGCCACCGGTTCCACGCTGCATCAGCGCTGGCCACGCTGCAGGAGATGGCACCCGGCCGCGTGTTCTGCGGCATCACGGCCGGCGGATCGGAGGTCACCGCCGCAGCCCGCATCTCCCGGCGGGACTCGGCTGCGAGGGTCGCAGAGCTGAGTGCCTTCCTGCGTGAGGTCGCCGCCGGAGAACCGCTCGACGCCGCCTCGGGCCGACGACTCGACATCGCCCTGGATCCCGTTCCAATCCTGATGGCGGGGCGGGGCGATCAGATGCTGCGCACCGCGGGCGCAATGGCTGATCGGGTGCTGCTGTGGGCCATCCCCGCGTCGGATCTTGAACGCTCGGTCTCCGTCGTAGGTGCCGGCGCGACGCACCGGCAGCAGCCGCCGGAACTGATCTGGGCCCCGCTGGTGCGCCAACACGACGCCCCTGCAGCATCGATCCAGCATGTCGCGGTGTACGCCGCGCTCAACACAGTCGCCGAGGTTCGCCAACACTGGGGACTCGACGCCGAGGGGGTCGAAGCCGTGAGGGCGCAGCTCGTGCGGGGCGACGTAGCCGCGGCTGATGCCCTCGTACCGCCCGCCGCAATCGAGGATCTGGTGTTCGAGGACCTCGACCCGGCGCCCATCGCCGCCGTGGCCCGCCGGCTCGGCGTGTCGTCGCTGGCCGTGCCCGGATTCGATCCGGCGACGGTTGCCGGCCACATCGCCTGGGCCGCCTCCGTCGAAGCCCAGTTGGCGTGATAGCCAGAGGGCCGAGCGGATAGACCCCCGACTGCCCACAGTCGTGTCAGTCCCCGAGTGGCCAGCAACATGACAGGAGTGGCACCGATGGTGTTGCAGCAGGATTTGCAGGCGATCCTCGACCGAGGGGTCGGCAACGGCGATGTGGTCGGCGCCGCCGCCCAGATCGTCAGCCCCGACAAAGTGCTGGCCGCGGCGACGGCCGGGGTCCGATCAGTCGACGACCGAGCCGTCGCAATGACGCTCGACACGGTCGGCTGGATCGCCTCCATGACCAAGGCCATCACCGGCACTGCGGCTATGCAGCTCGTGGAGCGGGGAGCGCTCCGGCTGGACATGCCCGCGTCGAGCGTGTTGCCCAACCTGGCCTCCGCAGGTGTGCTGGAGGGTTTCGACGCCGACGGGCAGCCTCGGGTGCGTCCGGCCAAGACCCCGATCACGCTGCACCATCTGCTGACCCACATCGCTGGGTTCGGCTATCCGTTCTGGAGCGAGCCTCTGCTCCGCTACCAGCGGGCCACCGGCACTGCCACGATGACTAGCGGGGAGTTGGTGACACAACAGCAACTGCCGCCCGCGCTGTTCGATCCCGGCGAGCGCTGGATGTACGGCACCAGCCTCGACTTCGTGGGCCGCATGGTGGAGAAGGTCTCCGGCCAGACGCTGGGCGACTACTTCGACACGCACATCTGCGGGCCGCTGGGCATGGACTCCACCACCTTCAGCATCAGCAGCGAGCAGCAGACCCGCCGGGCCTCGATCCACACCCGGCGGCCCGACGGCTCGCTGACCGTCGCCGAGAACGCTCCGTCGCCCGATCCCGAGTACCCGTCGGGGGGTGGCGGCCTCTACAGCACGGTGGAGGACTACAGCCGCTTCCTGCAGATGATCCTGGGTCGAGGCAGCCGCGACGGCGTGCAGGTGCTGCGTCCCTCGACCGTCGCCCAGATGACGATCAACCACATCGGCGACCTGCAGGTGGAGGCTCTGCGCACCACGATGCCCGAACTCAGCTGCGACGTCGACTTCCTCCCCGGCATAGCCAAGGGCTGGGGCCTGACGTTCCTGATCAACGGGGATCCGCTGCCCACCGGACGGCCCGCCGGGGGGCTCATGTGGGCCGGCGTCGCCAACTCCTACTTCTGGATCGACACCGTCAACCAGCTCGCCGGCACCTACCTCAGCCAGCAGCTCCCCTTCGGCGACCCCCGCAACCACCAGATCTACGCCGACATCGAGACCGCCGTCTATGGCCATCTCAACTCTGCAACGGCCTCTCGGCGAGTCGCTGACCACAGATAGGACCGCAGAACGCTCCCAACCAAGAGGCCGAGCGAATAGGCGAGCGAATAGGCGAGCGAATCCGCCACATACGGCCTCGCTCCGCGCCCTGCCTGGATTGCCGGCGGGGTCGATCTATCCGCTCGGCCTCTAGGGTCGCGACGGTGAGCGAGCCACACGATCAGCCGACGCCCGCCATGACGGTGGCCGAGGCCGACGCTGCCCTCACCGGGCCGGGCGGGTTCTTTGAGATTGTCACCGACAACGTCGGCGGCATCGACATGGGCGTGGTGGCCGGTCCGCACCGGAGCCTGCGCGACCTGCTCGCCGCGTCGGCCAATCACGGAGGCGACGGCTCGGCTCGCTACTACCTCTTCGACGGCGGTCGCCGCGCCACCTTCGCTGAGAACATCGACCATGCCGCAGCCCTGGCGGCGGCCCTCACGCAGCGCTACGGGGTGGAGCCCGGCGACCGGGTGGGGTTGCTGGGCGCCAACCAGCCGGGCTGGATCCAGGCCTTCTGGGGAACGGTCAGCGCCGGAGCGGTGGCGGTGGCCATGAACGGCTGGTGGAAGGGCGACGAGATCCGCTACGGCCTTGAGCTGACCGAGCCCAAGGTGCTGATCGCCGACCGTCGCCGCCTGGAGCGCCTCGACGGCGACCCGGGTATGCCGGTGATCGCCATGGACTCCGACCCTGACCCCACAGCCACCGCAACAGTCGACGGGCTGATCGAAGCCCATGCCGGTGCTTCCCTCCCCGACAGCCCGATAGCGATCGACGATCCGGCCGCCATCCTGTTCACCTCGGGCACCACCGGCCGCCCCCGCGGCGCCATCCAGACCCAGCGCAACTTCCTCGCCTACCTGGCCTGCGCCTACATGATCGGCGCCCGCCAGTTCCTGCGCTTCCCTGGTCAGCCGCTGGACGGCGGGCCGACCCTGGCCTGCAGTCCGCTGTTCCATGTGTCGGGCCTGCACGCCTGCGCGGTGACGGCCGTCGGCACCGGCGGCAGCCACGTATGGACCACCGGCCGCTTCGACGCCCAGAAGATCCTGCGCCTCACCGAGGAGCACCAAATCGCCCGCTGGTCGGGGGTGACCACCCAGATATGGCGGCTCATCGAGCATCGGAGCCTGGCCGACTACGACACCTCGTCGGTCACCGGCGTCGGCGGCGGCGGGTCCACATGGTCGCCGGAGCTTCAGGACACCTGCCGCCGGGCCCTGCCGCATGCCCGCATCAGCGTCTCGGTCGGCTACGGGCTCACCGAGAGTTCGGGCCTGGCCGCCAGCGCGGCCGACGACGTGCTGAAGGCCCATCCCGACTCGGTCGGCTACCCCCTGCCCACCGTCGAAGTGCGCATCACCGACGACGACTGGGCTGAACTGCCCGAGGGCGAGACCGGCAACGTCTGCCTGTTCGGTCCGGTGGTCACGCCCGGCTACTGGAACGACCCCGCCGCTACCGCGGCGACCGTCCGCGACGGCTGGCTGCGCACCGGCGACTACGGCTACCTGCGAGACGGGCTGCTGTTCCTGGTGAGCCGGCGAAGCGACCTGATCATCCGCGGCGGCGAGAACATCTACCCGGCCGAGATCGAGCAGCGCCTCGACGCCCATCCCGAGGTGGCCGAGTCGGCCGTGGTTGCGGTGGAGCACCGGGAGCTGGGCCAGGAGGCGAAGGCGGTGGTGGTGGTCGCAGGCGAGCAGCCCCCCGACGGCCTGGTCGCGGCGCTGGAGTCCTGGGTGGCCGAGACGCTGGCCGACATCAAGGTTCCGGCCCACTGGGAGCTGCGAACCGAGCCGCTGCCCCGCAACGCCACCGGCAAGATCCTCAAGCAGGTGGTGCAGGGCGACGCCGACTACGGCTACATCGAGGAATAGCATCCAATCAGAAAACATGATGCTTTTTGCTTGCATCTCATGTTCTTGACTGCTACCGTCGCCCGCAATGGACCCGACCATCGCAGCCACCGTCATCGGCGTCTTGCTGACCGTCGCATTCGGTGCCTTCGCCACGGCGTTCGCGTGGCTGCGATCCGACATGAACGCCCGGTTCGACAAGATGGACGACAAGGTGGACGCTCGCTTCGAGCGGCTAGAGGGCAAGGTCGACGGCCTCATCATGACGCTTGCCCGCAATGGCTACCTGACCGAGCCGGACAACGCGTCAGGAACAGACGACTGAACCTCCGTAGAGGGCGGGTTCAGAACCGGTCGGCTATGCGGATCGAGAGTGTTCCGCCGGCCACTGACGAGGCGGCCACCGCCAGCCACATCGCCGGATAGCCGGAGTACTCGATCAGCCAGCCGGTGACCAGCGGCCCCACGAACACTCCGACGTAGACGCCCATCTGGGTTATACCGGTGGCCGTGCCGGCCGCCCGCGGATTGGCCCTCACGATCCCGTAGTTGGTGAACACCGGCCAGATCCAGCCGCCGCCGAACGACAGCAGCATGGCCGCAACATGAACCCCCGGCGAGCGCAGCGCCAGCGCGGCCATGCCGGCCGAGCCGACCAGGGCCGAGAGGCCGCCCACCCGGAACGGCGCGGCCCGCATCGTGTCCGACAGCCAGCCGCCCACCAGCCTCAGGGTGACCCCGGTGGCCGCTCCCACGCTGAGGAACAGTCCGGCCGTTCCGGGCCGCAGTCCGGCGTCCACCCCGGAGCCGACTCCCCAGGCGTTGAGCGATCCGGCGCTGAAGGCCAAGAATGCCCCCACTGCGGCGGCCAGCAAGAGATCCCGCGACGACGACTCCGGCACCGAGGCTTGGGGCGCGGTCCGAACCACCGATGAGCCGATAGCGGCTCTCACCAGCGCCAGCGACATCAGCGCGAAGCCTGCGCCGGCCACGTAGGCCCAGCGCCAGCCCACGGTGACCGCCAGCGAGGGCACCGCGAGGCCCGCCAGCAGCGTGGCTGTGGGCAGGCCCGACTGCTTGATCGACACGGCCAGGCCCAGGCGGGGCAGCTGAGCCTGGGCCAGCGCCAGATTGACCGAGGTCTGGTTGGCGGCGTTGGCCAGTCCGGCCACCACCAAGAAGCCGATCACCGCCCCGAAGGAGCGGGCCGTGGCCGGCAGGGTCAACTGCACCGCGATGGACACCACCAGCGCCATGGTCATCTGGTTGAGCGGACCGATCCTCTGGGCCAGCCGCCCCAGCATGATCGACCCGACCATGGCCGCCCCGAAGAACGACCCGAGACCCCATCCGTAGGCCGCTTCGGAGACGTCCAGATCTGCGCTGACTTGCACATACATGGCGCCGATCAAGAATCCGGGCAGCACCGTGGACACGGTGGCCATCACCGCGGCGTTGATCAGCAGCGACGGACGGGTTTTGGCAGGCAAGGCGCCCCAATCACGGCAAGAGCTCGCTCACCAGATCCGACGGGCGGACCGGCGCTCGGGGCAGTTCCAGACCGGTGGCGTCGCGCAGCGCGTTGAGGATGGCCGGCGTGGACGACAGGTTGGGGGGCTCGCCCACTCCGTTGAGGCCGTAGGGCGAGTCGGGATGGGGGAACTCGAAGATCTTCATCGGCATGGGCGGCACGTCGAGCATGGTCGGGATCAGGTAGTCGGTGAACGACGGGTTGCGGATCCGCCCGCCGTCGATCTGCAACTCCTCCATCACGGCCAGCCCCAGGCCCTGCACCGTGCCGCCCTCGATCTGACCCTCGACCGCGACCGGGTTCATGGCCTTGCCCACATCCTGAGCGGTGGCCATCTCGACCACCCGGACCAGCCCCAGCTCCACGTCCACATCGACTACAGCCCGATGGGCGGCGTAGGCGAAGGCGACATGGGCGTTGCCCTGGCCCCGCTCGGGGTCGACCGGCTCGGTGGGGCGGTGGCGGTAGGTGTAGGCGTGCGACACCGACTCGGGGCCCAGCAGCTCTGCCACCGGCATCAGCGGCCAGCCGCCGCGGTCGCGGATCTCGGCGCCGTCGAGAACCATCTCGGCCGCGGGCCGGCCCAGCGCAGCGGCGGCACGGGCCAGGATCTCGTCGCGCACCAGCCCGCAGGCGCCGACCACCGCCCCGGCGGTCATCCAGCTCTGGCGGGAGGCGGAGGAGGCGCCCGACTCGGCCACGCCGGTGTCCTTGTCGGGCAGTTCCACGGTTCGCACGCCCAGCTCGGTGCGGGCGATCTGGGCCTCCAGTGTGACTATGCCCTGGCCGATCTCGGGGGCCGCGCAGTAGACCTCGGCCACCGGCTCGCCGCCGCGGATCCACACCGTCACCCGGGCGGTGCAAGTGTCGTCCTTGCCGCCGGAGAAGCCGATCGCCTTCATGCCCAGCGCATAGCCCACCCCGCGGCGGATGCCCTCGCCCCGGGTGACGTTGCCGACCCCGCCTGGGCGGGCCCGCATGTCCTCGGCGCCGGGGTCGGATTGCTCGGGCAGGGGCAGGTCGCGCAACCAGGCCAGGATCTCCTGCACCGGCGCCGGGCCGTCCACCGGCTGGCCGGTGGGCAGGGTGTCGCCCTCGCCGATGGCGTTGCGCATGCGCAGCTCCAGCGGATGCATGCCCAGCGCCGCGGCCAGCCGGTCCATGGCCGACTCGATGGCGTAGCAGGACTGCACCGCGCCGAAGCCTCGCATCGCCCCGCAGGGCGGGTTGTTGGTGTAGGTGGCGAACCCGTCGATCTCGACATTGGCCACGTGGTAGGCGCCGGCCGCGAAGTAGCAGCCGTTGGCGATCACCACCTGAGAAGTGGACGTGTAGGCGCCGCCGTCGAGCACCAGGCGCACCTTGGTGAACACCAACTGCCCCGATCGGGTCGCTCCCAGCTCGACATCCGCGATGGCCGGATGGCGGTGCACATGACCGAAGAAAGACTCCTCGCGGTTGTACACCATCCGCACCGGCCTCCCGGTCCGCAGCGCCAGCATGCAGGCGTGGATGTGGACGTTGAGGTCCTCCTTGCCCCCGAAGGCGCCGCCCACGCCCGACAGCACCAGCCGCACCTTGTCCAGCGGCAGGCCCAAACAGTCGGCCACCTGGCGCTGGTCGCGGTGCAGGTCCTGGGTCGACACGTACAGCTCCACGCCGCCGTCGCCCACCGGGACGGCCAGGCCCGACTCGGGTCCCAGGAAAGCCGGATCCTGGGTGCCCATCTCGTAGCGGCCCGCCACAGTGATGTCGGACGCCGCCCGGGCCGAGGCCACGTCGCCGTGGCGGATCCTCACATGGCGGGCCAGGCCTCCCTCAGGCAGACCGTCGACCTGACCGGTCAGCGACACTTCGGGGTCGGTGTTGGGGACCAGATCCTCGTAGTCCACGACGATCAGCTGGCACGCCCGCCGGGCGATCTCGGGATGGGTGGCCGCCACCACCGCCACCGGCTCGCCCTGGTAGCGGACCTCGTCGATGGCCAGCACCGGCTGGTCGTAGACCATCATCCCGAAGATCTTCGAGCCGGGCACGTCGCGCTGGGTCAGCACGCATCTCACGCCGTCGAGCCCTTCGGCCTGCGATGTGTCGATCCGCTGGATCCGGGCCCGGGGGTGGGGGCTGCGCAGGGTGACCCCCCACAGCGATCCGTCGTGGTGCTCGTCGGAGGAGTAGATGAACGAGCCGTCGGTTTTGGGCACCCCGTCGGGCCGCGCCGCCGACGCACCGACGCCGTCGGCTGCCCGAGACGAAGTGCCGGGCCGGGTTGCAGTGTCGGTGACCGTCATCGCCCGCTCGCACCCGCCCGTTCGGCGGCCAGGTGAACCGCGTCGAGGATCTTCTGGTAGCCGGTGCAGCGGCACAGGTTGCCCGAGAGTTGCTCGCGCACGGTCAGGTCGTCGGGGTCGGGGTCGTCGGCCAGCAGGCAGTGGGCGGCCACCACCATGCCCGGCGTGCAGAACCCGCACTGCACGGCCCCCGCGTTCACGAACGCCTGTTGCACCGGACTGGGGTCCAAGCCCTCCACGGTCACCACCGAACAGCCCTCCACCTGGCCGGCCGCCACCAGGCAGGAACACACCAGCACCCCATCGACATACACCGAGCACGACCCGCACTCTCCCTGCTCGCAGGCGTTCTTGGTGCCCCGCAGGCCGACGCGCTCCCGCAGAAAGTCCAGCAGGCTCTCCAGCGCCCACACATGATCCACGCGGTGGGCCACTCCGTTGACGGTGACGTTCACCCTCACGCCGCCGCGCCCCCCGGGTTCCCGCTCTTGTTCGCTCCGCTCACGGGCCGCTCAGCTTCTGACAGATCAGCTAGCGCCCAGTTGAGGGTGCGGCGGGCCAGCACCGACAGTGCGTGACGGCGGTAGGCGGCGCTGCCCCGCACATCGTCGATGGGCGAGGCGGCCTCGGCCACCAGCGCACCGAACTGCCGGGCCGCGCCCTCGCTCAAGCGCGAAGGGATATCGGCGCCGGAGTCATTCCCGCTCTTGTTCGCTGCGCTCACGGGCCGCTCGGGGCAGTTCGCCCGCTCTTGTTCGCTGTGCTCACGGGCCGCCGGGCCCAGGGGCCTCGCAAGCTCGGCCTCCGGCGCGTCCCAGCGGTCGGCCAGCGCCTCCTCCAGCATCTGCTCCGCGGCCTGAGCCCGCAGCGGGGTGGGGCCGGCCGAGCCGATCCCGGTGCCCACCCGCTGGCCGGCAACGTCGAGATTCAACGCGAACGACGCGGTGGCGATCACCATGGCGTTGCGCGGCCCGATCTTGGCGAACTGCTGCGGACCGGCCGCGGCCGGGATCCGCACCGCCCGGATCAGCTCGTCGGGCGCGAGCGCGCTGCGCTTGGGCCCCACGAAGAAGTCGTCGATGTCGATCAGGCGTGCCGCGTGCGCCGACTCCACCTCGACCTGCGCCCAGCAGGCCAGCAGCACCGGATGGGCGTCGCCGGCCGGCGAGGCGGTGGCCAGGTTGCCGGCCACGGTGCCGCGGTTGCGGATCTGGGGCGAGCCGACGGTGCGGGCCGCCTGGGCCAGCGCGGGGCACAGGGAGCCCAGCTCGTCGATGATCCGGGTGAAGCTCGCCCCGGCGCCGATGCGCACCGTGCGCCCGCCGTCGATCAGCTCCCACGAGTCGAGCCCCTCGACGCGCGACAGGTCCAGCAGCCCGCCCGGCCGGGCCCGGCCGAAGTTGATGTCGACCATCAGGTCGGTGCCCCCGCAAATGGGAGTCGCATCGGGGTGCTGTGAACGCAGCCGAACCGCATCCGACCACGACGAGGGCCGCAACATCGGTCCCGCCGCTAGAGATGCCTCCACAGCGGCAAGTCTTGCACGACCCGGCGACAGAACCGCCAAGCGGCTGCGCAAAGGGGCCGAGCGAATAGGCGAGTGAATTCGGCCCATACGGGAGAGGCCGTGGGCTGTGACGCTGGGGTTTGGGCAGCCCGTGAGCGCAGCGAACAAGAGTGGGAATGACCCGCCGCGACGCGACTTGCTCTCACCAATTTGCGCGCCCTCTCATGAGGCGAGGCCCGCAGCGTGGCTGCGCTAGTGGTGGGAGACGGCCTCCAACAGGTTGAGGCGGGCTGCTCGGCGGGCTGGGACGAGAGCGGCCAGCAAGCCGGACGCGGCCGCCACGAACAGATAGACCACCATGGTGGACCACGGCACCGCCACCGACGACACCAGCGCGGCGGGCAGCGACACCGCTCCGATCACGCCGGTCACCGCTCCGGTGACGACCCCTATCAGCCCGCCGAAGACGGCCACGATGATCCCCTCCAACAAGATCGCGGCCCGGATCTGCGGTCGGGACATGCCCACCACCCGCAGCAGCCCGATCTCGCGGGTCCGCTCGAACACCGAAAGGGCCATGGTGTTGGAGAAGCCCATCACCGCGATCAGCAGCGCGATCAGCAGGAACACGTTGATCACCGCCAGCAGCGCGTCCACCTGCATGGTCCGGCTGGCGCGGTACTCGGTCTGGTCGCGCACCTCGACCTGTGGGAAGTCGGCCAGCGCGGCCTCCAGCGCGGCCCGGGCGCGGTCAGAGCCGACGCCCGCCGCGGTGACCGCTGTGATCAGGCCCAGTTGGTCGCCGACGATGTAGCTGTCCCAGTCGCGGAGGTCGATCACCCAGGATCCCACCACCGAATCGTCGTCATGGAGGGCTACCACCTCGAAGGTGCCCTCCCGCAGGCTGGAGAACTCGAGCTGCACCCGGTCGCCCACGGCCACGCCGAGCTCGTCGGCCGCGTCGACGTGCACCATCACGTCGCCGGGCCCGGCCTCGTCCAGGCTGCCGGATGCCAGCCCCGGCGCCACATGGCGAGCGAACGAGGCGAGGTGGGCGGCCGTCAGCCCATGCTGGTTGCCGTCGGCGGTGCTCACCCCGCCGGTGCGGAACCGGAAGGGCTCCACCGCCTCCAGCTCGGGCAGCTCCGACACCAGGGCAAGGGCGTCCGGGCTGAACACCCGGTCCAGGTCCTCGCAGGTGCCCGCGCACATCGTCCAGTCGGCCTGAACCGACGCTTCGAGCTGGTCGCTGAGAGTCTGCTTGAACGAGGTGCCGATCACGGTGACCAGCGACACCATGGCCAGCCCGATCATCAGCGCCGAGGCGGTGGTGGCGGTGCGGCGGGGGTTGCGGGCCGCGTTGAGCTGGGCCAGGCGGCCGTTCAGCGCAAAGAGCCGGGCGGCGGGCCAGCCCAGCGCATCCGACAGGGGTCCGGCCACCGCGGGACTGCAGATGTTGACGCTCACCAGCACGAACAGCGTGCCCAGGCCAATCGACAAGACGGCCCCGGCGGTGGAGAGATCGGCCAGCAGGCCCGCCGACAGCAGCACCAACCCCGCCGCGCCGACCACCGATCCGACCATGATCGAGCGGCGCCGGCTGTAGGTGTCGATCTCGGTGCCTCGGGCCAGCGCGGCCATGGGCGCCACCCGGCGGGTCCTCAGCGCCGGCCACAGAGCCGAGACCAGGGTCAAGCCGATCCCGAGCACTAGCGCAACGATGATCGTGTCGCCGCTGACGCTCAGCTCGGGCTCGATCAAATCGGCGCCGGCCAGCGACAGCACGGCCGCGATGACACGCGACACCAGCAGGCCCCCGCCGAACCCCGCCACGGTGGCGGCCGCCCCCATCACCAGCGCCTCCAGCCCCACCGAGGCCACAACCTGGCGGCGGTCGGCGCCCAGCACCCGCAGCAGGGCGAGCTCGGCGATGCGTTGGCCGGTGACCAGCGTGAAAGTGTTGTAGGTGATGAAGGCCGAGATCACCAGCACGATCACCGCGAAGGCCACCAGCGCGTTGCGGAGCAGGTCCACGATCTCGCTGAACTCCCGGTCGCGGGCCGCCACCTGCTCCTGCTGGTTGATGACGGTGACGGAGGGGCCCAGAGCCCGCTCGATCGCGGCGCTGACCGCCTGCGGGGAGGCGTCGGGCTCCAGGCGCACATCGATCAGGTCGTAGCCCCCGCCGCCGTGCAGGAGCTGCCGGGCGGTGTCCATGTCCCAGGCGACGAGCTGAAACCCGATGGGCATACCGGGCTCGATGAAGTAGAAGTGGCCGACCAGCTCGAACGAGCGGGTGCCGCCGGGAGTGGATACCCGGTACCGCTCGCCCACCCGGAAGCCGTGCTCGGTTGCGGTGTGCTGGTCCATGGCGAACTCGTCTGGGCCGGCGGGGCTGCGGCTCACTCCGTCGTCGAGCACGAACACCCGGCCCAGGGACTCGTCCTCGGGCCAGCCCATGCCGCCCTGGCGGGCCAGGCCGGCATCGAGGGCGTTGCCGTCGCCGTCGATGGCCACGATGCTGAACTCCGACACCGCGCCGGCGGTGGCCTCCACCCCGTCGATGGCCTCAATCTGCTCCTTCAGTGAAGGGTCGAGCAGGGGCAGATCCTCCCACTGGTCGGCCTCGTCGGAGGCGGACTGCGAGCGGATCGAGAGGTCGACGTGGTCGTACAGCCGCTGCGACAGGCCGCTCAGCGAGGAGCGGAGTCCGTCGGTGTTGATCAGCACGCCCACGGTGAGGGCCACCCCGGCGGTAACCGCCAGCGTGGTGAGTGCGAACCGGACCTTCGTGCCGGCGATGTTGCGGAGGCTGTAGCGCAGCAGGATCATGAGATTGCTAGTGGAAGCCGCATCCCGCTCTTGTTCGCTGCGCTCACGGGCCGCTCGGGCCACGGCCTCGCAAGCTCGGCCTCTGTGTCACTCTTCCAGTTCTTCCATGAACTTGAGGATCTCGTCCACACTGGCCCCTTCGGGGACGCCCCGGATGAACTGGCCCACCTGCAGGATCTTCATGTAGTCGAGCACCTGCTCGGCGGTCGGATTGATCAGCTCGCCCTTGAGGCTGCCGTCGGACAGGAACACGGTCCGATCGGCGAACGACGCCGCCCGGGCGTCGTGTGTCACCATCACGATGGTCTGGCCCAGGTCGTCCACCGCCTGGCGCATGAACCGCAGCACGTCGGTGCCGGATCGGGAGTCGAGGTTGCCGGTGGGCTCGTCGGCGAAGATGATCTCCGGCTTGCCGGCCAGCGCCCTCGATACCGCCACCCGCTGCTGCTGACCGCCGGACAGCTCGTTGGGCCGGTGGGCCAGGCGGTCGCCCAGCCCGACGGTGGCGATCACGCTGTCCACCCACTGTTGGTCGGGCTCGCGCCGGGCCAGCCGGCTGGGCAGGGTGATGTTTTCGATGGCGGTCAGGGTGGGCACCAGGTTGAAGGCCTGGAAGATGAACCCCACCCGGTCGCGTCGCAGCCGGGTGAGCTCCTTGTCGGACAGGGCGCCCAGGTCGGTGTCGCCGATGTAGGCCCGGCCCTCGGTGAGGTCGTCGAGGGCGGCCATGCAGTGCATGAGCGTGGACTTGCCCGACCCCGACGGACCCATGATGGCGGTGAAGCGGCCCTGCTCGAAGGTGATGTTCACCCCGTCGAGGGCTCGGACCTCGGTGTCGCCCGACCCGTAGACCTTGACCGCGCCCACCGCTCGGGCCGCGGCAATCATCTCCGATGACTCAGCGGCAACGTTGCCCATCACGCGTGAACCTCGCTCACCGCGTCCACCGCTCGGGCCGCGGCCCGACCAAGAGGCCGAGCGAATAGGTAAGCGAATCGGGCCCATACGGGCGAGGCCGTGGCCCGAGCGGCCCGTGAGCGCAGCGAACCAGAGCGGGAATGACCCCGCCTCGGCACGAGACGCTTGAGAGCATTCCGCGCATGCTCAAAGAACCCTAGTACGTGCTCGGCGGGCCTAGATGTTCTGGGCATTGAGGCCGTCAGCGCCGCCGATTCCGGGTCCGGTAGCGTTCAGGGAATGGACGAACCCGCCCCTGATTTGGAGACCGCCGCCACGAGCGACACCATCCGGTTGCTGATCGACACCGCCGCCATCCGCCAGTTGCTGGCCGCCTGCTGCCAGGTGCTCGACGACGGCTATCTCGACGAGTGGGCCGCGCTGTACACCGCTGACTGCCGGTGCGCGTTCATGGGGAAGCGCACTGAGGGGCGCGACGAGATGAGGGCCCTGATCGAACCCTTCCAGACCGACGAGATGCGAGGCAAGCACCTGATCAGCGAGCCCCGCATCAACGTCCACGGCGATGACGCCACCGCCACCACCGACTTCGCCTTCGTGTCGAAAGACGCCAAGTTCATGCGGACCGGCCGCTACCACGACCTCCTGCGCCGCAGCGACGACGGCTGGAAAGTGGCCGGCCGCGAGATCGTGTTCACCGGCGACGAGCCCATAGGTCTCCTGAGGCCGAGCGGGTAGGCGAGCGCAGCTGGCAGTCCGCCGCGCTAGGGGGCGGCGGCCACCACCGTCCAGTCGAGGATCTGGTCGGGTTCGGCTCGGCGATGGGCGAAGCCCTCCACCTGCACCGCGAAGACCCGGCCGCTGCCGGCCGCCATCACATCGAGCAGCGTGTGGCGGAACGACATCTGGTCGCCCTCGAAGGCGGGGCCGGTGTGATCGCAGCCGTGCCATCCCACCACGGTCGCCATGCCACCCAGCACCCTCGACAGCGACGCCTGGGCCAGCCCGACGACATGTCCCCCGTACAGCAGGCGCTGCGGATAGAGCGACTCTTCGGCGTCGCGGTGGACCATGGCCAAGTTGTTGGACAGGCGCACCAGCGCCAGCGCGTTGTCGGCCACGTCGCGGGCCGGGTCGGCCACGGTGGTGCCGGGCTGCCAGTCGGTTCCGTCGCCCAGCGGGGCGAAGTCCCAGTGCTCGGGCACCAACTCGACATAGGAGGCGAGATCCAGCGGCGGGGTGGTGCCGAGGTCGTCGCAGTGGCCGGGCTGGCTGTCGCCGGCCTGGGGCAGCAGCGGGGCTCGCTGGTAGGTGACGGCCGGTTCCCCGTCGGCGGTGGTGACGATGTCCACCAGCGCCTTGCCCCGATGGGGGCGTCCGGGGCGGGGCCGGCTGTCGGCCAGGGCCGCGACGGTGACGGTGGTGGCCAGCGACTGCCCCACGAACACCGGTTTGGTGAACCGCAGATCGCGGTAGAAGAGGTTGGCGACCACCCGCCGGCTGAGGGTGGTGCTCTGCCCGACCGACAGGTGCATCACCAACGCCGCACTGGCCAGACGGCCGGGGCTCCCGGTGACGGCCTCGCACACCGCCGGATCCATCGCCATCGGCAGCCGCTCGCCCACCATCGACTGGTAGAGCGCGGCCATGCCGTCGTCGATCGCCACCGACGGCTGGCGCGGCAGCACCTGACCGACGCTCAGGTCCTCGTAGTAGGGGCCGTCCAGCGGAATCACGACGCGCAGGCTACAACCGGTCAAATTGATGCCGTTGATCCTGCTGCGGCGCAACTTGCGCTGACCGCGCTGCGAGCCGTCAGTGGCCTTTGGGCGGGGCTAGTTGCGGGTTGCCCGGGTTGGAATGCCGGCTCGGTCGAACAGGCGGCGGGCGGCGGCATCGGCCTCAGCCATGATCTGGCTCTCGTCGGCGGTTAGCAGCGTGCCGTCGCGGATCACGATCCGGCCGTCCACCACCACGTCTCGCACGTCGTGTGGGGTGGCGTTGTAGACGAGGGCGCTGGGCACCCGGTGCACGGGGGCCACGAACGGCGACCGCAGGTCCACCACCAGCAGGTCGGCCCGCTGACCCTCGGCCAGCACCCCGAACGCGGCGGGCATGCCGAAGGCGGCCGCCCCGCCCCGGCAGGCCATCTGCAGCACATCGTCGGGCTGCAGGACGAGGGCGTCGAGGTGATGCACCTTCTGCAGCAGCACGGTGGCCTTGAGCACCTCGAACATGTCTTGGCGGTTGTTGCTGCCGGGGCCGTCGCTGGCCAGCGCCACGGTGATCGCCCGGGCCCGCATGGCCACCACGGGCGCCACGCCGGAGGCCAGATACATGTTCGACACCGGACAATGCACCACCACCGATCCTGAACTCGCGATCAGGTCGAGTTCGTCGTCGTCGAGCCACACGCTGTGGGCGAGCTGCACGTCGGGGCCGAGCACGCCCAGCGATTCGAGCCACGGCACATGGCGCAGGCCGCGCTCGTCAAGGCTCATGTCCACCTCGACCGCGGTCTCGGCGCAGTGGATGTGGGTGCCCCGGCCCCAGCTGCGGGCTGCGGCCACGGTGGTGCGCATGGCCTCGTCGGAGCAGCCCCACGGGATCAGCGGGGCCAGCTCCACCCGGATCCGGTCGTCGTCGTGGCCGTCCCAGCGGCTGCGAGCCGCGCCGGCCCGGGCCACCGCCTGCTCCGCGGTCTGTTCCAGCACGGGGTGGTAGTTGCGGTCGGCCCAGCCGTGGGCCAGCAGGAACCGCAGGCCCAACTGATCGGCGGCCCCGCACACGGCGTCATTGATGCCGGTGTCGGTGTGGATGTACTGGTGGTCGATGACCGCGGTGGCTCCGCCCCGCAGGTTCTCCGCCAGCCCGGCCCGCGCCGCGGCGCGGGCGATGTCGGCGTCAAGGTGGACCGCGGCGGGCCAGATGCAGTCGCGCAGCCAGTCGAGCAGCGTCTTGTCGTCGGCCAGGCCCCGGAAGAAGGCCTGGAACAGGTGGGTGTGAGCATTGGTCATCCCCGGCATGACCGCGCATCCCGCCGCGTCGATCACCTCGCCGGCCTGGCCCACCCGACCGGCCGGCGGCGCCCCCGCCCCGACCTCCACCACCCGGTTGCCGCGCACGAACACCCAGCCCGGATCATGCACCGCCGACCCGTCGTCCACAGTCACGACCGCCCCACCATGAACCAGCAGGTCCGGCCTGCGATCGTCGGGCCGCGTCACAGCCCCAAGCTAGTCAGCCCAAGTGTCATCCGAGGGACCGGCGACGACCGCCGCCCGTGCGCAGGGACGCGGCTTCGGGCTGGTCTATTCGCTCTGCTACAGGGTGCCCTCCAGCTGGACGAGCCGACCCTCGACGGGGTCCACCGCGAATCGCAGGCCCTCCAGGGTGTAGGCGCCGAGCAGGGTGATGTCGGGATCCTCGCCGAACACGACCAGAGTCGGGATCGTCCGGCCCTGCACTGTGGCCACGGCCTGCCCGAGCGGATAGGCGACACGATGGCCGTCTGCCAGCGACAGCCAAACCGTGTCAAAGGGCTCGAGTCCGATCTCGGCAAGCCTGGCCGCAGAGACCACCGTGTACGCCGCGCCCGTGTCCACCAGCGCCTCGGCCTCCATCCAGCGCTCACCGTCGAGACTGCCAAGCCGCAGATTGCATTTCAATGTCCCCATATCAAGATCCTCCCTCAAATCCGGTGTTTCTCAACATGCAATGATGCGGCATGACAAGGCTGGAAGCAAGCCCTTCTGGGCAGATAGACGTTCTGCGATCACCCGCTACTACATCGACATCCTGCCCGACGGCGGCTCCTGGATCACCCATGGACCCTTCACCTCCCGTCGGCAAACCATCACCGGACTCACGAACGGCGTCGAGTACGAAGTGGAGGTCCAAGCCGAGAACGCCGCAGGCAAGAGTGACTGGTCGGACTCCGCGTTCGCTACTCCCGAGGGGCAAGCCCCCATCGCCCCTCCTCCGCCTGCGTCGACCCCGACGCTGAGTGTGAGCCGGGGCGGAACCGGAATAGCTGGAAGCTGCACTGCGAACTCTGGATGTCGGTGGGTTCACGGCTCGGGTACCGGCTGGACTCCGGGTGCGCAGTACTGGATCAGGTGCGGCACCTTCGTCGACACCAGCCGCAACATTCCCGTTACCTACAGTCCCCGATATGTGGACAGCAACGGCAGTATTTCATGGGGCGACCGCATTTGCCTCAGCAACTTCAGCCACAGCGTGGAGGTTTGGACCAACGCCGACGGCACCCGCACGGCCAACGTCGCCGCCCCATAGAGCGTGCTCCCGTTTAGGCCGAGCGAATAGGTGAACCCGTCCGGCTCATGCGGGCGAGGCCGTGGGCCGTGAGGCTGTGGTTTGGGCGACCCGTTGGCGCAGCAAACAACAGCGGGAATGACCCCGCTGCGAGATCGGTCACGTCGTCTCCGGTGGCCATGTGGGCCGTGGCAAGAACGCCAGAGTCAACTCGAGCGCATCCAGGACCGGGACCAGAGTCTCGACCCGGGGCAGCCGCCGCCCTCGCTCAACCAGCGACACCACTTCGCGGGAGACCTGGGCCATGTGCGCCAGTTCGCCTTGGGTGAGGCCAGCCCGCCGACGAGCGTCGCGAATCGACCGTCCCAAGTGCTCCGCGTTGCGCAGGCCGACGTATGGAATCGGCACCTGATCTGAGTCATCGGCCATCTCGCCAGAATATCACCAATGTGATGCAAGCATCACATTATGGCAGTCCCCGAAGCGAACTCTCGGGCCACCGTACCGCCTGGGAGCCGCATGTAGCTCTGCTGCGTAGCTGCAGGTCTAGGCGGTTATGTGGAGTTGGGTCAGACGGCCGTGCACGGGATCTACCGCGAACCTGAGGCCTTCCAGCGTGTAGGCGCCGAGCAGAGTGATGTCGTCGTCCACGCCGAAGACCACCAGGGTCGACTCCGTTCTGCCCTCCACGGTGGCGATGGCACGGCCCAGTCCGCATTCAACGATGCGGCCGTCGGCTACCGAGACTCTCACCATGTCGAACGGCTTCACCCCGAGTTCCTTCAGCCTGGCCGCCGGAACGACAGTGAAGGCTGCACCCGTGTTCACGAGAGCCTCGGTCTCCATCGAGCGCTCGCCGTCAGGGCTATCGAGCCGCAGATTGCATTTCAATGTCCCCATTTCAAAAACCTCCTTCAAGATTGGCATCTATCAAAATGCTATGATGCTGCATGACAAGAGTCAATGCAAGGAAAAGTCAGGGGGATGGGCGGTCTGCGGATCAGTTTGCGGCGATCACCGCGATCTCGACCTTCCACGCGGGCTGGGCCAACTCGGGAACCACCACCAGCGTTGAGGCGGCCAGATGGCCGTCGAGGAAGCGGTCGCGCTCGGCCATCACCGCGGCGAGATCCTGTCCGGGCACCACGTAGGTGGTCACCGACACGATGTCGGTCGGACCCATCTCGGCCTCGGTGAGCATGGCCGAGATGTTCTGCCACACGGTGCGGGCCTGCTCGCCGACGTCATCGGACACCGATCCGTCGGGACGGGTGGGCACCACGCCCGAGGTGTGCAGCCACCGCTGTGGGTCGGTGGTGGCCACGGCGTGGGCATAGCGGGCCGCGGGCGGGGCGATCCCCTGCGGATCGACGGTCTGCGATCCCATCGACGCCGATAGTAGGTGGAGCCGGGGGTTCGTCGCGGCACGGGGCATCCCGCTGGCGTTGCTTTGGCCCAGAGCCCGATGGCGTGGTGGGCGCTGGGATTTGTCGCGCCGCGGGGCAAGCCGTTTGCGCTGCGGCAATGGCGGTGTGGAACAATCTGCGGCCGTGACCCAGCGCATGGCCCTCTACTTCCAGGACAAGCACCCCATCGGCTACGAGATCGAGATGGCCCGCTACGCCGAGGAGCGCGGCATCGACGAGATCTGGCAGGCCGACACTCGGCTGGCCCGCGACTGCGTGGTGATGATGAGCGCCCTGCTGGCCTCCACCAGGCGACTGCGGGTGGCCAGCGGTGTGCTGCCCGTCTACACCCGCAACCCGGCGGTGATCGCGGCCTCCTGGAGCACCATGCACGAGTTGGCCGGACCCGCCCCCGACGGCGGCAGCCGGGTGATGCTGGGGCTCGGCGCCTGGTGGGAGCCCATCGCCAGCCGGGTCGGGGCGGCCCGCCGCAAGCCGCTCACCGCCATGCGCGAGTACGTCGAGGCCATTCGGGCGCTGTTCACCATGGAGGAGGTCAGCTACTCCGGCGAGTTCGTCAACCTCGACCGGGTCCGCCTCGACGTGGCCTACGGCGACGCCTCCCCCCGCGACATCCCGATCTACATCGGGGCCACCGGCCCCAAGATGCTGGAACTGACCGGCGAGATCGCCGACGGGGCCATGCTCAACTACGTGGTGCCCACCGACTACATCCGCGACGCGGTGGCCAGGGTGGGCGCCGGTGCCGCCCGCTCCGGCCGCACCATCGAAGACATCGACCGGCCCGAGCTGCTGATCTGCTGCCTGTCCGACGACGACCCCGACGAGGCGCTGACCGTCGGCAAGACGCTGGTCGCCTACTACCTGGGCACCGAACCCCACATCATGGCCGCCTCCGGCGCCGACCCCGGGCTGATCGAGCGAGTGCAGGAAGTGGTCGGCTGGCCCGCGGTCGAGGACGACTACCTGAAGGCGGCCCCGCTGATCAGTGACGATCTAGTGCGCCGGGTGATGGCCGCGGGCACCTCAACGCAGTGCCGCGACAAGGTGGCCGAGTACATCGACGCCGGCGTCACCTGCCCGGTGCTCTACCCCCTGATGGACGACATGAAGCCGGTGATCGACACCTTCGCCGGCTGGTCCCCCTGACCCAGCCCACGTTCTCGCTACCTTGCCAGCTGGGATTCCCGCTCTTGTTCGCTGCGCTCACGGGCCGCCCAAACCACAGCAACACAGCCCACGGCCTCGCCCGTAGGGGCCGGACTCGCTCGCCTACCCGCTCGGCCTCTAAGCCGCTATGGCTTTGATCTCGGTGGCGGCGCGGTCTATGAAGGCCGACATCTCGGCCGGGGTCCGCCGGTCCAGGTTGTAGAGCGCCACCCACTGCAGTTTGGTGCCGGGGGCGCACAGCCGGGTCACCGTGCGCCCCAGCAGATGGCGCCCCGGCTCGCCCTGCAGCCAGTTCACCCGACTCGATGAGCCGTGGGTGGTCAC
The DNA here is from genome assembly GCA_022821685.1 of Acidimicrobiia bacterium. GTDB lineage: Bacteria > Actinomycetota > Acidimicrobiia > Acidimicrobiales > Aldehydirespiratoraceae > Aldehydirespirator. The sequence goes on from JAJEDD010000030.1 coordinate 40,190, forward strand.
CGCCACCAAGTGCTTCACGGTACGCAGCGGCGAGGTCGCCGGGTCGGCCGCCCCGTCGATCCAGGGGGCCAGCTCCCGCTGGACCCACCCCAGCATCGGCGCTGGCAGGCCGCCCCACCAGGTGGGGTAGACGAACACCAGGCCCTCGGCTCCGACGATGTTCACTGCGTCGATCGACTCTCCCTGCGTGAGCCGCACCACCTGAGCCTCGTGGCCCTCGGCCGCCAGCGTGTCGACCAGCCGGTCGCGCAGCGCCACGTTCAAGCAGTCCGGTTGCGGGTGGGCCTGCAGCACCACGAAGCGCACCGCCAGAGGGTACCCACCAGCAGCCGAGCCGACCGGCTCCCGCCCCTGCCGGTCTGTTGGCGGCCGGGTGGTGCTGGTTAGGGTGGCCGATGACAGCCTGCTGATCGAGTCGTGGACGCCGAGCGGCGGCCGCAACACGCAGCGCAAGCAATAGGACTGGGAGCGAACCGAATGGACCTGCTGGACTGGATCATCGGCGACTTGAGGTCGTTGCGGGCCAAGCTCAACGGCGGCGTGCTGGGGCTGATACCCCCGCCGCGGCGGCGGGAGCGAGCCGACGGGGGAGGGATCGCCCCGGTGTATGTGCTGTGGCATCTCGCCCGCCACCACGATGTGGCCGTCAACCGCGTGCTGCGGGGCGACAGCTCAGAGGTCGTAGACGGCTGGACCGACCGGCTCGGCATCGCCGACGATCTCTGGCGGGGCCTGGCCGAGGGCGAGGACGCCGAGCTCACCGAGGTACTCGACCCCGAGTCGGTCGGCGCCTATGCGCTGGCCGTGCTCGACTCCACCGCAGGCTGGCTCGAAGTCCAAGGGCTGCCCCAGATGGACGCCCGACCCGACACCACCGCCGCCCTTCAGACCCTGGGCACACCGGAGGACCGCTTCGACTGGCTGTACTCAATGTGGGACGGCAAACCGGCGGCGTGGTTCCTGCAGTGGAGCGCCATCGGTCACGGGTTCAACCACCTGGGCGAGCTGGTGTCGATCCGCAACCGCCTGGGACTCGGCCCGTTCTAGACAACGGGCGGATAGGGCGCAGCCGACGCTCGCGGCTACGGTCGGAGCCATGCAGATCCGCCGGTGCTTGATCGCCGGTGCCGCGGTGTGCGCCCTGCTCGTAGCCGCGGCCTGTGCGAGCGGGCCGAACCGCACCTCGGTGCCGGCCCCGGCCGACTGGACGCCCGAGACCGTGCCGGAGCCGCTGTCAGCGGTCACGCCGGTGACCTCGCCGGCCGTCGAGCTGGCCCCGCCTCCCCAAGCGGACCCAGCAGGCGACGACCCGTCCGCTGGCCGCCCGGCCGCGGAACCCTTCGACGACGGCGGGCTGATTGCCTCGGCGGGCCCGGTCGGCTTGCGGCTGCTGCGGCCCAGCGGCGAGGTGGTGGGCGAGTTGGGCGCCGATCAGGTTGTCACCCAGCCCACCTGGTCGCGCGACGGTCGCCGCCTCGCAGCCACCCTCACCGATCCGGCCAGCGGAACCTCCCGGATCGCAGTGGTCGACATCGCCACCGGCGACATCGCCGCGGAGGCCACCCCCCGTCCGTACTTCTTCTACACATGGAGCCACGACGGCTCCCGGCTGCTGGCCCTGGGGCCGAGCCAGACGGGCGGCACCGCCGGCTACATCCTGGATGAGACCGGCGCCCCCGCCACCGACGTGTCGCTGCAGGGTCAGAGCCTGTTCGCGGCGTGGGAGCCCGGCGGACGGCGGCTGCTGCTTCACGCGGGGCATCGGCTGATGCTCATCAACGACGTCGACTCGCCTCGCGACCACAACGACTACGGCCTGGTCGGCGTGGACTTCCAGGCACCGGCCTGGGTGCCGGGCACCCAGGACTTCCTCTACGTGGACTCCTATGGGCAGGCCCCCGCCGACGCCGAGGTCGAAGAGCTTCTCGAACGGCGTGCCGCCACCAGCCCGAAGCTGTTGCGCCGCAGCGCCGACACCGGCGAGATCACCGATCTCGGACCCGCCGGACGCTACACGATGCTGGCGGTCCATCCGGCGGGAGACCGAGTGGCTTTGTCGTCGGCGTCGCCCGAGCCCAGCGACGGCCAGGGGTCGGACTCCGAAGAGGCCTCTCAAACCGAAATCCCGGCCGGCTCGGTGCAGATCATCGATCTCGCCACCGCCGAGCGCCGCACGGTGATCGACCAGATCGGCCTCTGGCTGGAGTGGAGCCCCGACGGCCGCCGTCTGCTGGTGGCCTCCAGCGCCGGCGACCCGCGCGCCGGGATGTCGTGGAACGTCTGGGACGGAACCGAGTCGGTGGAGCTGACCCGCTTCGCGCCCAGCGTCGCCTTCCTCAGCAGCTACCTGCCCTTCGCCGACCAGTACGACGAGACGCCCCGGCTGTGGTCTCCCGACGGCGACGCCATCACTTTCGGGGCCAACACCGCCGACGGCGATGTCACGGTGGTGGCCCGCCTCGACTCCGCCGGCGCGGTGGCCAGCCTCGGGCCGTCCGACGTGTCGTTCTGGAGCCCGGTACCGTGAGATCCATGCCCGAGATGCACAGCCGCCGCCTCGAGGATCTCAGCGGGCCTGAGATCGCCGAGCGAATCACCGAGTCGTCGGTCATCGTGCAGCCCGTCGGGGCGGTGGAGCAGCACGGCCCGCACCTGCCGCTGTCGGTCGACCATGTGATCGCCCACGAGTCGGCCGCCGCGCTGGTGGCCGAGCACGGCGACGCCCACGACCTGTGGCTGCTGCCCACCCTGTCGGTGTCGAAGTCAAACGAGCACGCCTGGTCGCCGGGAACCCTGTGGTTGTCGGCGGAGACGCTGCTGGCGGTGCTGCGCGACATTGGCCGCTGCGTGGCCACCACCGCAGCCCGGAGGCTCGTGTTCCTCAACGGCCACGGCGGCAATTCGTCCCTGCTCAACGTGGCCTGCCGCGAGATCCGCCTGCAAACCGGGCTGATGACCTTCCTGGTGCATCCGTTCGTGCCTCCCGACCAAGGCGGCAAGTCGCCTGAGGCGGAGCTGGGCATGGGAATCCACGGCGGTCACCGCGAGACGTCGGTGTTCATGCACCTGCGTCCCCACTTGGTGCACCTTGAGCGGGCCGAACGGGCCGTTCCCGTGGGCCTAGCCCAGAACCGGCATGTGCGCTTCGGGGGTCTGGCCTCGTTCGGATGGCTGTCGAACGACTTCGGGCCCCACGGCCACATCGGCGACCCGACCGGCGCCACCGCCGAAGAGGGCAAGCTGCTCTTCGAGACCGCCATCGCCCTGCTCGGCGAGCAGATGGCCGAGATCGCCGCCTTCGACTTCGGCCACAACCCGGCCTGAGATTGGCCCTCCTACCAGCGGACGCGGAAGGGACCGGGGCGAGGACCCCGGTCCCTCTCTAGCGTTCGGCTAGTCCGCCCAAGAGGGCGCGCAAATAGGTGAGAGCCAGTCGCGTCGCATCGGGGTCTTTCCCGCTCTTGTTCGCTGCGCTCACGGGCCGCTCGGGCCACGGCCTCGCCCGTATGGGCCGGAATCGCTCGCCTATTCGCTCGGCCTCTAAGACGGCTCTACGACGGCATCCAGGCGCTCCAGGTGGCCTCGTTGGCCGCGATCCAATCGGCCGCGGCCTCCTCGACGCTCTTGCCCTCTCCATCGATCGCCCCCAGCATCGACACCTGATCGGCGGTGCTGTAGTTGAAGTTGTGGAGGAACTCCCACGCCGCGGGAGCACCGTCTTCGAGGCCCGCCCAGACGATCTTGAACAGGTTGTCGGCCGGGTAGTACTTGTTGCCGTCAGGATCCAGCGGCAGTTCCAACTCGACGAGATCGAAGCTGCTGAACGCGGAGTGCGGCGTCCAGAAGTACGACAACACGGCGTCCTCGCGGGCGAAGGCCGCATCGAACGCGGCCAGCAGCGCCTCCTCGGAGCCGGCGTACACGATCTCGAGCTGGAGTCCGAACTCGTCGATGATGTCCTGCTCGAAGGTCACCCAGCTTGGGTCGCCGTGCAGGATCTGCCCCAGGTCGCCCGTCTCGGCGGTGGCGAACATGCTGGCCAGGGCGGGATCGGTGAACCCTTCTGCGCTGGCTGCCGCCGGGTTCTGATCGATCATGTAGGCGGGCAGGTACCAGCCGATCTGGCCGACCGGGCCCAGCAGACCGGCGTCCACGACGTTGCCGTCGGGGTTGTCGATGAAGTCGATCCGGTTCTGGGCGTGACCCGACGGCCAGACTTCGAGCGAGGCGTGCAGCTCGCCGGTGTTGATCGCCGACCATTGGGCGTTCTCGTCAAGGTCGGTGATCTCTACGTCGTAGCCGATCTGCTCTAGGAGCTGCGCGGCGACCGCAATGTTGGCGGCCGAGCCGCTCCACGGGTTGGCGATCAGCTTGATGGTGGTGACCTCGCCGAGATCGGGGCCGGTCATCTCCTCCTCGGCCTCCATCGGGGCCTCCTCGGGCTCGGCAGGCTCGGGCTCAGCAGCAGGCTCGGGCTCGGCGGTGGCAGGCTCGGTGTCGGCTGCGCTCGTGTCGGGCTCGTCGTCGTCCCCGCAGGCCGCAGCCAGCAGACCGAACACGGCGAACACCGCGAGCAGCTTCCAAAGTGACTTGGTCATCAACTGTCCCTCCAGTTTCGATAGTGCCGCGACCATGTGGCCGGACGGGCCGCAATCTACAGCCTCCAGTCCCCGCTGCGTGAAGGGCGCGTCTTGCAGCCACTACATTGGCCCGGTGGCGACCGCCGAGCAGACACCCTTGGAGTGCCACGAGGTCACCAAGGTGTTCGGCGTCAACCTCGCCACGGCCCGCGCCCTGCTCGCCAACGGCTGCGACCGCCAGCAGGTGCTCGATGAGACCGGCTGCCTGGTGGCTGTGCAGGGCGCGACCTTCTCGGTGCAGCGGGGCGAGACATTCGTGGTTATGGGGCTGTCCGGCTCGGGCAAGTCGACGCTGATCCGCTGCCTGTCGCGGCTGATCGAGCCGACCAGCGGAACCGTGAAGATCGACGGCGCCCCGATCAGTGAGCTCGACGACCAGGAGCTGAGAGAACTGCGGCGCAAGCGCCTGTCGATGGTGTTCCAGCACTTCGGGCTGTTCCCCCACCGCAAGGTGATCGACAACGTCGCCTTCGGCCTCGAAATACAGGGAGCGTCCAAGGCCGACCGCTACGAGCGAGCCTTGGAGGTGCTGTCGGTGGTCGGTCTGGGCGGCTGGGCCGACCACTTTCCCCAGCAGCTCTCCGGCGGCATGCAGCAGCGGGTGGGTCTGGCCAGGGCTCTGTGTGTGGAGCCGGAGATACTGTTCTTCGACGAGCCGTTCTCGGCGCTCGATCCGCTGATTCGCCGCGACATGCAGGACGAGCTCCTCTCGCTTCAAGCCCGGATGCAGCGGACGCTGGTGTTCATCACCCACGACTTCCATGAGGCGCTCAAGCTCGGCGACCGCATCGCCATCATGAAGGACGGCGAGTTCGTGCAGGTGGGCACGCCCGAGCAGATCGTGTCGGCTCCGGCCGACGACTATGTGCGCGAGTTCACCGAGGACGCCCCCAAGACCAAGGTGATCACCGTGGGGTCGGTGATGCGTCCGCTGGACGGCGCGGCTCCGTCGGGCGAGCCTGTCGGAGTCGATGCGGTGCTCGAGGATGTGCTTGCCCGGCTGCTGGCTGATCCTGCGGCGCTGGGCGTGGTCGACGATCGGGGTGACGTCGTTGGGGTAGTCGACCGGGAGCGCGTGGCCGACCTGCTGGGTGAGAGCTCCCGGGCCGGCGCGGCTAGAGCCGACCGAGCCGCTGAACAGCCGTGACCGTGGCGGCGCCTGTCACTGAATCGTCGCAGGCCGCGAGCGCGGTCGAGGCCCGGCTGGCACTGGAACGGCGGCACCGGATCCGATCCGGCAGCGAGCTGGCGGTGGGAATGGCGATTGTGGTGGCCGCCCAGCTCGCGCTCAGCTCGGTGGGCGGGTTCCCCGAGTCGTGGGCCGTGCCGCTGGCCGACTGGATCGACGACGCACGCCGCTGGATCATCAACAACCAGACCACCCACTGGAGCTTCTCCTACATCTTCAACCCGATCAGCGACTCCATCGACTGGGGCCTGCGCACCGTCGAGCGCTTCCTGCTGTGGTTGCCGTGGTATGCGGTGGCGGCTGCTGCCGGGATGGTGGCCGCCGCCGCGCTGGGAATGCGGGCCGGACTGCTCGGTGCGGTCGGCGTGCTGTACTTCGGGGTCGTCGAACTGTGGGAGGAGAGCCTCCAGACGGTGGCGCTGATGACAGTGGCGGTGGGAATCTCGGTGGCCATCGGCGTTCCGGTGGGGATCGCGTCGGCCCGCTACAACCGGCTGCAGCGCAGTCTGAGACCTCTACTCGACGCCATGCAGACACTGCCCGCATTCGTGTACCTGATCCCGGTGGTGCTCTTGTTCGGAGTGGCCAGGGTGCCGGCCATCATCGCCACGGTGATCTACGCCCTGCCGCCGGTGATCAGGCTCACCGACCTTGGCATACGCAACGTCCCGGCGGCCACGGTGGAGGCGGCCGAGATGTTCGGCGCCACGCCGCGCCAGACCCTGCGCAAGGTGCAGTTTCCCCTGGCGCTGCCCAGCGTGCTCACCGGCATCAACCAGACGATCATGATGGCGCTGAGCATCGTGGTGATCGCCGCGCTCATCGGCGCCGGGGGTCTGGGCCAGGTGGTGCTGGAATCGCTCCGGCGCCTTCAGGTCGGGAGGGCGCTGGAGGCCGGGCTGGCCATCGTGGTGCTGGCCATGCTCATGGACCGCGTCACCCACGGCGCCGCCGGTCTGGGATCCCGACGTCGGCGTCTGCGGCTGATGCCCGATTCCCTGGAGCGTCTGGGATTCGTGAGGGCTATCGAGGGCGCGCTGGAGTCCGCCGACCGCGTGCTGTGCAGGCTGGGCGCGGCTCTGGCCCGCCCGCTGCGGCACGCGCCGGGTCTGGCCCCGCTGGTCCGCCGGCCCCGGTGGGTGCTGGGACTCGCCGCCTTGGTGGCGGCCGCCGCCGCCGGCGCGGCCGGCGGGCAGCCCGCGTTCCCGTCGGCCATCACTTTCTCGTTCGCGCCGGCCATCGACTGGCTGGTGGACTGGGTCCGCGACAACCTCTATGAGATCGGCGGGACCTGGTTCGGGACCGGCTGGTTCAGCGACTCCATCACCATCTACGCGGTGACCCCACTGCGGGAACTATTCAGCGCCGAGTTGGCCTGGCCGGTGGTGGTGCTGGCGGTGGCGCTGGCCGGATGGCGGCTGGGGGGCGCTCGCCTGGCCGCGTTCTGCACTTCCTGCGTTGCCGGCTTGGGGCTCCTCGGGATGTGGACGCTGTCGATGGACACCTTCGCCCAAGTCATCGTGGCGGTGGTCATGGCCATCCTCTGCGGCATTCCCCTCGGCGTTCTGGCCGCCCGCAGCGACCGGTTCGAGCGACTGCTCAAGCCGGTGCTCGACTTCATGCAGACCATCCCCAGCTTCGTGCTGCTGGTGCCGGTGATCATCATGTTCAACGTGGGGCGGGTCCCCGGGATCATCGCCTCTGTGCTGTACGCCCTGCCCGCGGCCACCCGGCTCACCAATCTGGGCATCCGCCAGGTGGCGGGCGAGGCCACCGAGGCGTCGAGGGCCTTCGGCGCCACTCGGGGCCAGACGCTGCGCAAGGTGCAGCTGCCGCTGGCCGCGCCGAGCATCATGGCCGGCATCAACCAGACGGTGATGCTGGTGCTGGCCATGGTGGTGATCGCCGGGCTGGTGGGGGGCGGCGGCCTGGGCCTGGAGACGGTGAAGGGACTGAGGCGAACCGACTCGGTGGGGTCGGGGTTCGTGGCCGGCCTGGCCATCGTGCTGCTGGCAATGCTGCTCGACCGCCTGCTTCAAGCCTGGACGAGGCGCTTCACCCCGGTGGACGGCGACCCCTAACTGGCTGGGTCAGCGACCCTGCCAGCGGGGGGTGCGGCCCTCATTGAAGGCCTTGGGGCCTTCCACGGCGTCGGCCGAGGCCAGCACGGCCTCGTAGGCGGCCAACTCGCCGGATCGCAGCAGCTCGAAGGCTTGGTCCAGCCGCAGATGCCGGGTGCGGTCGCGGATCTGGCCGATGGCGTCCACCGACAGCGGCGCGGCCCCCACGACCCGGGCGGCCAGAGCCCGGGCCTCGGCCATGAGATCGGCGCCGTCGGCCACCGCGTTGACCAGCCCCCAGCGCAGCGCCTCGGCCGCGTCGAGGCGCCGGCCCGCGTAGAGGACTTCGTTGGCCATCGCGAACGGGAGCATTCTGGGCAGGCGCACCGAGGCGGTGTCGGGCACGATCCCCAGCGAGGCTTCCGGCAGCCAGAAGCGGGCGTGGTCGGCGGCCACCGCCAGGTCGGCGGCCAACACGATCTCGAATCCGCCGCCCACGGCCATGCCGTTGACCGCGGCGATCACCGGCTTGAGCAGGCCCCGCAGCTCACCGAAGCCGCCGAAGCCGCCCTCGCCGTAGTCGGCCTCGAACTCCTCGCCCGCGGCCGCGGCGTTGAGGTCCCAGCCGGCGCAGAAGAACCGGTCGCCCGCGCCGGTGAGTATTGCTACCCGCAGGTCGGGATCGTCGCGGAATGTCGCGAACAGCCGGCTCAGTTCCCGGCTGGTGGCCGCGTCGATGGCGTTGGCCTTGGGCCGGTCAAGGGTGATCTCGAGCACCGCCCCCTCGACGGTGGCCCTCACGGCGCTGTCAGCCATGGTCGCGGCCGCTCTCGGTGATGAGCATCAGGGCGTCGGCGGCGACCGCGGCCTGCGGCGTGACCACGAGGGGGTTGATCTCGACTTCGATGATGCTGTGATCGTCGCGCGTCAGCGCGCCCAATGCCCCAACCGTGTCGAGCACCGCCGCGACGGCAGCCGCCGGGCGGCCCCGATGGCCGGCCAGCACCGGCCAGATGCGAAGACGTTGCAGGGCTTCGAGAACGTCGTCGGCGGATGCCGGCAGCAGCAGGTTGACGGTGTCGCCGAGCAACTCCGCCAGCGTTCCGCCCGCGCCCAGCGTAAGCAGCATCCCGACCGGGGGCGCGGAGCGGACACTCACCAGCAACTCAGCGACGATGCCGGTGACGCAGGACTCCACCATCACGGTTGCATCTCCGCCGGCCAGTCTGAGGGCCGCGGCGGCCACCGCTTCGGGGCTGTCGAGACCGACCACCACCCCGCCGGACTCCGTCTTGTGGACGAGGTCGGTGGCCTTGACCACGACCGGGCAACCGATCTCGGCCGCGGCCTCGGCTGCGCCGTCTGCGGCGACCACCATGCCAGCGGGTACCGACACGCCGGCTGCGGCGAGGCGCTGCTTTGCTTCGTGCTCGCTCAGCAGGACGCCAGCGCGGCCGGCCCCCTCTGTCGCACACCGCCCGTAGGTTCGCTGCGACTGCAAGTGCGAGCCTGACGCGCCGACAGCGTCCGCGGACGAGAGGAGAGACGATGCAGGCTGACGGGATCCAAACGACCCCACCACGGCGGGCGGTAGCCAGGCTGCGGACGATCCGGCCGTGCGGGCGGCCGATCGCCCCCAAGCGGCGGCCGCTTCGAGAGCCGACAGGGCGGTATCGATGTCGCCGCAAGCGGCCAGACCCGACTCGGCGATCTGGACGCGGGCCTCCGCGGGCAGGTTCTCGGCCATCGACGCGGCGACCACGCCAGGGGTGTCGCTGGCGGCGCAGGCAGCCGCGAAAGCCTCCACGGTGGGCCACCAGCGCGACCGGTCGAGCCCCTCGGCGGGGAAGTCGATCACCAGCAGGGCGGCATCGAACGGTGTCGGCTCGGCCTCGAGGACGGCGCGGAAGCAGTTGGCCAGGCTGCGCTCGTCGCCCCAGATGAAGGTGTGATAGTCGAGCGGGTTGGTGACCGCCACCCGGCCGTCGAGGGTCGCAGCCACCCGCTGGGCGTGGTCGGGGGCGAAGGCCGGGAAGCTGAGGCCGCGGCTGCGGCTGCGGTCGGCCACTAGCGCCGCCTCGCCGCCGGAACAGCTCAACGACACCAGCCGGTCGCCGCGCAGCGGTCCGAGGGCGCACAGCACGGCCAGGGTGTCGAGCAGTTCCGGCAGAGTGTGCACCCGGCGAATGCCCAGCCGGTCGAACAGCGCGGCATGGGCGGCGTCGTCGCCCACCAGCGAGGCGGTGTGGGTGACGGCAATAGCGCCGGCAGCCTCAGATGTCCCCAGCTTGAGCACTGCCATGGGCAGGCCCCGCCGGTGGGCGGCGGTCGCGGCGGCTGCGAACCGCTCCGGGTCGTCGATCTGCTCGATGCACAGGCCCACCCCGGTGGCCGCGTCGTCGGCAGCTATGGCCTCGAGGGCCTCCGAGATGCCCACATCGGCCTGGTTTCCCAGCGTCAGCACCGAGGCGATGTCGAGGCCCCGGCGCTGCATGGTGAGGTTGACTGCGATGTTGCCGCTCTGGCTCAACAGCGCCACGCCGCGGTCGGTGCGGGACAGCCCGTGGACGTCGGGCCACAGCGCCGCTCCGGTCAGCGCCGACAGCGTCCCGTAGCAGTTGGGGCCCACTATCGGCATCCCGGCTGCCGCAGCCACCAGTTCGCCCTGCAGAGCTGCACCGGCCTCGCCCGTCTCGGCGAAGCCCGAGGCGTGGCACACCGCTGCGCCCGCGCCCCGGGCGGCCAGCCGGCGCACCACCTCGACGGTGGCATGGCAGTCCACGCCCACGAAGGCAGCATCGACCGGTGCTGGCAGCTCGTCCACTGAGGCGAAGGTGCGCAGTCCTCGCAGCTCGCGGCTTGGATTGACGGCCCACATGTCGCCCGAGAACCCGAATGAGTGGCAGGCGTCAATGGCCAACTCCGCGGCCGCGCCCCCTATGAAGGCGAGCGAACCCGGCCGCAACAACCGCTCAAGGCGACCCGTCACCGCCTGTGCCCCACCGCCTCGTTCATCCGAATCACAGCCGCGCAGCCCACAGCCTCACATGGCCGCATCGCCAAGACTCCGATGAATCACCGCCCGGCCTTCCCCTGCTCAGCAGCCGAGAGGCCGCAGCATGTCGCGTGACACTATGTGGCGCTGGATCTCGCTGGTGCCGTCCCAAATGCGATCCACCCTGGCGTCGCGCCAGATTCGCTCCAGCGGCAGCTCGTCCATCAGCCCCATGCCGCCGAGGATCTGGATGGCCTCGTCCGACACGAACTGCAGCATCTCGGTGGCCGACAGCTTGGCCATGGCCGCGTCGGCGTCGCCCATTTGGCCCTGCGCCGACAGCCACGCGGCCCTGTAGGTGGTCAGCTCGGCGGCCAGCAGGCGGGTGCGCATGTCGGCCAGCTTGAACGACACGCCCTGGAACCGCCCGATGCGCTGCCCGAACTGCTCTCGGGTGGCGGCCCAGTCGAGCGCCACCGACAGCGCCCGGTCGGCCCGGCCCAGACACACCGCGGCCACCTGCAGCCGGGTGCTGCTGAGCCACTCGTTGGCCACCTCGAAGCCCCGGTGCTCCTCGCCCAGCAGTTTGGCGGCGGGCACCCGCACATCGTCGAAGTTCAAGATGAGGTTGTGGTAGCCCCGGTTCGACACGCAGTTGTAGCCCGGCGCACGCTCCACTCCGGCGGTGTCGAGGTCGACCAGCAGCGCTGAGATCAGCCTGCGGGAACCCTTGGCGGTGCCGGTGGCCGCGAACAGGATCACGTAGTCGGCCAGGTCGGCGTGGCTGATGAAGTGCTTGGTGCCGTTCACCACGAACTCGTCGCCCCGGCGCTCGGCCCGGCAGGCCATGCCCCTGAGGTCGGAGCCTGCATCGGGCTCGCTCATGGCCAGACACTCCACCCGCTCGCCCCGCACGGTGGGCAGCAGGTACTCGTCGACCTGCTCGCCGGTGCAGGCCCGCAGGATGTTGGACGGGCGGGCCACGATGTAGTGCAGGGCGTAGGCCGTCCAGCCGAAGGCCCGCTCGGCCATGGCCAGAGTCAGGTCGTCGAGGCCGCCGCCGCCGAGCTCGACGGGCATGTTGGCCGCATACAGGCCCGCATCGATAGCCTTGCGGCGGATCTCGGCCACCAGTTCGGGTCGGACCTTGCCGGTGCGCTCCACCTCCTGTTCGTGGGTGACCAGCTCGCGCTCCACGAAGGCGCGCACGGTGTCGACCACCATCTGCTGGGAGTCGCTGATCGCAAAGTCCATCGGCTGCTCCTTGCGGTTCTGTCAGGAGGGCGGTCAGTTCTTGGGGCCGAGAGCCATGCGGACGCGGGCGTGCTGCGGCGCGGGCATTGATGCGTGGGCGGCCGTGACCGCGGCCACGGCGTTCGCTACGGGGCCGGGCACCAGCGGCGCGGCCCGGCCGGCTGCGGTGTCGACATGGAGCAGCATCTGCTCGCCGGTGCACAACAACTCGCGGTCGCGGTGCGTCTCGGCGTGGTGCTGTGTTCCGGCGCCGCCGGGCGTGTCAGCGCCCTGGTGCGGCCCGGCGTCGCGGTACATGGCGTGGAAGATGTGCAGCCGCTTGGCGTCGCTGCCGAGCACCTGCGTGGTCACCCGCAACCGCTGATCGAGGGATGCCTCGCGGCGATGGTTGATGTGGGTCTCGACCGTGTAGTAGGAGCGTCCGCCGCGGCGGTAGGCCTCGTCGACGCCCAGGTAGCGAAACAGGGCGTCGGACGCCCAGCCGAACACGGCCAGGTAGGCCCACTCGGTCATGTGGCCGTTGTAGTCGATCCAGTCGGGCGCCACAGTGGCCGCATACAGCGCCAGCGGAGCTTCGATCTCGTCGCCGGGCATCCACGGCTCAGCCTCGGTGGCGGCGCTGGCGGCCAGGATCCGAGCCTCCCGCTCGGCGATGAGGCGGCCGGCGCCGACCCCGGCCGGTCGAAGCGCCCGCATCACCGCCAACAGGCAGTCGTCGCGGCGGCGCTCCAACTCGGCGATCGACTGCCCATCCGCCTGCTCGTCGCAGCCTGCGGCCAGGGCCTCCACCAGCTCCCCGCTCATCTCGGGCGCCTCCAGCCGGGTCCACGGCAGCTTCAACGCCGGGCCGAACTGGCCCAGCATGTGCCGCATCCCGCCCTCACCGCCGGCTAGGTGGAAGGTGAGGTTGGTGCCCATGGCCGCCCAGCGCAGGCCCGGCCCGTAGACGATCGAGTCGTCGAGTTCCGCGGTGGTGGCGATGCCGTCGTTCACCAGATGCAGGTTCTCGCGCCACAGCGCCTCCTGCAGGCGGTCCGACAGGTAGCCCTCCACCTCGCGGCGCACCAACAGCGGATGCATCACCAGGTCGTCGTAGTGGGCCACAGCCGCGGCGACCGCCCGCGCCGCGGTGGCTTCGCCGGGCACCACCTCCACCAGCGGCAGCAGGTACACGGGGTTGAAGGGATGGCCGACGAGCAGCCGTTCGGGATGGGCGAGCCCGTCGGCCAGGCGGCTGGGCAGCAGCCCCGACGAGCTGCTGGCGATCACCGTGGCCGCATCGGCGGACGCGTCGAGCCGGCGCAGCAGCGACCGCTTGAGCGGTTCGTCCTCGGGGGCGCTCTCCTGCACCCAGTCGGCGCAGGCGGCAACCTCCTCGGGGCCGGAGGCCCACCGCAGCCGGGCCCGATCGGCGCCGGGGAACAGCCCCAGGCGAACCGCTGAGGGCCAGGCTCGCGCCACCGCGGCCTTGAGCCGGTCTTCGGCGCCGTCGCCGGGATCCCATGCGACCACATTGTGGCTGCGGGCTAGGGCGCGCACCGCCCATCCGGCACCGATGACTCCCGTTCCCACCAAGCCGACGGTCCTTGCCGTCACGCTGCCCTCCTTGCGCCGCGGCTTTCTTGCGGGCCGAAGTATCGCACCGCGCAGCTCCTTAGGGGCGCGATGGCCGGGCAGCGCATGGGCGGGCGCGGTCGATGCCGATGTTGGTACCGTCACCGCACTGGGCGGCTCGCGAACCGTCCCGTGATCGGTACGACCCCCAACAGGACAGGACCAGTGACGAGCGCGTTCATCACCTGTGCCGTCTCCGGAAGCGGCGACACCGTCAAGAAGTCGGATCGGGTGCCGTACGCGCCCCGCGACATCGCCCGCAACTGCATCGAAGCAGCCCGCGCCGGCGCCGCGGTCGTTCACATCCATGTGCGCGATCCAGTCACTGGCGAGCCCTCACGCGAGGTCGACTACTACCGCGAGGTTGTCGAGCAGGTCCGACAGTCCGATGTCGATGTCGTCCTCAACCTGACCGCCGGCATGGGCGGCGACCTCACCCTGGGCTCGCCCGAGCAGCCCCTGCCGCCCGACCCAAACGGCACCGACCTCGCCGGCGCAACCGAGCGACTCGAGCACGTTCGCCAGATGCGGCCCGAGATCTGCACCCTCGACTGCGGCACCATGAACTTCGGCGAGTCGGACTACATCATGACCAACACGCCGTCGGTCCTCATGGAGATGGCCCGACAGGTGCAGGAGCTGGGCGTGCGGCCCGAGCTTGAGCTGTTCGACACCGGCCACCTGACGTTCGCCAAGTGGCTGTACGCCCAGGGCCTGCTCGATGATCCCGTCATGGTGCAGCTCTGCATGGGCATACCGTGGGGAGCGCCCAACGATCTCAACACGCTGCTGGCATTCGTGAACAACCTTCCCGACGACTGGACGTTCTCAGCCTTCTCGATCGGGCGCAACCAGCTTCCCTATGTGGCGGCTGCGGTGTTGACGGGCGGCAACGTCCGCGTCGGCCTCGAGGACAACCTCTATCTCAGCCGGGGGCAACTGGCCACCAACGCCGACCTCGTGGCCCGAGCGGTGAGCATCCTCGAAGCGATGAACGTGACCGTGCTCAGCCCCGCCGACGTCCGATCCCAGCTCGATCTGACCAAGAACTCTTGACGGAGGCAAAGCGGCCGCTGTCAGGTGACGGCCCAGACCAGCGTGTTGAAGGCGCCCATGCCGGCCGGGTCACAGAGGGCCTCGGCCTCGCCGGCCCGGCTGCGGGCCCCGATCGCGGCCAGGTCGCCGGCCGCCGCCCGTTCGGTCCACACCGAGCGGCCTTCCGCCACCAACTCGTCGATGCCGTGGGCGCGCAGGAAGTCGGCCTGAGTGCACACTTCGGCCCGGTGGTCGGCCTGCACTTGGTCGAGGGCCACGTCCGCGGTTATGTCGCACGATCCCGGATCGGCCAGCCACCAGGATCCGCCGCGGTGGTGGCGGTGGGTCCGCAGCCAGCCCAGGCCTGCAGCCGGATCCTGAGCCTGCTCCAGTGCCTCGGCGACCTGGGCGGCAGCCGCATCCGAAGGCTCGGACCGTGCCGCCAGTTCCGGCGTGTCGGCCCCGTAGTCGAAGGCCACCACTCGGCCCTTCTCCAGCAGTCCGCAGGCTTCTTCCACCCAGCGCCGGGCGGCCCGCTGGACCGGGATCCGAGACCCGGCCGCCACATCGGGCAGCCCGGCCACGAGTTCCGGCGGCGCCGGTCGCGGCACCAGCGAGAACCGGTCGGGTGAGGCTGCATCGACGACCTCGACAAGCAACTCCTCCCAGCCGCCGGGGGTTCGACGAACGATGTCGAAGGGCAGGTTGTCGAGCAGCTCGTTGGCCAACACCACGCCGTGCGGCAGCAGCTTCGGGGCCCGGGCCGCGCTGGTGACGATGCGGTGTTGGGGATGCAATGCCCGCTGCGGTGGCGACATCTCCACCAGCACCAGCCGCAACGCGTCCGCGGCCATGCAGCGGGGTGCCGCGGCCAGCACCGACCGGGCCAGCGTGCCCGGCCCGGCCCCCCAGTCGACCACCGTGAAGCGGGCCGGCTCGCCCAGCTCCGCCCACCACGCATCCAGGGCCCGGGCCAGCACCGCCCCGAACAGGGGGCCTGTCTCGGGC
This sequence comes from Acidimicrobiia bacterium, assembly GCA_022821685.1. Lineage (GTDB taxonomy): Bacteria > Actinomycetota > Acidimicrobiia > Acidimicrobiales > Aldehydirespiratoraceae > Aldehydirespirator. The sequence goes on from JAJEDD010000030.1 coordinate 55,985, forward strand.
GAGGTCAGGAAGTGTCCCGAACGGCCCCCGGCCCGCCCCCTGTCGGGCCCCATGTAGAACCCGCCGTCAGGGTCGTACAGACAGGCATCCACATACTCCGACACCGGGATCGGCCCCCGAGATGCGATCCGGCCTCCGAGAGTCACTCGCTGGAGACTATTTCGAGCGCGCGATGAAGTTGCTTCGTCGGCTGCCAGAGCCAGGACCATATGGATTACCATATAGTCATGGCTCGCCGCGAGGTTCTCGTACAGCTTGATGATGAACTAGTCGGCGAACTCGACGAGATCGCACGAGCGCGGCGCACCAGCCGCTCCGCTCTGCTTCGAGCGGGGGCCCGGGCCGTCATCGACGCCGACGAGCGCCTAGCCGCCGACCGGCGGCTTATCGAGGCCTACCGCCGCCTGCCCGAGGATCCCGCGCTCATTGAGTCTGCCGCTCGACTCGCCGCCCTAACCGCGCCGGAGTGGTAGCACGAGGCGAGATCTACTGGGCCGAACTTGGCCCGCCAGCCGGTAGACGGCCGGTATGCGTGCTCACGAGGGACTCAGCCGCAGGCGTGCGAGCCTCCGTCACATGCGCGCTCGTTACCCGCACCGTGCGAGGCATCGACTCGGAAGTTGAGGTCGGGCCCGGTCAAGGCCTTCGTGAACGCGGCGTCATCAACTGCGACAGCATCGTGACCATCCCCAAGCAACGGCCTGGACCATGATCCGGTCGGCCATCTGGATGAACTGAAGCAGTCCGAACTTGACCAGGCCCTGCGCTTCGCCCTCGACATCCGCTACTGACCCCGCTGCGACGCGACCGGCTCTCACCCACTTGCGCGCCCGGTTAGTCGTTGTCGGTGATGGTGATGATGGCTCTGCCGTCGGCGATGGGGACGGCTCTGTGGGGCGACACGAACAACAAGTTCACCTGGAACTCCTCGGCGGGCTCGACGAGGGAGTCTTCTAGGAGGTCGATCCGCAGATGCTGTTCGACCACACCGGGTCGGAACGTCAGCCAGCCGCCCGCGGCGCCGAAGTCGATGCCCGACAACGCCCAGGTGGGATTCCTGGGATCCCAGGTGCCGGATCCTCCGCCGAATTGGGGTATCCAGTACACCCTCAGGCGCTGAGTCGAGGCGTGCGACAGAGTCACCCTGACACTCACCTGCTCGCCCTCTGTGCCCGAGGCGTCCTCGATGGAGAGCCCGGGATCACCCACCGGCGGAGGCGGAGGCGGTGCGGGATCGTCGTCGTCTGACACCGCCACGGCCGCGGAGCCTTGTGTCGCCGACACCGTGTAGCCCGAGCCGTCATCGACGGTCACCGTCACCGAACCGTCGGACTCGTCGACGCTGTCGTCGACGGTGGACACCGTCAGCGTCGCGCTGCCGGAGGTGGGGATCGTCACCTGCCGAGAGCCCGTCGCCGCGCCGAAATCGCCGCTCTGGGTGACCGTCACGTCCACTGTCAACGCAGCCGACGGCGCCGGGCTTGCCGTGACGGTGAACACCGCGTCGCCGCCCTCGGTCACGCCGCTGCCCGCAGCGATGCTCACGTCGGGCTCGACCACC
>JAJEDD010000008.1 GCA_022821685.1 Acidimicrobiia bacterium
ACCAACAACCTGCTCCAAGTCCTACGCAGAACCGCCCACGGCTTCACCAACACAACCAACTTCGAAGCCCGCGGCCTCCTCGTGACATAATGGCACCAGCCGACTCCAGCAACCCTCACCCCACAAAATCGCGCAGCGCCAAGTTGTTCCCCGAAGAGATGCCCTTGCCAGTCACCGGACAAGTGGTCGGCCAGTTGTATCCAGATAGCTCCGAGTAGGAGGGCACCCGCTGACAGCGGTGCCCGTGAGACGCGAAGCGCTTGCGATACTGTTGTGACTAATGTGTTCATCGTGCCCGTACACCCGATATGATTATCTGTCTATTGCTCAAGAGTTAGAACATGATTTGATATACATGATGATACTCCTTGCCGCGGCGCTCAAGACCAATCTGCGGATTCAGATCCATATCTAGTGAGGTCATGATCGGACGGGGTCGCCAGCGCAACCGCTTGGGCAGAATGCTCCGCTCGGCCCGGTACCGTACCGTCACGTTCCATCCGACGCGGCCATTGTACGGTCCGTTCCTACGTTCGTATCGAGTTTGCGAACCCTGAAGCTTCTCCATGTACGATTCGCCTGGATGCAGCACGTCCCGATAGCGAAACGGGTTCTCGTTCGCATGGTCCCATGGCATCTCTTGGTCGAGCGAGACCGAGATGCTGTAGGCGCTTGACTGCCCACTGTTGTGCATTTCGAGCCATGTGCCGTCCTCTCGGTCAGCCCAGCGCACAACAACGTATGGTCGCCAACGCATTTCTAGCGTGTTGCGTGCCATGTGGGCAGACCAGATAGCGATGCCTATCGCTAGAGCACTGAGTGCGATCGAGAACAGTTGTACTCCAGGCATCTTGAAGCTCTCGCTCTACTACGCGGCGTCTTGGGCGGTCCGCGTCGATGGGTGGACGGAGACGAGAGCTGAAATCTCGAACGGCGAATGCGGGAGCGCTAGTAGGTAACCGCCAGGGACATCTCGCGACAGGGCTACGGCTGCAACGCTCACGGCAGCTGCTGCGATGCCCATCGCGTCGGCTGCAGCGCCGTGGAAGGTAGGGACGGAGCACCCCTCGGCGGGTGTGAGCGGCGGGTGCGAGTCGCGGTCCCAGAAGGTCCGGAACGCGGTGAGGCTCGGATCGGCCGCGGCCTTGGTGTACAGGGCTCGGTCGAGATCGGCGGTGGTCGTCGCTGATCCACCGTCGGTTGCGGTGAGGATGCCGAGTGTCGCGGTCTGGTTGTCGGTGGCTGCCTGGATGACCGGCACTCGGAGAGCTCCCTTCCTCTGGGCATCATCTAGGGCTGCGTTGACCGAAGTGTTGACAGTCGTGTCGAATATGAAGTCGCAGTTGTCAGCATCCTCTTCCAGTCCAGCCTGGGAATAGTCAGCGATGCCTCTGACCTCACAGGTGTCGGACAAGTTCCGAAGCCTGTCCGATAGAGCCTCAGCCTTCGGGCGCCCGACATCATCTTCGGTATAGTTCTGGCGCACAAGAAGGCCGCGCGTAACGGTTCCAGGGTCTCGGAGCGTAATGTGTCGGGCTCCGGCCCTGACTAGCAGTTCGGCGATCCACGAACCCAGTGCGCCGCAGCCCCAAATGGCGATCTTGGAGCCGGCGTAGACCGCTACGGGGCGTTCACTGTCGCGGCGTACGGCGACTTCGGGACGTTGATCGTCGACGTAGGTCCATTCTACCTCGGGCTCCTTTGTGTCGGCCGTTGGTGGAGCGGCGCTTCTCGCTGCCTGGAGGGCGATGTCGGCGTCGCGAGCGCGTAGGCGCCATCCGATGAGGTGCCGGGGTGAGTCGTTGGCGCTGACGGGGTTGGGCACCGCGATGATCACATAGAGGTGTTCATCGTCGTTTAGGCCTCGGATCAGGCGGCGCAGTGTTGTCTCAAGCGTGCGGCGTTGATCCCTGTCGAGTTGTCCGCGGACGATCGCCAAGAGATCAGACAGGCGCTGACCGCCTCCGAACGGCAGGTACTCGGGGAGAACGACCAGCACCCCTGCAACGAGGCCGGGCTCATAGGGCGGTTTCCACGCGGCGATGTCGATCCGATGGTCGGTCCTCGGTCGAAGCCCGATGCGGTGTGCGACGCCGCCATCACGGATGTCGCCCGGCATGGAGAGTGTGGCCACTACGGTGGGGGCGCCCTCGCTGCGATGCAGCACTCCGCCCACCGGGTGGTAGAGAGCCGTTGCTGGGTCGAACCGGCCACCGATCGCGTCATCGAACCACTCCCAGAGGCGCCGCAGGAAGCCCTTCATGCCTCCGGTGGGATCCCATTCAGTGCCCGGGTCGAGATAGATACACAGCCGGGTTCCCTGCAGCACATGCGGGAAACCAGCCCACCGTAGGTGTTCGACAGCCGCTTGGGGCGGCGTCGCCGGATGGTTCGGAGCAACAAGAACGGTCACACGCTCACGCGGCCGGACGTCTAGCCCGTCCGCTAGCCCGTCCGCCCGGCGACTGAAGCCGGTGGTGTCGATCTCGATGTTGAGGGCCGCGTACCCTCGCCATCCATCTACGCCAATCACGCTGATCTGGCTTGAGATGTCGGCGAAACGCCGCACCTCCTCGACAGCAGCTTGCTGGGCTTCGGCCAACTCGGGCATGGCTGGTTCAGCCCGCTCGCCCCGAGCGCGAGGCGCTGGACCTACCAGCCGCCACTGCGGGCAGTCCGACAAGCGGAGCGGCTGGCGAGGGTCTCGACGACCCCGACCGGCCCACAGGGGGGTTGAACTTGTCGCCGAACAGGTCTTGCCACGCCCTTGCGGACTTGGCTGGGTCCGTCTCGTTGTAAGCGGCTCGCATCGCTGCGGCGATGCTGTGGATCCGGTCCCGGAAATTCCGGTAGGTGGCATCCGTCCACCGGTGATCGAAGTTCGTGCCATCACCCGCCGGGTTAGCCAACGACGGCCTGCGAGGATGGGCTTGCAGCCACCGGTCGAGATCCCCAACCATGTTGATCAAGGCCGTCGGAGTGTTGGGGTACCAGCGCGGGTCCCGTGCCTTGGCTTCTGTAACTTGCAAACCCAGGACCGTGGTCAAGATGACCGACTTGACACCGTCAAAGCTGCCGCGCTCGTTGCGCAGGTACTTCATGAGCCGCACAACCCGCCGGAACTGCCCGCCGCTGAGTTGATCGCGGCGCTTCACCCAGTCCGTCAAGCCCTGCGGGTTGGTCGATCCATACTCGGGCTCCCAGGTGTTGTTGTCCCGGTTGACGATGACACGACGACCGCTGCCCAGCATCACGAGCGGGACAATGTCGAGGTGGCATCCGACTCCGTTCTCCGGCGCGTACTTGAGCCACACGCATCGACACTTGCGGCCGTGTTCCTGCTTGGAGTAGGTGGGATTGCGGCTCAAAGCGTTGTAGACGGCGTTGAGGTAGTCCTTCGGCTCCCAGCCCCGACGTTCGCGCATGACCAGCAGGAAGTCCGCGTCGTACTCGTCACCGGGCTTCGGCTTGATGATGGTTCGTTGCGCCCAAGAACCCTGCGGCGACAAGCCGATGATGAGCGGCCCGACGACACGATCGGCCTGGAGCGCCTGGTAGACGGCGTTGACGCGGGACTTGAGCTTCTTGAGCCTCGTGTCGTCGATGTTGACGACATCCTTCAGGAACGCCTTGAAGTACTCGGCATGCTGCATATCAGTTGACCTCCATTACAGGTCGGTACTGTCCGTTCACACGGTCGTGAAGGGTCAGTGGGGGGTGGATCTCGCGGTTCACGACACGACCCAGAGCGACGAACACCGACAGCGGAGCAGCGCCGAGAACGTGAAGGCGACGGGCCGTCTTGCGGTGCTGCTCAACGTCGGCAAGCACGGCGCGCAGAGCGGCCTCTGCTGACTTGAGTGCCGCAGGCGAATCGACAACATCGGAGTGCGGGCCCTCACAGCCTGCAGGCGTGACCCTGTACACGCGACAACCCTCAAGGCCCCTCGGCACCTCATGCACATGAACAGCAGCTGACATCGACAACACGAGAGCGACATCGCCAGTGGCTTCGCCCTGACAGACCACCTCGAAGGAAAACCCGTGATCCACCGTATCGACGGGCCAAGCCCACGAATCGGTCGCCCGGTGCCGCTGGTAGACGTCGATCTCAAGCTTGTCCCCGAGAAGCGCGCCCAGATAGACCAGCAGCGGCCATCGGGCCAGCGCGAACACGCTCAGGTGCCGGATGGTTCCGTCTTCGACGGCAGGCGTGATACGGCGAGAGAAGGCGTTGTCGATGGCTTGGCGACAGCCGTCGTAGTACTCGCGGTGGCCGATGTCTGGTGATGGCTGCTGTCTGAGGTCGATCTCTATACCGGTCGGGTCGTGGCTCAGGGGAAAGCGGGCACAACGCCCATTCGCGAGAACTGCGGTAGCAGCCGCCGATCGGTCGATGGCGACATTGCTGTGACCGATGGTCCCGTGCATCCGTAGCACCGCCGTGTCGCGGCCCGGCGGAACGGAGAGGATCTGTGCGATACGGCTCTCATGCCGCTGCTTGAGCTCGCGAAGCTGCTCGACAGTGAAGGCGTCGAGGTTGGGCCGAGTGTCGATCTCGCCATGGCAAGATCGGCAGGCCAGCAGCAAGTTGTCGGAGTCGTCCCGGAACTCGACGGGCAGGTCGTGTTGGCCTCGCGGCGATTTCGAACTTGTGGAGCGCCCGACGATGTGGGCGCGTTCGCCGAGGTAGACCGCCTCCTGCGTGAACTCGGAGGTGAGCAACTCGGCGTAGCAAAGCGCGCACCGGCCACCACTCCGGACAAGCAGCTGGCGGGTAGTGGACTCTGAGGTCATCTGTACTCCATCTTGGCGAGGGGGTGTGACAAGGGCCGAGCGGCCTGCCCCGCGTGCGTTCCACGCGGGGCAGGTTCGCTCAGTGCCGAGTGTCCTTCGGTGGGTGAGGATCGTTGCCCGGTGACACGGTGTCGCTATCGCGGATCGTGCCGTCAGGCCTATGGATGACGACCTCTCCCCCGCCGAGGTTGCCGACGATCTCCTTGGCTCGCCGCTCGGCCTCCGCCTGGGTGCGGGTGTGCGCCGACGCCCTCTCGGAATTGGGAGCCTTTACGTTCCAGCCACCGGCTGGATCGGGCACAACATGTCTCCGATTTGACTTACTCATTTCTTGAACCTCCTTCCGGTTCGTCTTGGTTACCGGGCCTGAGTTCGCCCATTCGGGCGAACGGCCCATTGCAGTGGCGCTGGTGCTTGTGCTCCTAGAGCTGTCGGTGGAGCGCTCCGCGCAACCACGACTCGGCCGCTCAAACGGCCCCTACCTCACCGATCACTCAGCCAGCAGCACACCAGCGACGAGAACGTATCACAAGTGTGTGATTCGCGTCAAATCAGTGCTGCCAGACGCCAGATTGCGAACGTCGCGGCGGACTAGATCGGCAGGCCGGCGTAGGTAAGTAGGTCGGCGACGTTCAGAGGGACGCTTGTTTGGGCCGGGTGCAGGGAGACGTTCTTGAACGGCTCAACCAGGTAGTGCACCTCGGGTTCGGCGTCGGGGTCCTCGGGAACTGAGACCACTGCTAGGCGCCAGCGCTCGCTGTTGTTGTGAGCCTTGCCGACCTGGCGGCGGCTGACGCTGATCTGTTCGGTTTGGGGCAGGTGACCCTTGACCTCGATGAAGTAGCAGACTCCGGTTGTCGGGTCGGTGGACAGGATGTCGTATCCGGGGTTCGTGTGGTGCTGTTCCTCGGGTTCTCGGCCCAGTTTGCGCTCGGCCTTCATCACGGCGGCTACGGCTCGTCGGTCGGTCTCGGCCTTGATGGCCGGATCGACCGAGTTGTCCGGCTGGCCGGTGAGCTGGTCGAGTAGTCCTTGGGGCACGACTACTGCGGCGGCGACGATGGAGGGTGGGCTGTTGTGCAGGTCGTCCTCTTGGGCGAGTTCCAGGCGGCGGCGGGTGAGGCGGGTCTGCAGTTCGTCGGCTCGGGCTCGGGCCTTGCCTGAGTTGAGGCGGGGTTTCTTGCCTTTGATCTCCTGGGCTTTGATCTCGGCGGTGCGTTGGTCCCAGTACCGGATCTCGGACTCCAGGCGTTCCCGTACCGCATCCCAGACCTTCGCGACTCGGGCGTGGGTGATGGCGGCGACTTCGTTGAAGTGGGGGCCGGCCAGATGCTCGATGGCCCACGAGCGGGCGGTGTCCTCGGCGGTTCGGCCGGCCCAGTCGAGGTCGACACGCCCGTCCAGCACAGCTGGTTGCTCATCGGTCAGCGGTGCGTAGTCGAGGTAGGGCTCATCGCCGGGGTCGCGGGCGTTTCCGTGCCGGTCGATCTCCACGTAGTGGAACCGCCGTGAGACCACATGGCGGGTGCCGTGAACCTCGCGCCCGTCGGTGATGGTGTGGTCCAGGTACACCAGCAGACGTGGATCCGTTGACGAGTCGCCCTCGTCGACCAGCACCGCCCCCTGCTGCAAGGCCGGCCCGAACTCGGCCATGACCTTGTTCACGACCGCGGCCAGCAGCGGCGTGCCCGGTGAGATCAGATCGGCCCTCACCGATGCGCCCGAGGTGGCTTCGCCTGCACGGCTGGGCTGGATGTGGGCCTTGTCGAAGGTCACCCGCTGGTAGCGGTCGTGCACCGGCCCGAGATCGGCCTCGGCGCAGGCTCGGACCGCGGCCGGCACGCGGGTGATCTCGAAGCGGCCACGCTCGCGGCTGGTGATCCGTCCGCCGTACATGCGCAACGCCTCGGTGAAGAACGACTCCACGAACCAGGGCTGCAGCCGGCGGGCCCGGGCGATCTCCATGTCTCGGCGGATCTTGTCATTCGCCGCCGGATCAGCAAGCCCGGCCACCAGCGCCCGCTCATCGAGCACGTCCTTCATCTGCTGTCCGATGCCTTCCTCGATCACCTCGTCCATCCAGGCCACATGGGCGGGATCCTCGTCAGAGGCGATGGCCCGCATCAGCAGGTCTCTCAGCGACGTGTTGATCTGGGCGTCGCCGAGCACGTCATAGACCTGGTCGCCGTAGACGCCGCGCTGTTCCTCGATCTTGGCGAACAGCCGCTCGAACACCTTACCCTCACGGGTCTGGTGCGCGACCAGGTTCCACAGGTGACAGGGCCGCTGCTGGCCGATGCGATGCACCCGTCCGAAGCGCTGTTCGATGCGGTTGGGGTTCCAGGGCAGGTCGTAGTTGACCACCATGTTGGCCACCTGCAGGTTGACGCCCTCGCCGGCGGCGTCGGTGGCCACCAGCACCCGAGCCGTCGGATCGACCCGGAACCGGTCCTGGATGCTGCGGCGGTCATGTCGCTTGATCCCGCCGTGGATCCGCACCACCGCCTCGGGCCGGCCCAGCTCGGCTTCGATCCGCTCGGCCACATAGTCGAGGGTGTCCTTGTGCTCAGAGAATACGATCAGCTTGCGGACCGGCTCAGAGCCGTCGTCCGGCCCCGCGCCGATGTCCAGGGAGCCCGAGAACGCTGGCGCCGCGAAGCGGTCAGAGCGCAGCAGGTCACGCAACTCGAGCCACTTGGTGTCGACGACGCTGCGGCGCACGTCGTCGGCCAGCCGCACCAGTTCCTTGAGCTCCGCGACCTCGGCCTCCAGCTCCTCGGCGGTGCCGGCCGCGGTGGCCGCGTCGATCACGATGTCCTCGAGGTCCTCGCGCTCGGCGTCGCCGTAGTCGTCGAAGTCGAAGTCGTCCAGGTCGGCGATCTTCACTCCCTTGGGAAGGTCGATCACCGGCACCGGCTTGCCTGATGCCGCCAAACGACGCAGTTCCGCGGCCTGATCCTCTAGGCGGTCCCGCCGGCGGCGCAGCGAGTGGTATATCGCAGCCGGCGACGACGCCAACCGGCGCTGGAGGCCTGCCAGCGCGAAACCGATGATGATGCCGCGGCTCTTGTCGCCCTCATCGCGCATCCGCGCCGCCCGGTTCATGCCTTCGCTCACATACCGGGTGACCGCCTCATACAGCTCGGTCTCGGGCTCGGAGAGCTCAAAGTTCAAGCTGTGGGCGTGACGCTGCGGGAACAGGCGCTTGCCCTCGAAGGTGCGCAGGTTCTCCTTCACCAGCCGCCGCATCACGTCGCTCACATCAGGCATCGACGGCCCGGCGCCTCCGGCGTGTGAGCCGCTGCCGTCGCGCAGCCGGCCTGCGAAACGCTCCGGGTCGATCAAAGTCATGAAGGCCAGGAAGTCCTCGTTCTTGCCGTTGTGGGGCGTGGCCGTCAACAACAGCAGATGGCGGGTGCACTCCCGCAGAGCCTCCCCCAGCACGAACCGCTTGGTGCGGCGCAGTTCGTCGCCGTAGCGATGCGCCGACATCTTGTGGGCCTCGTCCACGATCACCAGATCCCACTCCGATGCCTGGACCTTGGCCATCAACTCCTCGGAACGTGACAGCTGGTCCACCCGGGCGATCAGCAGGTTCTTCTCAGTGAACGGATTGCCCGTGCGCGACGCCTCAACCGAAGCCCGCGACATCAACTCGAACGACAGGCCGAACTTCTCCCACAACTCGTCCTGCCACTGCTCCACCAGACTGCCCGGAGCCACGATCAAGCAGCGGGCCACGTCGCCTCGCAGCACCAGTTCCCGGATCAGCAGCCCCGACATGATCGTCTTGCCCGCGCCCGGATCATCGGCCAACAGGAACCGCAGCGGCCTCTTGGTGAGCAGCCGGTTGTAGACGGCGTCGATCTGGTGCGGGTAGGGATCGATGTTGGAGGTGTCCACCGCCGCGAACGGATCAGCCAGATGAGCCTGCCGCATACGGCGCGCCTCCGACGCGAGACGGAACTTCGCACTGTCGGCGTCGAAGGTCCAACGCTGCTCGGACACCTCGGCCAGACCTGCCAGATCGTCCACCCCAATGATCCGTTCACCGAGCCGTCCCCCAGAGGTCCGGTAAGTGAGAACCGCCGAATCTGGGCCGTGCATCTCCACGGCCACGACCGTCACATCGGACTCGGCCACCACCCCCGACAACCGCATCCCCGCGGCAAGATCACCGAAGCCCAGCGTCACTCCGCTGATCCCCCGTTGTGAGTCCGCCTACGCATCGCTGTCCGCTCCCGGCTGCCGAAGCAGCAATTCGATCCGACAGCAGGGTACGCGCCGCGTACGACACCACCGAGCCCCATTCCGAGGCCAGATCCGATGTAGTCAAGCTCCTCCTGCGAGCGTCCAGTAGCCTCGTCGCACGCGATGCAGCGAGTCCCATCGGGTGCGCAGCGCCGGCTTCCGGCGCTGGGTGGCGATGTTGTGTTACGGCAGGATGCTGTGGTCGCCGACGCGATGCCACGCGATGTGGCGCTTACTGGCGATGACTGGCTCACCCATTGAGAAGGTCGCGCGTCCGTCCGGTGCCTAGGTCATCTCAAACAGTCCCGACGCTCCCTGTACGCGTTTGACGCGCAACCCTGGCCGGAACCCTTGATGTCTCCCACATTCCATCGCCATCAGATCCGCTACGAACTCTTCGCGCTCGGTGTCGAAATCTGTCTTGTTGCTGAGGCGTCAGATTCTCGTAGTCGCGCAGGAATGACTCAGTCTCATCATGTGTTGGCACCGTCGGCTTGGGGCGCTAGTCGGTGCTTCGGCCGTTGCGGCGCAGCCGGATCGCCGCCCGGAACGCTTCGTCGCTGTAGTAGCGCACGGCGACCTCGTGCTCGGGCACATCGGGCCCGGTGCCGACGCTCGCATCTAGCTCGGCGAGTGTCACCGGCTTCTCAAGTGGATCGTGGCCGGTGTCGGCGACAGGCACAGTAGTCATGGCCGTTGATCCTCTCAGTAGCGCCTTGCCACATCCACGATAGCGCCTTCGACCGCCACCGGCCGTACCGGACTCCCCGTGCGACCCACAGGCCGAGACTCCTGCCGGAGCTTTCGATCAGCAGCACCTCAATCGGGCACTCCTCAGATCGGTGGAGTAGTCCAGCCTGCGTATTTCGTTCAGAGCTCAGAGTCTGTCGTCAGGGTCGTTCAGAGTCGCATAGTTCAGGATCGCATAGTTCAGGATCGTACAGGGTCGGAGCGCCTCGGTTGAGTTGGACAGACTGTTGGACAAACGATAACCAGATCAGTCCAAAAATAGCATTTGACCATAGTTTTTGTTATCATTCAAAGGCTCCGGGGGTGGGACTCGAACCCACAACCTAGCGGTTAACAGCCGCTTGCTCTGCCAGTTGAGCTACCCCGGATCAGCCTGGGAGGCTACCAGCGGCGCCGATGCCGCCCCCTCGCAGCGGCGTCCGTGCTCCACCAGCCAGGGAAGCAGCACGGCCAGCGCCTCGGCGGTGGTGTTGCGCTCGTCGAGCCGCTCCGACTGGGCCTTGAGCCAGGCCACGCTGGCGCTGTACTGCTGGCGCAGGGCCGGATCGGCGGCGGAGGCGGCCAGGCGGCGCAGGCTGTTCATGGCCCGGCCCGCGGTCAGGCGGGCCACCCGGGCGAGCACGTCCTCCACCGACGCGCGGCCGGCATCCACGGCCAGCCGGTGCAGCAGCTGCGCGGCCGGCTCCGACACCTGGTCGCAGGCCTCCACCACCCCGCCGGTGCGGGCCAGGGCCTCGAACGCCTCGCGGTGGGCCGGATCGCCGAACAGGGTGGAGTGCAGGCGGCCGGCCACCTCGCCGGGCCGGTGGATGGCCAGCTGCAGCGCCTCGTCCTCGGGTGTCAGCCGGTCCTCGGGCGTCAGCCGACCGTCGGGCGACCCGCGGGGCCCACCGGCCGCGCCCCCCGAACGGGCCGGCGCCATGCTGGGTCCACCCGCCGCGAACCGCCGCAGATGGTCGGGATCCACCTGGCATCGGTCTGCGATCTGCACCACATGCGGGTCGCGCACCATGGGGTCGGGATGCTCTCTGACCACCGTCACCGCCCTCTCCGCGGCCCGGGCCCGGCTCTCGATGGTGGACAGGTCGGCGCCGGCCAGGGCCCGGTCCACCCGGAATTGCAGGAACGGCAGCGCATTGTCGATGGCCCGCTGAAGCGCCTTGGGCTCGGTGCGGCCCAAGTCGCCAGGATCGGCGCCGTCGGGCAGGTCGGCCACCAGCACCTCGAGCTCGAACTGGCGCTCCCAGGCATACACCCGGCCCGCGGCCGCCGCCCCCGCGGCGTCGGCATCGAAGGCCAGCACCAGCCGGTCGGCCGAGAACCGCTTCAACAGCCGCACATGGTCCTCGGTCAAGGCGGTGCCGCAGGTGGCCACGGCCAGTTCGATACCGGCAGTGGCGCACCCGATCACGTCGGTATAGCCCTCGCACACCACCGCCCAGCCCGCCCTCACGATCTCTTTGCGGTGCTCGTGCAACCCGTAGAGCACCCTGCTCTTGTCGTAGACCTTGGCCTCGGTCGAGGTGTTCAGGTACTTGGGACCGTCTGCGCCGGGCATGATCCGGCCGCCGAAGCCGACCGCATCGCCCCGCTCGTCGGTGATGGGAAACAGGATCCGGCCCCGGAAGAAGTCCTGCTGGCGGCCCCGCCGATTCATGAAGCCGAGACCCGAGTCGCGCAGGTCGTCGTCGGAGAGGCGCAGCTTCATGGCCAGGTAGTCCCAGCCGTCGGGCGCCCAGCCCAGCTTCCAGCGTCGCACCAGCTCGCCGTCGTAGCCGCGGGAGCGCAGATAGTTTCGGGCCGGTCCGGCGTCGCGGCCATCGAGCAGCCGCTGGTGGTAGAAGTCCCTAGCCCCGGCCACCGACTCCAGCAGCCGCTTGCGCCGGCTGCGGGCCGCGCTCTCGTCGCGGCTGGTGTAGGTGAGCCGGATCCCGGCCCGTGCGGCCAGCATCTCCACCGCGCCGGCGAAGTCGAGCCCCTCGATCTCCTGCACGAAAGTGATGACGTCGCCGCTGCGCTGGCAGCCGAAGCAGTAGTACACGCCCTTGTCGGGCGACACCGACAGCGACGGCGTGCGCTCGCCGTGCAGCGGGCAGCGGGCCATCCACTGCCGCCCGGAGCGCTTGATCTCGGTGTGCTCGCCGATGATGGCCACGATGTCGGTGGCCGCCCGCACCCGGGCCACATCGTCGGCGACGATCCCCATCGCGGCGAACCTACCAGCGCCACCGGAATCGGGCGGACGCGCGCCGAGCATGATCTGGCCGGCGGCGGTCATGCCTGCGACACAAGCGCCGCGGCAGTACCCGGCACTGCCCTCCGAGTATCCGGGGCCGGACCGTAGCAATTCTCGACACAAGCGCCGCGGCAGTACCCGGCACCGCTCTCCGAGCATCCCGAAGCGGACCGCAGTCATTCACGACACATTCGCCGGGGCGGTGCCGGCCCGTTCGCGGGTGACCGCCCCTTCACGGGCGACGACCCTCTCACGTCAGCGCCTACCCTTCGGTGCTGTGTCCGAGCCTCGCCCCAGCCCCGAGCTGTTCGACGCCATCGTCAACCTGTGCGTGCGGCGCGGCTTCGTGTTCCGCTCCGCGGAGATCTACGGCGGCTTCCGCTCGGCCTACGACTACGGGCCGCTGGGAGTGCTGCTGCTGCGCAACGTCAAGGAGCAGTGGTGGCGCTCGATGGTCCAGCTGCGCCACGATGTGGTGGGCCTGGACGCGTCGATCCTGTCGCCGCCCGCGGTGTGGGAGGCCTCCGGCCATCTGGAGAACTTCACCGACCCGCTCGTGGACTGCCGCGCCTGCGGGGTCCGCCACCGATCCGACAAGCTGGCCGACCCCCAGATCTGCCCGGAATGCGGCGAGACGGGCTCGCTGACCGAGCCCCGGCAGTTCAACCTCATGTTCGCCACCCACGCCGGACCGGTGGCCGACTCCGCGGCCCAGGTGTATCTGCGGCCCGAGACAGCCCAGGGCATGTTCATCAACTTCGTCAACGTGCAGCGGACCAGCCGCAAGCGCCCGCCGTTCGGCATCGCCCAAATCGGCAAGTCGTTCCGCAACGAGATCACTCCGGGCAACTTCGTGTTCCGCACCCGCGAGTTCGAGCAGATGGAGATGGAGTACTTCGTCCCGCCGGATGCCGCGGCGGAATGGTTCGAGCACTGGTGCGAGGTTCGCCGCCAGTGGTACCTGGATCTGGGTATCAGAGGCGAACTGCTGCGGCTGCGGGCCCACGGCGCCGGCGAGCTGAGCCACTACTCGTCGGCCACCTCCGACGTGGAGTTCCTGTTCCCGTGGGGATGGGACGAGCTGGAGGGCATCGCCAACCGGGGCGACTACGACCTGCGCTGCCACGCCGAGCACTCGGGCGAGCGGCTGGAGTACTTCGATCCGGCCACCGAGGAGCACTATGTGCCCCATGTGATCGAGCCCGCCGCGGGCGCGACCCGAGCGGCCATGGCCTTTTTGATGTCGGCCTACGACACCGAGGTCGTCAACGACGCCGAGCGGACGGTGCTGCGCCTCGACCGGCGGCTGGCGCCGTACCAGGTGGCAGTGCTGCCGTTGTCGCGCAAGGACGTGCTGGCGCCGACCGCCAACCGGGTGTTCGACCTGCTCAAGGGCCGCTGGAGCTGCGACTACGACGAGACGCAGGCCATCGGTCGCCGCTACCGGCGCCAGGACGAGATCGGCACCCCGCTGTGCGTGACCATCGACTTCGACACCCTCGAAGACGAGGCGGTGACCGTGCGAGACCGCGACTCCATGGCCCAAGACCGAGTCAGCATCGACCGATTGGTGGACTACTTGGCCGACCGCCTCGAGTAGACCTAGACAAGAGGCCGCGGCCGAGGCAACCCTCGCTCAGAGGGCGCGCAAATTGGTGAGGGCCAGTCGCGTCGCAGCGGGGTCATTTCCGCTCTTGTTGGCTGCGCTCACGGGCCGCCCAAACCCCGGCGTCACAGCCCACGGCCTCGCCCGTATGGGCCGGACTCGCTCGCCTATTCGCTCGGCCTCTTGGCGGGAACGCCCCAGCTAGCTGCGCTCCAGCACGGTCACCGACCGCAGCCGCCGCTCCAGGTGGGCCTCCATCGCGGCGGTGGCGATGGACGCCACCTCCTCGGCGGCGGAATCGGCCGACTGGCGCAGCACCGAGCCGAGCCGGCCGCCGAGGATCTGGCGCAGCATCGCCAGCGCCTCCGGGCTGACCGGCCGACCCTGGCGGCACCGGTGGCACAGCACGCCGCCGGCCGCGATGTCGAGAGCCTCGAACGGCTCGCCCGCACCGCAGGCCACGCAGCTCTCCAGTTCGGGCTGCACTCCCTCGAGAGCCAGCAGCTTCAAGAAGAACCCGGCGACGACCAGAACCGAGCGCGAATGGGCAAACTCGGCCTCTGAGCCGCTGTCGATGCGGTCCAGGGTGGCCAGGGCCCGCACCAGCATGGTGTGGCGGTCTGGATCGGAGCCGGCCTCGGGGGCGAGCTGGTCTACGGCCTCCAACATGGCTGAGGCCTGCGCGAACCGGGCGGGATCGCAGCGGAGGCCGGTGAACCGGTCGATGGTCTCGGCCTGGGTGAGGGTGTCGAGGTCGCCGCGGCCCCGGTAGAGCTGCACCGCCACATGGCAGGCCGGCTCCACCCGGGCGCCGAACTTCGAGCGGGTGCGGCGAACCCCCTTGGCCACCGCCCGGACCTTGCCGTGGCCCAGGGTGTGCAGGCTCACAATCCGGTCGGCCTCCCCCAGCTTCCAGGTGCGCAACACCACCGCCTCGTCGCGGTAGAGGGCCATGGGGTTGAATTATCTGTCGCCGTTGTAGGCCGCCCCGGCGCCGTTGGGCGAGACCTGCCCGAAGCGGCGCTCGCGCTCCTGGAAGACCCTGATCGCCTCGAACAGGTCGCCCCGCCGGAAGTCGGGCCAGGCCGTGTCAGTGAAGTACAGCTCGCTGTAGGCCAGCTCCCACAGCAGGAAGTTGGAGGTGCGGCACTCCCCGGAGGTGCGGATCATCAGGTCGGGCTCGGGCATCTCGGGGTCGTAGAGCCGGCGGGCGATGGTGCGCTCGGTGATCCTGTCGGGCGAGATCCCCGAACTCACGACCGCTCGGACCGCGTCGACGATCTCGGCCCGCCCCCCGTAGTTGAAGGCGATGGTGAGGGTCATGTCGCGGTTGTGCTGGGTGATGTCGATGGCATCGTCCATGAGGTTGAGCAGCCGCCTCGGCACCCGGCGATCGCGGCGTCCCACGAAGCGGATCCGCACGCCCCGCTCGTGCAGCTCGTCGCGGCGGCGCAGCAGGATCTCCTCGTTGAACTCGAGCAGGAAGCGCACCTCGTCGGCGGGCCGGCGCCAGTTCTCGGTGCTGAAGGCATACACCGTGAGCCATTCGACCCCTATGTCGAGGGCCCCCTCCACCACATCGAACAGGGCCTCCTCGCCGGCCCGGTGGCCCGCGGTGCGGGGCAGACCCCGAGACTGGGCCCAGCGGCCGTTGCCGTCCATCACGCACGCGACATGCGAG
This sequence comes from Acidimicrobiia bacterium, assembly GCA_022821685.1. Taxonomy (GTDB): domain Bacteria; phylum Actinomycetota; class Acidimicrobiia; order Acidimicrobiales; family Aldehydirespiratoraceae; genus Aldehydirespirator. The sequence goes on from JAJEDD010000008.1 coordinate 15,322, forward strand.
GGGACGCGCCCGGGGTCCAGCGCCGCAGCGATCATCGCAGTGACGCTACCGCGTGACGCGCCAAGCGGCAGCGCCTAGCCGGGTCGACGCTGCCAGCTCTCGGCACCTACTGGCAGCCCCCGCCGACGCGCTCAGCCCAGACGCTGCCAGTTGCCGGCACCCAGCTGACGCTTCATCGACGACGACGGCGACGCGCTCAGGCCAGACGCTGCTGCCAGTGCTTGTCCACCTTCACGGCCAGCTGCAGGTAGGCGCCGTCGGGAAGCTGGGAGCGCACCGCGGTTCCCGCCGCCTTGAGACGCCCACCGCCCCGGCCGATCACTATCGCCTTTTGCGAGGGACGCTCAACGATGATCTCGCAGCGGATCAGGGGCCAGTCCCACTCCGTCACCCGGGTGGTGATCGAGTGGGGCAGCTCGTCGCGGGCCGCCTCCAGAAGCTGCTCCCTCACCAACTCGGCCACCCAAAAGGCCGCGGGCGCGTCAGAGATGGTGTCGGCCGGGTACAGGGGCGGGCCGTCGGGCAAGCGGTCTACGAGATGCTCCACCAGGGCCTCCACCCCCGCGCCGGTGCGTCCGCTGACCGGGAAGTAGGCCTCGAAGTCGAGTTCTGCCAGTGCGGCCAGCTGCTTCACCATGACATTGGGCCTCACCAGGTCGGCCTTGGTCACCACCACCACCGAGTCCGGTGGCAGCGACTGGGCGATGAAGGCGTCGCCGCGCCCGTAGGGGGCGGCTGCGTCGATCACCAGGCACGTCACGTCGGTGTCGTGCAGCGCGTCGGCGGCGGCAGAGTTCATGCGGTGGCCCAAGGCGTTGCGGGGCTTGTGGATGCCCGGTGTGTCGACCAGGATCATCTGAGCGTCGCGGCGGGTGAGCACGCCCCGCACCTGGGTTCGCGTCGTCTGAGGCTTGTCGGAGACGATCGACACCTTCTGCCCGACGATGCGGTTGGCCAGCGTCGACTTGCCCGCATTGGGCCGCCCCGCCAACCCCACGATCCCGCAACGATGCGAACCGAGCCCAGGCTCGGCACTCATGTGCGGGTGAGCCTCACCCTGGTTATGCGGCGGCCCTCCATGTGCTCGACCCGCAGTCTGAGCCCGTCCACCTCCACCGTCTCGCCCACTTCGGGCACATGGCCCAGCGTGCTGAAGATCAGCCCGCCCACGGTGTCCCAATCGTCGTCGGGCAGCGCCGCCCCCACCAGGGCGTTCAGCTGGTCCACAGGCATGCGGCCGTGAACCAGCGCCTCGCCCCCCGCCAGAGGCTCCAGCAGCGGCTCGGGCCGGTCGAACTCGTCGACGATCTCACCCACCAGCTCCTCGACCAGGTCTTCCAGGGTGACCAGCCCGGCGGTGCCCCCGTACTCGTCGACCACCACGGCCAGGTGCCCGCCCGCGGTGCGCATCTCCAACAGCAGCTCGTCCACCCGCTTGGTCTCGGGCACGAACATGGCCCGGCGCATCGAGTCGCGCACCGCCCGGTCGCCGCCCCCGGAGCGCTCGGTGCGGGCCAGGTCCTTCAGCAGGGCGACGCCCACGATGTCGTCGATGTCGTTGCGGCACACCGGCAGCCGGCTGAGACCCCGGCCGATGGCGATCTCCAGCGCGGCGGTCACGGTCATGTCGGCGTCGGCGGTGACCATGTCGGCCCGGGGCGCCATCACCTCTCGCACCACGGTGCGGTCGAGGGCCAACGCCGAGGCGATCATGTCGCGCTCGGCGTCGTCGATGGTGTCGGCCTCGGCCGCGGCGTCGGTGATGGCGATCAGCTCGTCCTCGCTGACCGGCGGCGCCCCGTTGCGCCCCCACCCGGCCCGGCGCCGACCGCGGCGGGACTCCCTGGCGGGGCTGGGATCGCTCGGCCCGCTCACGGCTGGCGGTGGTGGTGCGCGGCCAGGAGCCGGCGTTCCCGGGCCTGCATGGCCGCGGCCTCCTCGTCGTGGGCGTGGTCGTATCCCAGCACATGCAACACGCCGTGCACCACCAGCAACGCCAACTCGTCGACAAGGCCGCCGGCACGGACTGCCCGGGCCGCGTAAGCCGGGCAGACCACGACGTCGCCGAGCAGCACCGCCGGGTCGGAGGCCCGAGCGGAGCCGTTACCGCCGTCTATGGGAAAGGCCAGAACGTCGGTGGGGCCGGATGCGCCCATATGGGCCCCGTTGAGCTCGGCCATGGAATCAGCATCCACGAAGCGCAGGCCCAGCTCGCCGTCGACCACACCCTCGCAGCGCAGCACCGCCGCGGCCAGCCGAGCCCAGCGCTCGGTGTCGATCCCGCCGTCGTCCGCGGCCGGCTCCGACGTCTCGTCGCAGACTCGGACGACCACAGCCTCGCCGGAGGCAGGCTCCGCCAGCAAAGCTCGGTCAGGGAAGTCAGCGCCGGGAGGCTCGCCGGAGAGAGATGCCGACATCATCTACGCAGAGTTGCGGACCCGGTCGTAGGCGGTGACTATGTCGGCCACGATGCGGTGGCGGACCACGTCTCTGCTGTTCAGATGAACGAACCCGATCCCGTCGATGCCTCCCAGCAGCTTCTCGATGCCAGCGAGGCCGCTGCGCCCGCCGTCCACGTCCACCTGGGTGACGTCGCCGGTGACCACCGCCCGGGAGCCGAAGCCGATGCGGGTCAGGAACATCTTCATCTGCTCCGGCGTGGTGTTCTGGGCCTCGTCGAGGATGATGAAGCTCGAGTTGAGCGTGCGGCCCCGCATGAACGCCAACGGCGCCACCTCGACCGCGCCCCGCTCCAGCAGGCGCTCCATGCCCTCGCTGCCGACCATGTCGTAGAGGGCGTCGTAGAGGGGGCGCAGATAGGGGTCGACCTTGGCCATGAGATCGCCGGGCAGGAATCCGAGCCTCTCGCCCGCCTCGACCGCGGGCCGGGTGAGGATGATGCGGCTCACTTCGTCGTTGTGCAGCGCCCGCACCGCCATGGCCACCGCCAGCCAGCTCTTGCCCGTTCCCGCCGGGCCGATGCTGAAGGTGATCACGCTCTGCCCCATCACGTCCACGTAGCGCTTCTGCCCTGCCGACTTGGGGCGAACGACCCGCCCTCCGGCGGCGCGCAGCACATCGTGGGTGAGCACCTCGGAGGCTCGGACGTTGCTGCGCACCATGTCGATGGTGCGGTCGATGGTGCGCCCGTCGAGGCGCTGGCCGTGCTCCAGCAGCAGGATCAGCTCCTCGAAGAGTCGGGCGACGGTCTCGGCCTCGTCCCCGAGGACGCTCACCTCGTTGCCCCGCAGGTGGATGCGGCTGCCGGGAAACGCATCCTCAAGCTGCCTGAGGTTGGCGTCGTGCTCGCCCACCAGAGGTCCGAGCAGGTGGTTGGCGGGGACGCGGATGGTGGCGGCGGTCTCTGACATGCGTGTCTCAGCGGGAGACTACACGAACAGCCGCCCGCCCGGCCTCTGAGCCGCGGCCCGGCCCCGCATGCCGCCGGTTGCGTCGGTGACCGTGCAGCCTGGGTGGCGCTGACGCTCGCCCTCGACCCGCGGAATCTTCTCGCCGCGGACTAGCATCCGCGGAGCAATTGCCCGAGTCGACCCCTGGAGGAAGGCCAATGAGAAAGCGCATGCTCGCGCTGACTGCGATCCTGCTGTCGTTCGCCCTGCTCGCTGCCGCGTGCGGCGGCGATGACGAAGCGGAGACCGCAAGCACACCCGAACCGGCACCGGCCGAGCCGGAGCCCGCCCCGGAGCCCGACCACGAGGACGACGACGGCCACGACCACGAAGAAGACGACGGCCACGATCACGACGAGGACGAAGCCCACGAGGACGACGACGGCCACGACCACGAAGAGGACGAGGCCGATCACGACCACGAGGATGAAGCCGCCGAGCCGGCCATGACCGACATCTCCGTCGGCCTGGTGTTCGACATCGGCGGCCGGGGCGACCAGTCGTTCAACGACTCCGCCGCCGCCGGCATCGAGCGGGCCGCGTCCGAGCTGGGCATCACCTTCACCGAGGCCTCCCCCAACGACGACGGCTCCAACCGGGGCGAGCTGCTGCAACTGGCCGCCGACGCCCACGACGTGGTGGTGGCGGTCGGCTTCCTGTTCGAGGGCGACGCGGCCGCAGTCGGCAGCGAGAATCCCGACACGCTGTTCGGCGTGGTCGACTCGGCCATGCTCGACTTCTCGGGCGACCCGCCCGTCCCCTACGGCGACAACATCGCCGGCCTGGTGTTCGCCGAGCACGAGGGATCGTTCCTCGTCGGTGCCGCCGCGGCCCTCAAGTCTCAGACCGGCACCGTCGGCTTCATCGGCGGCGTCGAGAACGTCGGCGGCCTGATCGAGAAGTTCCAGGCCGGCTACGAGGCCGGCGCCCGGGCCGTCAACCCCGACATCGAGGTCATCTCCAGCTACATCACCCAGGCGCCCGACTTCGACGGCTTCTTCGCCCCCGACCGGGCCAAGGAGATCGCGCTGGCGATGTATGAGAGCGGCGCCGACATCGTCTACCACGCGGCGGGCGGCTCCGGTGGGGGCCTGTTCCTCGCCGCCCAGGAGCAGAGCGAGGCCACCGGCTCCAAGGTGTGGGCCATCGGCGTGGACTCCGATCAGTACCACACCGCCGACGAGGGTGTGCGCGACTACATCCTCACCTCGATGCTCAAGCGGGTCGACGTGTCGATCTTCGAGATGGTCCGCTCCGCGGTGGAGGGCAACGTGCAGGCCGGACCCACCACCTACGACCTGTCGGTCGACGGGGTCGGCTACAGCACGTCGGGCGGCTTCGTCGATGACATCGCGGAGCAGCTCGACGACCTCAAGGCCCAGATCGTGGCCGGCGACATAGTGGTGCCCACCGAGCCATAGAGACCGAGCTTGCGAGGCCGTGGCCCGAGCGGCCCGTGAGCGAAGCGAACAAGAGCGGGAAGGGCGCCACCACTCTCCCAGATACCAGCGAGCGACCGGGCCGGGCTAGTCTCCGGCCCGGTCGTCGCGTTGAAGGAGGCCGCGTGGCCCTCGCCATCGAGCTCAACGGCATCACCAAGCGGTTCCCCGGCGTCGTGGCCAACGACGACATCGACCTCTCGGTGGCCGCGGGCGAGATCCACGCCATCTGCGGCGAGAACGGCGCGGGCAAGTCCACCCTGATGAAGATCCTCTACGGGATGCAGGCCCCCGACGAGGGCACCATCAAGATCAACGGCGAGCCGGTCGAACTCCACTCCCCCGCCGAGGCCATCGAGCTCGGCATCGGCATGGTGCATCAGCACTTCATGCTCGCCGACCAGCTCACCGTGCTCGAGAACGTGATCCTCGGCGCCGAGCCGATGCGCTCGCTGGGCCGCATCGACTTAGAGGCTGGCCGCCGCCACCTCGACGAGGTGGGCCGGGCCTACGGGCTAGACATCAACTCCGACGACCTGGTCGAGGCGCTCGAAGTGGGCGAGCGCCAGCGGGTCGAGATCATCAAGGTGCTCTACCGCGGGGCCCGCATCCTGATCCTCGACGAGCCCACCGCGGTGCTGGTGCCCCAGGAGGTGGACGAGCTGTTCCGCAACGTCCGCGAGCTCAAAGCGGCGGGGGCCACCATCTTGTTCATCGACCACAAGCTCGACGAGGTGCTCAGCATCGCCGACACCATCACCGTGCTGCGCCAGGGCCGCACCGTCGGCACCGTCAAACCCGACGACGTGACCGCGGGCGACCTCGCCGAGATGATGATCGGCTCGGAGCTGCCGGTGCCCGACGCCGGGGCCTCCACCGTCACCTCGGAGGTGGCCCTGGAAGTGTCGGAGTTGACGGTGCGCGACGCCGAACGCCCGGTGGTCGACCATGTGAGCCTCAAGGTGCGCCGCGGCGAGATAGTCGGCATCGCCGGGGTGGAGGGCAACGGGCAGGCCGAGATGGTGAGCGCCATCATGGGCACCCGCACCCCCGACGCGGGCACGCTGGCCATGCTCGGGCGCGACATCACCGGCGCCTCGGTGCGCGAGCGGCGCCAGATGGGCCTCGGCTACGTGCCCCAGGACCGCCACCGCGAGGGGCTGCTGCTGGCCGGTCCGCTCTGGGAGAACACCGCGCTGGGCCATCAGACCGAGGCGCCCTACTCGCGTGCCGGCTGGCTGAGCCGTCCGGGGATGCGGGCCCGGGCCGAGCACGTTCAGGCCGACTTCGATGTGCGCACCCCGAGCATCGACGTGTCGGCCCACGCCCTGTCGGGCGGCAACCAGCAGAAGCTGATAGTGGGCCGCGAGATGGTGACCGAGCCGGCGGTGCTGATCGCCAACCATCCCACCCGCGGCATCGACGTCGGGGCGCAGGCCGCAGTGTGGGAGGACATCCGCGCCGCCCGAGCCGACGGCCTGGCCACGCTGCTGATCTCCGCCGACCTCGACGAGTTGATCGGGCTCTCCGACACGATCTTCGTGATGCTGCGGGGCCGCCTCGTGGCCCGCCTCGATCCCGGCACGGTCACGCCGCGGGACCTGGGCGCCTACATGACCGGCGCCGCGGTAGAGGCAGGCACCCAGTGAGCGCCGCGCCGCGACCTTGCTCCGCCGAGGACTTCCAACCGCCGCGCCGGGTGGCGGCGCCGTGAGCCCCCGACGGCAGATCGGCGCGGCGCCGAACACGTGCGGCTCGCGGACGCGCCCGGTGGCAGCACCGTGAACCACACGCTGGCCCGCCGGGTGATGCTGGCCTCGGCCGCGCCGCTCGCCGCGGTGGTGATCGCGGTGGTGCTGTCGTCGATCGTGCTGCTGGTGTCGGGCAGCAACCCGCTGGCCGCCTACGTCGACATGGTGCAGCACGCCTCCAAGCTCGAAACCGGCGTCGACATCTTCAACCGAGCCACGCCGCTGTATCTGGCCGGGGTGGCCGCCGCCATCGGCTTCCGCATGAACCTGTTCAACATCGGCGTGGAGGGCCAGTACCTGCTGGCCTTCATCGTGGCCGCCCACGTCGGGGCCCTGGTGGCCCTGCCCTCGGCGCTGCACATCGCTGTGATCCTGCTGACCGCCATGGCGGTGGGCGGAGCCTTCTCCGGCGCGGCGGGAGTGCTCAAGGTCACCAGGGGCGTCAACGAGGTGATCTCCACCATCATGCTCAACGCAGTGGCCATCTCGGGGCTGGCCGCCTGGTGGATCGTCGAATGGCAGGCGGGCGGCGAGATCGCGGCCACCGGCGGGCGGGTCGGCACCGAGCCGATCGACGACAGCGGCCTGATGCCCGACATCAACTCGTGGCTGGAGGTGTTCACCCGCGAGGTCGGCCAGGGCAAGCGCCTCACCGGGATGCTGGTGGTGGCCGCGGTGGTGGGGATCGCCTACCACGCCCTGCTCAACCGCACCGTGTTCGGCTACGACCTGCGCTCCAGCGGCGCCAACCCGTCGGCGTCGCATGTGGGCGGGGTGTCGCCCAAGCGGATGGTGGTGGCGGCCATGACCCTGTCGGGCATTGTGGCCGGACTCGTCGGCATGACCGAGCTGATGGAGACCGGGTACTACCCGTCCAACCCGATCACCCTGCTCGGCTTCACCGGGATCGCGGTGGCGCTGCTAGGACGCAACCATCCGGTGGGTGTGGCCTTCGCCGCGCTGATCTTCGCCTTCCTGGACATCTCCTCGGGGATCCTGCAGATCTCGGGAGCGGCGGCCCGCGAGATCGTCGAGATCATGAAGGGCGTCATCATCCTCACCGCGGTGATCGCCTACGAGGTGGTGCGCCGGGTGCGCGAGCGCGAGGAGGCCACCGCCGCAGCCGAAGCGATGGCCACTGCCCCCGCGGGTGCGCCGTGACCGAGATGCTGGCCCGGCTGCCCACCTGGGCCCGGTGGATGCTGTATGCCGCCGCGGGCGTGGCGGTGCTCACCATCGTGCAGGGCTTCGACGACACCGAGCGCCTCACCGCGGTCACCTCGTCGCAGGCGATGCTGCGCTGGGCGGTGCCGATCATGCTGGCCGGCCTCGGGGGGCTGTTCTCGGAGCGGGCCGGGGTGGTGAACATCGGCCTGGAGGGGATGCTGATCCTGGGCACCTGGTTCGGCGCCTGGGGGGCCATCAACTACGGCGGCTGGGCCGGGCTGGCCACCGGCATGATCGGCGGCGCGCTGGGCGGACTGGTCCACGCGGTGGCCACCGTCACCTTCGGCGTCGACCACATCATCTCGGGAGTGGCCATCAACGTCACCGCGCCGGGGGTGACCCGCTTCCTGTCGTCGGAGATCTTCGCCAACTACGAGGGCGGGTCGATCACCCAGTCGCCGGGCACCGACGGGGTGGGCCGGTTCACGTTCCCGCTGCTGGCGGGGGGCGACCTGTTCGGCTGGGAGTCGCCCGATATTCTCGGCTGGTTCACCCGCCAGGACTGGTTCCTGGTGTCGGACATGACCGGACTGGCCCGGGGCCTGGTGGCGCAGGTGTCGCTGGCCACGGTCCTCGCCTTCGCGCTGGTGCCGCTGAGCGCCTGGGTGCTGTGGCGAACCCGTTTCGGGCTGCGGCTGCGGATCTGCGGCGAGCATCCCGTCGGCGGTGAGTCCCAGGGCATCAACATCTACCTCTACAAGTACTACGGGGTGATGATCAGCGGCGGCCTGGCCGGGCTCGGCGGGGCGTTCATCGCCAGCCCGGAGTTGTCGGGCCTCTACCGCGAGGGCCAGACCACCGGCCGGGGCTTCATCGGGCTGGCTGCGCTGATCTTCGGCAACTGGCGACCCTCGGGCACCATGGCCGGCGCGCTGCTGTTCGGCTACCCCTTCGGGATCGGACTGCGCGACCTCGACGGGTCCGCCTCGCACGCGCTGCTGCTGGTCAACACGCTGGCCCTGGCCGCGGTGACAGTGTGGGCGGTGCGCCGCCGGCGCCGCTTCGACGCGGGCCTGGCCGCCGGGCTGGGCCTAGCCGCCGCGGTGTGGTACTTCATGTCGAGCACCGTGCCCAACTGGTGGATCGACATACTGCCGTTCGTGATCGTGCTGCTGGTGCTGGTGTTCTTCTCGCAGCGGCTGCGCATGCCGCGAGCCGACGGACTCCCCTACCGCCGCGGCGAGTCCTAGCGGGTCGAGATGGCGTGCTCACTGGTGCGCTCGTGTCGGCGTGGTGGACGCAGTGAACGCCCATGACTGACAGGCTCGGAGAACGCGTGCTCACTGACACTCAACTTGCCGATTGGGAGCGCGACGGCTTCCTGGTCTTGCCCGGCTTCGTCACTGGCGAGCGCTGCGATGCGCTCAAGTCCCATGTGGAGTCGCTGCTGAACGACATTGATCCCGAGCGCGACGGCGGCCTGACGGTGTTCTCCACCACCGAGCAGAGCCATGCCCAGGACGAGTGGTTCCTCGGCTCGGGCGACACCGTGCGCTGGTTCTTCGAGGACGGCGCGGTGATCGACGGGCGGCTCACCCGGCCGATGCCGCGGGCGGTGAACAAGATCGGCCACGCCATGCACGACCTCGACCCGGCCTTCGACGCCTTCTCCCGCACCCCGGAACTGGCCGCGGTAGCCGCCGGCCTCGGAATGTCCGAACCCCTGCTGCTCCAGTCGATGTACATCTTCAAGCAGCCCGGCATCGGCGGCGAGGTGATCTGCCACTGCGACCACACCTTCCTGTGGACCGAGCCGCAGAGCGTGATCGGGCTGTGGTTCGCCATCGAGGACGCCACCATCGACAACGGCTGCATGTGGGCCATACCGGGCGGCCATCGGATAGGGGCCAAGACCCGATTCCGCCTGATCGACCCCGCCGACCGCAGCCGCGGCACCGTGACCGACGTGCTCGACGACGCCCCGTACCCCGTCGGCGACCTCGTGCCGCTGGAGGCCGCCGCGGGCACGCTGATCGCGCTGCACGGCACGCTGCCGCACTGGAGCGCGGCCAACACCTCGGACCGCAGCCGCCACGCCTACACCATGCACCTGATCGACGGCGCCGCCGACTACCTGGCCGACAACTGGCTCCAGCGCGGCGGTGACTTCCCCCTGCGCGGCTTCAACTGACCGACACCTTCTGAGCAGCCGAGCCGCGGGTGCGGTCAGATCGGGAACACTGGACCCTTGCGGCCCGGAGTGCGGCGCTGGGACACCAGCAGATAGAGGCCCGAGCCCGCGATCAGCACGAGGCTCATCCAGACGTTGACCCGCACTCCCCACACCAGGCTGGCGGGATCGATGCGAACCGTCTCGATCCAGATGCGGCCGACGCCGTACCCGCAGGCGTACACGGCCAACAGCGAACCGGGACGGTCGGTGCGGCGCGGGTCGGTGACCAGAGCCGGGACGCGGCGACGCACCCGGTTGCGGTCGATGATCAACAGCAGGGCGCACAGCAGCAGATTCCACACGGCCTCGTACAGGAAGGTCGGATGGAAGGTCTCCACATCGAGGTACTCGGCCGGGCGATGGGCCGGATCGATCTCCAGTCCCCACGGCAGGTCGGTGGGCGATCCGTACAGCTCCTGGTTGAACCAGTTGCCGAGGCGCCCGATGGCCTGGGCCAGCGGCAGCGACGGCACCACGGCCGCGAGGGTCTCGCCCCGGTCCATGCCCTGGCGGCGCACCATCCACAACCCCATCAGGATCCCGGCCGCCATCCCGCCCGGTATGCCCAGGCCCCCGTTCCAGATGGCGAGGATCTCCAGCCAGCCCGCCTCCTGGAAGCGCCGCCAGTCGGTTATGGCGTGATACAGGCGGGCGCCGAACAGGCCGGCGGGCACGGCCCACAGCGCGATCCTGCTTATCTCCTCGGGATCGCCTCCCCTGGACTCCCAACGCCGCCGCGACATCCACACCGCGGCCACCACCCCCAGTGCGATCATCACCCCGTAGGCCCGCAGATCAAGCGGCCCCAACTCGATGCCGTTGCGGGGCGGACTCGGGATCGATGAGATCAGCAGGCCGGCCATGAGCTGCACCTAACCGCTCATTTCGTCTCTGCGCCTTGCACAATCGCTCACAAGTCGCTCCCGTTCTTCTACCGCTAGGCCAGGATTCGCTGGGCTGCGGCCAGGTCTTGGGCGGGCTCGGTGACTGCGGCGAGCAGTCCGGGCACAGCCGACAGGCGGTTGGCGGCGAAGAACCGGGCCAGCACGGCCCGGTCGGCGGCCGCGTCGGGGTCGCCCAGCCTGGCCGCGGCCAGCGCGCCGTCGGCCAGCGCAGCCGCCCCGGTGGTGACGGCCAGCATCCTCAGGTAGGCGTCGGCGCCGGCCAGCCGCGCCTGCAGGTCAGCGGCCAGCAGCCAGCCGGTGGCCTCGGCGGCCGCGTCCAGCGCGGCGTCGAGGTGGCGGCGAACCGGTGCCAGTTCGGCGTCGCCATCCAGAGCCTCGGCAGTGGAGCCGATGCGGGCCAAGTGGTCGCGCACCGCTGCGCCGCCGCGCATCGACAGCTTGCGGCCTACGAGATCGGCCGACTGGATGCCGTTGGTCCCCTCGTAGATGGGGGCGATCCGGGCGTCGCGATAGTGCTGGGCGGCGCCGGTCTCCTCGATGAAGCCCATGCCGCCGTGCACTTGGAGGCCGACGCTGACCAGCTCGCAGCCCAGGTCGGTGGCCCAGGCCTTGGTCAGCGGGGTCAGCAGCGCGGCCTGCTCGTCGGCGGCCTGGCGCTGCTGCTCGTCGGCGCCGTGGGCGGCAACGTCGATGGCCTCGGCGTTGCGGTAGGCCAAGCCCCGCATGGCGCCGATCGCCGAGCGCATGTCGAGCAGCATGCGGCGCACGTCGGGATGGTCGATGATCGCCGAGGACTCGCCGGTGGGCGCGTCCGGCGCCCGGCCCTGGCGGCGCTCGCGGGCGTAGGCGAGGGCCTGCTGGTAGGAGCGCTCCGCCAGGGCGACCCCCTCCAGTCCCACGCTCAGGCGGGCGTGGTTCATCATCGTGAACATGGCCCGCATCCCGCCGTTCTCCTCGCCCACCAGGAAGCCGACCGCGCCCTCGTCGTCGCCGTAGGCCATCACGCAGGTGGGGCTGGCGTGGATCCCGAGCTTGTGCTCGATCGACACGCAGCGCACGTCGTTGCGCACTCCGGGCCGCGACGAGTCCGTGGCCGCGGGCAGGTGTTTGGGCACCAGGAAGCAGCTGATGCCCCTGGTGCCGGGCGGGGCGTCGGGGGTGCGGGCCAGCACCAGGTGCACGATGTTGTCGGCGAGGTCGTGCTCGCCGTAGGTGATGAAGATCTTGGTGCCGTGGAGCCGGTAGGCGCCGTCGGGTTGCGGCACGGCCCGGGTGGCCACCGCGCCCAGATCGGATCCGGCCTGCGGCTCGGTGAGGTTCATGGTGCCGGTCCACGCGCCGGTGGCCATCGACGGGAGGTACTGCGCCTTCTGCTCGGGGGTGCCGTGCGCGCCCAGCAGGTTGATGGCGCCCTGGGTGAGCAGCGGGCACAGCGACCACGACATGCACGCCGCGGTGAACATCTCCTCCACCGCCAGGCCCAGCAGATGGGGGAATCCGCCGCCGCCGTACTCGGGGTCGATCGACAGCGCCCCCCAGCCGGCCTGTACATAGGCGTCGTAGGCCTCGCGGAAGCCGGTGGGGGTGGCCACCGAGCCGTCGTCGAGCCGGCGGGCGCCCTCGGTGTCGCCCACCCGGTTCAGCGGGGCAACCACCTCCTGCGCGAAGCGGGCCGCCTCGGCCAGGACCTGGTCCACCACATCGGGCTCGACGTGGCCGAACTCGTCCAGCTTGGCCAGACCGTCGAGGTCGGCGACGTGTCGCAGGTTGAAGGTGATCTCGTCGAGATCGACCCGGTAGTCGCTCACACCGGCGAGAGTATCTCTACGAGACGGATTCTGTCGGCTCGTTCAATCCTCGGCGGCCGTTGAGCAGGTGGTTGATCTCGGCGCCGACCAGCAGGCCCATGGCCAGCAGGTAGAGCCAGACCAGCAGGGTGAGGGCTCCTCCCAGCAGTCCGAATACCGCGTTCACGCCGCTGGCCGCCGCATCGAGGTACACCCGAAAGCCCAGCGACACGGCCAGCCACCAGACAGTGGCCACCATCGCTCCGGGCAGATCGGTGCGCCACGGGGTGCGGCGGCGGGGTGCGAAGTGATACACGGAGGCGGCCCAGCAGACCACCACCACGAACACCATCGGCCAGCGGAACCAGTCCCACAGGGTGGTGAAGGCGGTGCCGGCCCCGAACCGGTCGGCTAGTTCCTCCCCACCGCCGAGCAGCGGCCCGACCACCACCATGGCCGCCACCAGGGCCGCCACCAGCACCGTGAACAGGGTCAGCACCGCACCCATGATCCGGGTGGACACCCAGTTGCGACGATGCTCGTGACCGTAGGTGACATCGAGGGCGCCGACCACGGCGGTGAAGCCGCGCGACGACGCGTACCCGGTGAGCACGACGCCGGCGGTGATCAGCCCGGCGTTCGAGCGGTCGAACAGCTCCGCCACCGTTTCGCGCAGCGTGTTGTCGCTGCCGAAGGTTTCCACCACGCGGTCAAGCAGCCACTCCTCGGTGTCGGCGGCCGCGTCGGCGCCTATCACCACGTCGAGCGAGCCGAGCGCGGCCGCGAACACCAGCACCGCGGGGAACAGCCCGAGCAGCCCGAAGAAGGCGATCTCGGCCGAGAGGCCCCCGACCCGGGCCCGTGACCACTCGTCGCGGAAGTCGCTGACGAGCTTGAGCGCCTCGCTCCAAAGCGTGCGCAGAGAGGACAGCGAGAGGCGCTCCATGCCCGACCGATACTACGGTCCGACAAGAAGCGGCCCGCGACACCAGCCCGTCACAGGCGGCGTTCGCGGCCGACGGCCACCCCCTTATGACAGAACTCAGGCCGCAGCAACAGCCCGCGCCTCACACGAGGTTTGGCACTGCGGGGTTAGGGGTCAGCTGCAGCCGCTGGTGGCACCGCAGTCGGCGCACACGAAGCACGAGCCGGCCCGGCGCATGGGGACGCCGCAGGTCATGCAGAAGGGGGCGTCGAGCGCGCCGGACCGCTCCGAAGCGTGTATCCCGCTCATGTTCGCTGCGCTCACCGCCCGTTCGGGCAGGCGACTCCCACCCGCCGGTAGCCGCGAGGAGGGCTCGGTCGGCGCCGCGGCTGCGGAGAAGTCGAGTTGGGCGGTGAGCTGGGCAGGCGAGGGGATCGAGGGCGGGTCGGGCGGCAGGTCGTGGCCTTGTTCGGTGGCGGTGGCCTGCTCCTCGACGCCGGGCAGGGTGGGCTGGGTGCGCTCGCCAGTGGTGTAGACCCCCAGCGAGGCCCGCTCTTCGGGAGTCAGGTACATCACCGCCAGCTTGCGGAACAGGTAGTCCATGAGGCTGGTGGCGATGCGGATGTCGGGGTCGTCGGTGATGCCGGCCGGCTCGAAGCGGACGCCCACGAACGTCTCCACAAAGGCGCTGAGCGGCACCCCGTACTGCAGGCCGTGGCTGAGCGAGATGGCGAACGCGTCCATGATCCCGGCCAGGGTGGAGCCCTGCTTGGAGACCTTCACGAAGATCTCGCCGGGACGGCCGTCGGGGTACTCCCCCACCGTGACGAATCCCTTGCAGTCGGCCACCCGGAACTCGAAGGTGCGCGACCGGCGCGACCTGGGCAGTCGCCGTCGCACCGGTTCCGGCGTGGCGGCGCTCTCCGCGGCCACCCCCGCCTCCCTGGCCGCAACGCCTGGGGAGGATCCGGCGGCAATGTTTGCAGGGGATCCGGCGGCATCGTCTATAGACGCTCCGGCGGCGCCGACGGTGAGGGGCTGGGCCACCTTTGAGCTGTCGCGGTAGATGGCCACCGACTTGAGGCCGAGCTGCCAGGCCTCAATGAACAGCGCCTCCACGTCGTCGACGGTGGACGACGCCGGCATGTTCACCGTCTTGGAGATGGCGCCGGAAAGGAAGGGCTGCACCGCGGCCATCATCTGCACGTGGCCGGTGGCGCTGATGGCGTTGTCGCCCAGCGAGCAGGCGAAGACGTCGCGGTGCTCGGCCTCGATGGGCGCGCCGTCCACGGTGTGGTGCTCGGCGATGTGATCCTGAATCCGCTCCGCCCGCTCGGGTCCGTAGCCGAGTTGCCGCAGCGCTCTCGGGACGGTCGTGTTGACGATCTCCATGGTGCCGCCGCCCACCAGGCGCTTCGACTTGACCAGCCCCAGGTCGGGCTCGATGCCGGTGGTGTCGCAGTCCATGAGCAGCCCGATGGTGCCGGTGGGGGCCAGCACGGTGGCCTGGCTGTTGCGCACGCCGTGGCGGTCGGCCCGCTCGCAGGCCTCGTCCCACGCCAGCTGCGCAGCCTCCAGCAGGTCGGGGGGCACGAGTTCCTCGTCTATGGAGGCGGTGGCGCTGCGATGCTGCTCGAGCACCCGCAGCATGGGCTCGCGGTTGGCGTGGAACCCCGCGAACGGACCCATGCGCTCGGCCAGCCGGGTGGAGGTGAGATAGGCCTCGCCCGTCATCAGCGCGGTGACGGCCGCGGCGGTGGCCCGGCCCGCGTCGGAGTCGTAGGGCAGGCCCAACGCCATCAGCAGCGCCCCGAGGTTGGCGTAGCCCAAGCCGAGCTGGCGGAAGGCCCGGGTGGTGTCGGCAATGGCCGGCGTGGGATAGTCGGCGTGGCCGACCAATATTTCCTGAGCTGCGAACACCACCTGAACCGCCCGGCGGAACCCGGACACGTCGAAGGCGCCGTCGTCGTCGAGGAAGCTCAGCAGGTTGATCGAGGCCAGGTTGCAGGCGCTGTCGTCGAGGTGGACGTATTCCGAGCACGGATTGCTGGCGGTGATGGGGCCGGTGGCCGGAGCGGTGTGCCAGCGGTTGATGGTGGTGTCGAACTGCACGCCGGGATCGGCGCACTCCCAGGCGGCCTCGGCCATCTGCCGCAGGATCGAGCGGGCCGGCACCTGCTTGAGCACGGCACCGTCGGTGCGGGCGGTGAGATCCCAGTCGCCGCCGTCGATGGCGGCCTGCATGAACTCGTCGCTGACCCTCACCGAATTGTTGGCGTTCTGGTACTGCACGGAGTCGGAGTCGGTGCCGTCGACGCTCATGTCGAAGCCGGCCGCGGCCAGCGCGTGCGACTTGCGCTCCTCGCGAGCCTTGCACCAGATGAAGTCCTCGATGTCGGGATGGTCGGCGTCGAGAACCACCATCTTGGCGGCCCGGCGCGTCTTGCCGCCCGACTTGATGGTGCCCGCCGAGGCATCGGCGCCCCGCATGAAGCTCACCGGGCCCGACGCGGTGCCCCCGCCGCTCAGCGGCTCGGAGCTGGCCCGGATGCGAGACAGGTTCACTCCCGCGCCCGAGCCTCCCTTGAAGATGCGGCCCTCCTCGGCGTACCACTCCAGGATCGACTCCATGGTGTCGTCCACCGACAGGATGAAGCAGGCCGAGGCCTGCTGGGGCACCCCGGCCACCCCGATGTTGAACCACACCGGCGAGTTGAAGGCGGCTTTCTGGGTGAACAGCAGGTGCGACAGCTCCGCCCGGAACAGCGACACCTCCGACTTGTCGGCGAAGTAGCCGTCGCCGTCGCCCCAGCGTGCGATGGCACCGACGATGCGGTCCACCACCTGCCGCAGCGACCACTCCCTCTCCCGGGTACCGAGGGCACCGCGAAAGTACTTCTGGGCCAGGATGTTGGTGGCGTTCTGCGACCAGGCAACCGGAACCTCCACATCCAGCTGCTCGAAGGCCACCGACCCGTCGCTGTGGTCTAGCAGCCGGGCGTCGCGCCGCTCCCAGGAGATGTTGTTGGCCGGGTCGTCAGCCCCGTCGGCGACGCCCGGCGGGAGGTCGATATCGACGAGGAGACTGTTCCGTTCGGAGGCCAGAGTCATCGGATTACCTCTCTGCAATTCTATCTTTGGGGCCGCGCCGACAGACGAGGGCCCGTCGTGTCGCCGAGTCGTCGTTCCCGCTCTTGTTCGCTGCGCTCACGGGCCGCTCGGGCCACGGCCTCGCTTGACTGCATGCCACGGCTGCCATGAAGAACTCCCCATCGCTCGGCCTCTGAGCGTGCCCGGCCCGACCCTACGACTCACGCGGCTGCGCCGGGCAGCGAGACTGTGGAACAACCTCGGGATTGCTGTGCATAGCGCTGTGCACAGCCGGGCCGACCGTCCAGAGATGCGCGGCGACCTGTAGAGAACCGCCCGCCGCGCCGGCGCCGTGCGCAGTCCGACACTCCCACCAGTCACGCCTCCACCTGCAGAAAACGGTCTGCCGCGTCGGTGCGGTACGTTCTGGTCGTGCGCAGGCTCCTGCCTCCACCGGTTGCCGAGGTCGATCCGCTGGAGCTCTACCCGACTCTGGAGAGGCCCAAGCCCGCGGGACGGCCGTGGCTGATGATCAACATGATCGCCTCCGCCGACGGTGCCATCGCGGTCGACGGGACCAGCGAGGCTCTCGGCAACCCCGCCGATATGGCCGTGTTCTCGGCGGTGCGGGCCAGCACCGACTGGATCGTGGCCGCAGCCGGCACGGTGCGGGCCGAGCGTTACCGACTGCCCCGACCGGGCGCGACGTCGCGGCGGGTGCGGCGTGCCGCGGGCCGGGCCGAGCGTCCCCGACTGGCCGTGGTGAGCGCCAGCCTCGACCTCGATCCGGGCCTGCCGCTGTTCGCCGACCAGCAGCCCGACGACGACCGCCCGCTGATCCTCACTGGCCCGGACGCGGCGGCCGCCGCGGTGGAGGCGCTCGAGTCGGTGGCCGAGGTGGTGAGACTGGCCTCGGTGCGGCCCCGCCCGGCCGAGATCCTCGCCGAACTGCACCGCCGCGGCGCCGCAGTGGTGCTGTCGGAGGGCGGCCCGTCGTTCAACGCGCAGTTCGCCGACGCCGGCCTGATCGACGAGCTGTGCCTGTCGATCGCGCCGCTCGTGGCCGGCGGCCCCAGCCCCCGCATCGTTCACGGATCGCAGCGGACCCTTCCGCTCAACCTGTGCATCGACCATCTTCTCGAAGCCTCCGACACGCTGTTCGTGCGCTACCTGTCAACACCGGCCGCCGGGCTCGCCCCGTAGGCGGTCGACTCGCCCGTATGGGCCGGATCGCTCGCCATCCGCTCGGCCTCCAGCGAGATGCGCTGGCCCGGCTCCAGCGAGGCGGCTTCCACAACCTCGGACAGATCGTGGACCGCGGCCCTGGGATCGCCGGGAGCGACGGCCAGGGCAATGGCCCACAACGTGTCGCCCGGCTGCACCACATAGACGCCGGCAGCTTCAGCCGAGAGCGAGGCATCGCCTGCCGCGGGCCAGGGGTTGGACTCCCCCGGTGGCACGCCATCGGGCCGGGCCACAGCCAGCACCAGCGCCAAGGCGGCGACTGCCACCCCGGCCACCGCCAGCCGGCGGCGGCGATACACCGTCTCGGGCAGCCGCACGCACGGCACCGACGCCGGTGCAGACGAGACTCGGGAGGGGACCAAGAGCGAGCGCATATTGGTGAGAGCCGGTCGCGCCGCAACGGGGTCCTTCCCGCTCTTGTTCGCTGCGCTCACGGGCCGCTCGGGCCACGGCCTCGCCCGTATGGGCGGGATTCGCTCACCGATTCGCTCGGCCTCTGGTTCGATGGCGGGCCAGTCAGGGGTTGGCATGTCACCATCGTCGCGCCGGGGTGTGACAGCGAACCCGAGCCGTCCCACATTCCCGAGATGCTTGACATCGAACGCATGTTCCGCAAACATTTGTATGGATTCCTCCCCTATATGCCTGTCGGCCTCGTATAATCGGATCGAACAGGTGTTCGTGCTCACTATAGCGAACGTCTGTTCGCATCACTACCCAGCCCCGCCAGATCGGAGATTCGCCATGACGCCGCCACCGGACCGCAAGCCGCTCACCGCCCGCCGCCGCCAGATCCTCGACGCCATCGTGGAGCACCAGCGAGCCCACGGATACCCGCCGTCGATCCGGGAGATCGCCTCCGAAGTGGGGCTGAAGTCGCCGGCGTCGGTCAAGGCCCACATCGACGTGCTCGACTCGGCCGGCTACCTGCGGGTCGATCCCACCCGGCCCCGGGCCATCGAGGTGCGCTACGACGAGAACTCGGGCGCCGCGCTCGAGCGTCGCCCGGTGCGCCATGTGCCCCTCGTGGGCGACGTGGCCGCAGGCACCGGCGTGTTGGCCGCGGAGAACGTGGAGGAGCTGGTGCCGATGCCCGCCGACCTCACCGGCGAGGGCGACCTCTTCATGCTGCGAGTACGGGGCGACTCGATGATCGACGCCGGCATCCTCGACGGCGACTACGTGGTGTGCCGGGCCCAGACCACCGCCGAGAGCGGCGAGATCGTGGTGGCGGGAATACCCGGCGACGAGGCCACCGTGAAGACGCTGCGGCGGCGCAACGGCCGCATCGTGCTCGAGCCGGCCAACGAACTAATGGAGCCCATGGAGTTCTCGCCCGAAGAGGCAGCCGTCTACGGCAAGGTCGTCACCGTGATGAGGCGCTACTAGGCGACCATCCCCGCGACACGACCGGCTCTCCCCTGTTTGCGCGCCCTCTCAGAGACGGGTGCTGTCGACCAGAAGGTCTTCGAGAACTCGGTAGACGCGGTGCAGAGAGTCGCGGTGCAATTGCTCACCGCTGGTGTGGGCCAGCAGCGGATCGCCCGGCCCGAAGTTCGAGGCGGGCACGCCGCGGGCCGCGAAGAAGGCGGCGTCGGTCCAGCCCAGCTTGGCCCGGGGCGCGGCGCCGCTGTTGCGCACTACTGCCTTGAGCAGCGAGTGGTCCAGGCCGGGGTCGGCGGGTGGCGCCATATCGACTACTTCCACCTCGTCGCCGGGCTCGAGCACCGGCTCTATCAAGTCCCGGACATGCTGTTCGGCCTGCTCGGGCGTGCGGTCGGGCGCGAAGCGGTGGTTGACGGTGACGACCGCCGAGTCGGGGACGACGTTGCCGGCCACCCCGCCCTCGACGTGCACCGCCTGCAGCCCCTCATGGAACTCGCATCCTGAGATCACCGGGCGGCGGGGCTCATACGCCTCGATCATCGACAGCAGCGCGCCCAGCCGGTGGATGGCATTGCGGCCCATCCAGGCCCGGGCGGTGTGGGCCCTCTCACCGACGAGCTTCACCCTGAGCCTCATGGTGCCCTGGCAGCCAGCCTCGACTATTCCGTCGGTGGGCTCCAGCAGCAGGGCCACATCGGCGTCCAGCAGTTCGGGGCGGGCCGCTTCCACCTCGCGCAGTCCGTTGTGGACCGCGGCCACCTCCTCGCGGGCGTAGAAGACGTAGCTGACATCCACGCTCGGATGCTGCACGTTGCGGGCCAGTTCGAGCAGCACGGCCACGCCGCCCTTCATGTCGGCCGCGCCCAGGCCCCACAGCACGTCGCCGTCGATGCGGGCCGAAGCGTTGCCGCTGGGGGGCACGGTGTCGGTGTGCCCGGCCAGAACGATCCGCCACTGGCGACCCAGATCGGTGCGGGCCACCAGATTGTCGCCGATCCGGGCCACGTCGAGATGGCCGCTGGCGCTCTGCAGTGACTCTTCGATCAGGTCAGTGAGGCGAGCCTCGTTGAAGCTGACCGACGGCACCGCCACCAGATCCGCCGCCAGCCCGAACAGGTCGCCCTCCGACAGGCGGCCTTCGCCGGAGAACGGGTGAGTCTCAGCCACGGTCAGCAGTTACCGATCTCAGGATTCGAGCCCACGCCGACGGCCACCGCTGCGGCGCAACGCACTCTCACCGATTGACGCTCGCGATCAGGTGGCGGCGCCGTGGTCGCGCAGGACCTGGTTGAGGGCCGACTTGTCGTGGCGCTCACCCTCGGACAGGCGCTTGATCACCAGCACCGCCGGCAGTCCGAACTCGCCGCCTGGGAAGCCACGCGGCCGCGTGCCCGCCACAGCCACCGACCAGGCCGGCACCTCGCCGCGCCCCAACTCCTCACCCGTCTGCACATCGATCACCGGGATCGAACCGGTGAGAATCGCCCCGGCGCCCAGCACCGTCCCGCGCCCCACCCGGGCACCCTCGGCGACGATACAGCGGCTGCCGATCAGGCAGTCGTCCTCCACGATCACCGGCTGGGCCACGGGCGGCTCGAGCACGCCGCCGATGCCGACCCCGCCCGAGAGGTGGACGTTGGCGCCGATCTGGGCGCACGACCCCACCGTGGCCCAGGTGTCCACCATGGTGTTGGCCCCCACATGGGCGCCGATGTTGGTGTAGCTGGGCATCATGATCACGCCCGGCGCCTGGTAGCTGCCCCAGCGGGCCGACGCCCCCGGCACCACCCTCACGCCTCGGGCTGCGTAGTCGGTCTTGAGCGGGATCTTGTCGGCGAACTCGAAGGGGCCGAGCTCGACGGTACTCATCTTGGCGGTCGAGAACAGCAGCAGGATGGCCTGCTTGCACCACTGGTTGACCTGCACCGTGCCGTCGTCGAGCACCTCGGCCACCCGGGCTGCCCCAGTGTCGAGGGCGTCGATGGCCTCGTGGATGGTGTCGATCACCTCGGAGGCATCGGCGTCGAGTTCGCCGCGGGCCTCCCAGAGCTCGCCGATGCGGGATTCAAGCGTTGACATGAGCTGTGAGGCTACTATCCGACACCTGCCGTAAGCCGGTGCAGGGCAAGATCGAGGCGTTCGGACGGCTGGACTGCGGCGATGCGCACGAAGCCCCGCGGATCACGAGCACCGGCCGGCACGGACTGTTCGCAGTAGAACTCGCCGGGACTGACGATCAGTCCGGCGCGGCGGGCCAGCGTGCGGGCGAAGGCCCAGGCGTCGCCGGCGGGGGCGGGGGCCCACAGGTAGAAGGCCCCGCCCGGCATGGATGGCTGCGATCCGGCCGCGGCGGCGATGTCGGCCAGGCGATGCAGCCGGCGCCGGTATCGGGCCGCCTGCTCATCGACGTGGGCCTGATCGGCCCAGGCCGCCACCGCGGCCGCTTGCACCGGTCCGGGCACCATGCAGCCGGCGTGCTTGCGGCACTCGCGCAGATAGTGGACCAACTCGGCGTCACCGGCGTAGAACCCGGCCCGCACCCCGGCCATGTTCGACCGTTTCGACAGGGAGTGCACCGCCAACACGCCCTCGGCGCCGTGCTCGAGGATGCTGCGGGGCGGACCGTGGAAGGTGAACTCGGCGTAGCACTCGTCGCTGGCCACCAGCACGCCGTTGCGCCTGCCCCAGGCCGCGGCGACGCCGAGATCGTCGAGCGCTCCGGCCGGGTTACTTGGCGTGTTGACCCACAGGCACAGGGCGCGGCCCGCGTCGCTCGCCTCGATCGACTCGACGTCGATGCGGAACTGGTCGTCTACCGCCACCGCAACAGCCCGGCAGCCGGCCAGGGCCGCGCCCATCGCATATGACGGGTACGAGACCGACGGGTACAGCACGGTGTCGCGCTCGGGAGACCGCAGCCTCAGGTAGCGCGGCAGCGAGGCCACGAACTCCTTGGTGCCAATGCAGGCCGCCAGTTCGACATCGGGGTCCACGCCCACCCCGAAACGGCGCTGCATCCAGTTGGCTGCGGCCTCCCGGAACGCCGGCGAGCCGATAGAGGCCGGGTAGCCGCGCTCGGATCCAGACGCGGCCAGCGCCTCCACCACCTGCGGAGGCGGCGGGTCGCAGGGAGTGCCAATCGAGCAGTCGATGGCGCCGCCAGCCAGCTTGGCCGCCTCGGCTCGCAGCGCATTCAGCCGCTCGTAGGGGTACACCGGCGGCACGAAGCCAGCCGTCATGGCGGTGCCTCGCATCGGGCCGCGGCTCGGGGCAGCCTCACCCGACGCCGGTACTCCTCGACGGGGCATCCAGCATCGGAGCGATCAGTGATCCGTCGTCGGTAGCTCTCGACGGCGCATCCACCGAAGCGATCAGTCATCCGTCATCGGAGCCGTTGACCACGTAGGCCCCCAGCGCGCCCACCGAGCCGGGCTCCAGGCGGGCCCGCACCCGCATGCCGTGCTCGGTGGCGGCCGACTCCAGCACCTGACCCTCGCGGTGAACGCCGGCCAGCACGTCGCCGCGGTCCCACGGCACCACCAGCTCCACCTCTTGGGCGACGCGGCGCATCCGGTCGCCGATGGCCCCCAGGAGATGCGCGGTTCCCTCGCCGGTGGCGGCCGACACGGCCACCGACCCCTCGGTGTGCTGCGCCAGACGGGCCGCGCCGGGACCCAGGTCGCTCTTGTTGAACACCACCAGCTCGGTGATGCCGTCGGCGCCGATCTCGGCCAGGACCTCTCGCACCGCGGCCATCGAGCCGTCGGGATCGGCGTCGGCGCCATCGACCACATGGACCAGCAGGTCGGCGTCTCGCACCACGTCGAGGGTGGTCTTGAACGCCTCCACCAGCTGGTGGGGCAGCTTGCGAACGAAACCCACGGTGTCGGTGAGGAACACGGTCTCGCCGCCGGGCAGCGGCAGGCGCCGGGTGGTGGGGTCGAGGGTGGCGAAGAGGCGGTCCTCCACGGTCACGGCCGCCGCGGTGAGACGGTTGAGCAGCGACGACTTGCCGGCGTTGGTGTAGCCGACGATGGCCGCCGAGCGGTTCCGGGTGCGGCCCCGCGCCTTGGACTGGGTGCGGCGGTGGCCGGCGATGCGGCGGAGATCACCCTCCAGCTTGTGGATGCGGCGCTCGAGGCGGCGGCGGTCCACTTCGAGCTGGGTCTCGCCCGGTCCTCGGGTGCCTATCCCGCCCGCCTGCTGCGACAGACGCCGCCCCGCGCCCCGCAGGCGGGGCAGCCGGTAGCGGAGCTGGGCCAGCTCGACCTGGGCCCTGCCCTCGGGGGTGCTGGCGTTCTGGGCGAAGATGTCGAGGATCACCGCGGTGCGGTCCAGCGCGGTGCGTCCCAGCAGCCGCTCCAGGTTGAACTGCTGGGCGGGGCTGAGCTCGTCGTCGAACACCACCGTGTCGCAGTCCACCGACTCGGCCACGGCCCTGATCTCGCGGGCCTTGCCCGAGCCCACGAAAGTGGCCGGATCGGGGGCGGCCCGGCGCTGGCAAACCCGCTCGACGGCGTCGGCGCCGGCGGTGTCCACCAGCAGGCTCAACTCGTCGAGCGAGGCCTCGGTGGCGGCGGCGCCCCGGTCGGAGCGGACCATCCCCACCAGCACGATCCGCTCCCGGAAGGCCCGATCGATGAGGCCGGCGCCGTCGCCCCCGAACTCCCCGAACCCGCCCCTATGAGTCTCGCGATCGCGGCCAGCGGCCAACCCGCCGTCAGCGCCTTGGGGATCATCTTGGGTGAGGGTGGGATCGAGCGGCCCGCCGGGCTCAGGCTCAGCCTCAGGCATCAGCGGCGTCCACCGCGGCCACGTAGACCGACTCGCCGGTCAGGGTGATCGGGTCGGCCAGATCGACCCGGGCGAAGCCGCCTGCCATCTTCACGCCCACAGTCTGGCCCAGCGAGCCCCAGCGGTGAAAGACCGCGGCCGCGGCCACCGCGCCCGTCCCGCACGCCGCGGTCGCCCCCGCGCCGCGCTCCCACACTTCGAGGGTCAGTTGGTCGCGGGCCGTCACCGCCCCGAAGTGGACGTTGATCCCGCCGCTGAAGAGAGCCTCCACCGCCCCGCCGGCGTCGAGCAGCGGCACCGCGTCGAGGTCGGCCACCTCTACAACCACATGGGGATTGCCGACGCTGACCGTGTCCCAGCGCAGCACCGAGTCGGGCTCCAGCACCCCGCTCAGCGCTGTGACGGGGCTGCGGCTGAGCCGGTCGGGGCTGGGGCCGGGTCTGGTCTCGCCCATCTCGGTGGTGCCCAGCACGGTGGAGCGCCTTCCGGTGGGGCGGATCGTGCAGCGCCGTGGTCCGGCCACCGTGTCGATCAAGATGTCGGCCTCGGGTGACGCAGCCGTGTGGGCGATGGCGTGGGCCAGGCAGCGCACGCCGTTGCCGGACACCTCGGCGGCCGAGCCGTCGGAGTTCCACAGCCGCATCGTGGCCGAGTCGCCGCCGGAACCGACCACCGCGTAGATGAGCCCGTCGGCGCCCACGCCGAGGCGGCGATGGCACAGCACGGCAGCGGTGCGTGACGCGTCGGCGGACCGGGGCAGCTCATCGACCAGCGCGACCAGGAAGTCGTTGCCCAAGCCGTGCAGCTTGTGCAGTCGCAGCCCCGTCTCCATGGTCGCAGTCTCACCCCTGGCTGCACATTCTGAAACTCTGAGCATCAAATTGTGTAGCGGCTGTGCGTTCTGCGGCCTTGCGCCAAGTGGCGATGATTTCGGAGGGCTGCACGGGGGCTTCTAGCCATGTGATGCGCCGGTCGCGGCGGAACCAGCGCTCCTGGCGGCGGGCGAAGCGGCGAGTGCGAGTGACGGCTAAGTCCAGAGCCTCGTCGAGGGTCAGCTGCCCCCGCAGATGGGCCAGCAACTCCTTGTAGCCGAGGGCCTGCGACGCGGTGCGCGAGATCGGGCCGGCGGCCAGGGCCCGCACCTCGTCGAGGAAGCCGTCGGCCATCTGACGGAGGTAGCGGGCGATGATGCGCTCGTCGAGGCGGTCTCGCTCCCAGCGCAGTCCGACCTGCACGAACGGGGTGGCCGGGTAGTGGGCCAGGCCGGGGCCGTACGACGAGAACGGCCGGGCGCTGCCCAGAGTCACCTCCAGGGCCCGCACGACGCGGCGCCGGTTCGACGGTTCCATGCGGGTCGCCGCCACCGGGTCGAGATCTTGCAGGCGGCGATGCAGGGCCTCGGTGTCGGCTTCTGCTTCGAGTTCGCCTCTGACCTGCGGGTAGCGGCCTGGAATCTCCAGATTGTCGAGCACGGCTCGCACATACAGGCCCGTTCCGCCCACCAGCACCGGAACGGCGCCTCGGCCGCGGATCTCGCCGATCACAGCATGCGCCCGAGTTTGGAACTCGGCCACCGCGAAGTCCTCGCCGGGGTCGAGCAGGTCGATCAGATGGTGGGGTACTTCGGCCTGCTCGGCGTCGGAGGGTTTGGCGGTGCCCATGTCCATGCCGCGGTACACCTGCATCGAGTCGAGCGACACGATTTCCGCACCGCCAACAATCCGAGCTGTCGCCATCGCCAGATCGGACTTGCCCGAAGCAGTCGGACCGACAATCACCAGGGGCCGCTCTGCGAGCCTGGCCCGCTCGGGTGAGGTGAGACGCCTTGCGTCGCAAGCCGGGTCGATGTCGCCCACCCGATCGATGCCTGGGTCGTCTGTCTCGGCGCGCCGTTCCACGCAGCGGGCCTCGCCCTTCCTCGAAATCACCGCCTCCGAGGGTTCGCCGTCAGCCCGCGGCCGCCGCGACCGGGATGCGGCGACGGCCCGCCGAGTGCTCCGCCGCTGGTTGCTCGACGGCGATCAACTGGCCTTGCAGGAAGTTCGCCGCAGACTCGGTGATCTCAACCTGTGCGTAGGTGCCGGGTGCGGGACACTCCCCGTTGGGCGAGGGGAAGTGCACCAGCGTGTTGCGCCGGGTGCGCCCAGTGGCGGCGGCGGGATCCTTCTTGCTCGGTCCCTCCACGACCACTTCTTCGATCCGGCCGATCCGGGCTTCGTTGGCGAGGCGGCTGGAGCGCTCGATCACCCGCCGGAGCCGCTCGTAGCGGTTGACGGACACGTCGTGGGGCACGAAGCGGGCCTCCATGTCGGCCGCGGCGGTGCCGGGACGGGGCGAGAAGATGAACGTGAAGGCGCTGTCGTAGCGGGCCTCGGCCGCCACCTCGAGGGTCTGCTCGAAGTCGCGCTCGGTCTCGCCGGGGAATCCGACGATGATGTCGGTGGACACGGCCAGATCGTCCACCTCGGCCCGCGCCGCCCGAAGCCGCTCCAGGTAGCGCTGGGCCGTGTATCCCCGCCGCATGGCCCGCAGCACGGCGTCGCTGCCCGACTGCAGCGGCAGGTGCAGGTGCTCGCACACCGCCGGCGCCTCGGCCATGGCCGCGATCGTCTCGGGGCGCAGATCCTTGGGATGCGGGCTGGTGAAGCGCACCCGCCGGATGCCGTCGATCTCCCCCACCGCTCGCAGCAGGTCGGCGAACAGCGGCCGGGCTCGCCGGTCGTCCGGCCAGGCCGGCCCGCACCACCAAGCGTCGTCAGCGGCTTCTCGCCGAGCATTCCCGACTGCGCCCGCAACGGTCCAGGCCGACCGCTCCACTATCGCGTCGCCTGTCGCTTTCCGGTGACCGTTCTCGCCTGCGCCCGCAGCCGGATTCGGCCCGCTGGTGCTGCCCCGCCGCAACAGGGCAAGGTCGCGGCCGTAGCTGTTGACGTTCTGGCCCAGCAGCGTGATCTCGCTGATGCCCTCGGCGGCCAAGGCCCGCACCTCGGCCACGAGCTCGCCGAAGGGGCGGCTGATCTCGGGGCCGCGCACGGCGGGCACGATGCAGAAGGTGCAGCTGTTGTCGCAGCCGATCTGGATGGTGACCCAGGCGGAGTGATCGGCCTCGCGGCGTGCGGGCAGCGCCGACGGGAACGCCTCGACGTCGCCGCGGACCGTCTCGTTGAGGATCTCCACCACCGGGCCGTGCTGGCGGGCCTGCTCGATCAACTCTGCGGCCCTATGCACGTTGTGGGTGCCGAACACCACATCGACATGGCCGGCTCGCTGTCGCACGATCTCGCGGTCCTTCTGGGCGAGGCAGCCCGCCACCGCGATCAGCGCACCGGGGCGCTGCGCCTTCACCGCCTTGAGACGGCCCAGCGCGCCGTACAGCTTGTTGTCGGCGTTCTCGCGGATACAGCAGGTGTTGAGCACCATCACATCGGCGGCCTCCAGGGTGGAGGCCCGCTCATACCCGTCGTCTTCGAGCAGCCCCGCGATCCGCTCGGAGTCGTGCTCGTTCATCTGGCACCCGAAGGTTTGGATGGCATAGGTCCGCACACCCCCAGGCTACGCCCCCAACCCCCACCAACCCGCTAGGGCCGCTCATGCTTCGACGCAACCGAGAGCCAGTCGTGAGCCCGGCGCGCGGGCACGGGTGCTCGATGGTAGGCGCCGCGGCCCCAGACTCGACAGGCCGTCTAGCTGCTCGGCCTCTTGAGGCTTAGCGAGGCCGAGTTCATGCAGTAGCGGTCGCCGGTGGGCGCAGGTCCGTCGCCGAACCGGTGGCCCAGGTGGGCGCCGCACTTGGCGCAAACAGCCTCTTCCCGGACCATTCCGAAGCTACGGTCGGTGCGGATCTCCACCATGTCGGGGTCGAGCGCCTCCCAGAAGCTGGGCCAGCCGGTGCCGGACTCGTACTTGGTGTCGCTGGAGAACAGCGGCACGTCGCACACTATGCAGTGGTAGGTGCCGTCGTCGTGGCAGTTCCAGTACTCGCCGGTGAAGGCCCGCTCGGTGCCGGCCTGCTGGGTGACCTTGTACTGCTCGGGGGTGAGCCGGTCTCGCAGGTCGGCGTCGTCGAAGGTCTGGCGGGCGGGAGCGGTCATGGGAGACTCCTTTCTGGTCGCGCGCTTGGCGCCGAAGATTCGCAGGGCCATTGGGGGTTGCCTTTGCCGTGGACGGTCCTACGGTAGGCACGGCACACGGGCTTCGCGTGGTTCCCGGCCGGCGAACCGAATCCCGCAGTGCCTTGATTGGAGTTGTGGCCGGGTGGCTCCATCCCGCTCGGCCGAGCGCTGTTCGCGCCCTTGTCGGGCACCGCGGCATGCTTGACATGAACAGGTGTTCGTAACTACACTGTTGTTATACTCACCGGTGACGATCCGCACGCGAGGCTGGCCGCGAGCCAGTTAGCAGCCGGGCTTGTCACACCCCCCGCGTAGCTTCAGCGAGCATTCCCGAATCGCCTCACGGCCATCTGATACTCAACCCAGCGCCTGAAGGGGCGCACCAAACACAGGAGAAGCAAGTGGACGATCGACACAAGGCACTCGACATGGCCATGAGCCAGATCGAGAAGCAGTTCGGCCAAGGCTCGGTCATGAAGATGGGCGAGAAGGCCACCATGAACATTGAGGCTGTCCCGACTGGGGCGCTGGCGCTGGATCTGGCCCTCGGCATCGGGGGCCTGCCCCGAGGCCGGGTCACCGAGATCTACGGGCCGGAGTCCTCGGGCAAGACCACCCTGGCCACCCATGTGGTGGCCGAGGCCCAGCGCAACGGCGGCATCTGCGCCTACGTGGACGCCGAGCACGCCATGGACCCCGCCTACGCCAAGGCCATCGGCGTGGACATCGACGAGCTGCTCATCTCGCAGCCCGACACCGGCGAGCAGGCCCTTGAGATCACCGACATGCTGATCCGCTCGGGAGCGCTAGACGTGGTGGTGATCGACTCGGTGGCCGCGCTCACGCCGCGCGCCGAGCTCGAGGGCGACATGGGCGACACCCATGTGGGCCTGCAGGCCCGGCTCATGTCGCAGGCTCTGCGCAAGCTCACCTCCAACCTCAACAAGTCCAAGACCATCTGCATCTTCATCAACCAGCTGCGCGAGAAGATCGGGGTGATGTTCGGCTCGCCGGAGACCACTCCGGGCGGGCGGGCCCTCAAGTTCTATTCATCGGTGCGGCTCGATATCCGCCGGATCGAGGCGATCAAGAACGGTATGGAGGTGGTCGGCAACCGTACCAGGGTGAAGGTGGTGAAGAACAAGTGCGCCCCGCCGTTCAAGCAGGCCGAGTTCGACATCATGTACGGCCAGGGCATCTCCCGGGAGGGCTCGGTGCTGGATCTGGCGGTGGAGCAGTCCATCGTCAAGAAGTCCGGGGCCTGGTACACATACGAGGGCGAGCAGCTCGGCCAGGGCCGCGAGAACGCCAAGGCGTTCCTGCAGGACAACCCGGAGCTGATGGTCGAGATCTCCGACCTGGTCTGGCGGGCCGTGATGCCAGAGCCCGAGTCGGAACAGGACTGGGAGCACCCCGAAGCCTCAGAGCCCTCAACCGCCGCCGCATAGACGGCTGCTCCGCTCACAATCGGGGCGGAGCCGACCGCTGGGGCACCGCGCCGCCTAGACGCATGGCGAGGCCGGAGTTCTGCCGTGCTCCCATCACAAGCCGAGGCGACCTGCTGAGCATCGCCCGTACGCTGCGGTTGTGCGGATAGTTGATGCTCGGGAGTTGGGAGGCGCGGACTTCGCGGCTGCGCTGGCGCTCCAGCAGCAGGTTGACCGCGACCGCGACCCGGACCTGCCCGTCACGCCGGCGGCGGAGTTGCGGGCCGTGTTCGACGACGACGCCACCGACCACTGCCGCCATCAGCGCGTCGTCGCCTTGGCGGGTGCCGAGGCCGCGGCCATCGGGCATGTCGAACTCAACACCGACGCGGCCAACGCCAACCTGGCCGGCGTGGAGATCACACCCGCCCCCGACGAGGTGTCGGCCACCGTGCTGGCCGAACTGCTGGGCCGGGCCCGAGCCGACGGCCGCAGCTCGATCATCGCCTGGGGCGACCACACCCCAGCTGCCGACGCCTTCTGGACGGGTCTGGGCGCCGAGCTTCGCTACACCGAGCAGGAGTCGCGTCTCGACATGGCCTCGGTGGACGCCGGGCTCATGGCGGAGTGGATCGAGGCCAAACCCGACGATCTGGAGCTCGTCCACTGGGCCCGCCGCTGCCCTGCCGAACAGCTTGACGCCCTGGTAGCCACCGCCAACGCCATGAACGACGCCCCCACCGACGACCTGGAGCTAGCCGACACCATCGTCGACCGGGCCATGGTGCTGGCCGAGATAGAGGCCCGTGCCGCCCGCGGGCTGGAATACCGTGGCGTCCTCGCCGTCACCGCCGACGGCGAGGCGGCCGGCTCGACCGAGGTGTTCGTCAACCGCCACCGGCCCGCCGTCTCGTGGCAGTGGTCCACCGTCGTGCTCCCCGCCCATCGCGGCAGACGCATCGGCCGCTGGCTCAAGGCCGCCATGTGGCAGCGGCTGCGCAGCACCGACCCCGAAGTGACCGGCCTTCAGACCGGCAACGCGGCCAGCAACGCCCACATGCTGGCCATCAACACCGAGATGGGCTTCTTGCCCACCCATCTCATGGGCTGCTGGCAGGCCCCCGCCGAGTCACTGGATGCAGCGCTGAGCCGACGGCGCTGAGTGCCCCGGATCAAGGCCGAAGACAACCAGACAGTCCGGTGAGACTGTGATCAGCCGGCGCGGGCCAGCAGGCGGGTCCGCAGCAGGTTCAGCGCGGTGATGGTGCCGAGTTGGCGCACCATGGTGCGGGCCATGTTGAAGCGCACCCTGGTGGCCTCGCCAGCGCCGTCGAGGTGCAGGCCGATCCAGACCGTGCCCGGCTCGGCCCCCTCGTGGCTGTCGGGTCCGGCCGCGCCGGTGGTGGACAGGCCCACGTCGGCGCCCAGCACCCGGCCGGCGCCGGCAGCCATGGCCAGCGCCATCTCGGAGCTGACCGCGTTCACGTCCGGCGCGCCAAGAACACGCGTCTTGAGGGGCCGGTCGTAGGGCACGACCGCGCCGCGCAGCACATCGCTGGCACCGGGAACCTCGGTGAGTCGAGCCGCGATCAGTCCGCCAGTCACCGACTCGGCCAGCCCCAGCGTGAGGCCCGCCGAGCGCAGCAGGGCCAGCACCACCGACTCCATGGTGTCGTCGTCGGCGCCGAACACCGCCTCGCCGATCACGGCTCGGGCCCTCGACTCCACCGCCGACAGCACTGCGGCAGCCGCAGCGTCGTCGGGGGCCTTGGCGGTGATGCGCACCTTGAGGCCCTCCATGCCGCTGGCCAAAAAGGCGATGGTGGCCTCCCCGGTGGCGTCGAGCCGTCGCATCTCCGGGGCCAGCAGCTCGGCCAGACCCGACTCCGAGTGGCCCCAAGTGCGCAGCGTGCGGCTGCGGATCACCTGCCGCGGCCCGGCCCGGGCCTGCAGGTCGGGCAGCACGCACTCGCCGACCATCCGCTGCATCTCCCAGGGCACGCCGGGCACGGCGTAGATCACCTTGTCGGCGCCGGCCCGCCTCACCGGACAGATCAGGCCGGGGGCGGTGCCGGGCTGCACGTCCATCACCCGAGCGCCCACCGGCACATCGGCCTGCTGCAGGTTGTTGGCGGGCATCTGCCGGTCGCGACGGTAGAACATCGCCCTGATCCGCTCGGCCACCGCGTCGTCACGGCGCAGCTCGGCCCCCATCACCGCGGCGATGGCGTCGCGGGTGATGTCGTCGGGGGTCGGGCCGAGGCCCCCGCACACGATTACCGCGTCACTGCGGTCCAACGCCTGCTCGAACGCGGCCGTCATCCGGTCGAGGTTGTCGCCCACCTTTGTCTGGAAGTGGCTGTCGATGCCGGCCAGAGCGAGCTGCTCGCCGATCCACGACGAGTTGGTGTCGACGATCTGGCCGAGCAATAGCTCGGTGCCGACCGCCACCACCTCGCACCGCATGACCGGGGCCTACGGCGAGTGCTGGGAACGGGACCGCGCCCGCACGGTGCGGCCGTCGAGCAGGTACTGCAGCCCGGTGACCACGGTGAACACCACGGCCACCCACAGCGCGGCGGTGAGGACCGCATCGGAGTCCTCCAGCGCGGGCATGACCGCCATGGCCAGGGCCACGCCCTGCACGAAGGTCTTGTACTTGGCCGACCGGCGCGCCGGTATCGACACCCCCTCGCCCGCCCAGCGGGTCCGCCAGGCGGTGATGCCCAGCTCGCGGAAGGCGAGGATGGTGACCGGCACCCACCAGTAGCGCTCCACCGCCACCAGGCAGTAGGCGGCGCCGAGCACCACCACTTTGTCGGCCAGCGGGTCGAGGAAGGCGCCGCTGCGGCTGGTGACGTTGGCCCGGCGGGCCACCCGCCCGTCGAAGAAATCGGTGCCGGCCAAAGCGATCCCCAGTCCGAAGGCGGCCCACGACGCCCCCCGGCTGTCCTCGGCCTGCAGGATCAACAGGAACAGCAGCGGCGACAGCAGCAGCCGGGCGAGAGTCAACAGGTTGGCCGGATGGAGCAGCCCGGCCTGCGCGGGCGCCCCAGCGCTGTGCGGCGCGGTCATAGGGCGGCGGCGACACCGGTTGATGTCATGCCGCCTCCAGGTCGCAGCCAGCAGCAGCGGTGACGGTCACCTCCGCGAAGGTACCCGCGGCCAGTGCGGTAGGCACGTTCACGATGCCGTCGATCTCCGGGGCCTCGCGATGGGTCCGGCCCACGCCCGGCTCGTCCACCAGGACCTCGACCCGTCGGCCGATCAGCAGGTCGCGGCGGCCGGCGGTGATGGCGTCCTGCATCTCGCCCAGCTCGGCCAGCCGCTCGGCGCGCAGAGCCTCGTCCACCTTGCCGGCGAGGGTGGCCGAATGGGTTCCCGCCTCCTCGGAGTAGGCGAAGAAGCCGCACCAGTCGAGCTGCGCCTCCTCCACGAAGCGCAGCAGCCGGTCGTGGTCGTCCTCGGTCTCGCCCGGATAGCCGACGATGAAGTTGGACCGGAAGGCCGCCTCCGGCGCCCGCCGCCGGATGGCCTCGATGCGGGCCAGGAACCGCTCGCCGTCGCCCCAGCGGCGCATGCGGCGCAGCAGCGGACGCGAGACGTGCTGCAGCGACAGGTCGAAGTAGGGCACCCCGGTGGCGCAGATGGCATCGATAAGAGCGTCGTTGAGGTCCGACGGGTACAGGTACAGCAGGCGGGTGCGGGAAACGCGGGCCGACACCGCCTCCACCAGCGGGACGATGCGGCGCTCGCCCCGGCCCTGGTCTCGCCCGTAGGAGGCGAGATCTTGGGCCACCAGCACGATCTCGGCCGCGTCGAGCTGCTCGACCTCGGCGAGGATCTGCTCGACGGTGCGGCTGCGCTGGGGGCCGCGGAAGCTGGGTATGGCACAGAAGCCACAGGCGCGGTCGCAGCCCTCGGCGATCTTCACGTAGGCCCACGGACGCGGCGACCGCGGCCGGGGCAGGTTCAGCAGGTCGAACTCCGGAACGGGCCGGGCCGGACGACGAATCGGCGCCTCCACCGCAACAGGGCGGACCGGGCCAGCGTGCCTCGGCTCCACCGCAACAGGGCGGGCCGAACGACCGTGCCGTGCGGCTACCGCATCGGGGTCGGGCGAACGACGGCTCGAGATTGCCGCCGGAACGGGAGGGGCACCGCGGCGGCTCGGCGCGGCCGCCGCGAGGTCGGCGGTCAGCGTCATCCCGAAGCCGGCTATGCGGTCGACCTCGGGCAAGGCCTCGGCCAGCTCGTCTCCATAGCGCTCGGCGAGGCAGCCGGTCACCACCAGCGAGGCATCGGGCGCCTTGGCCTCGGCCAAGGCCAGGATGGCGTCGATCGACTCCTGGCGGGCCTCCTCGACGAAGGCACAGGTGTTGACCACCACCATGTCGGCTTCGGCGGTGTCGTGTGCCGGCGACAGCCCGTCGGCGACCAGCATGCCGACGAGCTTGTCGGAGTCGACCTGGTTCTTGGGGCAGCCCAGCGTGTGCACCACGAACGATCTGGGCGCGCCGGATGTCCGAGCAGACGGGCCGGTCGTCATCGAGCAGGCGGAGTGGACACCACGAAGAATCCGCGGCGGCCGGACATAGCGCTAGATGCCCGCGGTGCCCGTGGGTGGGGGCAGCGTGGTGGTGGTTGATGTGGTGGTCGGCGGCGGGGCGTGGGGGCCGCAATCGCCGGCGATGATGTCTCGGATGCGGTCGACGCGGGGCCCGGAGTCGGCCGGAACGGGCACGCCGTCACTGTCGGTCAGGTGGGGATGCAGCGTCCAGCCGACGACCCTGTCGCCGTCGAAATCGATCTGCAGGACGCCGGTCTCGCCGCGCATGTTCTGGCGGGGCTCCCAGATGAAGTTCCCCAGCGAGAAAGCCACCAGCTTGTCGCCGGTGAACACCACCGGTTGCAGCACGTGCGGATGGTGGCCGATGATCGCATCGGCACCCGCGTCGAGGAGCTCGCGGGCGAGGGTGCGCTGCTCATCGCTGGTGCAGGGATTGCGCTCGACTCCCCAATGGACATTGACCACCACCGCGTCGGCGGCAGCCGCGGCGGCCCGGACGGTGTCGAGCACGCGGGCCCGCTCGGGAGAGTGCGCCGACGCGATCCCCGGCGCGGAAGGGCCGGCCGTGAAGCCCGAGGGCACGATCACTGACGCGCCCACGAAAGCCACACTCACCCCGCCCTCGGTGGTGAGGATCCGGTAGCGATAGGCCTCGTCGATGTTGCGGCCGGCGCCGACGGTCACCACCCCGGCGCCCTCAAGCAAGTCGACGGTGTCGGAGAGGGCGTCGGCACCGTAGTCCATGGTGTGGTTGTTGGCCAGGTTGGCGACCCGCACGCCTCCGGCCGCGATGCGACCAGCTGCGGCGGGCGGAGCGCGGAACACGTACTCCTTGAAATGGGGGGCGCCCCGCTCGCTGATGGCCATCTCCACGTTCACCACCGACAGGTCCGCAGAGCCCAGCGCGGGCGTGATCGACGCGAAGGGATCCAGTCCCAGCCTCTCGGACCGCTCCATCAGCACGTCGCCTCCGGCCAGCAGGGTCCAGGTGCGGGTGGTCTCCGAGGTTGTGGTGACTTCGGCGGCGGTCGGCGGCGGTGCTGTCGGCGGGGGCAGCGTGGCGGTGGACAGGGTGGCCGTGGGCTCGGGGGCCAGGGTGGGCGTGGCCGCCGGCGAGCGGACCTCGGAGCTGTCGGTGCATGCCGCCATTAGCAGCACGGCCGCCAGCAATGCCCATCGGTGTCTCGCCCGCACCTATCGAAGCTCCAGGATGATCACGGTTCACCGCCCGCCTGCTCGGCCACTATCCGGACGCGGTATAGCCGGGGCCAGAGCTTTCCGGTCATCCACAGGGTGGCGGTGTCACCGTCGAATGCCACCCCGTTGAGCACATCAATATCGCTGGCGGACGACGCGGCGGCTGCATCTTCGACCAGAGGCCCGGCGTCGATCACCGCGGCCACCCGACCGGTTGCGGGGTCGATCACCAGCAGGCGGTCGGTCTGCCACACGTTGGCGATCACCGCTCCGTTGAGGCACTCCAGCTCGTTGAGGCGGTCGAGCCGGCCGTCGTAGCCGGGTGCGGTGACGGTCACGGCGCCCAGCATCTCGAACGTCTGCGGGTGGCGGCGGGCCAGCCGGTTGGAGCCGTCGGTCATGATCAGCTCGCCGTCCATCTCGCAGAGGCCCCAGCCCTCCCCCTCGTAGCTGTGCTCTCGCAGCAGTTCGAGGCTGGCTCGGTCGTACACGAGGGCGGTGCCGCTCTGCCAGGTGAGCTGGACGATCTCGTCGCCGACAACGGTGAGGCCCTCGCCGAAGAGCTCGTCGGGCAGATCGACCCGAGTGGTGACTTCGCCGGTGGCCGGATCCACCGCCCGCAGCGACGACCGGCCCCACAGCCCGGTGCTCTCATACATGGTTCCGTCGACGACTTCCAGGCCTTGAGTGAAGGCGTCGGGGTCGTGGGGGACGGTCTCGACGATCTCCACCGTCCAGCGAGCCACGCCGGCGGCGTCGTCAACCGGCGGGAACAGCGACGATTCGACATCGCCGCTCCGGGCCATCGTCGAGGGCGGGGCGGTCGCATCCGGCTCACGAGCCTCATCGGCGGACGCTTCGCCCTCGACCTGAAACTCCGG
Source organism: Acidimicrobiia bacterium (assembly GCA_022821685.1). Lineage (GTDB taxonomy): Bacteria > Actinomycetota > Acidimicrobiia > Acidimicrobiales > Aldehydirespiratoraceae > Aldehydirespirator. The sequence goes on from JAJEDD010000008.1 coordinate 51,641, forward strand.
CTGCGCAGCTGTTGAGGAAGCCGCCGTTGTCGGGGACGGGGTGGTGGTCGGAGTCGCCGAATTGTCCGTGAGCGCGGTTGTCGTCGAGGACACGACCGAGCCGAAGGCTGTCGTCGAGGGCGCTAGCTGGGTCGGCGCTTCATACGGGTCGGCAGCCGGAGGGCTCCCCGACCCACACCCAGCCACGAGCAGGCACGCGCCCGCGACATGCGCCAGAAAACGGGGCCGTGTCACCGTCATCAGGCCAGCAGCGCGATGCTCACCACCCACAGACCCAGCAGCACCGTGCCGTCGATGCGGCTGACCCGGTGGCCGATGGCCATGTCCACCCAGCTCACCACGCAAATCACCACCATCATCAGCGCGCCCAGGGTCTGCACCGACACGTCGTCCACCGGTCCGGGCCCCACCAGGCCGATGGCGCCGCCCACCGCCAGCGAATTGAACACGTTGCTGCCCAGCAGGTTGCCAACCAGCAGCTCGGTCTGCCGCTGGCGGGCAGCGGCCACCGCAGTGACCAGTTCCGGCGCCGAGGTGCCCACCGCCACCAGCGTGTAGCCGACAAACCCGCCCGAAAGGTTGAGCGCCTCGGCCACCCGCTCGGCCCCCTCGACCAGCACGTAGGCCGACCCGGCGACCAGGGCCAGCGACACCACCGTGCGCAGGACCTCGACCCCGAGGGCGGGAGGGTGCTCGCCCACGATCTCGGACAGGTCCTCCATGTCTGCATCACCGGTGCCGGAGCGGGCCCCGGTCAGCACCAGCACGAACCACGCAACCAGCGCCACCACCAGCACCAGCCCCTCGATGCGCCCGAGGTCTCCCTGCACAAGCAAGGCGAACAGGACGACGGCGGCCACCGACACGGCCGCGTCGCGGCGCACCACGCTGGAGCCCACCGGAACGACGGCCACGAACGACGCCGCTCCCAGCACGAGGGAGATGTTGGCCACGTTGGAGCCGACGATGTTGCCGACGCCGATGTCGAGCCGGCCGTTGGCCGCGGCCAGCGTCGACACCAGCATCTCGGGAGCGCTGGTGCCGAAGCCCACCACGATGGCCCCCACCACGATGGGCGCCATCCGCAGCACGACGGCCAGCCGGGCGGCCCCCCGCACGAACTGATCGGCGGCCAGCGCCAGCACAACCAGCCCGACCACGGAGAGAACAAGTCCGACCAGCATCACAAAGCCCGCAGAACCCGGCCGACGGTCATGTCAAACCGGCAGACTCCCGCAGGCGGTCATGTCGGGGACCGGCGGCTCGCCAGATCCTCAGCCGAGATGAGCACCTCGCGCGCCTTGGAGCCGGTGGAGGGACCGACCACGCCGCGCTGCTCAAGGAGGTCCATGATGCGCCCCGCCCTGGCGAAGCCCACCCGCAGCCGGCGCTGGAGCATCGAGGTCGAGCCGAGCTGCGTCTCGACCACCAGTTCCATGGCGGCGTCTAGCAGTTCGTCGCCGTCGTCCGCGGCGGCGGGTGGAGGCGCATCGGTGATGCTCGACGGGATGCGCCGCGATGTGTCCAGGTCCGGCGCCGGCTGGAGCGGGCTGCCTGACTCCCCTGCGTGCGGCTCGTCGGTAGAGACTGATGGATCATCGTGCAGTTCGGGCGCCGAGGGCTCGGCGAGAACGCTCCACGACAAAATGCCAGGGGAGACGGCCGGATCGTCGCAATAGTCGTCAGGCACCTGGTCCACCCAGTGTTGCACCACGCCACGGACCTCGTTCTCGGTAACCCAGCAGCCCTGGATGCGGTGGGGGGTCGACGACGAGGGGCCGAGCCAGAGCATGTCGCCCTGGCCCACCAGCCGCTCGGCGCCCGGTTGATCGAGGATCACGCGAGAATCGGTCAGGCTGGTAACTGCGAAGGCGAGCCGGGCCGGAATGTTGGCCTTGATGACGCCGGTGATGATGTTCACCGACGGCCGCTGGGTGGCGATCACCAGGTGGATCCCCACGGCGCGCGCCATCTGGGCGATCCGGGCAATCGACTCCTCGACGTCGCGGGCGGCCACCATCATCAAGTCGGCGAGTTCGTCCACCACTACCAGCACGAACGGCATACGAAGGTACGGCTTCGGATGGCCGGCGGCATCCACCGCCCCGGGCGGAGGCTTCAGGGCGCCGTCGTCAACCGCGCCGTTGTATCCCGTGATGTCGCGGAAGCCGGTCTCGTGGAGCAGGTCGTAGCGCAGCTCCATCTCCCGCACGGCCCAGGCCAGGGCGTTGGCCGCCTTGCGGGGATCGGTGACCGGCGCGGTCAACAGATGGGGGACTCGGTCGTACTGGCCCATCTCCACCCGCTTGGGGTCGACGAGGATCATGCGCACGTCGTCGGGGGTGGAGCGCATCAGCACCGACGTGATCAGCGAGTTGAGGCACGACGACTTGCCGGCGCCGGTGGCCCCGGCAATCAGCAGGTGGGGGGTGGTGGCCAGGTTCATCATCATCGACTGGCCGTCGATGTCGCGGCCGATGGCCACCTCGAGCGGATGCTCGGCCGCGCCCGCCTCCGGTGAGCGCAGCACGTCGCCGAGGCGCACGATCTGGCGGTCCAGGTTGGGGACCTCCACCCCGATGGCGCGCCGGCCCGGTATGGGCGACAGGATGCGGATGTCGGGCGAGGCCATGGCCAGGGCGATGTCCTTGCGGAGGCTCTCCAGCTTCGACACCCGTACCCCCTCGCCCAACTCCAGCACGAAGCGGGTGACGGTGGGTCCCACTACCGGCTCCAACAGGATGGTGGGCACGTCGAAGCGGGCCAGCGTGGCCTGAAGCAGTTGGCCCCGCTCGGCCACTTCGGCCTTGTCGATCGCCCTCGACGGCGTGGCCGACAGCATGTCGATGTCCGGGAGCATCCACGGAGCTTGCTCGCCTGGAAACCTGCGGCGCGGGGGCTTGCGGGCCGGCTTCGGCGCTGGCACCGTCGGCGAGTCCTCGGCGAACGTGGCTGGCGCGATCTCCGGCGGCGGCGACTCGACGCTCGGCTCCGGCCGGCTCGGCTCAGACAGGCTCGAGTCCTCGGGTGCACCCTCGGGATGCCAGGCGTCGGGCGAAGAAGCCGGAGCGGGAGCTTCCTTGATGTCGCTGAACAGCCTGACCACCGCCGATCGCAGCAGCCGCCACAGGGGCCTGAGCGCAGCCATCAGCCGGGCCGAGGCGGATCGTACCTCCATCTGGGTGACGAAGATGAGGCCGACCAGCCCCACGAATCCAAGCAGCAGCACCGAGCCCCACAGCGCGGTCCAGGCGTGCAGGAACCCGCCGATGGCGACTCCGAGCGCGCCGCCGGCTGCGCCCAGCTCGTCGATGCCGTCGCCCAGGCCGGGGCGGCCCCGGGCCAGATGCAGCAGACCGGTGGAGGCCACCAGCAGCAGCACCCCGCCCAACACCATCCTGGCCGCCGAGTCCACCGGCTCGACCGGCGCCGAAACGGCTACGGGCTCCTGCTCAGGGCTGTCGTCGCCGTCGTCGGCCGGAGCCGGAGGCGGCGCAGTGCTGCGCCGCCCGCCCGCCAGCGCGGCCGCGCCCATCGACGCCAGACCCACCGGCAGGGCCATGCGTACCAGACCGAACCCGGCCGCCAAGATCCGGTCGAGCTGCTCTCCCACCGGCCCGGCGGCCGAGAACCAGACGCTCCCGGCCACCAGCAGGCCGGCCACGACCGCGGCCAGCCCCCAGATGTCGCGGCGGTGCCGGCGGACCACGCCACCGACCGCGGCCGAACCCCGACGGGCCGCTCGCTTCGTCTCCAGGGGCTGCTTCACCCCGCGAGAAGCTGGCTTGCCCTCCGTCGGCTGCTTCACCCCGCGAGAAGCTCGCTTGCCCTCCGTCGGCTGCTTCGCCCCACGAGAGGCTTGCTTCCCCTCCGGCGGCTGCTTCGCCCCGCGCGACGCCGGCTCGGCACCCTTCTTGGCCATGACCTGCGACGCTACCAGTGACGCCCCATCGCCTCGTGAACCCTCGCGGCTTGCGGAGCGGCCTTGATCGCGCCGTCAGCCCGGCGGGGCGAGTCAGGTCTCGGTCAGCACTGGGACTATCACTGGGCGACGGCGGGTGCGCTCCCGGGAGGTGCGGCGGGCGGTTCGCATCACTAAGTCTTCCAGGGCCGCCGCATTGCGGTCGCCGCCGGCCAGGGCTCGTGCCACCTCGGTCTCCACCGCGTCGGCCACCGCGGCCTCGTGTCCGGCCAGCGCGGGCTGCTCGACCCAGCCGCCCGACACCACCTGGGGGCTCGACACCAGCTCGCCCCGCTCCAGGTCGACGCACACCACCACCGACACGAAGCCGTCGGCGCCCAGCTTGCGCCGCTCGTCCAGCACCCTCGATCCCAGATCGCCGACTGTGCCGTCGAGGTAGACATGGTCGCCGCCGACCGATCCGACCAGTCGCAGGCCGTCGTCGGTCAGCTCGACCCGGTCGCCGTCAGAGCACAACACCACCCGCTCGTCGGGCATGCCCATGTCGCGGGCCAGGCCGGCGTGGGCCACGAGATGCTCGAACTCGCCGTGAACCGGCACGAACCACTCCGGCGACGCCACCGAGTGCAGCACCCTCAGCTCCTGCTGCTTGCCGTGGCCGGAGGTGTGCACATCGAGGTTGCCGGTGTGCAGCACCCGCGCCCCCCGCCGGGCCAGGCCGTTGCGCACCACCCCCACCGCGGCCTCGTTGCCCGGAATGGGATGCGAGCTGAAGATCACCGTGTCGGCGGATCCGATCTCAACCCACTTGCTGGTGCCCTCGGCCATCTGGGTCAGTGCGGCGCGGGGCTCGCCCTGCGACCCGGTGCACACGATCAGCGACTGCGCCGGGTCGAGCCGCTCCAGGTCGGTGATGTCTAGCAGAGAGCGGTCGGGTACCCGCAGCAGGCCCAGCTCTCGGGCCAGCCCCACGTTGCGCTGCATGGAGAGGCCCAGCGTCGCCACCGTGCGGCCCGAGGCCACGGCTGCGTCCATCACTTGCTGAATGCGGTGGATGTGGCTGGCAAAGGCGCCGACGATCACCCGGCGCCCCTGCTGGCGGGCGATCACATCGTGCAGCACGTCGCCCACATCACGCTCCGAGCTCGACGATCCGGGCGCGTCGGCGTTGGTGGAGTCGGCCAGCAGCAGCCTGACGCCGGGATCGTCGGCCAGCGCCCCGATGCGCGACAGCGCGGTGCGGCGGCCGTCCACCGGGGTGAGATCGAGCTTGAAGTCGCTCGAGTGCAGGATCACGCCCTGCGGCGTGGAAAAGGCGGTGATCAGCCCGCCCGGCACCGAATGAGTGACCGGCATGGCCTCGCACCGGAAGGGGCCGACATCGAAACGGTCACCGTCGCGGACCTCGCGCAGCTCGGCCCGGTCGAGCAGGCCCGCCTCGGAGAGCTTGTGGCGCACCAGGCCCAGCGTGAACGCCGAGCCGTAGACGGGGAACGACAGGTGCTCCAGCAGATGCGGCAGCGCGCCGATGTGATCCTCGTGGGCGTGGGTGGCCACGCAGGCCTCCACTCCCCCACCCTCGAGCAGCCACTCGAAGTCGGGAAGCACCGAGTCGACTCCGGGAAGGTCGTCGCCTGCGAACATCCGGCCGCAGTCGAGCAGCACCCGGCGGCCGGCGGTCTCGATGACCGCGCAGTTGCGGCCTATCTCACCCAGTCCGCCCAGGAAGGTGACGGCAACCGGAGCGGCCATCGGCGGGCGGTCAGCCCGTCCCGACCGGCGTCGGCGTCGGGGCCGGATCGGCCCGCACCGATCGGGAGCCGTGCAGCCCGGCCAGCACCGCTCGGGCCTGGTCCTCCAAACCGGCGGGCTCCGGTCCCATGGGCAGGCGGCACGGGCCGGCGGGCAGTCCCAGCACCCGCATCATGCACTTGGTGGGCACCGGGTTGGGGGCAGCGTCGCCGGTCTCGAAGTCGTAGGAGTCGAGCAGGCGGCGGTTGACGGCGGCCGCGTCGGCCACCCGGCCGCTCTCGAAGGCGTCGAACATGGCGGCCATCTGGCGACCGGCCCAGTGAGTGGCCACCCCGATGACGCCGACCGCGCCGATCGACAGCAGCGGCAGGGTGAGCGAGTCGTCGCCCGAGTAGACCTCGAAGCCGTCGGGGGCCATCTCCAGCAGCCGGGCCGTCTCGGCGGGAGATCCGGCCGCATCCTTGACCCCGACGATGTTGGGGACCTCGTGGGCCAGTCGGGCCAGGGTCTCGGTGCTGACCTTGCGGCCGGTGCGGGCCGGGATGTCGTAGATGAGGGTGGGCAGGTCGGTGGCCTCCGCGCAGTGGCGGAAGTGCGAGTCGAGCCCGGCCTGCGACGGCCGGTTGTAGTAGCCGGCCACATGCAGGATGCCGTCGGCGCCGGCGTCGGCGCAGCGCTCGGTGAGGTCGATGGCGGCCCGGGTGTCGTTGCTGCCGGCGCCGGCCACCACCGGCACGTCGGTGGCTGCGGCCACTGCGGCCACCAGCTCGGCCTGCTCGGCGTGGGTCAGCGTCGGGCTCTCACCGGTGGTGCCGGCCACCACCAGGCCCTCGCTGCCGTTGGCGGCGAGCCAGCGGGCCAGCCGCACCGCACCGCCGAGGTCGAGCGCCCCGTTGTCGGTGAAGGGGGTGATCATCGCGGTGAGCACGCGGCCGAATCGGGCCATGGCCTACAACTGTAGTTCGGCGGAGGGGGCCTCTCGGCGTTGCGCCGCGGCTCGGCGCAGGATCAGTGCGTACACCACCACCGCTCCGGCCGAGAAGAAGAACCACTGGAACGCATACGACAGATGCGGCCCCTCGGAGAGATCGGGATCCGGCACCGGGACGGGCAGACCCTCGGGCTGGGCCGGTGCCTGGGCCCGCAGCCTGATCCACACGTCCACCACATCGACGCCGGAGACCTCCTCGAAGCGGGCCAGATCCATGCGCGAGATCTCCGGCGCCTGGCCCGGGCTGGTCTCGGCGATCCGGCCGCCGCCCACGCTGTCGAAGGCGAGGCCGGCCACCGTCACTGCGCCCGCCGGCGGCGCGGTGGCCCGGTCGTCGAGTCCGCTGAGGCTGCGCCGCGGGACCCAGCCCCGCACCACCGCCACCGCCCGGCCATCGCCGAGATCCAGCGGGGTCGCCAGCCAGAATCCTGGCTGGCCGCCGCTGCTGCGGTTGCCGATCCGCACCTCGGCATCGGCGAGGTAGCTGCCGGCCGCCGCCACCGCGGTGTATTCGGGGGGCGGACCGAGCAGGTCGAGATGGGCGGCGAGGTCGGCGGGGGGCTGCGCCATGGCCGCGGCCACCGAGGCGTTGTCGGCGCGTCGCTCGTCGAGGCGGCGGAGCTGCCAGAACCCCAGGTTGACCATCAGCACCACCATCGCCAGCGCGAAGAGATGCGAGGCGATCCACCCCCAAGACGCCAGCCGGCGCACCCGGACGCTCGGCCTCAGGCGCACCGCGCGGAGGTGCAGGTAACTCGCGTCGCGGCGTGGTGTTTCCCGCTCTTGTTCGCTGCGCTCACGGGCCGCCCAAACCCCGGCGACACAGCCCACGGCCTCGCCCGTATGAGCCGCATCGGCGCACCGACCCGCTCGGCCTCAGGCGCCCAGGACCTCGCCGAGGCCGACGGTCAGGCCCGGCCCGAGGGTGACCACCCGCTTGGCTGCCAGGAGCATGCCCGGCATGAACGCCGACCGGTCGACGGTGTCGTGGCGGATCGTCAGCGTCTCGCCGGGACCGCCGAGCAGCACCTCCTGATGGGCGACCAGACCCTTGAGGCGCACCGAGTGGATCGGGATCCCGGCCGGGCCCCGCCCGCCGCGGGCGCCGGGCAGGCTCTGGTCAGAGGTGGGATCCGGCGCCCAGTCGGCCGATGCCTCCGCCATTGCCTCGGCGGTGGCCACCGCGGTGCCCGAGGGTGCGTCCACTTTGCGGTCGTGATGCAGCTCGATCACCTCGGCCGTGTCGAAGAAGGGCGCGGCCAGCGCCGCGAATCGGGTCATGAGCACTGCGCCCACCGCGAAGTTGGGGGCCACGATGCAGTGGCTTCGCACGAAGCCGGCCCGCAGAGCCTCCAGGTCGTCGGCGCCGAGCCCGGAGGTTCCGATCACGGCATGGATGCCGGCGGCGGCCAGCACACCGGCATTGGCGCGGACCGCCTCCGCCACGGTGAAGTCCACGACCGCGTCGACGCCGGCCTCGACGAACTCGTCGGCCGAGCCGGCCGAGCCGATGGCGGCCAACAACTCGGTGTCGGGGTCGGCGTCGATGGCCCGGCAGGCCTCGGTGCCCATGCGCCCGGTGGCGCCGCAGACACCGAGCTTGATCATGGGCCAGCGTTCCTTCCCCGAGGGCTCTAGCGGGGACCGCGGCCGCCGCCGCGCCGTCCGCCGCGGCGGGCCCGGGGATCGGGTCCCAGCTCGCCGAACTCGCGCTCCAGCTCGGAGTCGAAGGAGTCCTCGAACGAGACCGCCCGAGCGCTCGACACCGGCGCCGGCTGCCGTTCTCGGGGCCGGCGCGCCTCGCCGTCGAACCGGTCGCCGCGCCCTGCGTCCGACCGCCTGGGCTCGGACCGGTCGCGGCCACCCCGGCCGGAATCGCGGTCACGGTCGCGGCCGCGACCGTCGTCGTCGCGACGCGGCCGGCGCCTGGGCGCAGGCCGTCCGTCGTCGTCGGAGTCGTCAGACTTGGGCAGCAGCGAGATCTTGCCGTTGGGGTCGACATCCTCCACCACAACCTCGATCTCCTCGCCGAGCTCGAGCACGTCCTCGACCCGGTCGATGCGCCTGCCGCCGCCCAGCTTGGAGATGTGCACCAGGCCGTCGCGCCCGGGCAGGATGTTCACGAACGCCCCGAACTTGGTGATGTTCACCACCCGGCCCCGGTAGGTGGCCCCCACATCGGCGGTGGGCGGGTCGAGGATGAGCTTGATCTGCCGCTCGGCCTCGGCCACCGCGCCCCCGTCGGTGGAGGCGATCGACACGATGCCGACCGCGCCGTCGTCGTCCACGCTGATGTCGGCGCCGGTCTCGGACTGGATGGAGTTGATCACCTTGCCCTTGGGCCCGATCACCTCGCCGATCTTCTCCACCGGGATCTCGAAGGTGGTGACCTTCGGGGCGGTGTCGCGCACCTCGGGCCGAGGCTCGATGATGGTCTCGGCCATCACGTCGAGGATGTCGAGGCGGGCGGTGCGGGCCTGGCGCAGGGCGTCGGCCAGCACCGAGGCGGGAATGCCCGAGATCTTGGTGTCGAGCTGCAGCGCGGTGATGAAGTCGGTGGTTCCGGCCACCTTGAAGTCCATGTCGCCGAAGGCGTCCTCGGCGCCGAGGATGTCGGTGAGGGTCACCCAGGCACCGTCGGCGTGGACCAGGCCCATGGCCACCCCGGCCACCGGTGCCTTGATCGGCACCCCGGCGTCCATGAGCGACAGCGTGGAGCCGCACACCGACGCCATCGAGCTCGACCCGTTGGAGGCCATCACCTCCGACACGGTGCGAATGGTGTAGGGCCAGTCCTCGAACGACGGCACCACCGGGTACACGGCCCGCTCGGCCAGCGCCCCGTGGCCGATCTCGCGGCGCTTGGGGCCCCGCATGAAGCCGGTCTCGCCGGTGCTGAACGGCGGGAAGTTGTAGTGGTGGAAGTAGCGCTTCTTCTCGGTGGGCGACAGGTCGTCGATCAGCATGTCGCTGCGGCCGATCCCCAGGGTGGTGAAGTTGAGCACCTGGGTCTCGCCCCGCTGGAACAGCCCGGTGCCGTGGGCGGTGGGAACCACCCCGACCCGGCACATCAGCGGCCGCAGCTGGTCGGCGGAGCGTCCGTCGATGCGGACCCCCTCCTCCACGATGCGCTTGCGCACCGCCGCCTTGCTGACAGCCCGGATGGCGCTGTTGATCTGCTTGGCCGCGGCCGGGTCGTCGCTGAAGCGGTCCTCGAGCTCGGCTGCCACCGCGGCGCTCAGAGCGGCCTCGGCGCCCTGGCGCTCGGTCTTGTCGGCGATCCGCTGGGTGTCGGCGATGCGGTCGGCGGCGGCGCCGCGCACCGCGGCCAGGATCTCGTCGCTGTGGTCGACGGCCAGCGGCGCCTCGATCTTGGTGACCGGGCCCACCGCGTCGATCATCTGCTGCTGGAGCTCGATCATCTCGCGGATCCAGGTCTTGGACGCCTCCAGCCCGGCGGCGAGGACGTCCTCGTCCACCTTGGGCAGGCCGTCGGCGTACAGGTCCCAGGTGGCGGCGGTCCCGCCGGCCTCGACCATCATCACGGCCACGTCGTCGCCGTCGAGGCGGCCGGCCACCACCATCTCGAAGGCGGAGCCGCCGCCCTCCTCATAGGTCGGGAACGGCACCCACTCGCCGTCGGGCGACCAGCACAGGCGCACCGCTCCGATCGGTCCGTCGAAGGGAATGGGCGAGATCGACAGCGCCAGGGAGGCCGCGTTGAGCGCGGCGATGTCGTAGGGATGGGACTGGTCGGCGCCCAGCACGGTGGCCACGACGTGAACCTCGTTGCGGAACCCGTCGGGGAAGCTGGGCCTCAGGGGCCGGTCCACGAGCCGGCAGGTCAAGATGGCCTGCTCGCCGGCGCGGGCCTCGCGCCTGAAGAACGAGCCCGGTATGCGGCCCGCGGCGTACATCCGCTCCTCCACGTCGACGGTGAGGGGGAAGAAGTCGGCGCCCTCTCGGGGCGCTTTGGCGGCGGTGGCGGTGACGAGCACCACCGTGTTGCCCATTTGGGCGGTTACGGCGCCGCCGGCGAGCGGGGCCAGCAGGCCCGTCTCGAAGGTGGCGTCCTTGCCCTCGGCGCGCGTGAACGCACCGGTGACTGAAATGGCATCGGCCATGGGATTGCTCCTTGGGGACCCCGACTGGGGCCCGATCTGGGCACGACCCCGCCAGTTCCCAGTCGTATCGGTCCCACCCGGCGGGGGGGCCGATGCGACTAGCACCGGAGCGGTCGCGCCTTTGTTGTTGTCACTGGGATCGTCGCCGGCTCCCAGGCGCCGACTTTGGCGCCAACAGCCGGAGGGACGGCCCGCAGGCCGCCCCTGTCGTGCTCAGCGTCGCAAACCGAGATGGGCGATCAACGCCCGGTACCGCTCGACGTCGTTCTCCTTCACGTAGTCGAGCAGCCTCCTGCGCCGACCCACCAGCATCAGCAGGCCCCTCCGGCTGTGGTGGTCCTTCTTGTGGACCCGCAGATGCTCGGTGAGGTGGTTGATGCGATCCGACAGCAGAGCGATCTGGACTTCGGGAGAGCCGGTGTCGGTCTCGGGAAGCCCGAAGGTCTCCGCCGTCGAGGCGATGGTCTCGGCCTTGGGGGGGAGGCTGGTAGGCATGGAATCTCCGTTGGGTATCGGACCCTGCTGCACGACCCGCAATGCGAGGCCAACAGCGGTTGTCGCTGAACGCGACACGTCCCGCACCTACGCGGAACGTGCCGCAAGCCTACCGCGCCGCAAGCTCCACCCACCGCACCCGACAAAGGCGCCGAAGCGTCGCTCGAACCGGGCTGATAGTGTGCTGCGGCCTCGAGCATTCGTTCGAGGTTCTGTCTGTGAAGATAATCAAGGAGTTGACATGGGCGCCGTTCACGTAGAGGTGACAATCTCCAACATTGCCGAGCCGGATCGTGGCTGGACGGGGCGGTTCCTCGTGGACACGGGGGCAACCGATTGCATGGTGCCGCGCAAGCACATGGAGGCCATAGGGATTGAGCCTGACTGGCAGCGTGTCTACGAACTGGCCGACGGAAGCGCGATACGTTTCGACATAGCGCCCGCTCGCATCGAGTTCATGGGTGAGCGCACCTCCGTGGACGTCATCTTCGGCAACGACGACGCCGAGCCCCTTCTGGGGCTCACCGCGCTGGAGTCAGCCGGCGTGGAGATCGACCCAGCCAATCAGCGGCTCAAGCGCCTCCCCGCAGTGCGCCTGAAGCCGATTGGACGATAGACGTCGGACCCCGATCACGCCGGTCCGGCTGCGAGGCCGCCCAACAGGTCTTCGAGGAGCGGGCTGCTCCAGGTGAGCAACGCAACGTCGTCGTGGTCGGCGCAGGCCCGCCGGTCGAACGTCACCGCCCGATCGTCGCTGCGGCTCAGCCTCCAGACGCCGTCGCGCTCGGGGTCGGGGGGGAGCAGGGCCGCGACTGCCGGGATCGACAGCAGCCTGTCGCGCAGGTCTTGGAGGGTCATCGCTGGGCGGAGTTCCGTGGAGGGCTCGGGCACGGCGTCGAGATGCTCGACACGCACCGCGGCCCCCTCCGCCCGTTGGGCCGAGGATTCGATCCGCCGCGCCGCCTGCTCGGCTGAGATCACGCCCATCGCGGCTTCCCGCAGCGCGTTCTCTGCCTCAGCGAGCACCGGTGAGGTGCTGCCGAGCACAGCCTCGAAGTTGCCGAAGCGGTCGCGCAGCGCGGCGTACACATCCATCTCCACCGTGTCGGAGTAGTAGAGGTTGTGGACCTCGATGAGAGGCTGGCCGCCGATGCGGTCGAGGCGTCCGATGCGCTGCTCGACGCGGGCGAAGTTCCAGGGCATGTCGAAGTTCACCATCAGCCTGCTGGTCTGCAGGTTGAGCCCTTCCGACATCGAGTCGGTGCCGATGAGTATCTGCACCTCGCCGCGGCGGAACCGCGACTTGATCTGCTCTTTGCCTGCGACAACCCAGACTCCGGCCTCTTCGTCCCACATCTCGCCGGTGCCGCCGTAGTAGCAGGCCAGGCCATTGCGGTAGGTATGAAGCAGCCGCCTGCGGATGTAGCGCAGAGTGTCGGCGTACTGGGTGAACACCACGGCGTTTCGATGCCCGGCGCTGAAGCCGTCCGCGAGGATCGCAGCAAGCCGCTGCATCTTCGGCTCGTCGGGCGGCAGGGTGTCGAGGTCGGCGATGAAGCGGTCGATCTCCGCAAGTTCGTCGTCGAGCTCCGAGGCTCGGGAAGCGGTGAGGTCGAGGTCGTCGGCGTCGAGACTGAGCGCTTCTTCAGCGGCGTGGCGGTCGTCGTCATCGAGCAGGTCGGCCAGCGCGTCGCGATCCTCGAGCACACTGCGGCGCCGCTGCAGCGAGCAGCGGATCGCATGAAAGCTGGAGGTGAGGCGTCTCCGGTAGACGGTCATGATGAACCCGAGCGCCCGGCTGCGCGAGTCGGAACCGGCGCGGTAGCGCTCGTAACGGGCTGCGATATAGCCGTCGATGCGCTCGTAGAGTTCTTGGGCCTCGCCGAGATCGTTGAAGCAGTCGTCGATGACGCGTTCGGGTATGACGGTGCCGGCCGGCAGCAGATCATCGTGTTGGTACGTCTTGAGGGTGGTGCGAGTGGTGCGAAACACCCGGTCGCGCACCGGCGTGCAGGCTCGCAACCACTCATCCCAGGCCGGCCTCTCGGTAGGCGGAGTCCTCGCGGCGGCGTTGGGAGCGCTATGGGCGAAGTTCTGGATGCGGTGCCGCGCCGCCGGACCCAGCGTGGCGAGCGCAGCATTGATGCGCCTGTCCGACGGTTCATCCGCGACTGCGAGGTGGGCGCCGGCCATGCGTCGCAACAAGTCCCAGTTTCGCTCCTTGAAGGGCTCTGCGAGCTGCTCGTAGTACCGCTGCATCGCCTCCGAGCTGCGGTCCCAATGCTCGGGCAGTCCGAAGAGTGCGAGCAGATCCCACAACTCGTGGGGGTGCATCTGCATCGGGGTGGCCGACGCAAGCAGCAGTGTCTCGAACTTGCGCTGTTGAGCGAGTTCTTGCAGCAGTGCCAGCATCTGGTTGGGAGTGGAGTCGGGCTTGGAGCCGCCTCGGCGAGCGTGATGCGCCTCGTCGAGCACCACCAGGTCCCAGCCCCGTGCGGCGAGCAATCGGCTGCGCTGCTCGCGGCGGCGGGCCAGATGCGACGACGCGAGCAGCACCGGCTCGGCGCTCCACGGGTTGGTGCCGGTCTGAACGGGCCGACGCCGGCCGGGTTGGCTGAACACCACATCGTTGCCGTCGAGGCGGGGCACATCGAGGCAGAACTTCTCGTCGAGTTCCTGTTGCCACTGGATCAGCACCGACGCGGGCACCAGGATCAGCGCGCGGGAGGCTCTGCCGGACAGCAGCAGTTCGCGCAGCACGAGTCCCACCTCGATGGTCTTGCCGAGGCCCACCTGGTCGGCGAGCAGGTACGAGCGCGGCCAGGTGTCGAGGATGCGCCGGGCGATGTTGAGCTGATGCGGCCAGGGCTGCACCCCTGCCGACACAAGCCCCACGCCGGTGGCGCTCAGCGGTGCATCTCGGATCTCGGCGATGGAGGCTCGGTCTGATTCGCTGAGCCTGTGCGCTTGCTCGGGAGACTCCACGATGAGGGGCGGGTCTCCATCGCCTGGTTCGATATCGACAGCGGCCGGCTCGGCCGGGTCGACATCGGGCGGGACGTAGTCGGGTTCCACCAGTTCTAGGAGATCCTGCCGGAACGCGTCGGGCAGGGCGACGATCTGCCAGTCGGAATCGGTCTCGCCGCGCCAGAGACGCTCGAACCGCTCTGTCTCGGGTCGGCCGTAGTCGAACCAGGCTTCGGCCTTCCACGATGGGTACACGTTGAACTGCTCGAAGTTGCGCTGCCAGCCCTGCGACGACTCGTTGATGCTGCCGCTGAACACGACCTCGTCAGCAGCTCGGTCGCGCAGTATCCCGGACTTGGCATGGAAGTAGCGGCCGTCGTTGTCGGGATCATCGACGGCCAGCGGCCTTCCGCCTGCGCCGCAAGGCACTCCCACACGCATTTCCAGGCGCTCCTCGCGCACCAGCCAGGCGATGACCTCGAGACGGCGCCTCGCCACATCGTCTGCGACCAGTGCAGCGACGCTGAGCCGCTCGGCCAGCACTTCATCAAGGGTGACATCGCCACGGAGAGCCGAGCAGTCGGACTCGCTGAGCTGCGCTCCGACGATCAAGCGCATGAATCCTCCGCCGTTGATGAAGCGTGCCAACCCGGCGGCGGCGCTGACGAACGACGACGAGGCAAAATATCCCGCGATGCGGTCATAACTCACGGCCCGGCTCAAGGCAGGAACATAGAAACCGGCGAGCAGATCGTCGCTGCCCGAGGAATACACAGGCTTGAGGCCCAGGCCACGCAGCCCCGCCTCAGCGTCGACCGTCATGGCTCACCGTGCACCGCGGTGCTCCGATCACCCGACATGTTGCCCTGGACTCCTCGAATGCAAGGCGGCAGAGACTGGACGCCTCGGCGGGGGCCCGACGTGTCGCCGCTGAACTCCTCGGTGCTCAAGGCGTCGGCTCTCGGATGTCAGGATCGAGTGACAGTGCCTGCTGCTCGCTGGGGAGTTCGTCGAGGACGGGGAGCTTGATGTTCGGGAAGTACGCCGACGCCAGTTCGCGCAGTACCTTCGCCTCGGGCACGTTCCATGCGCCGTCGGGCTTGCGTGTCCGGGGCAGCGCTCGTACGAGGGCGCCCAGACACCGCCCGAAGTCGGGGTCGATTGACAGGCCGCGGTCATCCAGCCAGGCCTTGGCCGCGGCCGAACCGTCGATCTCAGCCACATAGGCGGAGGTGTGCACCGCGTCGATCAGCCGGTCGAAGGTGGCGGCTGAACGGTCCACACCCACGCCGCGGCGCCCGGATGCGGCGTCGAGAAGCGACGCGGTGCGCTCGCGGTCGGAGCCTCCGCTGCGCCGACGCTCCTGCGGGGTGAGCAGCGTCACGGTTCCGCCTGTGGCGGTGAGGATCCGCAGCTTGCGGAGTTGGTCCACTTCGAGGCCTCCGGTGGCGTAGGCGAGGCGGCGGGCGTCGTCGAAGGGGAACTTGCGGGCCCCGAAGAGTTCCCAGGCGAGGATCGTGAAGTCGGTGACCGGATCGAAGTGCGCGGCTGAGCCGACCAGTCGAGCCAGCATCAGCCGGGTGACCTCGTTGCGGACGATGTCGAGCGCCTCTTCGGGTTCGAGGCGCCGCGAGCGTCCGTCGTCGCCCGCCTGCGTCGAATGCACGGGCCAGCTTCGTGACAGCACCGACAGCGCCGGGCCGTAGGTGGCGAGCACAAGATCCACTCCGCTGAGGCCTTGGCCCTGGGCTCGCTTGAGGGCCTCGGCGGCAGCGGCGCGCAGGTCGGGCTCAATGTCGCTGAGGAAGCCGATCGCCGCCTCGTCGCCGGGGCGTGGGACAGGACGCTTGCGGCACACCAGGAAGATGGTGGAGTTGGCCGAGTTCTGCCTCGCCTGATGCAGCGAGTTCTGAGACTCGGTGCGCACCGGCCACGACGCCTCGATGCTGAAGCCCGCTTCGAGCAGCGCGGTGCCGAGCGCGTTCCATGCGCCGGCGGCCTTGTGGGTGAACATCACGCACATCACCCCGTCGGCGCGCAGCACCCGCCGGCATTCGGCGAAGATGGCGGCCATCTTGAGCGTGTAGTCGTTGTGGGCCGTCTCATCGGCGCGTTTGCCGAGTGCGGCGAAGCGGGCCCTGTTCTTGACGGCCTCGTCGGCCTTGTTGGTGAGCGGCGCGGCGAACAGGTGGGGCAGCACACGGCCGAGGGTGCGCTTGTGCCACACGTAGAAGTAGTCCGACAGCTCGGCGTACTGCACGTTGTCGTAGTAGGGCGGGTCGATGCACACCAGCGTCTTGGACTCGTCATCCACGTCTGCGAGGTTGGCGGCGTTGTGGTTGGTGACGGTCACCTCGGGTCGGGGCCGCGGCGGCGTGTCGCCGAGGGTGGCTTCGGGCTCAGGGTCGATGAGGCCGGCGATGCCCGCATAGGCGTCGAGCATCTGTGAAAGGCACCACGGATACAGCTCGCGCCCGCCCTCGAACTCGCCGAAGGTCTTCTTGAACGGAAAGGCGTGGATGTCGAACGTACTTGCGATCTTCTGGCGGCTCTGATCCCACCGACTCTGCCGAGAGTTGTATGCCAGAGCCTTGCCGGAGATCATCGCGAGCAGCGTGAGCACGGCCTCGGCCCGGTCCGGGTCGTCTGGGTAGGCGGCCTGGACTTCACCGGTGAGCCTGCGGTACTCCTCCACGAAGCAGCCGTGCCCCAACTGCTGGCGCGGCGTGAACATGTCGCGCCAGCGGGCCACGCCGTAGTTGTGCGGCTCCTTGGTCTTGTCGCCGGGCGGGACGGACTCGGTGGGCAACACGTCGTCTGCCTCCCACTGCGCCGACAGGCGTGCGAGTTCGGCCTCGGCTGCGGCGATGCCAGCGAGATCAGTGTCGGTGGGCGCCCGGAACAGTCGCTTCCTGCCGACACGCACCGCCACCGCGTACAGCACTTCGCCCATGCGGCCCGCCTGAGCCTCGCCGCGGATGTAGTCGCCGTCGATCACCTGACCGTCCCACGGCGACACCGCCTTGCCCCGCGACCAGGTAGCCGCCGCCTTCGGGTCGTAGCCGCCGATCGCGGCCTTGCCGTCAAGGATCTCGAACTCGGGCGCATCAAGTACCATGCCGTTGCGCCGAGCAACCAGCCGCACCGCCACCGGCGCCTCGCCCCGCCGAAGCCACCAGTCCCCCGCCAAAGGCACAGCCTTTCCAGTCCGAGGACAAGCCACCGTCCTCGCATAGAGGTAGTTCGTGTGGTCGCTTCGCTGTGGGCCGTCGGAATAAAACCGAACCAGACGCCCTTCGAGACGTCTGCTCAGCGTCAGTCCCCAACGGTTCAGATCAGCATTCAAGTCACTCCCGAATCGAGCGGGGCTCCTTACACCAGCCAGCAGGGCTGCTGAGGCCACGGCGTTGAGTTCATTCGCATGACTCGGAAGGCCATAGCGCAACGCCTCAAATGGAATCGACCCCCCACCGGCCGTCGGGTCGATCATCGGCGGCGCCTCTCCCCAGACGCACGCTAGGAGACTGTGCAGCCGCTCGAAGTCTTCAGGTGACGGTCTGTTCTTGAATGCCTGCTTGTAGCCGTAGGCCTTGCTGCCAAGCGTGATGCCCTTGGCCGTCGCCGCGGCAATGCGCTGCCGCGCTTCAAGGGGGTCGCCCAGGATGCCGCAGAGCTTCAGGAACCACTTGCGATAGGCCTGCTCGGATTGCAGCTCGTGATGCTGCGGGAACCGCTCGGCCAGTTCCTCGGTCCATGCAGGCATCACGCTTCCGAGCACCGCCGCGGCGCTCGCCACCAGCGGTCGACGCGCCCACCACACGTGCAAGGTCTTCAGCTTCGGGAACTGTCCCGGAATCGGCGCGCTCTCGCGCACGCATTCGATGCCGATCTCTTCGACCGGCAGCCACCGCTCGATCAGCAGCCGCGGCCGACCCTCAGCGTCCCTCGCACCGAACGCTCCCTCAGCCACGACCATCACCAATGTCGGGGACGCGCCCGCCGCAGTGATTCGCAGCAGACATCACTCCATGACCGCCGCCAATGCCTGACCCAACACCGAGACCCGTCCGACAGCCCTGGCGTGTCAATGGACAGTGGGTTCTGCCCGGTGGAGGACAGCAGAGTTGCCCACAGTTCAGTTGGTCAGTGGCGTCACCCCCTTTCCGGCAGTGGCTTGGGTGAGGCGGATGCTGTCGCCGACGGTGAGCACGATGTGGGCATGGTGCAGCAGCCGGTCGACGGTGGCGCCGGCAGGGTCCGATGAGTCGAACACCCAGGACCTCTGATGTACCGTCGCGTCGATACCTGACAGGCGCGGCGCGCCTCACGAGCCTGGATCCGCCGGCAGTCGGTAGATGTGGGTGGGTCGCCCCAGCGCGGCTGTGGTGCAATGCCGCACCGCACTGAAGCAGGCTCTGCGATGCTGGAATGCGAGGTTCATGACTTGACGGTCTGGATGGCGATCAGTCGCCGGCCAGTAGCAGTCGCAGGGCCCGCAGGGCCCGGCTGCCGTCAGCGCCTCTGGCTTTGGCGAACCAGTAGAGGCATTCCTCGTCGCTCATCGCCGCGAGAGTGCCGACGACTGTGCTGCGTCTCGCAACGTCGCGCAGCGACACCGATGCGAGTATCTGCAGGGCGAGCCGCACTCCCTGTGCCTGGGTGAGGTTGAAGGGCCGCTTGCGATGCGGCCCCACTGTCTCGGTCTCGTAGCCGTCAGCCGCGACCGCTTCGGTGACCGCGCCCCGCAGCAGCCGAGCCTGCGCTGGCGATGCCTTGGCCACCTTGTCTAGGCCCCAGGGCGTGTCCTCGAGCAGCACCAAGCCCCAGGCTCCGTTGCCGGCGGTCAGGCGCAGCACGAAACGCCGCTCAGTCCTATCCGGAACCGGCACTGCTGCCACGGAGCCGAGCGGACAGATCAATCTCGCCGACAACCAGCCGTCGGCGCACATCGAGGCCATGGCCGCGACCCCTAATGAACGAAGCGGACATGAGCGAGCAAGGCACTGCCACTGCTCGACGGGCATCGCATCTGCCAGCGCTCGCCGCGCGAGGCTGGATCGCTGGGACGTATCGTCGCCTGGAGTCAGCGTGCATCAACGAACGCTGCTGTGATCGTGATGTGGCTCAATCCACAGCGCTTGAGCACCTGCCGGAACTGGTTGAAATCGGCACTGCCCGGGTCGATGGCGGCGGCCTGCGTGAGCGTCAAGGTCAGGCTGCCACTGAGGTCCGAAGCGTCGTCGAGTGCGGCATACAGGTTCTCGAAGAGCGGCACGCACACCGACGCCTCGCCATTGAAGCGAAGCTCGGCACCGCCCGCCACACCATCGAACTCGGCTACCGCGTCGAGCTTGAGATGCGACTTGAAGCGGGCCAGCTGAGCAACGCAGTGTCCGAGAACTCTGAACGGCTGAGTCCCCTGGCCGACCTCGGCGCTGACTTCCACCCGGATGCTCGCCAGCGCCCCGGCGCCACAGTCTGCGATCTGATCGCCGAGCTTGGCCAGCGCCGCGCCCGCGCTGCCGTGAGCCTCCAGCCGACGCGGCGCAGCAGACATGTCCTCGCCGGGTTTCAGCGGTATGTCCGGAATTTGTCGGGTTGGCGGGGGTTTGGTGACAGCAGATGGCCTCTGACGTGGGGTTTTGTGTCTCCGGGCAGCGTTTCGGCGGGGATATGTAGGGGCGACATATAGTTGACGGCGCGCTGGTTGTGGGCTATTGTGGT
>JAJEDD010000044.1 GCA_022821685.1 Acidimicrobiia bacterium
GATGACCCCCGCCCCCTTCTCCCGGGCCTTGAGCACCGCCAGGGCCGAAGCCCGATCCTTGAGAGAAGCGGTGGGCTGGCGGCCCTCGTCTTTCACCCACAGCCGGACCTTCAGGCCTTCGCCCAGCACCCGGGCCGGCAACAAGGGCGTTCCCCCCACCTGAAGAGGGGGCGGTTCGGCGTGAGGATCAACCGGAAGCAACTGTCGATAGCGCCAGATGGACCGGTCCGGGTCGGCGGCGATCTGTTCAGGGCTGGTCAAGCCGGCCAGGTACTGATAGTCGTACTGGACCGACAAAGTGGCTGCCCCCCCGTGCCGGGGACAGATGTAGTCAACTTCTTCGGTGGAGTAGATCTCCCCACACAACAGGCAGGACAACCCCAGCACCGACCGAACGGGTTTCAACAAAGTGCCCTGTCATAAGGATCGGCTGTCCGATAACCATTCTTCATGTTTGCCTTCTGGGTCTTGTCCGAGAAACGCCCGCGGCGGGCAGGTTGGTTACCGGATTTTATCCCAGCCGACAAACTCTGGGAAGGCGGACTCCGACCCCCGGTACAATGGGTTGGTGGCGGGACGTGGCGCAGTTTGGCAGCGCGCAGCGTTCGGGACGCTGAGGTCGCCGGTTCAAATCCGGCCGTCCCGACTCTCCATGAGCCAACTGCACGAAGCCCAGCGACGGGCCGATCCGATCAAGAGATATGTGGCGCCCGAGTCGTTGGAGGACGCTCTGGCCGTGCTCGCCGCGCACGGACCGTCGGCCCGCGCCGTGGCCGGCGGCACCGACCTGCTGCTGGAGCTGAGCCGCGGGGTGCGCACCGGGATCGACACCCTCGTCGATCTGAGCGTGCTCGACGGGCTCGACGCCATCGTCGAGCGCGACGGGCGGATCGAGCTGGGGCCGCTCGTCACCCACGCCGATGTGGTGGCCTCCGAACCGATGCTGTCGGCGGGACTGCCGCTGGCGCAGGCCTGCCTGGAGGTCGGCGGTCCGCAGCTTCGCAACCGGGCCACGGTGGTGGGCAACATCGTCACCGCCAGCCCCGCCAACGACACCATCTCGGCGCTGTACGCGCTGGGCGCGGAGGTGACCGCGGCGTCGGCCTCCGGCGGCGAGCGGACCATGGCGATCAGCGAGTTTCTCAGCGGCTTCCGAACCGCCGCGCTGGAGCCGGGCGAGCTGGTGACCAAGATCGCCTTCGACGCGCTCGGCGGCGCCCGCCGCGGCATCTTCGTCAAGCTCGGACTGCGCCGGGCCCAGGCCATCTCGGTGGTTCACGCCGCCGCGGTGGTGACCGACGCCGGCGACGGCGCCACAGCCGACCTGGTGGTGGCCCTTGGCAGCGTCGGCCCCACCATCGAACTGGTCCCCGACGCCGGCGCCATCGCCGCGGGCCGCCCGTTGGCCGAGGCCGCCGCCGATGTGGCCGCCGCGGCCCGGGCCGCAGTCACCCCCATAGACGACCTGCGCTCCACCGCGGCGTACCGCAGCCACACCATCGAGGTGGTGGTCAGGCGGGCGCTGCTGTCGCTGGCCGCCGGGACCGAGGCCGACACCTGGCCCGAGCGCCCGCCCCGGCTGGCGCTGAATGGCTCGACTTCCCGTCCGCCAGCCGGACGATCACCGCATCACGACGCAACCGACGCCAGCGCCTCCAGCTCGACTGCGAGCGCCGCTCCGCGAGACATACCCGACAACAGCACCGCCGGTTCGACTGCGCGCCGGGACATCACCGACGACAGCACAGTGCGCGCCACCGTCAACGGACAGCCGCGCTCGGCGTCCAACGCCGCTCGTCGCACCCTGCTCGACTGGCTGCGCCTCGATCTTGGCCTGGTCGGCACCAAGGAGGGCTGCGCCGAGGGCGAGTGCGGCGCCTGCACCGTCCACCTCGACGGCCGGGCCGTGCTGTCGTGCCTGGTGCCCGCAGCCCGAGCCCACGGCGCCACCATCACCACCGTGGAGGGCGTGGCCCCGCCCGAGGGGGGCCTGCACCCCGTGCAGCAGGCCCTGGCCGACTGCGAGGGGGTCCAGTGCGGGTTCTGCACGCCGGGGTTCGTGATGAGCTCGGTGATGCTCGCCGCCGAGGAGCCCAACCCGAGCCGAGCGCAGGTGGAGCACGGCCTGGCCGGCAACCTGTGCCGCTGCACCGGCTACTACACGATCATCGAGGCACTGACCGGCACTGCACCGAGCGCAAGCGCGCCGGCCCCATGAGCGTCGGACAATCGCCGGCCCGGATCGACGGACCGGCCAAGCTCACCGGGCAGGCCTCCTACGGAAGCGACCGCATCGGCGCCGACGCCCTGTGGGCTGTCGCGGTGTTCACCGACCAGCCCCACGCCCGGCTCCTCGAAGCCGACTTCACCGCGGCCCGAGCCACCGACGGCGTGGTGGAGGTGTTGGGCTCGGCCGACGTGCCGGTCAACGAGTTCGGCCTCACCATGGTCGACCAACCCGTGTTCGTGGGCCTTGAGCACACCGGACGCAGCGCGGTGGCCTGCGACGTGTCGCGCTGGGAGGCCGACCGGCTGGCGCTGGTGGTGGCCGAGTCGCCCGAAGCGGCCCGGGCCGGCGCAGCCGCGATCACGTCGCGGTGGGCGCCGCTGCCGGTGCTGGCCGACATCGACGAGGCGCTGGGCTCCGACACCCTGCTGCATCCCGAGAACGGCAAGCCCAGCAACGTCTACCACTCGCTGCGGCTCCGCAAGGGCGACATGGCCCAGGGCTGGGCCGACGCCGACGTGGTGGTGGAGTCCACCTACGAGTTCCCCTACCAGGAGCACGCCTACCTGCAGCCCGAGGCCGGACTGGCCTACATCGACGACGAGGGCCGGGTGACGGTGGAGGTGGCCGGCCAGTGGGCCCACGAGGACCAGGAGCAGATCGCTCACGCCCTCGACCTGCCCGTCGAGCGGGTGCGGGTGATCTACCCGGCCATCGGCGGGGCCTTCGGCGGCCGCGAGGACATCTCCATCCAGATCGTGTTGGCCCTCGCCGCGCTGAGGCTCCATAAGCGGGGCATCGACCGTCCGGTGGGCACGGTGTGGTCGCGCGAGGAGTCGATCGTCGGGCACGGCAAGCGCCACCGGGGCCGCATCACCACCCGCTGGGGCGCCCGCCGAGACGGCCGCATCACCGCGGTCAAGAGCACGGCCTGGCTCGACGCCGGGGCCTACAACTTCACGTCCAACAAGGTGCTGGGCAACTGCCACCTGCACCAGGGCGGCCCCTACGAGATCCCCAACGCCGAGGTGGACAGCCTGGCGGTGTACACCAGCGCCACCCCGGCGGGCGCCTTCCGGGGCTTCGGCGGCCCCCAGGGCGCGTTCGCGGCCGAATGCCAGATGAACAAGCTGGCCGAGGCGCTGGGCATCGATCCGGTGGAGTTGCGCCGCATCAACACGCTGCGCGAGGGCAGCATCGGCATCACCCAGACGCCGATGCCCCAGGGCGTGACCATGCCCGAGGTGATCGACAGCTGCGCAGCTGAGGCCGCCTCCGCGGCGACAGAGCCGGTGGAGGACTTCAGCCCGTTCCCGTCGCTGCCCGCGGAGCCGTCGGCGCTGCGCCGGGGTCGGGGCTTCGCCTGCTCGTACAAGAACGTGGGGTTCTCATTCGGCTTCCCCGAGCGCTGCGAGGCCGAGATCGTGCTCCACGGCGGCGCCGACTCCGACGAGCCCGAGTCCGCCGAGCTGTGCCACGCCGGCGCCGATGTGGGCCAGGGCGCCCACACCGTGCTGGTGCAGATGGCCGCCGAGGCCACCGGGGTGCCCGCCGACCGCATCGAGCGCCGCTTCAGCGACACGGCCACCTCCGGCGACTCCGGCTCGGCCTCGGCCTCCCGGCTCACCTGGATGTCGGGCAACGCCATCCTGGGCGCGGCCGAGGAGGCCGAGAAGGCCTGGCGCGACGGCCAGCGCCCGGCGGTGGGCCGGTTCCGCTACGTGCCGCCGCCCACCGAGGTGCTCGACGCCGACGACGGCCGCGGCGCGCCCAACTTCAGCTACGGCTACGTGGCCCAGCACGTCGATCTCAGCGTCGATGCCGACACCGGCCACATCCGGGTGAACCGGGTGGTCAGCGCCCACGATGTGGGCCGGGCCATCAACCCCCGGCTGGTGGTGGGCCAGATCGAGGGCGCGGTGATCCAGGCCCACGGCTACGCCATCAGCGAGAACCTCCGCTCGGAGGGGGGCCGCCTGCAGAACATGCGGCTCAGCACCTATCTGATGCCCGGCATCGGCGACATCCCGACGACTGTCGACAGCGTGGTGTTGGAGCTGGCCGACCCCCACGGCCCCTGGGGCGCCCGCGGCATGGCCGAGATGGGCATGATCCCCTATGCCCCCGCAGTGGTGGCCGCCCTGCACGATGCCACTGGAGTCTGGTTCGACAGCTTCCCGTTGACCCCCGACCGAGTACTGGCCGGCCTGCAAGCCGCCCGCTGACCCGGACTCGGTTGCCTACTGGTTAGGGGGGCCAGGCGGCGGTCAGGCGCTCCCAGCAGTCTTGGAGGCTCTGGGGCAGGACCCTCACGTCGGCTATGGCGGTCATGAAGTTGGTGTCGGAGCGCCAGCGGGGCAGCACATGGATGTGGACGTGGTCGTACACGCTGGGGCCGGCGCCCTCGCCCAGGTTGGCGCCGACATTCACTCCGTCGGGCGAGAACGCGGCCTTGACCGCGACCACAGCGCGGTGGACGGCGTCCCACAGCTCGCGGCGCTCGTCGGGGTCGAGATCCTCGAGGTCGGCGACCGCCCGGTAGGGCAGGACCAACACATGCCCAGTCGAGTACGGATAGCGGTTCAAGATGGCGAACACCCGCTCGCCCCGGTGCACGATATGGGTCTGCTCGTCGGGCAGGCCCGCCTGAAGAATGGCCTCGAACAGGCTCAGGCCGGTCTCGCCGCCGGCCGCAGTGCCCGACGAGTCGGCAATCCCGGCGACAGCCGCCTGCTGGTCCTCCACCATGCTGGGGATCCGCCATCCCGCCCAGAGGCGCTCCACCACCGGTCAGCACTCCCCAGACAATCGGCGCACAAGGCAGCGGGGCCTGATTCGACGCTGGAGCACCGGTCAGCTCCGGGCCTCGACCTCGGCGGCCAGGCGAGCCGCGAACTCCTCCAGCGGCACGTCGCGCTCGGGCTTCTTGGCGCCCCGGGCGTTGACCCCGACGGTTCCGGCCGCGGCATCGTCGTCGCCCACCACCAGCACGTAGGGGATCTTGGCCACCTTGGCGTTGCGGACCCGCTTGCCCAGCGGCTCCTCCGCCGGGCTGGTCTCCACCCGCAGGCCGAGCCGGCGCAGGGTGGCGGCCACCTCGGCCCCATAGTCGGCGTGGGCGGCGGCCACCGGCAGCACTGTCGCTTGAACCGGCGCCAGCCAGGCCGGGAAGGCTCCGGCGAAGTGCTCGACCAGCACCCCGAAGAAGCGCTCCACCGAGCCGAACAGGGCCCGATGGATCATCACCGGACGGGGCCTCGATCCGTCGGAGGCCACATACTCGAGGCCAAAGCGCTCGGGCAGGTTGAAGTCCACCTGGATGGTGGAGAGCTGCCACGACCGGCCGATGGCGTCGCGCACGTCCACATCGATCTTGGGGCCGTAGAACGCCCCGCCGCCCTCGTCGGTGGCGTAGTCGAGCCCGGCGGTCTCCAGCGCGGCCCGCAAGCCGGCGGTGGCATCGTCCCACAGCGCCTCGTCGCCCACATACTTCTCGGCGGGCCGGGTGGAGAGCTTGGCCTGGAACTCGCTGAACCCGAAGGCGGCCAGCACGCTCAACACGAACTCCAGCAGCGAGGCCAGCTCGGTTGCGATCTGGTCGCGGGCGCAGAAGATGTGGGCGTCGTCCTGGGTGAAGCCCCGGCTGCGCAGCAGGCCGTGGACCGCGCCCGACAGCTCGTAGCGGTACACCGCGCCCAGCTCGAACAGCCTCATGGGCAGGTCCCGGTAGCTGCGCTGCGACGACCGGTACACCATCACATGGAACGGGCAGTTCATCGGCTTGGGGTAGTAGTCGGTGCCGTCCATCTCCATGGGCGGGTACATGCTCTCGGCGTAGAAGTCGAGGTGGCCCGACGTCTCCCACAGCACCGACTTGGCGATGTGGGGCGAGTACACGAACTGGTATCCGCCGTCGGCGTGGCGCCCGCGCGAGTAGTCCTCCATCAGGGTGCGCACCAGGGCGCCGTTGGGATGCCACACCGCCAGGCCCGGCCCCAGCTCGGCGGGCCACGACACCAGATCGAGCTCGGCGGCGAGGCGCCGGTGGTCGCGCCGCTCGGCCTCGGCCAGGCGGTGCAGGTGGGCGGCGAGGTCCTTGCGGGTGGCCCAGGCCGTGCCGTAGATGCGCTGCAGCATGGGGTTGCGCTCGCTGCCCCGCCAGTAGGCCCCGCTCACCCGCTGCAGGGCGAAGTGCCCCAGCCGGCCGGTGGACGCCACATGGGGGCCGAGGCACAGGTCCACGAACCCGTCGGAGCCGTCATTGTGGTAGCAGCTGACGCGGCCGCCCTCCGACGCCTCCGAGGCCAGGTCGCCGCCGGCGGCCACCCCCAGGGCCACCGCCTCGATGATGGCCCGCTTGTAGGGGTGGGCCTCGAAGAGCTCCAGGGCGTCCTCGGCGGCCATCTCGACGCGCCGGAAGGGCTGGTCGGCCTCGATGATCTCGCGCATCCGGGCCTCGATGCGCTCCAGGTCGGCATCGGCGAAGGTGGCGCCGTCGGGCAGCTCGAAGTCGTAGTAGAAGCCGTGCTCGATGGGCGGCCCGATGGCGAAGGTGGCGCCGGGGTAAAGGTCCAGCACCGCCTGGGCCAGCACATGGGCGGTGGAGTGGCGCAGGGTGTGCAGACCACGCTCGGTGGCGGCGGTCACGATCTCGACGGCGGCTCCGTCGCCCAGCGGCGCGGCCAGGTCGCGCTCGGCGCCGTCCACCACCGCCACCACGGCGTCGGCGGCCAGCCGCGGGCCGATGGCGGCAGCCAGATCGGCCGCGCTGGACCCCTCGGCCAGCTCCCGCACCGACCCGTCGGGCAGCGACACCGAGATGGCAGACATAGCCCCCGAGGCTACCGCTGCCCCGTCAGTGGCCGTGAGCAGCCGGAGCAGCTCTCAGACGCAACCCGAGAGCTCGCACGCCCAAGGTGTAGGCGGCGGCGTTTAGGCGCCCATTGCGTGGTAGCCGCCGTCGGCTTGGATGATCGACCCGGTAGTGACCGGCAGCCAGTCGCTCAGCAGGGCCACCACCGTGCGCGACACGCCGGACGGATCGCTCACCGCCCACCCGAGCGGCGCCCTCTGCGCCCAGGCGTCCTCGAACTCGGAGAATCCGGGGATCGAGCGGGCGGCTATGGTCCGCATGGGGCCGGCCGAGACCAGGTTCACCCGGATGCCTTGCGGACCCAGGTAGCGGGCCAGGTACCGGCAGGTCGACTCGAGTCCGGCCTTGGCCACCCCCATCCAGTCGTAGGCGGGCCAGGCCCGCGAGGCGTCGAAGTCCAGTCCCACGATCGAGCCTCCGGCATCCATCAGCGAGACCACCGCGTCGGCGAGCATCTTGAGCGAGTAGGTGGAGATCTCCAGCGCCACCTTGACATCGCCCCAAGTCGCATCCATGAACGTACCGCCGAGGCAGACCTCGGGCGCGAACCCGATGGCGTGCAGCGCGCCGTCCACCCGCCCCCAGCGGTCGGCCAGGTGGTCGCGCAGAGCGTCGGCGTGGGACGGCTCGGTCACGTCGAACTCCACCACGTCTATACCGTCGCCGAGCTTGCGGGCGGTGCGCTGGGTGAGGCGCATTCCCCGGCCCGCTCCGGTCAACAGGATCTCGGCGCCCTCGGCCACGGCCAGCTCGGCCGCGCCGAAGGCGAGCGAGGCGTCGGTGAGCACGCCGGTGATGACGATGCGCTTGCCGTCGAGTAGGCCCACAGCCGGCAACGCTACCTTGAGAACATGCGCAGACTGTCGGCGAGCGTTCAACGGCTCCGGCACTGACAAACATGCGGCTCTATGACACGGCCCGCGGCGCGGTGGTGGACTTCGACCCGCCTGAGGTGGTGCGCATGTACGTGTGCGGCATTACGCCCTATGACGCCACCCACCTCGGCCACGCCGCCACCTACGTCACCTACGACGTGCTGCAGCGGCGGCTGCGGGACTCCGGGCGCGTGACCCGCTGCGTGCGCAACATCACCGACGTCGACGACGACATCCTGACCGCAGCCGAGAGCCGCGGGGTCCACTACCTCGACTTGGCCTTCGCCGAGACGGCCCGCTTCGACGACGACATGGCCGCTCTCAACACGCTGCCCCCGGCCTCCGAGCCCAGAGCGACCTCGGCCATTGCCGACATCCGCGGCTTCATCCACGCGGCGCTGGAGCGGGGCTTCGCCTACCGGGCCGGCGGCAGCGTCTACTTCGACACCGGGGCCTTCGACGGGTTCGGCTCGCTGTCGGGATTCGGGCGCGACCACATGGTCGCCCTGGCCCGGCAGTGGCGCGACAACCCCGACGACCCGGCCAAGCGGGACCCGCTCGACTTCGTGCTGTGGCAGGCGGCCCGCAGCGGCGAGCCCGCCTGGGAGTCGCGCTGGGGACCGGGGCGACCGGGCTGGCACGTCGAGTGCTCCGCGCTGGCGCTGCGCGAGCTGGGCGAGACCATCGACTTGCACGGCGGGGGCGTGGACCTGCTCTACCCGCACCACGAGTGCGAGCGGGCCCAGTCCGAGGCGGTCACGGGCAAGCCGTTCGCCCGGCACTGGCTGCATCAGGCGCTGGTCCACTACCAGGGCGCCAAGATGTCGAAGTCGCTGGGCAACCTGGTGTTCGTCCATGAGCTGCGGGAGCGCCACGAGCCGATGGCCATCCGCCTGGCCCTGATGTCGCAGCACTACCGCACCCCCTGGCCCTGGCACGACGGACTACTGCAGGAGGCCGAGCAGCGCCTGGCCCTATGGCGCAGCGCCTCGGGCGCAACCCGCAGCGACGCCCGCCTGCTCGACGAAGTGCGCCAACACCTAGACAACGATCTCGATGTGCCCGCCGCTCTTGTGGCCATCGACCACGCCGCCGGGGCCGGCGTCGGGGTGGGCGCCGCGGCGGCCCTGCTGGGAGTGCCATTGGCCGAGACTCACCGGCCGTAAGGATCTTGCCCTGCCGGCGTACCATCGGGCTCGCCGACGCGGCGCTCAGGGGCGGTTGTCGTCGGTCTCGTCGAAGATGTCGCCTACTAGCGCCTCCAGCACGTCCTCCAGGGTGACCACACCCAGCACCGCTCCGGCCTCGCTGCGCACCAGGGCCATGTGCACCCGGGACCGGCGCATGTAGAGCAGCAGGTCGCGGCCGGCCATATCGGGGCTCACCACCCGCATACGCCGCACCAACTCCAGCGGTACCGGGTCGTCGCGGGCCTCTGCCGGCATGCGCAGCAGGTCCTTGGCGTGCACGAACCCCAGCACGTCGCCCCGATCCGATCCCCACACCGGCACCCGGGTGTGTCCGCTCGACGCCACCACCTCCTCGAGGCGGGCCACCGATGTGCGCCGGGGCACAGCCACCAGCCGGTCGGCGGGCACCATCATCGAGCCGGCCGAGCGCACCCGGAACTCCAGCGCCCCCGACAGCAGTTCGTGCTCGGTGGGCTCGATCACGCCCTCGGAGCGGGCGCCAGCCAGCAGGGTGTGGAACTCGTTGATGGTGAGGGCGGTGTTGATCTCGTCGGCCGGCTTCATGCCCATCAGCCGCACGATCCAGTTGGAGACGGCGTTGAGCGACCCGATGACCGGCTTGAAGGCGACCCCGTAGATCCGCATGGCCGGGGCCAGCAGCCTGGCGGTCGGCTCGGGGGCGGTGATGGCCAGGTTCTTGGGGACCATCTCCGCCAACACGACATGCAGCGTGGTTACTGCGAACAGCGCCACCGCGAACGAGATGGTGTGCAGCACGCCCGAGGGGACCTCCACCACCCGCTCGATGACCGGCTCGATGAGGTGGGCGATGGCCGGCTCGGCCACGTAGCCGAGTACCAGCGAGGTCATGGTGATCCCGAGCTGGGCCCCCGCCAGCTGGGTCTGGAGGTCGCGCACCGCCACCAGCGCGATCCCGCTGCGCCGGTCGCCGGTGGCCGCGGCCGACTCCAGGCGGACGGCCCGAGCCGCCACCAGCGCGAACTCGGCCGCCACGAAGAAGGCGTTGGCCCCGAGCATCACCACGGCCACCGCCAGAGCCACGACCGTGCCTGTGCTCACGGCGATCTCTCCGGCGCGGCCGATCCCGGCCCGTCGGCAGTCTCGGGCGGCGACACCACCCGCACCGCGGCAATCCGCAGGCCGTCTACCGCCACCACCTCGAGGCGCCAGCCGTCCACGGTGACGATCTCGCCGGGCACCGGGATGTGGCCCAGGCGGTCGAGCACCAGGCCGGCCAGCGTCTCGTAGTCGCCCTCGGGCATCTCGAACCCGGTCGATTCCCGCACCTCATCGATGTGCAGCGAAGCGGGCAGCACCGTGGAGCCCCGAGACTCCGACCGGGTGCGCTCGGGAGTGGAGCTGTCGTGCTCGTCGTCGATCTCGCCGACGATCTCCTCCAGCACGTCCTCCAGGGTGATGATCCCGGCCGTGCCGCCGTGCTCGTCCACCACCACCGCCAGCAGCCCCGCTCCGGTGCGCAGGTCGTCGAGCATGTCGTCGAGGTCGCGGGACTCCGGCACGGCCAGCACCGGCTTCATCAGCTCCGACACCGGGGTGGACGCCCGCTGCTCTACCGGCACCGCGAACAGCGACTTGACGTGCACCACGCCGGCCACGTCGTCGAGGTGGTCGGCCACCACCGGGAACCGCGAGTGGCCGGTGCGGGCCGCCACCTCCGCCAGCTCCGCCACCGAGGCGTCGGCGGGCACCGCCACCACCTCCACCCTCGGCACCATGGCGTCGTCAGCCTGTTTGTCGGCCAGCCGTATCGACCGGGTGAGCAGCCGAACCTCGCCCTCGTCGAGCATCCCCTCCTCTCCCGAGGCGACGAAGAGGTGCTCGAGCTCGTCGCGGTCGGGCACCGTCTCAAGCTCCTCGCGGGGCTCGATGCCGAGGCGGCGCACCAGCCAGTTGGCCGACTCGTTGAGGAACACCACCACCGGCCGGGCCAGCACGCCATAGACGGTGGTGGGTACGGCCACTGCCACCGCGGTTCCGTACGGCTTGGTTGTGGCCACCGCCTTGGGGACGAGCTCGCCCAGCACCATATGCACGAAAGTGGCCAAAATCAGCGCGACCGCCACCGAGACGCCCCAGGGCGTGTCCGCCCCGAACAGCGCCTCGACGCCGGGCTCGATCATGGGGGCCAGAGCCGGCTCGACCATGAAGCCGAGCAGCAGCGACGACACCGTGATGCCGATCTGGGCGCCGGAGAGGTGCACCGACAGCCGGGCTGCCAGACGCTGGATCATCCGGGCGCGCCGGTCGCCGGCACCGGCCCGTTCGTCCACTCGGGTCCGATCCACCGCCACCAGAGCGAACTCCATGGCGACGAAGAAGGCAGTGGCGGCTATCAGCGCCAGAGCGGCCAACAGCCACAGCGCGATCTCTATCGCTTCCTCCCAGGATCGTAGGGCCTTAAGGCCGCGAATCTACCCGACGGCTCCTCCCAGGATCGTCGGGGCCTTGACGCCGCGAATCTACCCGACGGCCAGCCCGTCCGACTCCGAACCAACAGCAGGGATCGTCGGGGCCAGTCCGCCGCGAATCCCCTCGCGCTCGCTCTAGCTTGGCCTGATGCCCTCGCCCGGTCTGCACCCCGATCGCAGCCTGTTGTGGCTGCGTCGGATCCTGCCGGTGGTGGTCCCCTACCGGGCGAGGTTCGCGGCCTCGGCCGCGGCCGGCCTGGTGTCGGTGGCGGCCACTGCGGCGGTGCCGGTGGCCATCGGACGGGGGGTGGACGCAGCCGCGGCGGGCCAGGCGCTGCGGCCCTGGGTGCTGGCGCTGGCCGCTTTGGCCGCGGCCCGGTTCGGGCTGGGCTTCGCCTACCGCTACGGGCTGTTCCGCACCGCCCACTGCATCGAGGCCGACCTGCGCAACCTCGTGTACGAGCGCCTCACCGAGCTGTCGTTCTCGTATTGGGACCGGACCCAGACGGGGCAGGTCATCTCGCGGGCCAACAGCGACATCCGCTCCATCCAGCTGCTCTTCGCCTTCGGCCCGCTGGTGGCCATGCAGGTTGCGCTGCTGGTGATGGGCACCGCCGCCATGGTGGCGCTGTCGCTGCCACTGACCGCGGTGGCGATGGCGCCGCTGCCGCTGGTGCTGTACGTGGGGGTCCGGCTGCGCAACCGGGTCTTCCCGCTCACCTGGGTGACGCAGGCCCGGATGGCCGACGTGGCCATGATCGTGGACGAGAACATCCAGGGCGCCCAGGTGGTGCGCACCTTCGCCCAGGAGCAGGCCCAGGTGGAGCTGCTGGCCCGGTCGGCCCGGCGGCTGCGCTGGGCGGGCACGGCCACCGCCGACGCCCGGGCCCGCCACGCCCCCCTGATGGAGGCGCTGCCCCGGTTCGGGCTGGCGCTGGTGCTGCTGGTCGGCGGGCTGCTGGCCATCGACGGCAGCATCGCGGTGGGCGACATCGTGGCCTTCAACGCCTACGTGCTGCTGATGGCGGCCCCGTTCCGGATGATCGGTTTCGTGCTGATCCAGTGGCAGCGAGCCTCGGCCGCGGCCCAGCGGGTGTTCGAGATACTCGACGAGTCGCCCGAAATCACCGAGCGCCCCGATGCCGTGGGCCTAGTGGCGCCGGCGGGCCGGGTGGAGTTCGACGATGTGGGCTTCGCCTACGGCACCGGCGACGGTGCCACCATCCTCGACGGCTTCTCGCTCACGGTGGAGCCCGGCGAGACGGTGGCGGTGGTGGGCCGCACCGGCAGCGGCAAGAGCACCCTGGGCCGGCTGCTGCCCCGCTTCTACGACATCGACCGGGGCGCGGTGCGCGTCGACGGCATAGATGTGCGGGATCTGCGCCTGTCGGATCTGCGCCGGGCAGTGACGGTGGCCACCGACGACCCGTTCCTGTTCGCGGCCAGCGTGCGCGACAATGTGGCCTTCGCCCGCCCCGACGCCGACGAGGCCTCGGTGGCGGTGGCGCTGGTGGACGCGGCCGCCGGGGGCTTCGTGGCGGCCATGCCCGGCGGCGCCGATGCCACCCTCGGCGAGCGGGGCTCGACCATCTCCGGTGGACAGCGCCAGCGGGTCGCCATCGCCCGGGCTCTGGTCGCCGACCCGGCGGTGCTGGTGCTCGACGACGCCACCAGCGCCATCGACACCGAGGTGGAGGAGCGCATCCACTCGGCCCTGCGCCGGCGGCGCTCGCAGCGCACCACCATCGTGATCGCCCACCGCTTGTCCACCATCGCGCTGGCCGACCGGGTGGTGTTCATCGCCGACGGGCAGGCCGCGGCCAGCGGCAGCCACCGCCATCTGCTGGCGACGGTGCCCGCCTACGCCGAGGTGCTCACCGATATGGGCGCCGCCGACGATGCGGTCCGCCCCGCTGGCCACGACCGCCACCCTCGGTCTTCCGATGACTGACAGACCGGCCATCGGAGGCACGGACGGCAGGGGCGACGCCCGGATGGACTCGCCGGCCCGCTCGATGAACACGCCAGCCACTGGAGCCAGCACGGAACGCAGGCACGACACTCGGATCGACTCGCCAGCCCGCTCGATGAACACGCCAGCCACCGGAGCCGGCACGGAACGCAGGCACGACTGATGTTCCCCTCTCCCGGCGGGATGCGCAGCGGGCCGAGCTCGGTGCAGGCCGCGGCCCAGGCCGGTCTGCCCCACGCCGAGGTGCCCGGCGACCTGAGGGCCCGGGTCGAGCGGGTGCTGGCCGACGAGCCCGTCCATCGGGACCCGGCGGTGCGGTGGTCCCGCACCGCCGACGAGTCCGAGGGCCGGTTCGGGCTGGGGCGGTTCCTGTGGCCCCACCGCTACCGGCTGGCGATGGCCCTGCTGTTGGTGGCGGCCGAGACGGTGGCGCTGCAGCTCGGCCCCGTGCTCACCCAGATCGGAGTGGACCACGGCATCGTGGCCGGCGACCGCAGCGTGCTGGTGACCGCCGCGCTGGCCTATGCAGGCCTGCTGGCGGTGGCCGCCGCGGCCGCCGCGGCCCGTACCGCGTTTACGGGCCGGCTCGGCGAGCGGCTGCTGGAGCGCCTGCGAGTGCGAACGTTCGAGCACATGCAGCGTCAGCAGATGGACTTCTACACCACCGAGCGGGCCGGCGTGCTGCTGACCCGCATGACCTCTGACATCGAGGCGCTGTCGGTGCTGTTCAACGAGGGCGTCGTCAACTTCGCGCTCCAGGGGCTCACCCTGGCGGTGATCACCGTTCTGCTGTTCAACTACGACCCGCTGCTGGCCCTGGTCACCCTGGCGGCGGCGGTGCCGGCGACGGTGGCGTCGTCGATGTGGTTCCGGCGGCGGGCCGCGGCCGACTACCGCAACGTGCGCGACCGCATCGGCGACCTGCTCGGCAACCTCCAGGAGTCGCTGGCCGGGATCCGGGTGATCGCGGCCCACGACCGGCGCAACGTCAGCGTGGCCGAGCACCGCCGGGTGGTGAACCGCCACCGAGATGCCAACCTGCGAGCCTCGCGGGCCAACTCTCTGTACGGTCCCGGCAGCGAGGCCATCGGCATCGCCACCCAGGCCGTGCTGTTGGGCGTGGGCGGGGCCATGACCGCCAGCGGACGGATCACGGTGGGAGAGCTGGCCGCCTACCTGCTGTTCCTGACCGCCTTCTTCGCGCCGGTGCAGGCCCTGGTGCAGCTCTACAACTCGTACCAGCAGGGCGGCGCGGCCATCGCCAAACTGCGGGAGCTGTTCGACACCCGGCCCTCGGTGACCGACCGCCCCGACGCGGCGACCCTGGCCCCGGTGCGCGGCGAGATCGACCTCGACGGCGTTAGCTTCTCGTACCGCGACGGAAGCCCCGTGCTGCACGACGTGAGCCTGCACGTCTCGCCGGGGGAGACGGTGGCGCTGGTGGGCGAAACCGGGGCCGGCAAGTCGACCATCGCCCGCCTCATCGCCCGGCTCTACGACCCGACGCAGGGGGCGGTGCGCATCGACGGCCGCGACCTGCGCGACGTCACCATCACCAGCCTGCGGTCCCAGATCGGGGTGGTGTCGCAGGAGCCGTTCCTGTTCGCGGGCACGGTACGCGACAACGTGGGCTTCGCCCGTCCGGGCGCCAGCGACGCCGAGCTTCTGGCCGCGCTGGACGCGGTGGGCATGGGCGAGGTGGCTGAGCGCCT
Organism: Acidimicrobiia bacterium; assembly: GCA_022821685.1. Classification (GTDB taxonomy): domain Bacteria; phylum Actinomycetota; class Acidimicrobiia; order Acidimicrobiales; family Aldehydirespiratoraceae; genus Aldehydirespirator. Next base: position 15,300 of record JAJEDD010000044.1, read on the forward strand.
CGGCGGCCTCGACGGCGCCGTCCACGAGCGGGGGGCCACCCTGTCGGCGGGCGAGCGCCAGCTCCTGGCCTTGGCCCGGACGTTCGTGTCGGAGCCGCGGGTTCTGGTGCTCGACGAGGCCACCAGCAACCTCGACCTGCGCTCGGAGGCCCAGATCGAGCAGGCCCTCGACGTGATGCTGCGGGGGCGGACCGCGGTGATCGTCGCCCATCGCCTGGCCACGGCCCGGCGGGCCGACCGGATCGCGGTGGTGGACGCGGGGCGCATCGTCGAGATCGGCAGCCACCGCGAGCTGGTGGAAGCGGGCGGGCGATACGCCACCATGTTCGCCATGTGGGAGAGCCACGCCGCCACCGACGATGCGATCAGATGACGCCGACGACGACCGTGACACGAGTGCCGTCGACAAGGTCGAGCCATGCCGCTGCATGCAGCGCGATCCGATGACACCGACGCGGACCGTGAGGCGGGTGCTGTTGGCGGGGTCGGGCCACGGCGCCGGAGACGGTGCGATCCGATGACGGCGACGCAGGCCTCGGACCTCGGCTCGGTGCTCTCGCTGCGTGGGGTTCAGCGCACTATCGACGGCGCCCGCCTGCTGCACGACATCGACTGGGAGGTGCATCCGGGCCAGCGCTGGGTGGTGCTCGGCCCCAACGGATCGGGCAAGACCACCCTGGTGCGGATCGCCACCATGTGGGACCACCCCTCCGCCGGAGTGGTGGAGCTGTTGGGCGAGCGGCTGGGGCAGACCGATGTGCGTCGGCTGCGAGCCGGGGTCGGGTTCACCAGCGCGGCGATGGCCGAGATGCTGCCGCCGTCGCTGACCGCGGCGGAGGTGGTGATGACGGCCAAGCACGCCGCGCTGGCCCCGTGGTGGCATGCCTACGACGCCGACGACGCCGACCGGGCCCGCACCGCGCTGGAGCGGGTCGGCTGCGGAGACCGCCTCGATCAGCGCTTCGGGACGCTGTCGTCGGGCGAGCGCCAGCGGGTGCTGCTGGCCCGAACCCTGTCGACGGCGCCGGGCGCGATCGTCCTCGACGAACCCAACGCCGGACTCGACCTCGCCGGACGCGAGCAGCTGCTGGCCACGCTGAGCCGTCTGGCCACCGACCCGCAGACGCCGCCGCTGGTGCTGGTGACCCACCACACCGATGAGATCCCCGACGGGTTCACCCACGCCCTGCTGCTGCGAGACGGCGCGGTGCTGGCCGCGGGTCCGCTGGACGAGACCCTGACCAGCGAGAGCCTGTCGCAATGCTTCGGCCTCGATCTAACCCTCGAGCGCCGCCACGGCCGCTGGCACGCCCAAGCCCGGCGCTGCCATTGACTCAAAATCATCAAACATATCTAAAACTCATGTAGTATGCGAAGAGTGCTGATACACAGAGAGCCTTGCCGGGTTCCTACTACAACCGCCACGCCGAGCGATACGAAGCGGAGCGTCGCGCCGCCGGCCGGGCGGGCATCGTGCCCTTGGAGGTTCGGGGCGCAGACTCCGGGGCGCTGGAGGCCGAGGGCGAGCGGATGATCTACGTCGTCGCCGGTGACCGACTGCTTGTGTCCAGGAGGAGCGCTCTCGGCGAGCACATCACCCACGCGGTGCTCGCCGACGGTGGGCCTGTCCAAGCTGCCGGAGAGTTCGAGGTGTTCGCTGACGGGCGCTACCGAGTCGTGACGGCGCTCAACAACATGAGCGGCCACTACCTTCCCCATGCCGAGAGCCTTGACTTGGCGGTGAAGGCGTTTGAGGCACGGGGCTGGCGTGTCTTGCCAGATGGAGTCCGACAGTACGATTGGGAAGCGCCATGACCGCTTCGGAACCGGATCCGACAGAGACCATCGAGTCGGCACTAGATCAGATCGGGCGCGCCACGGGCATCCACGAACTGGAGAGGGCGTGGGTCGAGGGCTTGTGCCTCCATAGCTCCAGCAGCGCCCGCGATCGCATCCTGGCACAGGCAGGCACACGGCTCCGGCTGTTGGATGACACGGCAGACCAGTGGCTCAGGCGTTGCTGGCTTCGTCAGGTTGCCGATGAGGTCCAGCGGCGGGGTGACCAGCCTTTGGGCGACGCCCTCGTCGGGATCACCAGGTCTGAGATACGCGAGGCGTTTGCCCACGCCGACGCGGATCTCAGCCGTCTGCGGTCGTTGCTGTCAGCCGGTGAAGACATCGGCACCGTCACGGAGCGGCATGTCCAGCCCACGATGCGGGTTCGTGACCTGGGTCGTATCGTCGGACGGATGCGAGGCTGCGGCCTGACCGCTCTGGCAGCGAAGGACGATGTGGAGCTGGCGAGAAGTGTCGCCGATGCCTTGCTGCCCCCTGCTCGTCTAGCCGCAGTCGTGCCAGAATTCTGGCGAGTCACTCGTGACGACCTGATCCGTTGGAGTGCTCCTCTCGACGCCCGGGGCGAGTTGCCGCGACTCGTCCGCGGGCTCATCGCGGAAACCACTACGACTGATCGGATCGACTTCCCCGCCGGAACGGCTGTCTCTAACCCCGGCTGGGACGGGGTCGTGGAATGCCAAAGAGGCAACCAGTTCGTGCCTTCAGGTCGTTCCGTATGGGAGCTGTCAGCTGGACAGTCCAACCCGGATCATAAGGCCCGCAACGACTACGAAAAGCGTGTCCAAGACACGCCACCCGATGCCCGGCATGAGACAGCCTACGTGGCGCTAACTTGCGCGAAGTGGCCCCAAGCCCGCACTTTCGAGGATGAGAAGTCCCCATGTGGGGACTTCAGATCGGTTCGAGCGTTGAATGTAGACAACCTCGAAGACTGGCTGGAGTGCGCGCCGATGGCCACAGTGTGGTTGCGCGAGCAGATGGGTGAGCCAGCCTCACGGGCAGAAACGCTGTCAGCGTGGTGGCGACGGTGGCTGAACTCAACAACCGTCCCACTGGACGGCGGGGTCGTGCTCGCCGGGCGCGAAGCGCGCGCCCAGCAACTACGCGGCCGCCTCCTGTTGCAAAACGGAAGTGTCGTCACAGTTGGCGGCCCCCTCCACCGCGACGAGATCGTTGCGTTCGTTGCGGCCGCGCTCTGTGCATCTGATGGCTCAGAGCAGATCCCCACGGAGGTCCTCTACATCGATGATCACGACACGGCAAGACAACTGCTGGTAACCGCCGTGCCTGCCGATTCAACGAGTCCGAACACTCGACGGGCCACAACAGTCGTCGTGCCCTCGGTTGAATTTGCTGCTCATCTGCCCCCGGGAACCAGCCACCAGATCATCGTTCCGGTTCCCGGCAGCGATCAGGCCGACATCAAGCTGGAGGCAGTTGATTCCGACGTCGCGGCCCAGCGACTAGGCGGCGCGGTCAAGGATCTCCACACAGCCCACGAACTCGCCGGCCTGGCGCGCATGAGCCTGCTGGCGCTCAGGCGGCACCTTGCCGTGAGGCCCGAGTTGCACAGGCCGGGCTGGGCCTCGGGTCCGATGCCCTCAACACTGCGAAGGAGTCTGCTTCTCGGGGGCTGGGAAGAGAGCCGAGAGGGTGACACGCAGGTCGTAGAAGAGCTCACCGGTCAAGAGTACGAGGCGGTGGCAGACGCCCTGCGGCAACTCGACAGGGGCGACGCTCCCATCATCACCACCGGAGATCAGTGGCATGCGGTGGCGCATTCGGATACGTGGGCTCTGCTCGCACACCACCTCACCCGCCAAGACATCACGAAGTTGTGCGAGATCGCCAGCCGCGTGCTCATTGAGCCGGACCCGCTGCACGGCCTCGCTGACGACGAACTGATGCTCGCACGCTTCGACGGAACGAGGGCCAGGTACTCGCCGTCGTTGAAGCGGGGCATCGCGGCAACGCTCGGTCTGTTGGGCGCCTGTCCTCCGAGGCTTCACGGCACCACGACGCCCAACTCAAGCATCGCATCGGACATAGTGTGGACCCTCCTCAACTACGCCAACGAGGACCAGAGCACCAAGACTTGGGCCGTCGTCGTCGAGGTTCTGCCACTGCTAGCCGAGGCTGCTCCAGAGCAAGTCCTTGGCGCTCTGCGAACCTGCCTCTCGGAGCCGCACGAGTTCGCCACCGCCATGTTCGCTGACAAGGATCTCGGGAGCTTCAGCGCTTCGCCCTCGCCGCATCTCCAAGTACTGAACGCCCTCGAGGTCATAGCGTGGTCGCCAGACCATCTCCTGGCTGTGACCGATCTGCTTGCCAGACTTGCCGAGATTGATCCGGGCGGACGCTACGCCAACCGGCCCGATCACAGTCTCGCCGCGATCATGTGCACCTGGAAGCCTCACACCGCCGCGAGCGCAGACGAACGGCTTGCGGCTGTCCGAATGCTGAGACAGCACCACAACAGCGTGGCATGGCCACTGATGCTCTCGATGCTCCCGGACGGCCGCCGCTCCCAGGTGCGCAAGCAGCGGCCCCGATTCCGAGACTGGAGTCAACAGGGGTGCGTCGTCACGCAGGATGAGCGCACTCGGGCCACCGCGTCGATCTCCGACATGCTGCTTGAGGATGTGGGCTGCGACCCCGGTCGCTGGACAGACCTCCTCGGCGTAGTCGAGACCTTGCCGAAGGGCATCCGCAGCCGAGTAATCGACACCCTGTGCCGTGTGGCCGCTTCAGGACCCGATGAGACGTTCAAGTCGGGGGTGTTCACCGAACTCCGGACCCTGGTCAACAATCACCGAGAGCACCGGAGCGCTCTCTGGGCACTTGCCGAGTCCGAGTTGGCTGCTCTCGACGATGTGCTTGATCGCCTACGCCCCGACGGGCGCACATTCTTGTACGGCGACCTTTTCTCTCCAGGTCTGAGTTACATCGACGGTATTGGAGCGATCGACGGCCGGGACGCTTTCGAGGCAGCGCTCAACACGAAGCAGATCGAAGCTGTCGAATTAATCTTGGCAGAAGGCGGCCTCAAGGCAGTGCTTGCGTTCGCCATGGAAGTCGAACAGCCCGGCTTGGTCGGAGTCGCTCTCGCACGGGTCAAGCCGCATCTCGATGCGCCAATGCTCGACGAGATGCTCAACGCGCCCGCCGCGGTCACGAGTGTCGCCCTGGGATACTTCGAGTATCGCTTCTCGGAGATCGGTTGGGAGGGAGTCGACGAGCTGCTCGCCAACCACGAGATGTCTCCACAGGTGGTTGCCGACCTGCACAGAGCGGTTCCCGCCGCAGAAACGCCGTGGGATCGTGTCGAGGCTCACGGCAGCGAGGTCGCCGACGCCTATTGGACGCGGGTGAATTACTTCAACGTTCGTGTTCGGTCGGACCTGAGAGAACTGCTCGTAGTGTCGCGCCGGCTACGGCAGGCGCGCCGCATCGAGCTGGCTCTGACGCTGCTTGAGGGCGTAGCCAGAGCCCACGAGTCCGATCCCGGGTTCGCTGAAGAGGTCGCGACCTGTCTTGAGCAGTGGATCCGAAACGAGGTCTCCGAAGCGTCACCGCAGGGGAAGGTGGTCGGCAAGCAACTGGTCAGCCTGATCAAGGTGCTCGACTGTCATCGCGAACAACTGGGCGTTGGGCGCCTAGCCAGGATCGAGTGGCTGTTGTACCCGTTGCTGGGCCACGACCCGAGCATTCGCGTATCAAGCCTCTACAGCGCCTTGACTGAAGATCCCGACTTCTTCGTCTGGCTGGTAGAGCTTGCATACAAGCCCGCCAACGCGTCGCCCGGTGATCCGCCCGAGTCGACCGAAACCGACCGACGGATTGCGCTCAACGCCGACAGGGTGCTCCACGCCTGGCCAGCTTCGCGATTCGCGCCCGGCGCGGATGAGGATGGCCGAGTTGACGCAGCTTCACTCAATCAGTGGGTCGACAATGTCCGCACGCGCCTGGCAGAGATCGACCGGGCCAACATCGGTGACAGGATGATCGGCATGGCTCTCGCTGCGTCGCCAGCAGACCCCGATGGTGAGTCGCCCGGCAAGGCTGTCCGTGACCTGATCGAGAGGCTCCAAAGCGACGATGTTGACAGCGGCATATCCGAAGCAATGCTCATTCAAGACGGCCACGGGTCACGCTCCCCAACTGACGGAGGCACCATAGAACGCTCCCTGGCGCAGAGTTACCGCGAACGGGCCCGCCGCGTCGGAGGATCTCTCCGCACAGCCGCCATCTATAGGAGATTGGCCAGCAGCTTTGAGCAGATAGCCAGCTTCCAGGACCGCCGAGCCGAACTCCACCGACGCGGCTTGCCCGCGTGAGGCCGCGAGCCTCGCATGCGGTGAGTCAGAGTTCGAGATGGTCTCGGAGGCCGCCACCTCGTGTTGGCCTCCGAGTATCAGACCCCTCTACTGGCCGGTCTGGTCAGGCTTTCTCGCACTGTGTCGGCTAGGGCCGCTATGCCGGCCGCGATGGCTTCGGGGCGGAGATGGCCGAAGCACAGGCGCATGCGGCTGGCGCCGTAGTTGGGATCGGTGCACCAGGCCGAGCCCGGATTGAACTCCACGCCGCGGGCCGCCGCGGGCGCCACCAGCCGGTCGGTGTCGACTCCATCAGGCAGCGCCACCCACACGAAGATCCCGCCCCTGGGGGCTTCGAAGCGGGCCAGGTCGCCGAAGCTGTCCCGCAGAGCGCCGCAGATTGCTTGGCATTTGTTGTGCAACGCCGAGGTCAGCGCTTCGACGTGGTCGTCGAAGTGGGCGGCGGCGTACTCGGCCACGGTGATCTGCTCCAGCGCGCCCGACCCGGCGTCGGTCTTGAGCGCCAGCAGCCGGCTCATCACCGGCCAGTCGGCCACCACGTAGCCCAGCCGCAGGGCGGGGGCGAGCGTCTTGGAGAACGAGCCGCAGTACACGACCCCGCCGCCGCCGTTGTCGAGCGAGCGGATGGTGGGCGGCCGCTCGCCGTCGAAGGTCAGGTCGGCGTAGCAGTCGTCTTCGAAGATGGCGACCCCGTGGCGTCGGGCTGTCTCCAGCAGCTCGATCCGGCGCGTCGGCGGCATCACCGTGCCGGTGGGGTTCTGCACGGTGGGGATGGTGTAGACGAACTTCGGTCGCCGGCGGTGGCGGCTCAGCGACTCCAGCACCTCGTCGAGGTGGTCGATGCTCATCCCGTCGGAGTCGAGCTCCACGCCGTGCACCTCGGCGCCCAGCGCGGCCAGACGGCTCAGGGTGCCCGCGTAGGTGCACTTCTCGACCACCACCGGGTCGCCGGGGGCAACCAGGGCGGCGTTCACCAGGTCGAGGGCCTGCAGCGACCCCGACGTGATCAGCACCTGCGACGGGTCGGTGGGCATCTGCGCCCGACGGGCCAGCGCCTCGGCCACGAACTCCCGCAGCGGCAGGTGCCCCTGGGGGCTGCCGCCCAGGTTGTAGGCGGCCAGGGCCGGGCCGTGGCGGGCCAGCGCGGTGGCTGCGGCCTCGGCGAAGCCGCCGAAGGGCACGCTGGCCGGGTCGTTGTGGCCGCCGACGAAGTTGAACGGCGGATCCCCGGCCCATTCCGCCGCCCCCGCGGGGAGCCCCGGCCGCAGCAGGTCCGTCATGTCGAAGCCCGCGGTCACGGCGCGACGCTACCTGCGTCCGGCGACGTGCGCCCTACCCGCTCGGCTTCTAGGTTGCGGCGAGGCCGAGGCCAGCGGGTGCGCCAGCCGGTCGTATGGCCAGCAGCACGCCCTCGACCACTTCCACGGTGGGCGGCGCGGCCACGATCACGTTGGACGTGCCGCGTCCGGAGGTGGGGCTCAGCGCCTCCTCGGTCAGTGGGAACAGCAGCCCGGTGGTGGACGCCACCAGCGCGGGCCCGCCCACCGCCAGCAGCGACACGACCTCGCCCACCTCGCCCCGCAGCCGGCGCAGGCCCCGCACCACGGCCACATGGGCCTCCCCCACCGTGGCCGAGATCTCCAGCGCGGCCCAGCGGGGCGAGGCCAGCACAACCAGGCTGGCCATGGCCTGATCGAGCCGCCCTCCGGCGGGCAGCAGCACATGCACCGCCTCAACCTGGGCCAGCGCCGCGGCCATGGCCAGCTCGAGATCGGTGGCGTCCTTGTCGACGGGATGGGAGTCGATGACTGCGCCGTCCCGCTTGGCCCAGTCCAGCGCGGCCTCGCTGGCAGAGTCCAGGTCGCCCACCACCGCGTCGACCCGCAGTCGCCAGCGCCGGGCCGCTTCCAGCCCGCCGTCGGCCGCGATCACCAGATCGGGGGATCCGGTGGCCGGTGCCTCCCCGTGCTGGTCGCCCGCCACCAGCAGCGCCCACGACCTGTGCTTCACAAGAGGCCGAGCGAATAGGTGAGCGAATCCGGTTCATACGGGCGAGGCCGTGGCCCGAGCGGCCCGTGAGCGCAGCGAACAAGAGCGGGAAAGACACCCTTGCGACGCAACAGAATCTCACCTATTTGCGCTCGCTCTAAAGCGCTCCGCACGGGGCCGGACCGGCGCGGCTGACACGATGCAGCCCACAGAATCGCGCCCCGGCGCCCTCGAGCCGTGCCGAGGCCGGTCACGGCAGGTAGGGCGTGGGGTCTACGGCCCGTCCGTCAATGCGCAACTCGAAGTGCAGGTGGGGGCCGGTCGACCAGCCGGTGGAGCCGATGGCGCCGATCTGATCGCCGCTTTGCACCTGCTGTCCGACCGCCACGTCGATGCGGCTCAGATGGCCGTAGAGGGTGCTGTACCCCAGTCCGTGGGAGATCACGATGGCGTTGCCGAAGCCGCCCCGAACGCCGGCCAGGATCACCTCGCCCGAGCGGGCCGCCCGCACCCGGTCGCCGGTGTCGCCGCCGAGGTCGATCCCGTTGTGCTGGCGCACGGTGCCGAAGATGGGGTGGACCCGCGGCCCGAATCCCGACGTCTTCTCGCCATCCGCGGGCCAGGCCACCAACTCGAAGGGGCCGTGCTCGGCCTCGTGGCGGCGGCGCTCCTCCTCGATGCGGCGCCGGCGCTCCTCCTCCTCTTGGCGGCGGCGCTCCTCCTCTTGGCGGCGGATCTCCTCCTCGATGCGGTTGATCTCCTGCTCCATCTCCCGGTCGGACTGCTCGATCTCGGCCGACACGAGATTCCATTCGTCGATGCGGGCCTGGATCTCAGCGCGCAGCTCCATGGCCGCAGCTCGGGCTTCCTCCAGGTCTGCCAGCCGCTGCTGCTGGGCCTGCCGCTCCCGGTCGGCGTCGGCGGCCCGGTCGAGGGCCCGCTGGCGCACCACCTCGAGCTGGGCCTCGGCCACACGCAGCTCGTCGGTGATCTCCAACTCGCTGCCGATGGCCAGCTCCAGCAGGAACAGCCGCACCGCGCTCTCGTTGATGCTGGTCGAGAACTGCTCGACGACATCTACGGACGGCTGCACATAGGCCTCGATGGCCCGCCGACGAAGCCGCTCCCGGATGGCCTCGATCTCATCGACGAACTGCTCGGCCTCGGCCCGGGCCGCGTCCGCCTCGGCCTCTGCCGCGGCGATGGCCGCCTCAGCCCCCTCGATCCGGGTCAGCTGGAGCTCGATGTAGCCGTCGAGTTCGCTGAGCGCTTCGATCAGGGCCTCGTCGTCGGCGATGAGCGCATCGACCTGTCCGGCCACCTCGGCCGCGTCGCGGGCCAGCAACTCTCGCTGCCGACGGAGATCCTCTATCTCGCCCCCGCTCTGGCCCACTGCCGCCGTCGCCATCAGCGCGGCAGCCGCCGCTACCAGCGCGAGCGCGCCAGAGAGGCGGCGCAACCTACGCACAGTCGAGACCGTAATCAAAGAGCAATATTGTCGCAATCGGTCGGCAATATACAGAGCCGGAGGAACGAGTGAAGGGGCGTTCCAGAACGAGCAGGGCTTGCTGGACCTCGGACGACACCGCCCTTGATGTTACGTCCGCCCCATCTTCCCGCCGTGCATCCCGAAGCGCGGTGTCACCAACCCCTCCATCCACAGCCAACGTCGCTGGTCGTCACATCTAGGCACCGAGCAGCAGGAGCAGGCCGATGATGGTGTAGGCCACCATCACGGCCAGCATCGGGTACTGCGAGCGCATGGCCAGCGGGCCGGGCCAGCGCTCCACCGCCCGGTCGTGGGCCACCGCCACCGCCAGCACATGGCCGGCGGCAATGGCCGCGGTCTGCGTCCAGGCGATGGCGTCGGTGGAGATGGCGGTGTAGTCCACCAGGCGGGTGGCCGTGCCGAACAGGTCCCAGCCCCGGCCGAAGGGGTCCGACAGGTGGGTGATGATCAGCTGGCCCTCCAGCAGCAGATAGCTGAAGTAGTGGGCGATGGTGTACGCCGCAGCGATGGGGACCAGCGAGGGGGCGAAGGCCTCGGCCAGCTCCCGCTCGGTGTCGCCGGTGATGGCGGCCATGCCCGCGATGGCGGCCCTGTAGAGCACGAACACTGCGAAGATCACGAACACCAGCCCCACGGTGTTGACCGCGGTCAGCTCCCAGCCGGTGCGCTCGGCGGCCACGTCGAGCCATACCGAGCTGCGGGTGAAGCCGTCGAAGGTGGTGGAGCCCAGCACCACGAGGATGAACGCCACCGTGCCCCGCTTGATGGGCAGGGCAGACAGGCCGGCCAGCGGCATCCGCAGCCTCAGAACCGGCGCGGATTGCTCCCTAGCGTCGCGCTTCGCGGCGTTGTCGCTCCCGCTCTTGTTCGCTGCGCTCACGGGCCGCTCGGGCCACGGGGCGCCATCTTGGCGGTGAAGCGGCGCCATGGCCGACAGCATGGTGAACAGCACGCCGAAGCCCTCGGCGTCGCGCTGCCAGCCCCGGCCGAAGACGGCCGCGCCGGCCAGTTGCGCCACGGTGTAGGCGGCCAGGCACGCGCCCAGCACCCGGATGTTGGTGCTGTCGTGGAAGGCGAGCTCGAGCCACAGGAAGCCGAAGATGGCCGCCACCGCCCACCACTGGTTGCCGCCGCCCCGATCAGCGTCGTGGGCTGCGTCCGGGCCGCGGAGGCGGGCTGCGCCGTCAGCGAGAGTCCGAAACGGGCTCAGGTGGGCCCACACGTCGCCCACCAGCGCCGACACGGCCTGGAGCCCGACCCAGAAGATGATGTAGACCGCAACCGGCAGGATGTTGACCGACGGGTTGGTGTTGCTGGCCAACCCGGCGTAGAGAAGCACACCCAGCGCGACCAGGCCGGCGGCGCCCATCACTCGCGACAGCACCCGACAGGCCGCCTGGAACGGCCCGCCGAGTACCCGCCCGGCTGCCAAGGCCCGGAACTTGGGCGTGTCCCAGAACATGCCGAGCGCCACAAACGAGGCGGCCACCGCCAACGAGGCGGCCCAAGCGAGCTGCCACAGCGGCACGGGCAGGTCGAGGCGTCCGCCCACGCCGTGGGCTCCGGCGGGGTCGGCCATGGCCCACAGCGCCCCCGCGGCCAGTGCGCCTGCGGCCAGGATCGGCCGCGCCCTCATGAACCCAACACCGGGTCTGTGGGCTCTGCGACTATCCGGGCCTCGAACGGCGGCTGTCCGGCATCGCGGCTCTGTGACTGCACCGGTGGGCGATACTGGACTCGAACCAGTGACCTCTGCCGTGTGAAGGCAGCGCTCTAGCCATCTGAGCTAATCGCCCGAGACGAGCGAGGCTACCACCGACCCCCCGACCGGACTACGAGGGCCAGACCGGATCATTCCCCGGCGAGTAGCCGGAAATGAACATGGGATGCATCAGTCCTTGCGGACACCAGCCGCTTTTAATACGTTGCATGAGGTTGTTGATCAAGGTTTGGAGGGCCGTATGGGAACGTTCACAGTCACGCTGGGAGTCGGCGACCCGCAGGGGTGCCGTTACGAGAACGTGGAGGTCATGGTCGATTCTGGCGCCGCGTACACCGTGCTGCCAGCCTCGATGCTCGAGAGGCTCGGCGTGACGCCATACGACATGCGGGGCTTCGTCCTGGCCGACGGAGACCGCGTGGAGCGGGGCTTCGGCAGGACTTGGATGCGCCTCGACGGCAAGCAGGACATGTCGCCTGTCGTGTTCTGGCACGAGGACTCGCTGCCGCTTCTGGGTGCCGTGACCCTGGAGATCTTCGGCCTCGGCATCGATCCGGTGAACGCCCGGCTCATCGACATCGACGCCTACGTGCTGTCCACACAAGCCGCAGCCTGACCCACCCGCCGGAGCAACCGAACCGCCGCAAAGAGGCTGCCGCAGAATCAGGTGTCGGCGAGCCGCTCGAGGGCGGCTACCAGCTCCTCGGCGTGTGCGATCCCTTCGGCGACCTCCTCTGCCCGCAGCAACTCCTCATAGAAGTTCTTGTGCAGCGACTGGACGTATCCAAGCAGCAGGCGCAGCCGTTCGGCCTCCTCGCCCTCACTGCCGATCAGTCTTTGGGCGTTGTCGATCAGCTGACGGTGCGATCCAAGCTTCCACCCCTTGCGCTTGGAGATGGCATTGATGCAATGGGCGACGGCGCCCCAGGCCTTCTCGCCGGCCTGAAGACGGTCACCAGACGCCAGTTCGGCTCGGGCATGGCGCAGGAACTCCGCACTGATCAGAGGCATCCTGGCCTCCGCTGTGATCGGGGCTATTGGGTCTAGGGCTAGGAGATCTTCCAGCACGGCGATGGTTTCTAGGACGGCCAGGTCCTCTAGCTGGTGGCCCACTGCCTGCAGGCCGATGGGCACGCCCTCGCGGCTGAAACCGCAGCACACCGTGGCGGCCGGGCGCCGGGTGAGGTTGGCCAGAGGCGTGAAGCGGAACCAGTTGGGAGTCTCGACACCGTTGATGGTGCCGTGCCCGCCCGGGGCGGGGGCCTGACCCGCCAGCGTGGGCAGCAACAGCGCGTCGTAGCCGTCCATCAGCTCCGCCAGCGCGATGGACAGCTCGCCGGCCTGTCGACGGGCCTCGTAGATCGACTCCGACGTGGCCCGGCCCGACTCGTACACGTCCTCCAACATCGTTATCAGGACGTCGGTGACGTTGTCCCACTCGTCGGTGCCGTACAGCGGGCGCAACGCCGGGCCGATCAGCCCTCCGAAGAACAGCTGCAGGAACGACCCCGGCACCGCGGTGATCTCCGTGTGAGCCTCGTCGACCTCGACGCCCTCCGCCGCCAGGCGCTGCACCGCGGCCTCGCACGCCGTCGCAATCTCGGAGTCGACCGGCCCGCCGTCGAGCGACGGCGCCCACAGCACCCGGTCCGGCAGCCGGGGGCTGTCGAGCGCGGCCCGCCACGACGCCTCCGGCTTGGGCAGGCTGCGCAGGTCGGCCGGATCGGGCCCGACCAGCGAGTCGAGGCACAGCGCCACGTCGCGGATGAGGCGGGCCATCGGACCCACGCACGACAGGTCGATCAGACCCGACGGCGGCGGGCCGCTCGGCACCCGGCCGTGGCTGGTCTTGATGCCCGACAGACCGCACAGCGCCGATGGGATGCGGATCGAGCCGCCGCCGTCGGAGCCGGTGCCCACCGGGACCATGCCCGAGGCCACCGCCGCGCCGGTGCCGCCCGAGGACCCGCCCGGCGAGCGCTCTGGGTTCCACGGGTTGAGCGTGGCCCCGAACCTGGGGTTGTAGGTGTCGCCCATGCAGCCGTGCTCGGGAGTGTTGGTCTTGCCCACGACCACACAGCCCGCGGCCCGCATCCGGGCCACCTCGATGCAGTCGGACGCGGCCGGAGGGTCGTTGCGGGTGTACATGGCGCCCTTGGAGGTACAGAACCCGGCCGCATCGGCCAGATCCTTCACCCCGATCGGGATCCCGGCCAGCGGGCCTGCCTCGTCGCCGGCATCGAGGCGCTCGTCGATGGCCGCAGCCTGGGCCCGGGCACCGTCGGCGTCTACGGCCACGAAGGCGTTCAGCACCGAATTCAGGGCCTCTATGCGCTCCAGCGCGTGGGCGGTGACCGCGGCGGCGGTGAGGCTGCGGTCGCGCACCATGGCCGCCAAAGCCTCCACGGTCACGGTCCGGAAGTCGGGCACATCCATCAAACGACGCCTTTCGCAGCGGGCTGGCAGTCTTCTGATTGAATCAGGCGTCGCCGCCCGCGACGAGTCGCTCCACCAGGCGCTCTAGCCCCGCGACCCGCGATCCCTTCACCAGCACGGCACAGTCGGCGTCGAGGCCTCCTAGATCAGCTAGCACGGCGAGGGCGCCGTCGATGCCCTCAGCCTCGGTGACGGTGCCGCCGCCCGCTGCGTAGCCGGGGGCGTCTACCGCGATCACCTCTACGTCGAGCAGCTCGGCCAGCGAGCCGACGGCGGCGTGCTCGGCGGCTTCGTAGTCGCCCAGTTCGGCCATGGCGCCCAGCACGGCAATCCTGCGCCGCGCCCCGAGGGCGGCCAGGGCCCGCAGGGCGGCCCGCATCGACAGCGGGTTGGCGTTGTAGGTGTCGTTGAGCAGTCTGGCACCCCCGGCGAGCCGCACCGCCTCCATGCGCAGCGGCGACAGCGCCGGCGCCTCCAGACCCGCGGCCACATCCTCCAGCGACACGCCCAGCTCGATGCCCACCGCGGCTGCGGCCAGGGCATTGTCGACCGAGTGCGCTCCCCGAGCCCCCAGCCGGACAGGAGCCTCGCCGACGGGACTGCGTAGCACGAACCGGGGCATCAGATCATCGTTCAGGGCGATATCGAGGGCCTGCACTTCGCCGCCGTCGCCGAAGGTGACCACTCGGGCGTGACTGCCGTCCGCCATCGACATCACCTCGGGCACGCCCGCGTTGAGGAAGGCCACTCCCCCGTCGGCCGCGGCCGGGAGGGCCTCGACCAGTTCTCGCTTGGCCGACACCACTGCGGCCAGCGAACCGAGCTCGCTGGTGTGGGCCAGCCCCACAGTGGTGACCACGCCCATGGTGGGTCTGGCCACGCGACACAGATCGGCGATGTGTCCCGCCCCTCTCGACCCCATCTCCACCACCAGCGCCTCGGTGTCGGCGGGGGCAGACAGCAGCGTGATCGGCACTCCGATCTCGTTGTTGAACGACCGGGTGCTGGCCCACACCCGCCAGTCGGTGCCGAGCACGGCGGCCAGCAGGTCCTTGGTGGTGGTCTTGCCCACCGAGCCGGTGACGCCCACCACCGGCACCGTCCCGAGCCGGTGCCGAGCCGCCGCGGCCAGGACGGTGAGCGCGACGGCGGTGTCGTCCACCTCCACCGCGGCAGCGCCGGAAGCGGCCGGGCTGCGGGCGGTGAGATAGGCCGAAGCCCCCGCCGCGACCGCGTCGGCGATGAAGTCGTGGCCGTCGCGGTCGGCTGCCAGCGGCACGAACAGCATCCCCGGACGCACATCGCGGCTGTCCTGGGTGGCGCCGTCGACAACGGTGGCGCCGTCGCCGTGCAGTCGGCCCCCGGTGGCCGCCGCGATCTCCGCCAACGTCCAGCGCACGCCACGAGTGTGGCACGCCCGGCCAAGAGTGCGGTTCACCGACCAGCGCCCGGCGCTAGCGTCGCCGGGGTGGAGGACCACACAGTCGCAGCCGCGAGCGATTCAGTGGCCGAGAGCGAGCAAACCGCCGGCGATAGCCGGGGCATCGGATGTCGGCGCGACACGAAACCCGACGTGAGGGCCAAAAGCGAGCAAGCCGCCGGCGATGGCCGGGGCATCGGATGTCGGCGCGACACGAAACCCGGCGTGAGGGCCGCAGGTGAGCGAGCCGCCGGCGATGGCCGGATCAGGCTGGTGGTGCTGTACGGGGGGCGCTCGGCCGAGCACGACGTGTCGTGCGTGTCGGCCCGCCATGTGGTGGCCGCCGCCGACCCCACCAAGTACGTCGTCGAGCCGGTCGGCATCACTCGGCAGGGGCGCTGGGTGCAGGCCGCGGAGGCGATCCGAGCCCTGGAGGCGGGGCCGGACGCGCTGCCCGAGCGACTCAGCACCGCCGGTCCCGAGGTGGAACCCCTGCCGACGCTGGCCTCACGCCCCGACGCCGCGGCCACAGTGGTGCTGCCCGTCCTGCACGGCCCCAACGGCGAGGACGGCACCGTGCAGGGTCTGTTGGAACTGGCCGGGGTGCCCTACGCCGGCGCCGGAGTGCTGGCCTCGGCGCTGTGCATGGACAAGACCGCGGCCAACACCATGCTGGACGCGGCCGGCATCGCCCATGCCCGCTGGCGAAGCTTCACGCTCGACGATCCGTCCGCGACCGACGCCGAACTCGCCCGGAGCGTTGAGGCTCTCGTGGACGAACTGGGCCTGCCCGTGTTCGTCAAGCCGGCCAGCATGGGATCCTCGGTGGGCATCACGAGGGCGGTCAACCGCCAGCGGGTGGCGGACGGCCTCCGTCTGGCGTCCCGCTATGACCGCCGCATCATCGTGGAGGAGGCAGTCACAGCCCGAGAGGTCGAGGTGGCCGTGCTGGGGAACGACGATCCCGAGGCCAGCCTGCCCGGCGAGGTCGTCCCCGGCGCCGAGTTCTACGACTATGCCGACAAATACGAGGACGGGGCCGAGTTGCTGATACCGGCCCCCCTAGACGACGACGAGGCCGCGGCGTGCCGGAGTCTGGCCATCGACGCCTACCGGGCCCTGCGGGTGGAGGGCCTGGCCCGGGTGGACTTCCTCTACGAGGACGGCCGATCCGGCCGCGGCGGCCGGGGCTGGCTGGTGAGCGAACTCAACACCATGCCCGGCTTCACCCCCATATCGATGTATCCCAAGCTGTGGGCGGCCAGCGGACTCTCCTACCCCCAGCTCATCGACCGGCTCGTGGCCCTGGCCCTGGAGCGGCACGCCCGGCGCGAGCAGCACGCCTTCACCGAGCCCACCCTTCACATCGACTGATCGCCAGAACGGGCGCGCCCTCTCAGCCTCTCAGGGGTCGTTCGGCGGAACAATGACCTCGCACCGAGGGCCGCTGGCTCGGGCGATGCGACGATCGAGGGTGATCAGCGGCCATCCCACCGCCTCGGCTAGGGCGACGTACCACGCGTCGTAGGCGCTGACGTTGGCTCGCAATTCCCACACCCGCTCAGCAAAGGGAGCAAACGGGTAGCGCTCCATGTTGAGCCGAAGCAGGTCCCGGCACGCGGCTGTCGCCTCGAGGCGCGTGACCCATCCGGTCAGCTCCAGCCGCCGCAGCAGGTTCGTGGCTTCCGCTAGGACCAGTTCGGGCGCAGCCAAGGAAGCCGTAGAGATCGCAGCGCGAGCCCAAGAGCCGTCAGTCCGCGAATCGACTAGAGCGGCTACCAGCACCGACGAATCGACAACAGCGCTCACTTGCGGTCAGCGTCACGGGCTTCAAGGATGACAGAGGCCGGAATCACGGTGCCCGAGGCATCGACGCGGCGGCGAACCTCGTTCATCACGGTCTCGATTGAAGGCAACCCAGAGAGCCGTTCCAGTTCGCCGAGCAGGTACTCCTGCATGGACTGACGCTTGAGAGCGGCTCGGGCCGCCAGCTCATCGCGAACTTCCTCGGGCACATTCCTGATGGTGATCTGAACTGGCATGCAGGCATTTTGCCTTCAGTGCCAGCAGTTTGCAATTGCCCGGTTGGTTGTAGCGGATGGCGGCGGCCCACTATCAAGACTCGGGAACCGGTCCGCGGCCATGCTGCAATTCTCAACGGCGGTTGTGGGCCTCTGGCGCCCGCAGGCACTAGAACTAGCGGCGTGATCGCCGAGTCTCTCGCCGGCAAGCGCATCGCCATCACCGGGGCCACCGGGTTCTTGGGGACCGCGCTCACCGAGCGCCTGCTGCGCTGCGTGCCCGACTGCGAGCTGGTGCTGGTGGTGCGACCGGGCCGCCGGGGCGCGGCCCAGCGGGTGGAGCGAGACGTGCTGCGCAACGACGCCTTCGACCGGCTCCGCCAGCAAATGGACGGCGGCGACACGGCGGCCACCGACCCCGCCAGTGCCGGCGACCCCTCCGACGTCGCGGCCGGCACCGGGGCGGAGACCTACGACGCGATGACCGCCCGGCGGGTCACCGCCCTCGCCGGCGACGTCGGCGTCGACGGGCTCGGACTCGATGACGAGGGCCGGGCCCTGCTGGCCGGCTGCGACGTCGTGATCCACTCGGCGGCCACCGTGAACTTCGACTCCGCCCTCGACGACGCGGTGGAGGTCAACCTGCTGGGACCGGCCCGGGTGGCGACGGTACTGGCCGAGGAAGGATCGCAGGCCCACCTGATCTCGGTGTCGACCTGCTATGTGGCCGGCAGCCGCCGCGGCGCCGCCCCCGAACAGCTGGTCGACGACTCGCCGTTCTTCATCGCTGTCCCCTGGCAGGACGAGGTCGCCAGCGCCCGGCAGGCCCGCCGCGACGCCGAGCAGGCCAGCCGCAGCCCCGAGCAGCTCGCCGACCTGTCGGCCCAGGCCCGCCGCGAGCTCGGCGCGGCCGGCATCCCCGCTCTCGCCGACAAGGTCGAGAGCCTGCGGCGGCGCTGGGTAGGCGACCAGATGACCAGAGCGGGCCGGGCCAGGGCGGCGAGCCTCGGCTTCCCCGACGCCTACGCCTTCACCAAAGCCCTGGGCGAGCGGGCGCTGGCCGAGACCCGCGGCGACATTGCGGTGACCATCGTGCGGCCCTCGATCATCGAGTCGGCCCTGGCCGAGCCCCGCCCCGGATGGATCAGGGGCTTCCGCATGGCCGAGCCGGTCATCGCGGCCTATGCCCGGGGCCTGCTCAAGGACTTTCCCGGCGTGCCCGAGGGCGTCATCGACGTGATCCCGGTGGACCTGGTGGTGGCCACCATCCTGGCGGTGGCGGCCCGAGGCCCGGTCGAGCCCACCCCCGACGTCATCCAGGTGGCCAGCGGATCGATCAACCCGCTGAAGTACGGCAAGCTCTTCGACCTGGTGAGCGGCTGGTTCACCGAGCATCCCGTCTACGACGAGTACAACCAGCCGATCCCGGTGCCCCGCTGGTCGTTCCCGGGCCGGGGCCGGGTGGCCCGCCAGCTGCAGCGGGCCCAGCGCTCGCTGGAGGCCGCCGACCGGGTGCTGTCGGCTCTGCCGCTGCGGGGCCGCCACGCCCTGATGAGCGCCGGCGTGGAGGAGCGCCGCCAGCAGCTCGGCCGGGCCAACGAGTACGTCGAGCTGTATGGCGCCTACGCCGAGTGCGAGGCCATCTACCAGCTCGACCGGCTCATGGAGCTGTGGAACTCGCTCGACGACGCTGATCGGGCCGAGTTCTGCTTCGACCCGGCCGTCATCGACTGGACCCGCTACGTGCACGAGGTGCATCTGCCGTCGATGGTGGAGCAGGCGCGCTTGAAGATGGCGCCGGGGGCCGGCACCGGCCGCAGCCAGTCGCGTTCGGTGCGCCTGCGCCGCCAGGTGCTCGACCCGCAGCGCCATCTGGCCGTGTTCGACCTCGAGAACACCCTCATCGCCTCCAACGTGGTGGCCAGCTACGCCTGGCTGGCCACCCGCGAGCTCGACGACCTCGACCGGCTGCGCTTCGTGGCCCGCACCCTGGGCGAGGCGCCCCGACTGCTGGCGCTGGACCGGCGCGACCGCAGCGACTTCCTGCGCTACTTCTACCGGCGCTTCGAGGGCGCTCCGGTGGACCGCATCGGCGCCGACTGCTCCGAGATGCTCAGCGACCTGCTCATTGCCAAGTCGTTCCCCCAGGGGCTGCGCCGGGTCCGCGAGCACCGGCGGGCGGGACACCGGACGCTGCTCATCACGGGCGCGCTCGACTTCGTGGTGGCGCCGCTGCGGCCCCTGTTCGATCACATCATCGCGGCCGAGATGAGCGCCAGCGACGGAGTGTACGACGGGCGGCTCACCGCGGTGCCCCCCACCGGCGAGGCCCGCTACCAGACGCTGGTCGACTTCACCGAGCTCCACGGCCTCGACCTGCGGGAGTCGGTGGCCTACGCCGACAGCACCTCGGACCTGCCGATGCTGGAAGCGGTGGGGTTCCCGGTGGCGGTCAACCCCGAGACGAAGCTGGCCGCGCTGGCCCGGCGGCGGGGCTGGCTGATCGAGCACTGGTCGAAGAGCGCGGGCGCGCCTGCCAAGCCCCTTCCGCTGGCGCCGCGAACCCGCCGCGCCGACCTCGTAGGGTCCCGCTGATGGCAGCCGAACGCAGAAACGCCCCGCGGCCGGGGCTGGTGCTCGACGTAGACCGCTCCACCCCGCCGATCCTGTTCCATCACGGCGAGGGCTTCCGGTTGGAGAGGCTGCCGCCGGGCCGCAGCCGGATCATCTACCCGGCCGAGCCCCTCGCCGGCCTGCCCGACCCCGAGGCCGCCATCCGCCACGCCCTGCTCAACCCGCTCGACTCCGATCCGCTGCCGTCGCGGCTGCGGCCCGGCATGAAGCTCACCATCGCCTTCGACGACATCTCGCTGCCGCTGCCGCCCATGCGCCGTCCCGACATCCGCCAGCGGATAATCGAGCAGGTCCTCGATATGGCCGCCGCCGCCGGAGTGGACGACGTCCACCTCATCGCCGCGCTGGCCCTGCACCGCCGCATGACCGACGACGAGCTGCGCCACGCGCTGGGCGAGCGGGTGTTCGACGCCTTCGCCCCGCAGGGCGCGCTCTACAACCACGACGCCGAGGATCCCGACGGCATGGTGGAGTTGGGCCGCACCAACCACGACGAGTTGGTCACCATGAACCGCCGGGCCGCGGAGAGCGACCTGCTGGTGTACGTGAATATCAACTTGGTGTCGATGGACGGGGGCTGGAAGTCCACCGCCACCGGCCTGGCCGACTACTGGGCGCTGCGCCACCACCACAACGTGGGAACCATGCAGCGCTCCCGCTCGTTCATGGACCGCCACCGTTCCGAGCTGCACCACTCCAACTGGCGCCAGGGCGAGGTGATCAAGGCCAACGGCCCGCCCATCTTCCAGATTGAGACCACCGTCAACAACAACACCTTCGGCCTCGACGGCCCCCTGGCCGTGCTGCAAAAGCGCGAGTGGGAGTGGAGCGCCCGCGACCGGGCCTCGTTCATGGCCATGCACGCCGGGCTGCGAGCCATGCCGGCCTCCGCCTGCCGGGGCGTGTTCAACCGCTGGCTGGCGCCCTATGAGATGACCTCGGTGCAGGCCGGCGCGGTGGAGCCGGTGCATGAGAGCACCACCGCCAACGTGCTGGCCCAGCATCTGGTGCCGGTGCAGGGCCAGACCGACGTGCTCACCATGGGACTGCCCTACATCTGCCCCTACAACGTCAACTCGGTGATGAACCCGATCCTGGTGATGTGCCTGGGCCTGGGCTACTTCTTCAACCTCTACCGGGGCCGGCCACTGGTGCGCGAGGGCGGCGTGGTCATCATGAGCCACCCCACCCGCCGGGAGTTCCATCCGGTGCACCATCCCAGCTACATCGACTTCTTCGAGCAGGTGCTGGCCGAGACCACCGACCCGGCCGAGGTGGAGGCCAAGTACGAGGCCCAGTTCGCCACGGACGAGTGGTATGTGCACCTCTACCGCACCAGCTACGCCTACCACGGGGTGCATCCCTTCTATATGTGGTACTGGGGGGCGCACGCCCTGCAGTGGCTGGGACGGGTGATCATTGTGGGCGGCGACGAGCGGGCGGTGCGGCGGATGGGCTTCCAGCCCGCGTCCACCCTGTCGGACGCCCTGGAGATGGCCAGCGATGTGGTGGGCCCGGCCCCCACCATCACCCACCTGCACAACCCGCCCATCCTCATGGCCGACGTGGAGTAGCCCGGTGGACAGTGGCGACGATGGCGGACACAAAGTGAGGGCCCGACGATTCGGCGCGGCACCGCACCGCCACGACGGCAGACCCGGCATGACCAGGGCGGAATAGCCCGGTGGGTATCGCTCACGATCTCGGCCTGGTGCGGATGCGGCGCCGCCTGCCGTCGCCGGCCCGGGCGTTCAGGGCCCGGTCGTTCCCGCTGCGGGCGCCCAACGTGCCCGGCGGCGTGGCGCCGGCCGCGGTGCCGGGACGCACCGGCGCCGATTTCGACACCGCCTGGGCCCGCCGCTGGCCAGCCCGCATGGGTCGGGCTGCCGTCGTCGAGGGGCCGATGCGGGCCATGGTGCAGGTGCTGGCCTCGCCCCGCCGGCGCGGCACCGACCGGCTGGCCGACCTCGACGGCGCGCTGATCTTCGCCGCCAACCATCACAGCCACCTCGACACTCCGCTGCTGCTCACTTCGATTCCCGAGCCGTGGCGCCACAAGGTCGTGGTGGGAGCGGCGGCCGACTATTTCTTCGGCACCCGGCTGGCGGGCGCCACCGCCGCGCTGGTGATGGGAGCCGTCCCCATAGAACGGGCCCGCGTGGGCCGCCGGTCAGCCGACCTCGCCGCCGAGTTGATCGACGACGGGTGGAGCCTGCTCATCTACCCCGAGGGTGGACGCAGCCCCGACGGCTGGGGCCAGCCGTTCAGGGGCGGGGCGGCCTACCTGGCTGTGCGCTGCGACGTGCCGGTGGTGCCGGTGCACGTGGGCGGCACGGGCAGCATCCTGCGCAAGGGCCGCACCATGCCCCGGCCCGCGGCGGCCACGGTGACCTTCGGCCCCCCGCTGCGGCCCGAGGCGGGTGAGCGGGCCCCCCGGTTCGCGGCCCGGATCGAGGCCGCGGTGACCGCCCTGGCCGACGAGGCCGCCACCGACTGGTACTCGGCCCGCAAACGGGCCCACGCCAACGCCAGCGGCACCCTGACCGGCCCCGATGCCGGTATCTGGCGCCGCCAATGGGCCCTAGACGGCCGCCGCCGCACCCCCGCAACCCGATCCCGCCGCTGGCCCAACCTCTAACAGATCACTCACCAGCACCGCAGCCGCAAGCTTCGCAGTGTTGCCGACCGGCTCCTCTAGAGGCGGCTGCCGGTGAGGAGGTCGTGGTTGTCGAGGGTCTCGGCTGCCCGCGCGATGATCGGGCGGATGCGGGCTAGGACAGGGCTGTCGGTCCGCTCGCCCGCAGCCTCGCTGGCGGCGATGGTTGCAACGATGACCGCTGCCCGAGCGATCCGGGGAGCCAACGCCGATGTCACCCGCAGGTCTATGTCGGGGCGGTCGGCGATGTAGGTGCCGGCCTTCCGCCAGATCGATATGTCGCCATAGGGGGCGCGGTCATCCGACACATCGTTGTGCTCGAACTCAGCGAGGGCATCGCTCACGGCATCGGCGTGCTCGCCGGCGAGGGGAACGAGCAGATCGATCTTGTGCTTGAACGGTGCCGGTGTGCCAGCCAACGCGGCCAGCGCCTTGATGGCGGTCTCGATGGCCATAGCCGCAGCCGAGCAGATGTCGATCATTCGCCAGTGGGGCAGGCTCTCGTCCCGCGTCTCGACGATCTCCCATTCGTCGGGTAGCAGCGCGCGGCTCATCGAGTTGAGCGCCTTGGCCACCTCGTCAAGGCGGCCGAGCGCCTCGTCAATATTGTTGTCGGGCAATCCGATCTCCTTGTCCCAATTCACCGCCCCAGCCGGGCGATCAATGAGCGTCACCGCTGTTGGCGCGATGCCCGCCTCAAACGAAGACGACACGGTACAGGTGCGCCGCTGCCATTCGGGCCGGTCGGTGACGTGCACCTCCACGGGCCGCCCGGCCACCTCCTCAGCAGCCCTGGCGAGGGAGACACGGAGTTGGAGGCGCTGCGAATAGTCGATGTCGTCGAAGACCGCCACCAAGTCGATGTCGCTGTGAGCGCTGGCGTCGCCGCGGGCCACCGAGCCGTACAGCAGCACCCGCGACACCCCGGCCGCCGCAAGCTGCTCGGCAGCACGACAAGCGTCATCCCTGGTGGGAGCAGTCAGCGGCAGCGCAGTCACGCCCCCAACGCTATAGCCCGCCCCATCTACAGACCGCGAACCGCCTGGGATACCCGAAGCGTCGGGCCCGCCGTGCGGTGAGTGTGCGTCTGGTCAGACCAGCGCACCCAGCGGGACGACCGCGATCCGGTCATCGACACGGAAGGCGGTCGTACCGGGATGGACCACAAGCCCGGCGCGGAAGGAGTCGCCGAGCCGATCGCGCAGGCCTGACAGGTGCTTCACATCGGCTTTGCCGACGGACTCGTTCAGCTTGGCCTCGAAGGCCAAGACACCGCCGTCGGGGAGGTCGGCGATCAGGTCGATCTCTTGGTCGCCGCCGGCCGAGCGCAGATGACCGAAGCGCCACGACAGGCCCAGAGCATCGGCAGCGGCGCGGAGCTGGGCCGCCACGACGCTCTCGAACAGTTCCCCGAGCCGGTCACGGCGCCCGCTCAGAACTGCCGACGACTCATGATGGTCCGCTGCCGCCAGCGCAGGGTCGACCAAGTGCCGCTTGGGTCTGCGGGTCAACCGCTTGAGTCGGTTGTGGGACCACCCCGGCAAGTCCTCGATCAGTCCCAGGCGGCTCAGCAGGTCGTGATAGGCCTCGCCGGTGGTCTTGGACACGCCGGCAGCCTGGTGGATGGTGGCGTGGTCGGTGGTAGTGGCCACCACTGCTCCGTAGGCACGCAGATAGTTGCGAAGCTTGCCGGTGTGGCGCACCGTCGAGGAAATCTCGGACAGATCTCGGGCGACCGCCAAGTCCAGGTAGGCCCTGAGTGCCTCCTGCTGGTCCAGTTCGGCGAGTCCCAGGTAGCCGGGCAACCCCGACTCCACCGCCGATGCCGCCTGCTCGGCAGGCGAGAACGGCGAACGGACACCGCGCACCGCCTCGATGCCGTGCTCGGCAAGATCGGCCAGCGCCACCGCGGGAACCTCACCCCGCCGCTCCGAGAGCGTCATCGGCCGCAGCCGCAGCGGCAGTATCCGGCCCGCGCCCGTGTGGACGTCGGCGGAGACCGCGGCACGCGACGAGCCGCTGAGAATGAACCGCCCCGGCGACCGGTCGTCGTCGATCATGCGCCGCAGCGAGTCCCACACCTGCGGAATGCGTTGCCACTCATCAACGAGCACTGGGGCAGCCAGCGAAGCACACAGCCCTTCGAAGTCGTTGGCCGCCTGGTGGGCTGTCGGCGGATGATCCAACCGCAGCGTCGCCGCGGCCAATCGCAGAGCAGTACTGGTCTTGCCCGCGCCGCGCACCCCCTCCACAAGACAGGCGGGATGAACCTCCAGCAGGCGAGCAAGGCGCCCGTCCATATGACGCCGCAGATAAGTCATGCACAAAAGACTATTTGACTATCCACAGTATGGCTATTCTATCGTCCCCCACGAACCGATCAGGCTGAAGGGTCGTCGCGCCATCCCTCGCCAACCAATCAACGGCGATATAGATCGGTGAAGCTCAAGATCGAGTCCGCCGCAAGCAGTTCACGAGTATCAAGTCCTGCCCGCAACACTGCCGACCGTCACTGCCAGCTTGTCACCCGCTCCTCGCTGGCTAGTTCCTGGGGTCGGTCTTCGACAGGGCTGAGGCGAGCAGGCCCGACGGCACGGCCACTATCCCCAGGCCGAGCAGCACGAGCACCATGGCGAGGATCTTGCCCGCAGCCGTCGCCGGCGCGATGCCCTCCGCACCCATTGTCAGCGAGGCCACCGACCAGTAGACGCACTCGAACAGGTTGCCGTACGCGTCGTTGGCCTCGTGCTCGAACTGCCAGATCCCGTAGGCCGCGATGAACGAGATCACCGCGGTGATCCCCGTGTAGAGCGCAAGCTCATCCTTGATGTCGTTGAATGCTGCCGAGAAGCGGTCGACTGCGGAGCTGTACCGGGCCAGCTTCAACACCCTCAAGACCCTGAGCACCCTCAGCACCTTCACCGACGCCAGCGCCGTGACGCTCGCCAGCCCGGCCACCACGGCCAGCAGATCCACGACCCCGTAGAACGAACCGACATAGCGCAGCCGATGGCGAGCCGAGGTCAGCCTCGCCGCGTACTCGGCGGTGAACACTGCCCAGAACACCGTGTCTAGTCGGCCAATCCAGGCCGCCGCTGAGCTGCCCTCCTCAACCAAGGTGAACGCGATCAGCGGCACAAGCGAGAGCACCACGACGACGCCCACCCACACCTCCAGCGTCCTCCCGAAGCGAGAGTCCGCATCGAACCATCCAGACATCTCCTTCTGACTCATTCAACGACTCCTTTCTCTGACCAGTTCCACGAAGTCCGCCACGCCGATCACCTGAATGCCAAGCTCGCGCCCCCGCCGCGCCTTGCCCGAGCGCGACATCGGGTCCGCAGCCACCACGAGACCGCAGCGCTTCGTGACCGCGCCCACGACTTCCAGGCCGACGGTGCCAGCCAAGCGCTCCAGTTCCGAGCGTTCCACAGGTTGACCGTCGACGACGGCGCTGCCCGTGAAGCACACCTTCATGCCTGGCTTGAGGAACCCTTCCGAGCCGGATCCGGATGACGCACGGCTTCCTAGTACGCCCTCCAGCAGGTCATCCACTTCGATCTCCAGGGCGGCGGCGACCTGAGCATGAATCCTCCGCTCCTGATCGGACACAATCCCGTCGGCGAGGATCCGTTCGACGAGCAGATCGAAGTACCGCCGCTGTAGCAACACCCGCTCTCGGTCGCTGATGCGAAGCGCCGAGGCGGTGTCCGACAGCCAACTCCTCTCCTGCTCGGACAGCTCCCCATCGTCGAGGCAGCGGTCGAGCGCATCGAGATACAGAGCCTCCGCTTCGCTCACAGTGGGGGGCCACTTCGTCCTAGCGGCCAGCATGCCCAGCGCTCCCCGCCGGGGAGGCGCTCCCGGTCGGCGCATCGTGAGGCTTCCGGCTGGCCCCGGTGCGCTGCACGACGCCCGCGAGGCGCCGGCGAGCACACCGGCATCGGCGTGGATGCGCAACAGTTCTGCCGCAACCCGGGCATCGGTCAACGCAGAATGGTTGGGGCCCGATATGCCTGCCCGTTCCGCGGCCACAGCCAGCTTGTCCCCGGTCAGCCGGTAGGTGCAGACTCCGGTACCGACGTCCAGGCTCATGCCTCTGACCCGTTCGACCTCCTGGCGCAGCATCCGCAGATCGAAGCTGATGTTGTGCGCGACGAGGATCGCGCCATCGAGGCGGGCCGCGATGTCGGCTGCGACCGACTCGAAGTCTGGGGCGGTTTCGAGCATCGTCGGGGTGATGCCGTGAATATGCACTGGACCCGGATCCCGGTCGGGTTGCAACAGCGACTCGTACTCGTCGACGACGCTGCCCTCCGAGATCGTGACGCACGCGAACTCAACGATCCGATCGCGGCGCGAGAATCCCGTGGTCTCCGTGTCGACCACCGCAAAGCGCCTGTCATCGGTCATCGGGGCCACCGTGCTCTTCCGGTTCGGCATCGTCTGCTCCTTTGCTTGAGGGCGGACGCGATCACGGACGCCCTGCGGAGTCCGTCATCTGCTTGTCGCAGTCTTCCGAGTGGGTGTGACAGTCGCCTCTGATGGGGGCGGCCATCTGAACTGCGGCGGGGCGTAGGCTTGCTGGATGGCTGTGTTTGCTAGTACTCCGGTGGAGCTGGTCGAGGGTGTCTACGCCACCTTGGACGAGCGGGTGGGGCGGGCCCGGCAGCGTTTCGGGCGACCGCTGACGCTGGCCGAGAAGATCCTGGTCAACCATCTCGATCCGTCGGAGACCGGGGTGCCCGAGCGGGGCGTGTCGTATGTGGATCTGCGGCCCGACCGGGTGGCCATGCAGGACGCCACCGCCCAGATGGCCTGGCTGCAGTTCATGACCGCCGGGCTCGACGAGGTGCAGGTGCCCACCACCACCCACTGCGACCACCTCATCACCGCCCGCCGCGACGCCCGGCGCGACCTGCTGGCCGCGCTGGAGGGCAACGACGAGGTGTACGAGTTCCTGCGCAGCGTGTCGGCCCGCTACGGCGCCGGGTTCTGGAAGCCCGGATCGGGCATCATCCACCAGGTCGTGCTGGAGAACTACGCCTTCTGCGGCGGGATGATGATCGGCACCGACAGCCACACCCCCAACGCCGGCGGGCTGGCCATGGTGGCGGTGGGCGTGGGCGGCGCCGACGCGGTCGACGTGATGACCGGATTCCCATGGAACGTGCGCTGGCCCAAGCTCATCGGCGTGCGCCTCACCGGCGCCCTCAGCGGCTGGTCGTCGCCCAAGGACGTGATCCTCAAAGTGGCCGACATCCTCACCGCCGCCGGCGGCACCGGCGCCATCGTGGAGTACTTCGGGCCGGGGGCCCGCTCGCTCAGCGCCACCGGCAAGGCCACCATCTGCAACATGGGCGCCGAGATCGGGGCCACCACCTCCATCTTCGACTACGACGAGTCGATGGGCCGCTACCTGCGGGCCACCGGCCGCGCCGACGCGGCCGACCTGGCCGCCGCGGCGGCCGACCATCTCTGCGGCGACCCCGAGACCGAGGCCGACCCCGAGCGCTTCTACGACCGGGTGGTGGAGATCGACCTCGACGCCCTCGGACCCCACATCAACGGCCCCCACACCCCGGACCTGGCCCGGGAGGTCGCCGACCTCGGCGAGGAGGCCCGGCAGAACCGGTGGCCGCTGGACATAAGCGCCGCCCTCATCGGCAGCTGCACAAACTCGTCGTACGAGGACATCACCCGGGCCGCCTCCATCGCCCGCGACGCGGCAGGCAAGGGCCTGCGGGCACGCACCCGGCTACTGGTGACCCCCGGCTCCGAGCAGATCCGCTCCACCATCGTGCGCGACGGCCTGATGGACGACTTCGAGGCTCTCGGGGCGACCGTTCTGGCCAACGCCTGCGGACCCTGCATCGGCCAGTGGGACCGCTCCGACGAGGAGGGCCACACGCCGGGGCAGCCCAACGTGATCGTCACCTCCTACAACCGCAACTTTCCCAAGCGCAACGACGGCGACGCCGCCACCCTGGCCTTCGTGACCTCGCCCGAGACCGTGATCGCGCTGGCCCTCGCCGGCACCGTCGACTTCGACCCGATCGCCGGCACCCTCACCAACGACGACGGCGAGCCGGTGGCGCTGGCCGAGCCGTCGGGGGTGGAGCTTCCCCCCGACGGATTCGACCCCGGCGAGGACACGTTCGTGGCGCCGCCCGCCGACGGCTCGGTTGTCGAGGTCCGGGTCTCGCCCGACTCGGAGCGCCTCCAGCTGTTGGAGCCGTTCGCCCCCTGGGACGGCCGCGACTACGAGGATCTGCCCGTCATCGCCAAGGCCAAGGGCAAGTGCACCACCGACCACATCTCGGCGGCCGGTCCCTGGCTGCGCTACCGGGGCCACCTGGAGAACATCTCGGGCAACCTCTACCTGGGGGTGGTCAACGGGTTCGGCGGCAACGGAGCGGCCAGCGCCCCCGGCGGCGACGGCTACGAGACCGGCCACGGCAAGAACCAGATCACCGGCGAGGTCCAGCCCCTGCCCGACATCGCCCGCGAGTACCACCAAGCCGGCCTGCGCTGGGTGTTCATCGGCGACTCCAACACCGGCGAGGGATCGAGCCGGGAGCACGCCGCCATGGAGCCCCGCTTCCGGGGCTGCGCCGTGGTCCTGTCCCGCAGCTTCGCCCGAATCCACGAGACCAACCTCAAGAAGCAGGGCGTGCTGGCGCTGACGTTCGCCGATCCGGCCGACTACGACCGCATCGGCGAAGACGACCGGATCGCGGTGCGGGGCCTGGCCGACCTGGCCCCGGATCAACCGGTGACGGTGGAGGTAACCGCGCTCGGCGGTGCCACATGGGCCTTCAAGGCGCGCCACACCCTCAGCGATGAGCAGATCGAGTGGTTCCGAGCCGGCAGCGCGCTGAACATCATCCGCAGCCGCGCCGGCCAACCGGCCTGAATCCGTCCACCGCCACCAGCCACCGCCGCCCTGACCGGCGTTCGGCTGCGAGAGTGCAACGGCCCGAGTCCGGCAGTCCCGGCCACCCCGACCGGCGCCTCGCACCGGCGTTCGGGACGCGGCTGCCTACCATGAGCGGCGTGTCAGTGGCCTCCCCCGCAACCCAGGTGAGCTTGAGGGCCGGATCATCCGGGTTCGTGCGCAGCCGGGTGGCGAGCCTCGGCAGCCGCCGCGTGGTCGAGATAGACGCCCGCGGTGCCACCGACGACCGCAGCGGCGCGCTGGCACCGGCCGACGGGCAGAGCATGGCCGCAGCCGCCCGCCTGGCCCGCACCCAGCGCCTGCCGGTGCTGCTGAGGCTGGCCTCCTCGGGCGCCGACCTCAACGAGGGAGTGGATGCCCTGCACGGCTGGGCCACCGCGGCCACCGAGCTGGCCCGCTGCTCGGGGGTGGTGCCGGTGATCGTGATCGCGGCCGGTCCCAACGTCTCGGGCCCGGCCCTGCTGCTGGGGCTGGCCGACTTCGTGGTGATGACCGCCGACGCCTACGCCTTCGTGGTCGGGCCGCGGATGGTGGAGCACTTCACCGGACTGCCCGTCGACCGCGCCGATCTGGGCGGCGCCGAGACCCACGCCGTGCGGTCCGGGGTGGCGAGCTTTGTGGTGGCCACCGAATCCGAGGCTGACGACACCGCGGCCGAGCTGCTCGGCTACCTCCCCGACAGCAACGACTCCGACCCGCCCGGCCGGGCCTGCGGCGACCCCGCCCACCGGGCCGTGCCCGAGGCTTTCGACGCGCTGCCGGCCGAGTCGGGCGGGAGCTACGATGTGCGCGACGTGCTCACCGCCGTCGCCGACCACGGCGATCTGCTGGAGCCTCATCCGTTCTGGGGCGCCAACCTGGTCACCGCCTTCGCCTGCTTCGGCGGGCGACCGGTGGGGATCGTCGCCAACCAGCCCCAATCGCTGGCCGGCACGCTCGACATCACCGCGTCGCGCAAGGGCGCCCGCTTCGTGGCGTTCTGCGACGCCTTCAACCTTCCACTGGTCACCTTCGTCGACACCTCCGGCTTCTATCCGGGCAAGGACCTGGAGTGGCGGGGCATGATCCGCTACGGCGCCCAGATGGCCTTCGCCTACGCCCGGGCCACCGTGCCACGGGTCAACGTCACCCTGCGCAAGTCCTACGGCGGCGCCTACATCGTGATGGACTCCAAGACGATGGGCAACGACATCGCCCTGGCCTGGCCCACCGCGGAGATCGCGGTGATGGGGGCCAAGGGCGCGGTGGAGATCCTGCACCGCTCGGCAGCAGACGACGAACGGGCCGAGCTGGAGACGGCCTACGAGCAGCGTCTGCTCAACCCCTACATCGCGGCCGAGCGCGGCGCCATCGACGCGGTGGTCGAGCCGGCCGACACCCGCCAGGAAATCTGCGCCGCCCTCGAGATGCTCGCCGCCAAGCGCGAGCGCCTGCCCGAGCGCCGCCACGACAACGCTCCCCTGTAATCTGTTCTGCGATGGAGGAGAGCGTCACCCTCACCGACAACCGCACGGGCCGCTCCATCGAGATCCCCATCGTCGGCGGCGGCGTCGATGCGGGGGCCTGGCGCAAGCTCCTCGGAGGGATCTGGTTCAACGATCCCGGCATGGCCACCACCGCGGTCACCTCCAGCGCGGTGGCCGAGATAGACGGCGAGGCCGGCATTCTGCGCTACCGGGGCTATCCCATCGAGCAGCTGGCCGAGCGCAGCACCTTCCCGGAAGTCGCCTACCTGCTGGTGTACGGGGAGCTGCCCACCGGGGCCCAGCTCGACGAGTGGACCTTCGAGATCACCCGCCACACATTCATCCACGAGAACTTCCGCAAGCGCATCTACGACGCCTTCCACTACGACGCCCATCCGATGGGGCTGCTGGTGTCGGGGGTGGCCGGTCTGTCGACCTTCTATCCCGAGGCCAAGGACATCTTCGACCCCGACAACCGCCGGGCCCAGATCGTGCGGCTGATCGCCAAGATGCCCACCCTGGCCGCGGCGGCCTACCGGTTCTCGCGGGGGCTGCCGTTCCAGTTCCCCGAGAACGCCGACGACTACCCCACCCGCTTCCTGAAGATGATGTTCGATGTCGGCGGCGACTACGAGCCCGATCCGCCCCTGGTGCAGGCCATGCGGGTGCTGTTCATCCTGCACGCCGACCACGGCCAGAACTGCTCCACCACCGCCACCCGGGTGGTGGGGTCGAGCCACGCCGACCCCTACACCGCCATCGCAGCGGGCTGCGCCGCCCTCTACGGGCCGCTGCACGGCGGAGCGAACGAGGCCGTGATCGACATGCTGACCCAGATCGGCTCCTACGACGAGGTGGACGGCTTCATCGCCGAGGTCAAGGCGGGCAAGCACCGGCTGATGGGCTTCGGTCACCGGGTGTACAAGAACTACGACCCGAGGGCGATGATCATCAAGGCGGCCGCCCACGATGTGTTCAAGGTGATCGGCAAGAACCCGCTGCTCGACATCGCCCTGAAACTCGAAGAGGTCGCACTGGCCGACGACTATTTCGTCAGCCGGCGCCTGTACCCGAACGTGGACTTCTACTCGGGCCTGATCTACCAGGCTCTG
Organism: Acidimicrobiia bacterium; assembly: GCA_022821685.1. Taxonomy (GTDB): domain Bacteria; phylum Actinomycetota; class Acidimicrobiia; order Acidimicrobiales; family Aldehydirespiratoraceae; genus Aldehydirespirator. The sequence continues at coordinate 47,416 of JAJEDD010000044.1, forward strand.
GGCTTTCCCACCAACATGTTCACCGTGCTGTTCGCCATCGGCCGCACACCGGGCTGGCTGGCCCACTGGAACGAGATGGTCGAGCAGAAGTCCCGCATCTACCGGCCCCGCCAGATCTACACCGGTGCCCCCAAGCGCGACTACGTCCCAATGAAGGACCGCTAGCCGGGACAGCATCACGCCATCGCGGGATTCAGCCCCGCGGACACGGCCCAGCCGGTCGTCGAGCTAGCCGGGATTGATGTCGAGGACGATCTTTCCGGCGTTGAGGTTGGCCTCCATGCGCTCGTGGGCGGCGGGCGCGTCGGCCAGCGGGAAGCGGCTGTCGATCACGGGGGCCATCGCCCCGGCCGCGACATGGGGCAGCATCTCGGCCGCGAACTGGCGGGTTACGGCGATCTTCTCCTCGATGGGCCGGGCCCGCAGGGTGGTGCCGATCAGGGCGGCCCGCTTGGCCATCAGCGCAGCCAGGTTGAACGGCACCGGTCCGCCGGCCATGGTGGCGACCTGGATGATGCGCCCGTTGGTGCGCAGGCACGACACGTTGCGGGGCAGGTAGTCGCCCCCGATCACGTCGAGGACCACGTCCACGCCGGCGCCGCCGGTGGCCGAGGCGACGGCATCGGTGAAGTCTTCGGAGGCGTAGTCGATCACTGCGTCCGCGCCGAGCGCCTCGCAGACGTGATGCTTGCCCACCGACGCGGTGACCGCGATGCGGGCCCCCATGGCCTTGGCGATCTGTATGGCGGCGGTGCCCACTCCTGAGGCGCCGGCGTGCACCAGCGCCCACCGCCCGGTGGTGAGCCCGCCCTGGCGCACCAGCGCGTCCCAGGCGGTGATGTACACCTCACAGAAGGCGCCGGCCGCGTCCAGCCCCAGGGCGGCGGGCACGGCCATGGCCTGGCGCTCATGCACCGCGACCCGCTCGGCGTAGCCGCCGCCGCCGACGATCCCCATGACCGGGTCGCCGACGGCGTGCTCGACCACCCGCTCGCCGACGGCCACCACCCGCCCCGCGAACTCGAGGCCCGGAATCTCATGGTCGGCGGGCGGGCCGGGGTACAGGCCCCGCCGCTGCAGCGTGTCGGCCCGGTTCAGTGCCGAGGTAACCACATCGACCAGAACCTCCTCAGGGCCAACCGCGGGCTCGGGCACGTCTCGCACCTGCAGCACCTCGGGACCGCCGTGGGCGGTGATCACTACGGCTCGCATGGTGGTCTCCAATCAGGATCAGGATTGGTGGTCTGTGTACTGGTGGTGCAGGCGCACCGAGGCCGGGTAGGGAGACAGGTCGGGGATGTCACCGGCGCGGTTGCGCGGCTTCATCGACTCCCAGAAGTCGAGGGTGGCGATCTCGGGACGGTGCTCGGTGATCCGGGCCAGTGCCTCGGGCGTGCCCGGCGGGCTGGTCCCGACCACAGCCGGCGCGCCTCAGCTATCCGCGGCGTCGCTGCGAGCCAGCTCGTGCTCACGTCTCACCTCGGCGAACACGAGCCGCAGGAACTTCTCGCTGAAAGCGGGGTCGAGGTCGACGGAAACGGCCACTTCCCGCAGCCGGACGATCTGCTCCGCCTCGCGTTGGGGGTCCGCGGCCGGCAGCCCGACGCGGGCCTTGTAGATCCCGACCTGCCTGGTGATCTTGAACCTCTCGCCCAGCAGCATCACCAGCGAGGCGTCGATGTCGTCGATGCTAGACCGGTAGCCGGCCAGCGTCTCGTCCCCGGCACCCGCACTCACAGCCAGCCAAGCTATCGCCAGCGAGCCGACGACGGCTCTTTTGGAGGGCGCGCAAATAGGTGAGAGCCAGTCGCGTCGCAGCGGGGTCATTCCCGCTCTTGTTCGCTGCGCTCACGGGCCGCTCGGGCCACGGCCTCGCCCGTATGGGCCGGAATCGCTCACCTATTCGCTCGGCCTCTTAGGCGACAGTGAACAGCGGCTCAGGCTCTGCTGAACGCCGGTTGCCGTCACCATTCGGCGCTCCAACCTGAGCATTGTTCTGTGCCGTTGCCGTGTTGGGCGGGCGAGCGGCCCGGCGCGGGCGCTGATGTGGGGATCCGCGGACGGGCGGTGGGTCGGATGCGTGGGCGGGGCCGTGACGGATGCGCTCCGGCGGTGCGATGGTGTACAGGCCTCGTCCGTCGGGCACATCCCGCCAGCCATGGTGATGCACCTTCTGGTGGCACACCCAACACAGCAGCATCATGTTGTCGATGTCGGTCCGCCCTCCTTGCGACACCGGCTCTCTGTGATGGCCATCACAGATCCACATGTCGGCGCCACAGCCCCCGCAAGCTCCATAGAGGGCCCGCAACGCATTCATCTGGGCCTTGGTGGCCAACCGCTTGGCGTGGCCGTGCCACAACGGCACGCCCTTGTGGCTGAACGCCACGCCCGTGATGGCGGCGTTGCAGAAGTACTCCTCCAGCACGCTCTGAGGAATTACACCGCCCCCGGCGATCTCCGCGAACGCGTCGGTGCCGTCAGCACTTAGATGTTGCACGATGGTGATGTCAGCCGACACCCGGCCAGACCCGCACCCGCCACCGGCCCCGTTGCCAGCCTTGCCCGAGTTGCCGACTCGGTTGGCGTCACCCACGGCGCCCGCGTCGCCGTACCCGTCGCCGACGCTGTTGGCGCCATCAGCGTTGCCGGCGTCGCTGATCTCGTTGGCACCACCCACGGCGCTGCCATTGTCGGCGTCGGCGATGTTGTTGCCAGCGCTGGCCGCTCTGGTGTAGATGCTTCCGTGTGAGGTGAGAGTGTCGAGCGCGTCCGCCATTCGCTGGTCGAGGCTGCGCTTCTCACCCCCAGAACTGTGGAGGTCCAAGCGGCGCAGCCGTTCGGCCTCCTGCACAAACCGCTTGTGCACCTTGGCACCGGTCACCGGGTCCAACTCGCCCCGCAGGTACACCATTCCGTCGTCTCCGTCCCAGAAGCTCAACCGCCGGCGAGCCCGCTGACGCCGATATTCGCCCTCGCCGCCGTCGTCCTGACGCTTCACCGTCCAGCGGCTGGCCTCCCTCACGAACTGATCAGGAGACAACTGAGCAGCCTTCTCCAACAACTCGGCGTCGCCGTCGACCTGGGCCGCACTTGTCCTGCCAGACGCCCTCACCAGCGTTTTGGCGTTGGCAACGGAGATGCGACCGGTCTCCACCGCGTCGCGGGCCGCAGGCATGTCCTGGAGCTTCTCCACAGTCTTGACCTGGCTGGCCGCATCTCGCTTCGACAACCCCACAGCCTGCGCCAGTACCCCCACACCCGAATCGCCGTGTCGCTCCCGCACCGCCACCCCGGCAGCCGTATCAGCCTGCAGCACCGCCAGCTGCCCGCCGAAGGTCTTGCACTCTCCGAGCAGTGCCAGCAGATCCGAAGTCGGAGTTGCGGGATCATTGGCCAGCCGGATCAACTCCGCCAACCCCTCCCGCACCCGTCGTGCCGTGTCCCTAACCATGCGAACATCTTGCCAGAGGGGTGTGACATCTATCAGCTATATACAATATTATCTGCGCTAAATAAATATATTTCAGAGCTGGCACCGCCCTCCGCAAGCGCAACACAGAGACGACGAACATACCAGCCGCCCAGCGACGGCTGGAACCCCCGAGTCTGCTCAGGCGGTTCGCGCGATACTGAGAGCTTCAGCGCGCAGCAAGTAGACACGTTGCGCCAAATGGTTGATAGTAGTATGAAGGTTCTCGATCGAGCCGGCGAGGTCAAGGGCGAAGATCTCCAACCGTTTGCCCGTGTGGCGCACCTCATGCTCGACCGCGTCAGCCTCGCCCTTGGCGTAGACCAGCAGCCCGCCGGGGAGATCGAGAGCGATGGCGTAGGCGAGGATCTGGTAGAGATCCGCGTTGGGCACACGCTCGTACCAAACACGCTTGTACTTGGCGTCACCGACGAAGACGCATCGGCGACCCTCCCACCAAGTGAAGTCGGGCTTGAGATCGATGCGGTCTCGCTCATCGAGAGTGATGGCCCGTCGGGCAAGGCTGGCGTCGGAGCAGAGCGTACGCTCGGAAGCGCCCAGCGACTCCCGCAGCGCCCGTGTGACGAACCCCTGGAACACCTCGTTCATGTTGATCAGGAAGCCAGAGGCCCGGGTCTCGCCACGCTCCAGTTCCAGGGCCTGATGCCGCAGGATCAACCGTGAGAGCGACACCACCTCCCGGTAGTGCTCGTTGAGCCGGTCGAACATCACCTCCGGCACGTCCTGCGGGGAGAACCGAACAGACGTGACGTTGGCGAGCGTTGCACTCATCCACCGGAGCCCGTCCCGCGAGCGCGAGTCTTCAAGGTGCCCTCGACCAAGAAGCTCAGCCGCGGCCTTCACCAGACGATTCGCCAGAATGTCGTCAGTGAACTCGTCGTAGGTGACCTCAACTGGCACTAGCAGGTCGAACCTTCGCCTGAGCTGTTCTGCCATATCGATCCGGCCACGGACGGTCCGCAGCGCGTCCTGCTCGGTCCGATACCCGTGCAGCAATCCGCGCGCAAATGCTCTGCGAGCGGCGGCGGTCAGAGCGAGCGCCAACGCCTCCACCAACGTGGGCTCAGACGTGAAGTCGAAGCGCTGTTCCTTGGGCTTGTAGGTCCCCATCGCGTAGGAGGCCAGGTAGATCACACGTGAGATGTCCAGCTTCGGATGCACGACAACAGAAAGATCCTCGAGTTCGAACGCACCTATCACTGCTTCGGGCCGCAGGATGTAGAGGTCGCTATCGCCTTCGACCGCCTGGACCGTGAGGGACGGCAGCGCTCGCTTGAGGGTGTCGCGCTCGGCGACGGTCAGCCGCAGGGGCTCGCTCTCGCGATACTCCTGCAGCTCAATCCGGCGCATCGCCGCCGTCCGCGGACTCGTCACCTCCATCGGCAGCCGGAGCGTCGGGCTCCGTCTCGCCTGCGATCTCTCGCCTCAGGAGGTCGAGCTTGAACCCGTCAAGCTGATCGCGCTCTCCGAAGAGTTGCTCCTCGACGTACGGCATCACGTTGTGCTCCCAGATCATCTCGACCATCTCCTCGTCGAGATCCTCTCTCATGAAGTAGCTGGGCCCGATGGCTGCATGGCGATCAGACAGCTTCTCATTGGCTCGTTCGACGACATCCGCAACCCAGGCCATCCCCTCGACGTCGGTGTCCATCCATCTCTGGAGCAGACCTTGCACAGGCGCCTTGTCGGGATGGAACTCAACGAAGTGGAACCGCCGCCGCAATGCCAGATCCACAAGGGCGATGGATCGGTCGGCGGTGTTCATGGTGCCGATGATCCAGAGGTTCTCCGGCAACGAGAACGGCTCGTCGGAGTACTGGAGGTGTACTTTCCTGTCCCGGTATTCCAGCAGGAAGTACAACTCACCCAGTATCTTGGATAAGTTGCCTCGGTTGATCTCGTCGATGACGAGGACATAGATCTCGTTGCGCGCCGAACTGGCCTTGCTGGCCATCTCAACCAACGGGCCGTCCCGCAGCGCGAACCCATGACGGCCGCCTTCAAGGGTGGGACGGAACCCCTGCACGAAGTCTTCATAGGCATAGGACGGATGGAACTGCACGAGCCTCACCCGCTCGGACGACCCAGCCAAGCACTCTGCCAGCGCTTGGGCCACATAGGTCTTGCCAGTCCCCGGCGGCCCCTGGAAGACGACCTGCTTCTTGTCGCGCAGCAATCGCTCGATCCTGTGCAGGTGCTCGACCTCCCAGTTGAGGCCATCGGCAAGCTCGTCCAGCGACACAGGCTCGTCGGCAGGCTCGGACTCTGGCTTCTCGCGGCCGAGCCGAGGGCCGGGATCACGACCCGTCAGCAGCACCTGATGCAGCCGCCACGAAGCGTCCTCCGCTCGGATGCGTCTGATGGTCCCCCGCTGGTTCATCCGTTTCAGGAGATCCTCCCTGACCTCGGATCGGGACACGTCGGCCCGTCTCCAGTCCACCGACACGGTGTGCCGTGCGGACTCGTCGGCGCGATAGGAATACTCCTTCGTCACGGTGCCGACCGCGATGCTCCGTGAGCGCGTGGCCACCAGAGGCATCACGACCAGATCGCCAAGCGAAACCTCTGTTCGGAGTGTCCAGAGTTGACCTGCCCCGCTGAGGATCGATTGGCGAGACGCATGGGGATGCGCCCGCTGCATGGCATCCACCAGCTCATCCCGACTCGAGAAGCCGCTCAAGTCGGGCGGATTGTCGTAGTGCAGGCTGGCGAGTCCGTGTTCCAGGCTGTACTCCTCGCCCTCGCCCTTGCTGCCGGCTCTGATGAGCCACGCTGCCGCGGGCGGGGGCGGCACCTCGGGCGGCGGTTCTGGGTACTTGGCGGCTTGCTCCATCTGCCAGAGGATCGACTCAGCTTCGAGACGGTCCCAGGGCGCGCCCTCGCAGTTGTCGATCAGTCGGTCAAGGAAGGACACGGCGTGTTCATACGTAGATCCCTCGTCCATATCCCGCGAGGGTCTCGGATGACCGGTTCGCCTGTAGGCCCTGTCGAACTGCCGGAACTTGTAGGGCGGACAGTCCGATCCCAGCGCCATCAGCAACACTGAGACCGGCCTCAACCCCGTCCCCATCCGCTGAGCGGGCACGTCGGCGGGGACTAGGTCGAAGAAGCCGCGGATTCGTTCGCCAGATGACGCGCCGTCCTCGGCCCACAGACTTCTCAGGGCACTCAGCGCTTCGTCTGAGCCCGACTTGAACCAGTTCTTGAGGGGCTCACCAGCGCGCCAATCGAAGAGATCGTGTTCGAGCGTGACGCCCTGCACCACCAGCGACGGCCAGTCACTGCTCCCGTTGCGCACCGCATCGAGCGCTGGGCGCAGCCCCTCGATGACCTCATGCTTCCACTCCACGATTTCCCTGGCCTCATCAAAGTCGATGACATCCTGGGCCTGCTCGATGTAGTCGGCGTAGGGATTGCTCTCAACCACCTCGTGTCGCTCCTTCCGCAGTCCGGGCTCAACGTTCCGGCCGCCGCTGCTCCGCGCAACGTTAGGGCCGCCCTGTGACGGACGCGTCGAGCAGGGTCGGAGTCCATGCCGAACTTCGGCCGACATGCAGACGGATCTCGGCGCTGACCCGCAATGCCCTCACCAACAACAGCTTCAACTCCGTCGCAGAGCTCACCGACACCATCGACACCTGGGCCCAGAACTGGAACGAGAACCCCCAGCCCATCGCCTGGACCCAACCCGCCAACGACATCATCGCCAAAGTCAAACGAGGACGAGTCGCCCTAACCAAATCCGCGACAGACCACTAGCCAGCACCAAGACGACGAACGAACCCAACCACCCTGCGACGGCTGAGTGCCCCGGATCTGTTCAAGCAGCTCTCGCTGTACCGAGAGCTTCAGCGCGCGACAAGCGGCGGCGCCGCTGCGCAGCAGAGATCGCGACGCACTTTCGGCAGCTGGTGGTTACCGCCTCCGGGGCCGGGGGCAAGCCAAGTCCCCTCAGCCCGCGGCTCTTGCTGAACTGACTTGCAGCCACCGGTAGAGCTTGCCTACGGTCCGCGGCTGAGGCAGCCGGGGCTCGGCCGCCACGAAGCAAGAGCGCTGGTCGACAGCATTGGAGGACAGCAACGATGACGCTGGAGTTCGGGGTGAGGGAGCTTGAGGCCCAGGCCATCGTGGGCATTCGCACGACCGTCTCGATGAGCGAGATCGGCGACGCTATGGGTCCGCTGTTCGGCGAACTGAGCGGACACATCGCGCGGAGCGGTCAGGAGCCGGCCGGGATGTCCCTGGCCAGATACCACTCGCCGCCGGGAGAGACCGTCGAGCTCGAATGCGCCATACCGGTGGCGTCGCCCATGCCCGGCGAGGATCGAGTCCGACCCGGAGAGCTTCCCGCCGGGAGGGCCGCGACCGTCACCCACCTCGGCCCGTACGACGGCCTCCCCCAGACATGGATGGCGCTGACGGCATGGATGGAGTCCCAGGGGCTCGAAGCCGCGGACTCGCCCTGGGAGGTCTATGTGAACGACCCCGCCGCCGAGCCCGACCAGTCGAGGTGGCGCACCGACATCTTCTTCCCGGTGCGCTAGGGAGGGATTCTTGCGGGGCCGTGCTCACGCCCACAGAGGCGTGCCGGCCCGGACTGAAGCAAGGAACTGTGCATAAGAGCATGCGCGGATAGGTGAGAGTCTCTCGCGTCGCAAGGGGGTGTTTCCCGCTCTTGTTCGCTGCGCTCACGGGCCGCTCGGGCCACGGCCTCGCCCGTATGGGCCGGATTCGCTGGCCTATCCGCTCGGCCTCCAAAAAACAGCCGCCCCAGGGTTGCAGCGCTAGAGCGGGTTGCGCCAGCGCAGCCCTGGGAGGCGGGCGAAGTCGTTGTCGTTGGAGTGGACCTCCGAATCGTTGAAGTGGTTCAGCCGCCACGGATCGACGCCGGGCCTGAGACCGCTGTCGTGGGGCGTGACCTGGTAGCCGGACTCCGCCTCTGCGAGGGCCGGGGACAGACCTCGCCTCAGGGTGTCGTTGACGACCTGCTTGAACGGCTGATCCGCGCGCCGGGCCTGTTCCTTGAGGGCGGCGGCCAAGTCATCGTCGAGAGTCAACGTTGTTCGCATGTAGACATCATGGCATCGCAATTTAATGATGTTTTGATGTTCAACCGCGCTGGCGTGTTGGGCCAAGGACCGAGGAGCGCGGCCGGGATGACGGCGATGTTGTCGCGGCGGCGGTGGGTCCCGGCCGACAGGGCGAGCATCTTGGGGCCGAGCGCGGCCAGCACGCACAGTTGTATCGAATCCGCCTCACAGCTGGCCTCCCGGTGGGCGCTCACCAACCGATGATGCATCGGCCGTCGCTGATCTCGACCTGCCACTGACTGATCAGGTCCATCCCTAGCAGCACATCACACGGCGTGGTGGGGTGCCTGCCTTGGAAGCGGTGCTCCGATCCCACAGCCTCGATTCGCCCGCGATAATGATCCTCGGCTGGTGCCGTAACCAACTGCGGCGCAGGTAGACGCACCTGCACGGGGTAGGTCGGTCTCTGCTCGCTTGCCATGTCTAGGGTGGTCACTTCTACAGTCCCGCTGCGGACCACCCCTAGCCGCGTGGCCAACTCGTTGCTGATGAAACTCCGCGTCGCGCCGGTATCCAGCAGACCCTCGACGTGCTCCTCACCGTCGTGAGACACCGCTGACACGGCCAGTCTCACCACGATTCGGGCGCGCTCAACCGGAATCTCGATCTGGGGCAACGCTACGGGAAGGTCAGTCGATGGGACGGACGACGCGGTAGCCGACGCTGACCGTGCCGATGCCCTGAGTGGCGAAGTTGCCTTGCCCGAACCGTTCCATGCCAGCGTCGTAGGCATCGATGCCCGCATCGAATACCTCGATGACTTCGCCCCGGTACATGAGCGCTGACCGTCCCCAATGGTCCCGCTCTAGAGCTTCACGATGCTCGGACGCGTAAGCACCGGTATGGAACTGGACCGACCGTGCGGCATCTGCCTGCGTGTCAGAGGCCATGGACGTTCCCCCTTCCGAGAATGACAGTCGCCGGTTGCTGAACCGCAAGCTAGCGAACTGGCAACCATTCTTGCGCTACTCAGGTTGCTCAGCGCGGATGCGGGCAGCACTACCGGCGCGCTGGTCATCAGAGCCCCTCGATGATGGCGTCGGCCACACGCTGCTCGCGCGGGTGCGGCGAGATGCACAGGTCCAAGGCGACCGCCGCCGCCGGAGCCACGAACGACACCTCGCTCCCCGGCCGCTGGAGCGGCCCGGCGGCAGCGGAGTGCGCCCTCAGGATGCGCCAGTTGTCGGGGGACAGCACCCGCACCAGCACTCTGCCCAGCGGGTCCGCCGCGAGGCCGCGCATCGGGTGCCGGCTGTCGGCGCGCTGCTGCCATCCTGCTTCGATGTAGACCTGCGCCTCGTCGGGCAGCGGATCGAGCAGGTCCACATAGGCACCCGCGGCGTGCATCCCGCTGACGACCAGGTCGGGGCTGGCCAGCAGCGCCGTGACCATGCCCACACCGCCGCTGTACCTAGCGAGGACGCCGCGGTTGGCGTAGCGGCAAGGGTCATCGAAGTCGACGCTCCCAGCGAGGATGCTGCGCCAGGCGGCGGCCTGAGACAGCGGCCGACCACCACGAGGCGGAGCCTCGGCGAGGGCATGCACTTCTGCGGCGGGCAGAACCCACGCGTTGGCGATCTTCGCAGCTGGCAGCAGGCCCCTGTGCAAGTAGCGGCGGACCTGTTCGGGCCCCACGCCCAGTACGTGGCTAGCTTCTACCAATGACAGCATGCCCTGGACGCTCACGCATCCACCCTGACATAACTAGTGGAGAACTCCACTAATTATTAGAAAGCAGTGATGAGCACCGCGCCGTCAGCAGCGACGCCGAGAGCCGAGACGCCAAGACGCCATCAGAACCGGCACAAACCGCGTAGCCCCCCCCCCCGGGGGGGGGCCAGTCGTGTGGACGGGATCGGCTGCATCAGATAGTGGCATTGCGATCACGGCTTCCAATCCCCTGGTGTATCACGTTTCGTGATACCATACTCGTATGACCCGTGCGATCTCGGTGCGACTTGACGACGATGCCCTGCGGGCCCTCAGCCAGCTGGAGGCGCAGGGCCTTACGCAGTCGGAGGCGATCCGGTCGTCTCTCGTACATGAGGCAACTCGACTGCGGGCCCGCCAGGCGCTTGCCGCGGAAGTGTCCGCCCTGGAGGCCGACGAAGCCGACCGGGCTGAGATGGCTGAAGTCGCAAGCCTCATGGAGCAGCTGCGTGCGCCGGGGTGACATCTTCGAACTGCGCATCCCTCGAGGCGTGGGCCACGAGCAGCGGGGTCGCCGCTTCGGTGTGGTGGTGCAGTCCGACGCGCTCCTGCCCCGCTCCGTCGTGCTGGTGGCGCCAACCTCCACTAGTGCTCGGCCCGCCTCCTTCCGCCCTCTCATCGAGCTCGACGGACGGCAGACAACCGTGCTCGTCGAACAAGTCGGAGCCGTCGATGTCACCCGTCTGGGCGACCTGGTTGGGCATCTGCGCCCCGAGGAGCAGTGGGGCATCGACACCGCCCTGAGCACCGTCCTCGACCTCCGCTAGGACACCGACCGGGTGGGAGGAAGCGTTGAGACTCAAGATTGAGGACATCCCCATCACGCAGGAGTTCAGGCGTGCGTATGATGGCGCTCACTGCAGGACTGAGCACGCAGTCCGCATAGGTGGTCCGTCTGCTTTCCAGGTCGTGGTTCGTCGAGTGAACGTATTGAGTCCAACTTTCCTCTCCAGCACGTCAGAGGTAGTCAGGTTCTCCGAAAGCCAGTACGCCATACCCAACTCCGTGAACATCAGACTTCGCACCGCTGCCTATTACCGTAACTGGGAGGAGAGTGACCGGTGCGGGATAGGTGATCCGGAGGAAGCGACGTTTCGGCGAAACACTGACCTCGCCACCTCCCGGCGGGAAGCCGGCCAAACTCCAATTCCTGACGCACACGGCATTCAGACCACTTTGACCCACAAGAGTGACTGCTGGATTCTCTGCACTTCCATGGCGCCAACGTTGCTGACAGACACGAACAGTATGCGGGCGAGTGTTTGCCAGAGTTACGATGCCACGACACTCATTGCAGATTCGTCACATTTCGCCAAGCAACTGGCGATTGACCTAGGAAATTCCCTCCGGCCGAGCGACCTAGAGAGGCCATATGACGTATGGTGGCAGTTGTGTCCACAGCTATTCGTGGACCACGGCTCCGTCGTATACACAGAGTCTCCCTCGGAGGTAATCGAGAAATTCCCGCAAGGATCCTGGGGACTCGTCACCCCGTTTGTGAAGCGCACCCATTTTTCCGACCAAGAGGAGTACAGGTTTGTTCTTTCAATCGGTGGAATGGGCGGTCCGAAAGAGAAGAGCCTGGATTTGATCATCACCGACGAACTCAGGGCATTAGCCCATCTAGTTGATTAGGCGCATCACACCCCATCAGTGGGGCGACAGCGGGTTGTGCGCCCGCCCATGGAACGAGTCGTACCGCTCCGCCATCCCGGCACCAGAACGCCTCTACGATTACCTGGCAGAACTCAGCGCCCGAGACGCACTTCCAGAATACCTAGCCAACCTGAGGCGGCGTGCCTGCGCTCACTGGAGACACATGAAATGACCTATCGCAGGTTTGATGACTTCATCGGCGACTTGACGCCCGAGCAGAGGGCCAAGGTGGAGGCGCTGAAGGACGAGGCCCGCGCCGAGATGATTATCTACACCCTCGGGGAGCTGCGCCGACACCGCGAGCTCACCTAGACCGAGCTGGCCCGCCGCCTAGAACGCGCGCAGGCGTCGGTGTCGACCATGGAGCTCGCTGCCGACAACCGGGGACTGCTGGCTGCCGTTGCCGGTTGAGGGCTAGAGGTCTGAACCGCCCTGGCTTTCCCGGAAGGTCTGGTGTGCCCTGTGTTTCGCGCGGTCGGGTTGCCTTTTGGTCTCAGGCGGTGTTGGCGTGGCGGATCTCGCATTCGACGGGCGTGAACATGCCGAGTGATGAGTGCCGCCTTTGTAGACGGCTCCGCCCTAGCCGGGGCCGTCCGTGCGCCGCTCGGGGCTCTACGCGGCTATCGGTATCGCTTGCGTCAAGCGCGGCGCAATGACCGTTACCGTCACGCCCGTTCGCCGCTTCGCCGGAGATCTGCCCCGGCAGCTGGCCGCGCCCGGTTACAGCTTCCAGCGGGCGTCTTCGGGTGGCTGCTCTGGCGCGTAGCTGGACACGGGCGGCCTCTCTGAGGCGTGGGTGTCGATGATTGGCTGGTAGCGGTTCTGGGTGCCTGGCGGGATCACGATCCGCACTTGCGCCCGGCGGCATTGCATGACGTTGACCCTGTCTGACATTGACCCCACAAGAGGCAGCAGCGTGTCGGCGTCTTTGATCCTGGGTCCGGTCACCGCTAGCAACTGCGGGGCGAGCGGCATCCAGCAGAGCCAGTCCGCGAAGGGCCAGTGTGCGCTGAACCCGGTGTGGCGGTCGCAGCGGCGCACCGAGTCGAGCTCGCCGAACATGACGGTCGTCTCGCAGGTGAGGCAGTCCCTCGGCGACAGGAACGCTGGACCGTCGCCTAGCACCAGAGCGTCGGTGTCGGACTTGCGCACCAGCAGACCGCCGGCGGACAGTTCCTGGACGAACCGCCCCAGCCAGCGGGTCATCTTCCCCGCGAAGTCGGCGCGTGCTCCCTGCACGAAGCCGTCAGGGGAGCGGATCGCCTCGTCCGCGGCCTCCTGGGCCTCCTCGACTGTCATGCCGGTCTCCACCAGAACCTGCCGGTAGTCGTCGCTGGTGGCGACCTCGGCGTGCAGTTGGGTGGCCCTGTCGCCGACAATCATCAAGAACCGGCCCAACGTCTCGGAGCTGCGAAGCAGATGCAACGCCATCAGCCCGCGGATCGCGGTCCTGTGGGCGTCGTCGACAGTGCCGTCTCGTAGCACGGCCTGTATCGCTTCGCATCCGTGCTTTTCGACCAGGCTCCACTCCGTCTCCAAAGAACTGGCGAACTCGACCGGCACGAAGCCGTCGCCTTGGCCGTCCGCGGTTCGGTACATGATCTGCTTCGGGGCTGCCGTCTTGAACCGCGGCCCGTTCCGCAGATCGAAGTACTGCACCGGATCCTTGCCGGTTCTGCCCCAGCGGCGGATCAAGCACTTGGACACAATGTGCTGATTGATCCGGAGCTCAGCGTCGTCGTTGTCGTTGTCGTTGTCAGTCATGGGTCAGCTGGTTGTGTTGCCGTCAGTGGGGATGAGCATGCGTCGAAACCGAGCCCCGTGGTATGTGCCCACTCCGGCGTGTGGTCGGTTGGTCTTCCGATGTGCTCTACAGGGTGCAGGCGGACAGCTCGTCGATCCTGTTCTGTAGGTGCGCTATCGGGAAGGTAGCCGTGCCGACCTCCTGGTCGTCGAAGTTCCACACTCGGTAGATGAGCGTGGTCTTGCTGAGCAGGCTGGACACGAACCGTTTGGGGTTGTCGATCCACACTCCGTCGTTGGAGGTCAGCTCGGACCCGGTGCTGTTCACGACCTCGTCGTCGTCAAGGCGGTAGGCGACGGGGATGCCCTCGCGGAAGGGGGCCGCCACGTATTGGCCTCCCCAGGTTGTGTACGCCACCCAGGTCCCCGCGTCGCATCGGATGATCAACAACGGCGGTTCGTCCCACAGCCCGAACTCGTCGTCGGGGTACGTGTGCCTGGAGGCCTCCAGGACCAGCACCTGGAACCGGTCGCCCGTCAGTTCATCGCTCCAAGCGTCGAATTGCCAGGCGCCCTGCGGCTCCTGGACGGTGAGACGGTAGGTCCGAGAGACTGTCTCGCCTTCTTCGTTGGTGGCTTGCAGCGTGTAGGAGTAATCGCCCTCATCTGGGTGGGCGACAGGAAGGCTCCCGGAGGGCTCCACGGACACGGCCTCGTCGTCGGGAAGCACCAGCTCCACAGTGGTGGCGCCTTCGACCTCCCATCGCAGTGTCGCCTCTGCGGACGGGGCGACGGTTGCGGGTGTGATGACCAATCGCACGATGTCGGGTGGCGGTGCCGGAGGCTCGGTCGTGGTGGTCGTCGTGGTCGTCGTGGTCGTTGTGGTGGTGGTGCTGGTGGTAGTCGTAGTGGTCACAGCCGCTGTTGTGGTCGTCGCCTCGGCAGTTGTTGTTGTTGGAGGTTCAGTGGTGGGGGCCGCGGCACCCTCTGTAGTGGTGGTGGCTGGCACCGTCGTAGTGGTCGTAGGTGATGCGGTGTCCGCCGGCTCGGATTGGGTGCCGCCGCATCCGGTCAGCAGTACCGCTATGCCAAGGCCTGCGATCGCTGCCGTCGGTCTGTATGTGCGCATCAACGGCTCCGGTGTCCTTCAGGCCATCTGTTGGCTCGTGCGCCTAGTACGACTCGTGCGCCTAATGCGACCAGCGTACCGTCGCCCCGCTCCGTGCCGGGAAGCGCAGCCAACCCCAGATCCATCCTGGACCACGCCGACAGTCAGTGAGCCCGCCGCCGGTCCGTTCAACCCGCCGCCTGGCTGCTCGCGATTGCTGGTCTATGTGGACGGGTTGCGGGTCCTCCCGGTGGAGGTTCCGTCGTGAGCGTTGGGAACAGATAGGGTCGTAGCCGGATTCTCGCCAGCGTCGGAGCTGGGCTTGGAGATCCTCGGACTCGGCCGGGGTGAGGACCACATACGGACAGGGGGCTGTCCCAGACCATCGGGAACAGGTCCGGGTAGGCGGCGTCTATCGGATCCAGCAGTTCATTTCTCCTCTTGGTCTTGTTGTTGGTCTCGAGTCAACCACGCCTGCATGATGGCGTAACCAATTCGCTTGTCTTGTTCGAACGCCTCCGTCTCCAATGCCGCCCCCTTTGTTGGATGATGGAGTTCGTTACGAACGTACATAGGTAGCGGTTCTGCCCGTCCACGCCGCTCTCGACGAAAATCCGATCCAATCTTGTGTTTGGGGAGTGCATCATGGATCGAGTCTAGACGGGACCACATCAGCCGCTCAGCTTCCTTCTGATTGACGACCCCCCAAGAAGCAAGCAGCTTCTCAAACATAGCGGAGTATTCTGAATGGCTGACCTTCTTTAATGGTGTGACATCACTCAACTCTTGCGCACTGGACACTGTGGCGGTTACGAAGGGAAACCCATTAAAAATGATCGATTGCTTCACTTCCTCCGTCGCAACGCTATAGTTGCCCGCCAGTATTCTGACCATATGCCCACTCGTGCAATACCCTTGCCGATAGAAATAGGATTCAAGCCCCGCAAGGTGCACCTGAATGAGATGGTCGCGAGCAGATATCGACTCGGATTCCCAGAGCAGTTCAACCACTTCGTCGATTCCTAGCCTCACTGAACGTCCCGCCAACGCAGCGAGCAGTAATATCTCAATGCCGTTGGGTGTCAGTTCATTGGCAACCCGAAGCATAATCCTGTCGAGCTGGTTGTAGCGCTCAATAAACTGAGCGTCGAGTTCCTCCATCCTTATTCACCTCTGTACGCCGTACCTTCGTCAGCAGTCGTATCGTACGACGCCGATAACGACACTGTGCCCCTATTGTGGCTCTCCGCGTTTGAAGCCGGAGCCAGAGGCCGGATCGCCCATTTCCCTAGGTCAGGGCGGCGCGAGATAGTTCCCGGCCTTCACATCCTGCGCCTAGGTGTAGAAGTGCTCGCTGGGCTTGAGTACCCATCCTGTGGGCTAGGCGGGCCAGGCCCTGCTTCCTCGGGGGTCTACTGGTCGCAAGACCCGAACCGTCTGCTGAACCTCATTTGCCGGCACGTTGTCTTGCCCACCGGAGGGCCTGGATCGCGCCCACCGCCAAGATGGCCGCCAAGGTATTGAAGAGAATGTCGCGCGGGTCAAAGACCCGAGTGGGCAGCAGTGCTTGGATGAGTTCGTCGACCACGCCGAGGAAGCCCGCGATTGTGACAGCGAGGATCGCGGGCGCGGGCATGTGCGGACTCCGCATCGCGCGCTCGTTGAGGGCTGCATGGATGAGCAGTGCAACTATGCCGTACTCGATCAGATGGGTGCGTTCTTCGTGACTGCCCATGCGAACGAACACCATGAAATAGACCGTCGCGACTCCCAGAGCGACAGCAATTTCAGCACCTCCAGGTCGCGATCGCAGCCCTTGGACAACGATGGACACTCCGATCAGCACCATGCCGAGTGCGAAGAACGCGGACATCAGTTCGGCTTCTCGCAGGGTGCTGGCCAGGCGGCCGGTAAGCCCGAGAGTGGCATAGATCGCGGCGACGACAGCCAACGTCGAGAGCCATAGGCGTCGCTCGCGGGTCGAGGTGAAGGGGGGCAACCGCAGGAGCCTATGCAGCAAGGACAGCGACGGTCGAGAGCCATAGGTGTCGCACGTCTCGGTCGGTGTTGGCGCGAACAGGAGGCAAGGACCGAGCCGCAACAGCGAGGGCGACGAGGCCCGAATCGTCAAAACTCGCGGCCGGGCAGTCGCCCTTGGTCACATCCTGCGCGCTGTGACGCCCGCCATGGGGGCGTCCCGCGAAGTGGTGGGCTTTGGGGTTGAGCCTCGGTGATTAGTTGCCGGCTGTGAGCTCGGCTGTGGTGAGACTATGGCGCTCGGGGTAGAGCAGGCTCATGGAGTCCTCTGAGAGGTAGCGGCGGTCACAGACTTAGCACGGCTCGTAGTCCGTCATCGATGGCATCGCCCAGAGCCTGCGGCAGTCGGCCCACGCGTTCCCCCAGCCATGAGCGATCGACAAGCTCCAATCCGAGTGGCACTGCTACAGAGTCAGTGGGCAGGCCGGTCACCGCAGCATCGAGCAGGACATTGCCGGCCAGACCCGCCCGATCGAGATTCGAAGTCAGGGGCACGACATGTGTCTGCCAGACATCGACATCGAGAACGTCGTCCGAGGATACGACGACACAGGGCCGACGCTTGTCGAGATCGATCCAGTACACCTCGCCGCGCGCTACCACGGCGCCGATCGCTCCATCCGCTCACCTACCAACAGGGCGTCCTCGGGCGCCAAGCGCCGGGGTGCGGCCAGCACTGCATCAGCTTTCAGCTGATCGGCGAAGGACCCCGTCGACTGGGCAGCGTGGCGCCGGAGCTGATCGGTCACCCACCTCGAGAAAGGCATGCGAAGGCTCTCGATGATCGGCACTACGTCATCGGGCACGCTGATCGTCTTGTTGGGCATGTACGTATTATACGTACATATTGACCGGGCGCGGGTAGGCGCGAGCCCGAGCTCCGCGGCCGAGCACGATCTCGCGGCTACTCGCGCTCCAGACGGATTTGGACCGTCCGACCACCGGCCGATCAAGCTCCCAACCGAACAGAACACACCAAGAATGCCCCTCTCTCAACAAACTGGCGAACGCGGACCGCTCCATCTCGCGAACGCCCAGTGGTGGGCCGTAGGGGATTTGAACCTCTGACCTCCTGCGTGTCGAGCAGGCGCTCTAACCAGGCTGAGCTAACGGCCCCGAGCCACGCAGGGTAGCAGGCGTCACTGGCCTCGGAACTCGGGCGTTCGGCGCTCGGCCATGGCCCGGGTTCCCTCCGCGAAGTCGGCCGTGTGCTGGAGGCGGTCCTGTTCCCGGTGCTCGTGGAACGTGGCCGCCTCCACCTGGTCGGCCAGGTCGCCTCGCAGCGTGGCCCGGATCGACTTCACCGCCAGCGGCGCCGACATGGCGATCTCGCGGGCCATGGTGTGCGCCTCGGACCGGACCTCGTCGCGGCCCACGAGGCGGTCGGCCAGACATACAGCACCGATCCCCCCGGAGTGAATCTCGGGCAGAATTCCTCGACCATGGCCTTGAGGAGCGTGTTCTGCCCTCCCGCGATCAGATCGACCTCCACACCATGGGGTAGCGTGACAGGTATCTTCAGCAAGTCGCGCTCTTGCCTATAGGCCGCTTGGAGCCCGGGGCGCTCGGCGAGGTAGAGGCGTAGTCGGTACTTGAACTCTGAAGTTCGGTGCGAGCGGATGAGATCCGATGCCTGAGCCGTCACCTGATAGCACCAGTTGGGCGAGTTGACGGGCCGAGTCGGCTCGTCAGGGTTCTCAATCATTAGGTGGGCCTGCACGAACTGGTGGAGAGTCTGTCGCCTGATCGTCTCCCGAGTGTTCGGCTTGTAGTCCACGTCCCAATAGTCGCGGATCCATCCCATGATTTCGACCGTTCGCAACGACCGCTCCTTGGACTCCGCCCACGAGTCACCGGGCTTGAGTCCAAGCAGCGCTAGCAACACCAGCGCCGAACGCTCGTTGCAGCGCTCGCGATCGAAGCCCATGTTGCGGAGCAGCCACTGGCATTCACGGACGGATGCCAGATTGCTCACGGCAGCGGCGCCTCCAGGCGTGTTCGATGATCCGTGGCCGAAGAATGCGGTGGGTCGAACAGGCTTGAGCGAAACGCATCACATACGGCTGGCACCCGCAAACGACGTAGGTCAGTGGCGTTGACCTGGGTGCTTCCGCTGAACATGCGGAAATAGGTGTCGACCAGATCACTATTGAGAAAGTTCGCGAGCGCCTCCGCTTCTGACCTCTCGAGCGGGCCACGGCCGCGGTGGACGACGTTCACATGGTTCTCGAAGGCCACGCGGTCGTACCCGTCGACCGGGGCATAGACACAAGCCACGACTCGGCGCCTCTCCTCCTTGGCCGTGAAGCGCTTGACGAGCACGTAGTGACCGTTCGGGAACAACCATCGCAGTGTCTGGATCGGACGCGCCGAGCTTCATGTATGGAGGATTGAGGATGGCTGCATCGAAGCTGCGGCCTCTGGTCCAGCTGGAAGCGTCACAGAAGTCGTGGTCGACGATCCGGGTAGCGACGCGCAGCCCGTTAGCTTCGGCAACGACGTGCGCGGCCTGCACAGCAGTCTCCAACAGTCGGAGTGCCTGCTGGTCTGTTTCCACTAGGTCCACCGACAGTCGCTTCAAGCCGCCTCGCTCGACCGCTGCGGCCACTAGAGCCAACATCAACGCGCCAGCTCCGGCACCCGGGTCAACGACCCTCAACTCACCGGCCGCTGGCTCCAAGAGCGAGGCCATCGTTCGAGCCGCTTGCGATGGCGTCGCGAACTGGCCCCGTCCCGACCGTTCCGTCCTCCCGTTGCGCGACTCCAATTCTGCGTTCAGAGCATCGGCCAAGTACAGGAGTTCACCCACGCCTCCCCTCACCTCAGTCAAGGCCACCCCGGATCACCGCCTTCCTCTTGCAGCAACCCGAGCATAGAAGCCCTCTGCGACAAGGCCGGGAATGCAGGCCCGAGAGCGGACGCTGACTGCCCCATGCCAGCGGGGTCATCGCTTGCCAAAGCGACCGAACTCGAAAATCAGCAACAGCACTTCTGCTGGGTGCTCAACAAGCATCCGAGAACTGGAGCTGGAGCGCCGGGCGGGATTTGAACCCGCGGCTTTACGGCTTTGCAGGCCGTTCCCTTGGTCCGCTCGGGCACCGGCGCAGGGACTCGCAGCGTACCGGCGACCTGTCTCAGGGCGGACTCAGGCGGAACCTGGTGCGGGCCGCTGCCGCCGCGGTGACCTCGGCGGCACCGACGGCGCGCAGACAAGATGAGACTGCGTTCAGCGTGGTGCCGGTTTGCACCACGTCGTCAACTAGCACGATGAGGTGCCCGGCGACCGATCCGCTGGCTCTGTAGCCCGCTAAGGCGACCACCTCGGGACGCCGCTCGAGACTGAGGCCGCGCAGGCGGGGCGTGGGGTTGCTCTTGACCACCAGGTGGGGGCAGTACTCCCCTGCCCCGGCGGCGGCCAGTGACGATGCCAGCAACCCGGCGAGATGCGGCCGATCACCGTCGCCGGCCGGCACCGGCCCGGACGGCACCGGCACCACCAGACGGGGCTGACCGCCGGCCGCCCGCGGCAGAGTGTCGGCCAGGCTCGCGAACCGTTCGGCCAGCTCGGTCGTGGCCCTCGGATCACCACGGTCCTTGGCCCGGTGGACCAGTTCGCCGATCTCGGTGCGCTCGTCACGGCTCGGCTGCCAATAGTCGCCGAGCGTGCGGATGGCCACGCCGCCCATTCCGCCGAGTTCCGCTCCATCGGCTCCGGCGGCATCCATCCGAGCGGACGACCGGCCTCGAACCGGCGACCTCAACCTTGGCAAGGTTGCGCTCTACCAACTGAGCTACGTCCGCAAGTCCGCCGATCCTACCGTCGCCCGACCCCGCGGCCACGTCGCAGCGGGTAGCCAAGGACGCTGTGATTCGGCTGCTAGCCGGGCTCTGGGGGGCGCAGGTCTATCGCCAACTGCAGGACGCCGTCGGTGAGGGTGGCGGTGGCGTCGCCGATCATGGCGAAGTCCTGAAAGTCCAGTTGGGCCTGCTCTAGGAAGTGTCGGCGCTCGTCGCCTGCAACCGGCGGGAGGTTCCTGCGCTTGACCCCCTCGGCCCGCTCGCGGAACCGCTTGATCATCGCGTCAGCGTCGAAATCTTCTGCCATGGGCGCGAATCTAGACCGAACGCTCCCCGTCGTCTTGCTCGCTGGGCGCCTGCCTGTCCGAACTGCCGCTAGCGGTGGGGCCAGACTCGTCCTCAGACGGCACACGGGTCGGGCCCAACCGCTCCGCCACCCGGCGCATGAGTCCCGCCCAGTCGACTGCGACACGCCGAGGCGCCGACGCCGGCCCGACCAATCGCTCCTGCACAGTCCCGACCTGCTCCTGTGCCAATTCGTCACTGCCGAGCCGCTACTCCCCAGCCGGTTCAGCGCCAGCCTCCGAGTCTTCGTCGAGCCCCGAGTCGCCGCCAGACTCCGAGTCGCCATCGAGTCCTAGATCCCCGCCGAACCCCAAGTCGTCGTCACGCCCCAAGTCCCAATCAGCGGCGATTCCGCTCACCGCACCTTCGAGTGCAGGCTGCTCCGAGTCGCCATCGAGTCCCGGATCCCCGCCAGACCCCGCGGCCCGGCCCGGCTGAGAGCCGGCGTCAGAATGTGAGTCATCGCCAGAGACCGATTCCGGGCTTGGCCGTGCGCCGCGATCAGACTCGGAGTCGCTGTTGGCCGCGTCGGACGAGTCGTTGAGCACCTGAGCCGATACCGCGGCCAGCCGCAGGCGTCGGCGGGGGCTGGTGTGCCACACGAAGACTCCCAGCAACACCGTCATCACCCCGGCGATGGTCCACAGGGCGATCACCACCGCGTCGACCCGCTCTCCGCTCTCCCGCTCCACCAGGCGCCGTTCTAGGCCGCTCTCTGTATCGGCCTGGGCGGTGGAGTCCAGACCGAAAGAGTCCGACGGGTCGGCGCTGACCACCGACTCGTCGCCGGATTCGACAGCCGAGGCGGGCCCGGCCGCCAGCAGGCACAGTGTCGCCGCAACTAGCAGCACCGTCATCCAACCTCGGAACACATGCACGACCTTCGACACTAGCGGTCTGCCGCGGGTTGGAAGCGCGGCCCGGGCGACCTCGCGCCACGAACTGCCGGAGTCCGCAGTTGCACTCACGGCACATCGCCTACCGCGCGCTGGGGTCTATCCGGTCCAGTGCCCGGACCACGTCGGCTACCACGTCGTCGGTGTGTTCCAGGCCGGCCGAGAAGCGGACTGTGCCCTGGCCGATGCACAGCGTCTCGAGTTCGGCGGGCATGAGGCTCACATGGGTGGTGGACGCCGGATGGGTGACCAGGCTCTCGGGTCCGCCCAGCGACGTGGCGAACTGCACCACCCGGACCTCCTCCGTGAAGGCCCGGCCAGCCTCGTACCCGCCCTTCAGATCGAAGGTGACCAGGCCACCGGCCAGATCCATCTGGCCGGCCGCCAGCTCGTGCTGGGGATGCGACGCCAGGCCGGGGTAGTAGACGGCCTCGACCGCCCGATGGCCCGCCAGCGCGTCGGCCAGCGCGGCCGCGGTGTCGGTCTGCTGGCGCAGGCGCACCGCCAGCGTGCGGATTCCCCTCAGCGCGTTCATGGCATCGAACGGCGAGGCCACCGCGCCGTGCAGCACGGCGTAGTTCCACAGCCACTCCAGCAGCTCCTCGCTGCCGGCCACCACCCCGATAGTGGCATCGTTGTGGCCGGCGATGGCCTTGGTGGCCGAGTGCACCACCAAGTCCACCCCGAACTCGGCCGGCCTCTGCCCCAGCGGCGTGGCGAACGTCGAGTCCAGCACCGTCATCGGCCCCTCGATGGCTCCCAGCGCGGCCAGATCGATCACATCGAGGCGCGGGTTGGCGGGCGACTCCGCGATCACCAGCATCGTGCGGCCCGCGATTACGGCCTCGGCGAACGCGCCCGGCTCGGTGCCGTCGACGAAGGTCACCTCGATCCCGAAGCGGGGACACGCCGTCTGCAGCAGCAGCTGGGTGCCGCCGTAGAGCTGGCGCTGGGCGACGATGTGGTCGCCGCTGGAGCACAGTCCCAGCACGATGGCGCTCAACGCGCCCATGCCCGAGGCGAACGCCCTAGCCGACTCGGTGCCCTCCAGGTCGGCCACCGCGTCCTCGAACGCCTTCACCGTCGGGTTGCCGTAGCGGGTGTAGAAGCGGGTTGAGTGGGTGTCGACCGCCAGGTCGCGGGCCTCGGCCACGCTGGCCGCGGTGAAGGTGGAGGTGGCCCACAGGATCGGGGCCAGCGCGTTCTGGTTATCGGCCCGCCCCGCCCGGATCGCCCGGGTGCGGGCGTGCAGCGCTTTGTCGGTCTCGTTACTGGGCATGGTGGACCTCCTCTAGGAAGCGGCTGACGGGATCGTGCATCAGCTCGTGCTCGAGCAGGAACCCGTCGTGGCCCTCGTCGCTGTCGAGCATCACCAGTCGGCAGTCGCCGCCGCCGGCTCGTATCCCGTCGCGCAGCTCCTGCTGCTGGTGGGGCGGGTACAGGACGTCGCTGCGAATCGACGCGGTGAGCGTCGGCGCGCCGATGCGGCCCAGCGCAGCTGCGGTGCCGCCGCGTCCCCGCCCGATGTCGTGCAGGTCCATCGACCGGTTGAGCACCACATAGCTGTTGGCGTCGAAGCGTCTCACCAGCTTCTGGCCGTGATGGTCGAGGTACGACTCCATCTGGAAGCGGCCCCATTGATCGAAGGCCGCTACCGGATCGAACATCTGCCGCCCGAAGCGGCGCTCGAAGGACTGGCCGGACCGGTAGGTCACCTGGGCGATCTGGCGGGCCACCGCCAGACCCATCCACGGTCCCTCGGGCTTGTCGTAGTAGTCGCCGCCACACCAGGCGCCGTCGGTTGCGATGGCCAGGCGCTCCACCGCGCTCCAGGCGATCTGCAGGGCGCTGGCCGCGGCGCAGGTGGCCAGCGGCACGATCGAACGCACCCTGGCGGGATACATGGCCGCCCACTCCAGCACCTGCATGCCGCCCATCGAGCCGCCGATCACGGCGAGCCAGCTCCCGATCCCGAGATGGTCGGCCAGCGCAGCCTGGGTGCGCACCATGTCGCGGATCGTCACCACCGGAAAACGAGGCCCGTAGCGCCGCCCGGCCGCGGGGTCGAGGTCGGCAGGGCCGGTGGTGCCCTGGCAGCCGCCCAGCACGTTGCTGCACACCACGAAATAGCGGTCGGTGTCGATGGCGCGGCCGGGGCCGATCATCTCGGACCACCAGCCCCCGGTGGGATGGGCGCCGCCGCGGTCGCCGGCCGCGTGCGAGTCGCCGGTGAGGGCGTGGCAAACCAGCACGGCGTTGGAGGCCTGCGCGTCGAGCCCGCCCCAGGTCTCGTAGGCGAGGCGCACCTCGGCGAGTCGGCCGCCCCACTCCAGGGCGAAGGGTCGCCCGCCGGCGATGGTCAGGAATCGCCGTTCGCCCGTGGGGTCGCCGGGCTGCCAGGCGCCGGTGACGGGCAGCCCGGCCGGGAAGCGGCCCCCGGGGCCGGCCGAGGAGATGTGGGAACCCGCGCTCAACCTTGCTCGCTCCTTGTCCGCTCAGGCGCCCTCGCTGTGGTGAGGCGACGGCCAGCGACCGGGGGCGGATACTCAAGGGCCAGTGACCGCATGGGACACTTGGTTGCGCCGGCCGATCCAACGCCGCATCCCCGCCCGGAGGCGGGATGGCACCTTGGGTGTCCGTCCCAGGTTGCCGGGTCCGACCCGGAGGCCGAACCGCTCTTGATGGCGTGACCCGCAGGGGTCGCCGGGCAGTCTAGGCCGTCCCGGGCATCAGTGCGCGTCTACCCGCTAGTACGCGCCTGGCAAGCGGCGGCGTCGAAGTGGGCCAGGTCGCCGAGGCGGGAGTCGTTGGAGAACATCTCCACGATCGGCTCGTCGAGCTCGAGGCGGCGCTGGAGCCGCTTCACGTCGAGCTCCTCGTCCCACAGCGACAGGGTCACCACCACCCCGGACTCGCCGGCCCGGGCAGTGCGGCCGGCCCGGTGCAGGTAGGTCTTGTGATCCGAGGGCGGGTCGTACTGCACCACCACGTCCACATCGTCGACATGGATCCCTCGGGCGGCCACGTCGGTGGCCACCAACACCGGCAGATCACCGCCGATGAACTGCCGCAACGACTTCTCGCGGGCCGTCTGGCGCAGATCGCCGTGGATCGGCGCCGCGTTGACGCCCTCGCGGCGCAGATCGCGGGCCAGGCGGTCGGCCGCCACCTTGGTGCGGGTGAACATCAGCGTGCGCCGCACCGGGCCGGTAATGGCCGCGGCCACCTTCACCTTGTCGAGCTTGTGGACGCCCACGAAGCGGTGGACCATCTCGGCAACGGTGATCTCGCGGGGCGCCACCGAGTGCATCGCGGGGCTGCTCTGGTAGCGCCTGATCAGCGAGTCGACGGCACCGTCGAGGGTGGCCGAGAACAGCAGGGTCTGGTGCCCGCTGTCGACGTTGCGCAGGATCCATTCGACCTGGGGCAGAAAGCCCATGTCGGCCATCCGGTCGGCCTCGTCCACCACCACATGGCGCACCGCCCGCAGGCTCACCGCGCCCCGGTCGATCAGGTCGATCATCCGGCCCGGTGTGGCCACCACCAGGTCGACGCCGGCGCGCAGCCGGGCGATCTGCTTGTCGATGGGCGCTCCGCCGTAGGTGGCGAGCACCCTGCGGCGCACCGCGGCGGCGGGCGCGGCCAGCTCGTCGCAGATCTGGTTGGCCAGCTCCCGGGTGGGGGCCAGCACCAGGCCGGTGGGCGAGCCGGGCTTGGACCGGGGCAGCCGCTGCAGCACCGGCAGACCGAAGGCGAGGGTCTTGCCCGAGCCGGTCTTGGCCTTGCCGCACACATCGCGCCCGGCCAGCGCATCGGGGATGGTGAGCGCCTGGATGGGGAACGGAGCGGTGATCCCCCGAGAGGTCAGCGCCGCCACGATCTCGTCGCACAGCCCGAGGCCGGCGAAGCTGCCCGCCGCAGTCGGGATCGGCACGACCTCGTCGGCGTCGAGCCGGCGGTCGTCCACGAGCGGATCAGAAAGGGTCATCTCGGGCACTAAGGCTAGCCTGCGGCATCCCGAATCCCGAGAACGCTGAGGAGACTCCCCCCATGACCCTGACCCGCCGGCTGGTCACGCTTCCGCTAGTCCTTGCCGTGTCGACCTCGCTGCTGGCCGCGGCACCTGCGGCGGTCACCGCCGAGACTGCGCCCGACGACGCCAACTATCACCAGCCCGCCATCGACGCCCTGGCCCGCCTCAACGATGTGGACGTGTTCGCAGGCACCGGATGCGCCGACCCCGGCGACGACGGCGACAGCCTCTGCGCCGACGAGCCGCTGCCCCGCTGGGAGATGGCTGTCTGGCTGGCGAGGGTGACCCAGCGCAGCAACCCGCCCGCCACCACGACCCGCTACAGCGACGTGGACTCCGGCCAGTGGTGGGCCCCCCACGCCGAGCGTCTGGCCCTGCTGGGGATCGACCGGGGCTGCGGCACCCGTCCGCTGCGGTTCTGCGCCAACGACGCGGTCGACCGGGCCGAGGCGGCCGGGCTGCTGGCTAGAGCGTTCGGCCTGCCCGCCGCCGAGGCCGCGGGGTTCGACGACGTATCCTCCGACCACCCCGCCGCGGCCGACATCGACCGGCTCGCGGCGGCGGGGGTGACGGCAGGATGCGACACCGGTCCATCCCGCTACTGCCCGCACCAGCAGGTCACCCGGGGCGAGATGGCCACTTTCCTGGCCCGAGCGGCTGGCCTCACCGCTCCGGCCCCGCCGGTGGAGCCCGCCTATGTGCCCGCCGTCGACGACACGCTGCTGCCCGTCGATCCGGCGGTGACCATCG
Organism: Acidimicrobiia bacterium; assembly: GCA_022821685.1. Taxonomy (GTDB): domain Bacteria; phylum Actinomycetota; class Acidimicrobiia; order Acidimicrobiales; family Aldehydirespiratoraceae; genus Aldehydirespirator. Next base: position 74,075 of record JAJEDD010000044.1, read on the forward strand.
GCACCCTCGACAACGGCCTCACCTACTACCTGCGCCACAACGACGATCCGGGCGGGAGCCTCGACGTGCGGCTCCTCGTCGATGTCGGTTCGGTCGACGAGAACGACCGCGAGGCCGGCATCGGGCACTTCGTCGAGCACATGCTGTTCAACGGAACCGAGGACTACCCCGGCAACTCCATACTGGAGGCGCTGCGCGAGATCGGCGTGGAACTGGGGCCCGACGCCGGCGCCCATGTGGGCCACGATGAGACCGTCTATCAGGCGCAGGTCCGCACCGATGATCCGGCCAACGTGGCCCGAGTGTTCCACGCCCTGTCGCAGATGGCCGGCTCGGCCACCTTCGAAGCTGAAGCAGTCGAGTCCGAGCGCGGCGTGGTCCTCGACGAGATGCGCCTCGCGCTGGCCGGCGTCGGAGGCGTCATCGGCCGCGAGTTCGACCGCATCTACACCCGGGGCACCCCCTATGCGGGTCGCGACCCCATCGGCAGGATCCGCATCGTGAACACTCTCACTCCCAAGAAGCTGCGGGCCTTCTACGAGAAGTGGTACGTCCCCTCCAACCTGGCGGTGGTGGCCGTGGGCGACATGGACGTCGAGGACCTCGAAGCCCTGGTGGAGGATCACTTCGGGCCGCTGCCGGCCGGCGACGAGCACCGCCCGCCCAAAGCAGTCGTCGTCCCCGATCCGGAGTCTTCGTCGCATGTGGTCACCGACCCGCGGCAGGCCTTCTCATACATCTCCCTCGACATTCCCATCGCCGTCCACGACCTGGCCACCGTCGGCGGTGACCGTCTCTCGACCATGGAGACCCTCATCGAGGCGATGATCCAGAACCGGCTCAACGACGCCTACCAGCGGGGCGAGCTGAGCCAGGTCGATCCTCCGAGCTTCATCACCTTCAGCTACAACCGCGGCCTGCGCTACTACGGCACCAACTGGCGGGGCGACAAACTCGACACCGCCTCGACCGACTACCTCGCCGTTCTGCTGACCGCGCAGGAGCACGGCTTCACCGCCGGAGACCTCCAGCGCGCCGCCAGCCAGCTCCAGACCTCCCTCGACTTCTGGTTGAACAGCGCAGCCACCACCCAGGACGCCCAGTGGGCGGGGCTCTACCAGAACCACTTCTTCTACCGCGCCGACATCAGCGCGGTCCCCGACGCAGTGGCGCGGACCGCGGCGCTGCTGGCGCAGATGACGCCCGAGGAGCTCACCGACCACTACCGCTGGCAGATGCATCGGGGCGGGCTGCTGGCCATCGCGGTCGGACCCGACCCCTCCAGCGTGCCCACGGTGGCCGATCTCGATGCCGCCTGGGCCGCAGCCGCGCCCGGACCGCCGCCGCCCGAGAAGGTCGCGGTCACCGAGCTCATGGCCGCTCCCGAGCCGGTCGAGCCGATCTCGCAGGGAGCCATCGACCTGCTCCCTGACGCCTACCAATGGGAGTTCGCCAACGGGGCCCGGGTGATCTTCGCGCCCTCCGACATCGCCGCGGGCATCGTCCAGATGCGTGCCCAGTCGCTGGGGGGCTGGTCGGTTCTGGAGCCCGGTGATTGGGCCCTGTCCGGCATCGCGCGGGACGCGGTCACTGGAAGCGGCGTCGGCGATCTGTCGCGCTCGGAGCTGAGTCGCTTCCTCGAGGACCGGGCCGTGGGGGTCGAGCCGTACATCGGCGAGTCGACCGAGGGCTTCAGCGCGGGGGGCAGCCCCGACGACGCCGAGACCATGTTCGCGCTCACGCACCTGCTGATGACCGCCCCCCGGGTGGACGAACGGGCCTACGACGACGCCATCAACACCGCAAGGGAGAGGCTGGCGCTGGTCAACAGCGATCCCCGCTGGCAGGCCGCGGCCGCCTACTGGGAGGCCCGCCATGGCGATGTCTGGTATCGGATCGCGGCCAGCGCTGAAGAGATCGCCTCGCTCACTCCGCAGCGCCTGCTGTCGCTGTACCAGAGCCGCCTGGGTTCGGTCGACGACACGGTGGTGGCCATCGTCGGAGACATCGACGCTTCGGTCGTCGAGGATCTGGCCCGCCGCTACATCGGCACCCTTCCCGCGGGCGAGCCCGACAGCTACGTCAACCGTCGCCGGCCCATGCCGTCGGACGTGGTGCGCAGGGAGGTCAAGCTCACCGAGGCGGAGAGCACCGTGCTGGTCATCTACCAGGAGGCTGCTCTGGAGGCGACCCCGCTGAGGTCGGTCGCCACCGATGTGCTGTCATCCGCGCTCAGCGAACGCATCTTCTTGGCCATCCGAGAGGATCTGGGGGCCTCCTACTCGGCCGGCGCCCAGATCGACGTCGGCACCCTTCCCGAGCACGTCATCGATTCGGCGGTGTTCGCCACCCTCGATCCGGCCCGCTACGACGAGGTCCACGCCAAGCTCCTCGAGATACTCGCCGATGTGGCCGCCAACGGGCTCACCGACGCCGAGTACGCCCAGGCGGTGGCCGTCAGGGCCTCCGACTACGCGGTGTCCAACAACGGTCACCTGCTCGCCACGCTGCTGTCGGCGCGCCTCGTGGGAGACGAGAACGTGCTGACGCAGGCGCGGCGGGCCGAGGAATTGGCCCGCCTTACACCCGAGGACGTGCAGGAACTGGCCGCCGCGCTCTACGGCGAGGGTGGCCGCATCGAGATAATCCGAAGGCCGTGACCGGGATCCGCCATTCGGCGGGCTCAGCGACCGCCGGATCGGGAATCCGCTGCGAGCGCTCGGACCGGCTCGGGAGCGCGGGGTGAGCCGGATCGTCGCGGTGGCGCCCGACACCCGGCCGGTGATGCACGCGGCCTTCACTGCCGCGGTTGGCGACGCGGGCGCAGCGCTTGGCGACCTGGACGCGGCCGAAGCCCTGATCTGGGCCGACCCTTTCGCGGCCGGGCTGTATCCCGAGCTGATCGCGGCGGCTCCTGCGGTGCAATGGGTGCAGCTCCCCTATGCGGGGGTGGAGCCGTTCGCGGACTATCTCGACGCCCGCCTGACGTGGACCTGCGCCAAGGGCGTGTACGCCGAGCCGGTGGCGGAGTGGGTGATGGCCGCGCTGTTGATGGGGCTGCGAGACTTCCACCTGTTCGCGGCGGCCGACTCGTGGTGCGCAGAGTCGGGCCGCAACCTGCTGAGAGCCCGGATCACGGTGCTGGGCGGGGGCGGCATCACCCGCTCGCTGATCCGCCTGCTGGCCCCGTGGGGCTGTGAGGTGACGGTGGTGCGGCGCTCGGGCGAGCCCGTCGAGGCTGCGGCCCGCACCCTGGCGCTGGCCGACGCACACGAGGCTGTGACCGGCGCCGACGCGGTGGTGGTGGCCCTGGCACTGACCGACGAGACCCGTCATGTGGTGGACGCGGCCCTGCTGGAGTCGATGGGCCCGCAGTGCTGGCTGGTGAACGCGGCCCGAGGCGGCCATGTGGATCACACTGCGCTGGGCGCGGCGCTGCGGGCTCAGACGATCGCGGGGGCGGTGCTGGATGTGACCGACCCCGAGCCGCTGCCCGACAGCTCGGAGCTGTGGCGGCTGCCGAACTGCGTGATCACGCCCCACATCGGCAACACCCGCGAGATGGGCCTGCCGCTGATCGCCAACCGGGTGAGCGAGAACGTGCGCCGCTGGCTGGCCGGCGAGGATCTCCTGGGCCTAGTAGACGTGTCGCTCGGCTACTGAGCGGCACCCGGATCGCATTTTCAATGGTTCTTGTGAAATTAGACTTGCATTGAGTTGGATCGGCCGAATAGCCTGCCGCCAATGGAGGCTTCACTCATCACCCTCAACGCTGCTCTGTTGACAATTGTCGCCGCCACCTTCGTCGCCGTGCTTGGAAGCATCTACGAGCAGCGGCGAGAGGGCACCAAGACCCGCGACAAGCTGGAAGAGAATAATGAGGCGCTGCAAGAGCTCGCCGCCCGGACCACAGTGCTTGAGGCCAGCCACCAGCACCTGCTCGCGGGGCTGGCTGATCTGCGGCAGGACTTCGGGGAACAGGTTCGAACAACCGAGAAGAACCATACTGAGGTCACTGGCAGTCTCGCTGCTGCCCGCGAGCGACTGGCCCGCATCGAGGGGCATCTGGGAATTGGCATCCCGCCGTCGCCCGCTGAGGGTTAGCTTGCCTCCACCAGCTCGAGAGGGTCTCAGCCGGTGATGCGGCGTAGTTCGGCTAGGCGGGGGGCCACCACCTCGGCGATGATGCTGGAGCGCTCGGACTTGGGGGCCAACGCGGCCTCGCCCCAGAGCGCCCGGCCGGCCATGAAGCCGGCGCAGCCCGCCGCGACCGCCGCCTGCACCTGGTCGCGGTAGGAGCGGTAGTCGCCGCCGCCCGACAGCAGCGTCCACGGCATGTGGCAGCGCTCGGTGATCTCGGCGCACGCCGCGGCCCACACCGAGCGGTCGGTTTCGGCGCCCGGATCCACCGGGAACGGCAGCTTGAGCAGGTGAGGATCCAGGGCCGCGAACCGCTCGACCGTCTCGATCACCACGCCGCGGCGATCGTCGGGGCCTTCGAGCCCGTAGAACAGCGGCTCGAGCACCAGCGGCAGGCCGACCCGACGGCACTCGGCGAGGATCTCGGCCGCGGCCCGCTCCTGGGCGGCGCCGTGGAGACGGTCGGGCCGATACAGCACCAGCAGCTTGGCCGCCGCCGCCCCGGAGGCCGCCGCCGCCTCCACCGACCAGCCCTCGAGGATCCGGGTCGGGCCCGCCTCGGGACTGGCCGCGTAGCCCTGGGCCTCCAACGCCGCGGTGAAGCCCACCCCGGCCCGCAGCGTCACATCGAGGAGCTGCGGTATCGAGTACTCGGGTTCGAGCATCACGCCGGTGGCGCCCGCGGCCAGGGCCCCCACCAGGTCGCGCTTCAATTCGGTGATGTCGGCGGCACGGACCGAGTCCGGGTCGTCGGGGGCCAGCACCGCTCGCAGCGAGTCGCGGTGGTCGATGGCCAGAACCCCGAAGCGGCCCCCCACTGAGATCTGGTCCAGGCTCACGGCTGAACCGTCCCGCGACACCGCACCGGCTCGAGGCTCACGGTTGAACCGTCGCGCCGCAAGACACTGCCTCCCGGCTCGCCGCTGAACTGTCCTGCGGCTCGAGGCTCACGGCCCGGCCGGGGTCACCACCGGCAGACCCCACTCCCCCGCCGTCCAGTCGGACTCGATCCAGGTGTGCTCGGCCATGAAGCACGGCGGGGTGCGCCGCTCGTTGTCTTGGAGCTCGCCGGCCAGGTAGTTGAGGAAGTACATGTTGGCGCCGGGGCAGGCCACCGAGGTGTGGTAGCCCTTGGGCACCAGCGCCGCGTCGCCGTCGGTCACCACCATGGCGTCGTCGTAGTCCTCGTCGTGGCGCCAGTTGCGGTGGATGGCGTAGCCCTCGGGCCGGTCCAGGCGGAAGTAGTAGACCTCCTCGAGGTAGGGCGAGCCGTCGCGGCCGTCGTGGCAGTGCGGCGGCCAGCCCGACCAGGTGCCCCGGGGCACATAGACCTCGTAGAGGATCAGCCGCTCCGCGGGCAGCGGATGCGACAGCGAGTGGACCACCTGCCGGTAGGCCTGCCCACCGCCGCGTATCTCGATCCGCATCTCCGACGGCTCGAAGACCCGCACCGGGTAGCGGCCCTCAGCCGGGGCCGAGCCGACCGACGCCAGCAGCGCGGTCTCGGACTCGATCCGGTACGGGGTGCCCGGCGGCACATAGACGATGCTGGCCATCTGGGTGAACACCGACTCGCGGCCCAGTTCGACCTCCAGGTCGCCGTCGCCGACCACCACCCGACCCTGGCCCGACAGCGGCACGATGGCGGTCTCGCGGCCGGCCTGCACCCCGGACCACGGCGCCGCGGCCAACACCTTCACCACCCCGAACTCCACATGGTCCCAGCCCGCCGACTCGGGGGTGACGTGCAGGATCCGACCCGGTCCCTGCGTCGGGCGCACAAGCGACGAACTGATCATGATGGATTCTCCTGGTTCTGTCGGCTCACGCCGCTAGCAGGTCGCCGGTGTTGCGCTGTTGGCGGAACCGGATCAGCAGCTCGCGGATGCCGGGGGGCTCGTAGCCGAGGAGCTCGGTGGTGCGCCGCACGGTGAGGCTGGTGTCGTACGGGATCGGGAACTCGCCCACCGCCCCCGCCGCGGCTGTGTCGGGGGCGGTCACACTGAGCAGCGCCGGGTCGAGGTCGAAGACTTCGCAGGCCAGTCGGGCCAGTTCCATGCGCCCCGCCGATTCGGCCCCGCAGCAATGGAACACGCCGCCGGCATCGAAGTCGGCCGCGATGCGCCACATCACCTCGGCGCACTCGCTGGCCAGCGACGGCGAGGCCACCATGTTGATGTTGTCGGCCTCCCACACGCCGAAGGGTCGGCCCGCTTCCAGCGCGTCGACGATGGAGGTGACGAAGTAGCCGAAGCCGCCGTCCTGCACCCGGGGGGTGGACTGGCGCATCCAGTGCATTCCGCTCACCGCCGACACCCGGGCCACCGCGGCCCGCGGGGCGCTGCGCAACGCAGCCTGCTCGCTGGCCATCTTGAGCACGCCGTAGTAGTTGACCGGGTTGGGTGGCGTGTCCTCGTCGGCGCCGGCCTGGGTGCCGTCGAACACCCAGTCGGTGGACACCAGGATCAGTTTGGCCCCCGCCGCATCGGCGGCTTGGGCCAAGGTCTCGGTGGTGCCCACGAAGCTGCGCCAGGCCAGGTCGCGGTCGTTGTACATGGCCGCGAAGTCGTTGAGGATCATGGAGTGGACGATCACGTCGGGCCCGAAGGCGGCCACGCTGGCCAGCACCGCGTCGCGGTCGAGCAGGTCGAGGCGCTCGGTGGTGAAGGAGCCCTCGTCGGCGGGCACGAACCGGTGGACGGGGCAGTGCACGGCCGCTCCGTGGCGCTCGGCGAACACCTTGACGATGTTCGACCCGACGAAGCCGGTGCCTCCACTCACATAGGCGCGCAACGTCACCCGCCTCCCGCTACCCGATCTCGCCCGAGCACCCGTCCGGCCACAGCTGCATCACCTACACGCAACGTCACCCGCCTCCCACTACCCGATCTCGCTGACCGCTACCGGGCGGCCCTCGCGGACCGACTTCCAGGCGGCCAGGCCCATCACCAGCGGGGCCCGGCCGTCGGCCAGGCTCACCGGCGACGGCGCGCCGGCGACGGTGGCCGCGAAGGCCTCCCACTCGGCCAGATACGACGGGGTGTAGCGCTCCAGGAAGAAGTGCGGCAGCGGCGTGCCGTGGGCGCCGGCGAAGTCCCAGTAGCGGGCGGTGGCCGCGGGCGGGTTCTCCGAGCAGGCCATCCCGGCCGACCCGAAGGCCTCCAGGCGCTGGTCGTAGCCATAGACGGCCCGGCGGCTGTTGTCGATGATGGTAATGGCGCCGCTGGCATGGGTCACCACCACCGCGGCGGTGTCGAGGTCGCCGGCCGCGCCGATGGCCGGATCGACCCGCACCGCGCCGGTGGCGTACACCTCCACCGCCTCGCTGCCGGTCACGAACCGGGCCATGTCGAAGTCGTGGATGGTCATGTCGCAGAAGATCCCGCCCGACACCTCGATGTACGAAATGGGCGGCGGACCGGGGTCGCGGCTGGAGATGCGCACCAGGTGCACATCGCCCACATCGCCGGCGGCCACCCGGTCGCGCACCCCGCGGTGGGCGGCGTCGAAGCGACGGTTGAACCCGACCTGCACCGGAATCTGAGCCTCAGAGGCGGCCGCGATGCCCCGGTCCACTTCGGTGAGGTCCAGCGACAGCGGCTTCTCGACAAAGGCCGGCTTGCGGGCCGCGGCGACCTCCACCAGCAGGTCGATGTGGGTGTCGGTGGAGCTGCAGATGGCCACCGCGTCCACATCGTCGGCCTCTATGACCGCGGCCGGGCTGTCCGCTGACCGGGCCCCGAACTTCTCGGCCACCACCGCGGCTGCGTCGCCGACCACGTCGTACACCGCGGCCAGCTCCGTGCCCGGCACCCGCTGGGCGATCAACTCGGCATGCATCGCTCCGATCCGCCCACACCCCAGCAAGCCAACACGCACCGGGGCGGTCACGCCGATGCCTCCCAAGACACCGACCGTCGCTCGGTACAGCGACCGCCGACACGCACCGGCCCGCTCACTCGGGGGCCTTCTGTGGGGTGAGGCGCGACACCAGCTGGCCGTTGCGCACCGCCACGTCGTAGAGGGTGATCGGCTCGGTGGCCGGGTAGCGCAGCGCCTCGCCGGTGCACAGGTCGAAGCAGCCGTTGTGCTTGGGGCACTCGACCATGCCGTCGAGCACCGCTCCCTCGGCGAGGTGGGCCTGGCCGTGGGTGCACAGCCCGTCGCTGAGCACGAAGCCGTCGGAACCGTCGTCACCGTCGTCGAGGTCGTCGGGATCGATCCGGTAGAGGGCGTAGGTGGCGTCGCCGCGGTCGATCCGGCGGGCCGACCCCACCGCCAGACCCGCGGCCGGGCCGAGGTCGATCAGGCCGTCGTGGGCATCTCCGGCCCAGGCGGTGAACCCGGTCTCGACGAACGACCGCTGCGATTCGGACACATCGGGCACGTCGGGGCGGGGATCGTCATAGGACGGATCGCTCCACTGGCGGCGCAGCGTGGCGAAGATCCGCCGGTAGGCGCTGATGGTGGACCGGTCGGCCGGGGCCAGATAGTCCTTCACCTCGTCGTGGAGGGCGGGCAGCGCGTAGTAGGGCACGCTCGGGAAGATGTGGTGCTCGACGTGGTAGTTCATGTTGGAGTACAGGAACCGCAAGACGGGGTTCATGTACACGGTGCGCGAGTTGTAGCGGTGGTCGAGCACGTCCTCTCGCAGCCCGGCGTGCTGCATGGCCCCGAAGAAGACCATGAGCCAGGCCCCGTAGAAGGTGGGCAGCCCGATGTACAGCGCGGGCACGATCGAGCCGATGGCGACGCACCACGCCGCGGTTCCGGCCAGCACCGCGATGTAGGCCCGCGACTCCCACTTGAGCTTGGGCAGCTCGTCTTCGGGGATGAAGTCCCGGGCGTCGTCATCGATGCGGCCCGCGGCGTGCTTGAGGGTGCGCCACACCGCTTTGGGCAGGATCGCCACCGGCAGGTACACCCCGGCCACGGTGCGTGGGCTCGACGGTCGGGGGAACATGATCTCGGGGTCGCGCCCCACCACGATGGTGTCGGTGTGGTGGCGCACGTGCGACCAGCGCCACAGCGTCGGCTGGCGCAGCAGCATGAACGAGGCGATGTAGTACACGATGTCGTTGAGCCGCTTGGTGCGGAAGGCGGTGCCGTGGCCGCACTCGTGCCAGCGGGAGTCGCCCGCCCCGCCGTAGAGGGCGCCGTACACCCCGAAGGCCGGCACCGCCCACCAGGTGCCCAGCGCCAGGAAGGCGAGATAGCCGAACAGCGCCAGCAGCCCGAGCCACAGCAGGGTGTCGCGGGCCGCTCGGGCATTGGTGCGAACCTGGAGGTCGCGGAGCCGCTCGGGGTCGATGGGCGGGCGGAACCACTCCGCCTCGGCCAGCCCCTGCTCAACCGCCAGCCGCGAGTCCGCCCCGGTCAAGCCGTAGTCGCGAACCACCGCGGTCACGCCCGCGCCTCCGAATCATCCCGCGCCGTCCGATGCGGCCGCGCCGCTGGGCCGTAGCCGCGGGCCGCTGCGGTCACGCCGACTCCAGTGCCGCCCGATGCGGCCGCGCCATCGGGCCGCATCCGGCCACCGCCGCGGTCACGCCGACTCCAGGGGCGCGGGGAATACCGAGTCGCCTGCGCCCAGCACGGTCTGGTCCCAGTCGACCACCGCCCCGGTCATCATCCCCGACTCGACGGTGGCCAGGTGCGCGACAGTGCGGGCGATCTCGTCGGGCTTGATGAGCCGCCCGAACGGCATCTGTGCCTCGGCCCGCTCCAGCCAGCCGTCTGTCGCGCCGTCGAACCTTCGCTGCACCGCGTCCTCGGCCGGCGTGTCCATCCACCCGGGGCACAGCAGGTTCACCCGGATGCGGTGGGGCATCAGCGAAAAGGCGAGGTTGCGGGTCATGGCCACCAGCGCCCCCTTGGAGGTGGAGTAGGGCAGCAGCTTGGACGGTCCGCCCCGCCCCGCCACAGAGCCGATCAGCACGATCGTGCCCTCGATGGACTCGCGGACCATGATCCGGGCCACGCCCTGACTGAGCAGTCCGGGCGCTCTGACGTTCACCGCCAGCATGGCGTCCCACAGCTCGGGGGGCGAGTCCCACACCGAGCCCCGGTCGGTGATGGCGGCACAGTTGACGAAGCTGTGGCAGGCGCCGAAGCGGTCGTCGAGAGCCGCGATCACCTCCTCGCAGGACTCTGTATGGGCGAGATCGGCGGCCAGGAACTCCGCCCGGCAGTCTGCGTCGGCCAGCGACGCGGCCGCGGCCACTCCCTTCATCGGGTCGCGGCCCACCAGCAGCAGCCCGGCCGCGCCCTCGGCGGCGAGGCGCTGGGCCACCGCGTAGCCGAGGCCCTGCGAGCCTCCGGTTATCAGGGCTACGCCGCCGCTGAACGAGCCTGTCATGGTCACCACCCCACTCTCTGGCGGGACCGACCCGCCTCCATGGCCTCTCGGGCCGCTCGCACCGACGGCCGGTCGCTCACCTCGGGCACGCCGACCTCCCAGAACGAGCCGCCCTCGGTCCAGCGGTGGGGATGGGTGCGCAGCGCGATCACGTAGGTCCGATCGGCGGCTCGGGCCCGCTCCAGCGCCGCTTCCAGCTCGGCGATGGTGTGTACCGTCTCGGTCTCGCAGCCCATCGAGGCCGCGTGGGCCGCGAAGTCGATGTCGACTTGCCGCTCGGTGCGACAGTCGGCGAACAGGTTGTTGAACGATGCGCCGCCCTGGTTGACCTGGAGCCGGTCGATCACCGCATAGCCGCGGTTGTCGCACACCACCACGATGAGCTTGTGACCCGCGATCACGGTGCTGTAGAGGTCGCTGTTCATCATCAGGTAGGAGCCGTCGCCCACCAGCACCACCACCTCGCGCTCGGGCAGGGCCATCTTGGCCCCCCAGCCGCCCGAGATCTCATAGCCCATGGTTGAATAGCCGTACTCGCAGTCGAAGGAGTGGGGCGCCTCGGCCCGCCAGCCGTTGACCAGCTCGGCGGGCAGTCCGCCCGCGGCGGCCACCACATAGGTCGATGCGTCGGCGGCCCGGTCCACCGCGCCCACCACCTGGGCGTAGGTCGGCAGCTCGGCGTGTGGGTCCGAGGAATCACCCTCGCCGCCTGCGCCGAGGGTGGCCGGTGCGGCGATCTTGTCGATGTAGGCGTGGTACTGGGCGGTCTCCGAGGCCGCTCGGGCCGTCCAGTCGGCGCCGGCCCGGTAGTCGCCCAGCGCCGCGCCCAGCTCGATCAGCCCCTCGCGGGCGTCGGCCACCAGCGGCACGCACAGGTGCTTGGTGGCGTCGAAGCGGGCCGCGTTGAGCGCCACGATGCGGGCCGACTCGTCGCCGAACACCGTCCAGGAGCCGGTGGTGAAGTCCTGCATCCGGGTGCCCACGGCCAGCACCGCGTCGGCGTCGGCGGCCATGGCGTTGGCCGACGCGCAGCCGGTCACCCCGATGGGGCCGCAGTTGAGCGGATGGTGCGCCGGCAGCGAGGTGCGGCCCGCGGTGGTCTCCACCACGGGGATGCCGCAGGCCTCGGCGAAGGCGGCCAGCTGCTCGGTGGCCAGCGACCAGCGCACTCCCCCGCCGGCGATGATCAGGGGCCGCTCGGCCGCTGCCAGCGCGGCCGCGGCCCGGCGCAGCTCGCCGGTGTCGGGGCGGGGCCGGCGGATGCGGTGCAGGGTCTCGTCGAAGAAGCGCACCGGATAGTCGAAGGCCTGGGCCTGCACGTCCTGGGGCAGCGAGATGAAGGCGGGGCCGCAGTCGCCGGGGTCGAGCATGGTGTTGACCGCATGGGGCAGCGACTGCACGATCTGCTCGGGGGCGGTGATGCGGTCCCAGTAGCGCACCACCGCCCGGAAGGCGTCGTTGACGGTGGTGGCGGGCGCGCCGAAGTGCTCCACCTGCTGCAGCACCGGATCCACCACCCGGTGCTCGAAGGTGTCGCCCGACAGCAGCAGCAGCGGCAGCCGGTTGGCCAGCGCCACCGCGGCCGCGGTCACCATGTTGGTGGCGCCCGGCCCGATGGAGCTGGTGGCCACCATTATTCTGCGGCGCTTGGCCGCTCGGGCGAACCCGCAGGCGGCCAGGGCCATGCCCTGCTCGTTCTGGCCCCGCCAAGTGGGCAAGGCGTCGCCGGCCTGCTCGAGCTCGTGGCCGAGGCAGGTCACGTTGCCGTGGCCGAAGATGGCGAACACGCCCGCGAACAGCGGCACGGCCTCTCCGTCGACCTCGATGCGCTGGGCCGCCAGGTACCGCACCAGAGCGCCCGATGCTGTCAGCCTCACCGTCTCCATGGCGACCTCCCCGCCCCCGTTGCTATCAGTCGATCCGCACCGACACCACGTCTGTCCAGGCGCCGGTCTCCCAGCTTCGCAGCAGCGCGGCCTGCACGCTCACGTACTCCAGCGCCTGCTCCAGCCCCGCGGAGTGGGGCCGCTCTTCGGCCACCGCAGCCAGGAACTCGTGGTCCTGGATGGTCACCACGTCCTCGAAGCCGATCGAGTTGGCCTCGCCGGGCACGAAGGCGGCGTGGTAGGGGTGGCGCTCGCCGGCGTAGACGGTGGTGTAGCCCCCGTTCCCGTCGCTGGAGCGGAACAGCCGCATCTCATTCATGGTCTCGAAGTTCCAGCCGAGCGCGCCCTGGGTGCCGTGGACGTCGAAGGCCATCTGGCTCTGGGGTCCAACCATGGTGCGGCTGGCCTCGAAGGTGCCCCGGCTGCCGTTGGCGAACACCGCCATGGCCCCGAAGTAGTCCTCGTTGGTGACTGCACCGACGGGATCGCCGGGCGCGCCCCGGTCGTAGTGGGTGCCCGACGCCGACGGCAGCGGACGCTGCTTTATGAACGTCTCGCCGGTGCCGACCACCCGCAGGATCGGGCCGTTGAGCATCATGGCCAGATCGATGGCGTGGCTGAGAATATCGGTGGACACGCCGTGGCCGGCCTGATCGAGCAGGAACCGCCAGGAGAGCAAGCCGAGCGGATCGGCGCCGTACATGGATAAGAAGCGGCCCCGGTAGTTGGTGATCTCGCCCAGCTCGCCCGCCTCGATCAGGTTGCGGGCGTGCTGCACCAACGGCACGAAGCGGTAGTTGTAGCCCACGCCCGAGATCACGCCGGCGTCGCGGCAGGCCTTCTCGGCTCGGGCGGTCTGCTCGGGGGTGCCCCCGACCGGCTTCTCGCAGAAGACGTGCTTGCCGGCCGCGGCGGCGGCCTCCACCATCTCGCAGTGCACCAAATTGGGGGCGCACACCGCCACCACGTCCACGTCGGGATGGTAGACCGCGGCCCGCCAGTCGTCGGTGGCCTCGCGGAACCCGAACTCGCCCACCGCCGCGGCGCGGCGCTCGGCCAGAGTATCGGCACAGACGGTGAGCTCGGCCCAGTACTTGAGCCCCTCGAAGATCATGGGCAGCCGGGCGTAGGAGCGGGCGTGGGCCTGGCCCATCCAGCCGAAACCGATAACAGCCACCCCGAGCCGCCGACGGGCCGTCATCGCGCCCTCCCGCCGTCGAGTAGGGGTGCGGGCGCGAGTGCCGGTGTGATGGCACCGGACTGCTGTCGCCGCGATGGCGCGGGAGCGTGTACCGACTTCATGACGCTCTGCGCCGGTCTACGGCGGGGTCGGCTGCGGCCGGGTCGAGCAGGTGCTCGGGGGTGCCGCCCCTGAGCCACTCGACTGCTTGGCCGAGGGCCCCGCCGATGAGGCGCACTGTGCCCGCGGTGGTGGACGAGGCCACATGGGGGGTGACGATCACATCGTCTCGCTCCAGAAGCGGATGGCCCAGCGGCAGCGGCTCGGGGTCGGTCACGTCGAGGCCGGCGCCGCCGATCTGCCCGGAGACGAGGCCGGCCAGCAGGGCGTCGTGGTCTATCAGCGATCCTCGGGCGCAGTTGACGATGATCACGCCGGGCCGCATGGCGGCGATGCTGGCCGCGTCCACCAGGCGGCGGGTCTCGGCGGTGGCCGGCGCATGCAGCGATATGGCGTCGCTGTTGCGCCAGAGCTCGTCGAGGGTCACCGGCTCTCCCAGCTCGGCTGTGTCGGAGACGTCGAGGTACGGATCGTGGACCAGCACCCTCATGCCCAGCGCGGTGGTGTAGCGGGCCATGCGCCGGCCGATGCGGCCGCAGCCGACCAGTCCCAGCGTCCGCCCGTCGAGCTCGAGGGCCCGATGGGTTGCCCGGTAGTGGCCGGGGCTGCTCCTCCCATTCGCTCGACCTCTCAACTGCCGCTCGGCGGGCTTGAGCCGTTTCGACACGGCCAGCAGCAACGCCAGCGAATGCTCGGCGGTGGAGACGGTGGGGGCATCGGGGGCGTTGCAGGCCGCCACACCGTGGGCCGCGCAGGCGGCGACCTCGACGTTGTCGTAGCCGATGCCGGAGCGAGCCACCACCTTCAGGCGAGGCAGGCGACCACAGGCGTCGGCGTCCCAGGCCCCGTCGGCGCCCACCACCACTGCGTCGGCGTCGGCCACGTCGTCGGTCAACTCCACATCGTCGGGAATTGCGACCTCCCGCGGCGGCGGCCGGTCGATCCAGACTCGCCAGCTCACGCCGCCTCCAACACCGCGTCGATCTCGGCTCGGGTCGGCATGGCGTCGGCGCAGGTCAGGCGGCCGGCCACTATGGCGCCCGCGGCGTTGGCCCTGGTGACCGTCTCGACCGGGTCGAGGCCTCCCAGCAGCCCATCGGCCAGCGAGCCCCCGAAGGCGTCGCCTGCGCCGAGCCCGCACACCACCTCCACCGGCACCGGCGACACCCGGGCCCGGCTCTCGGGCGTTGCCACCAGCACACCGTCGGCGCCCATCTTCACCACCGCGAGCTGCACGCCCCGCTCGAGCAGGCGGTCGGCGGCCCGGTCGGGATCGGCGGCGCCGACCGCGATCTCGCACTCGGCCCGGTTGCCGACCGCCACCGTGGCCCACTCGACCGCCGCGCCGATGTGCTCTGAGGCCTCCGCGGCCGACGCCCAGAAGCTGGGCCGGTAGTCCAGGTCCAAGACGGTGTGCTCGGCCCGGTTCCGCCGCTGGAGCACGGCGCGCACCGCGGAGCGTGAAGGCTCCTGCGCGAAGCGGGATCCGGCCACCCACAGCACGCCCACGGTGTAGGCCGCGGAGGGGATGTCGCCTGCGGTGAGGTTCATGTCGGGACCCCTCGGCTCCCGGTAGAACAGCAGCGGCGGGTCGGTGGGGGGATCCAGCGCGCAGAAGGCCAGGGCGGTGCGCAGATCGGGGTCCACCGACACGAAGTCGTTGACCACGCCGTACTGCTCGGCCAGCGCGGTGCGGATGTAGGCCCCGAAGCCGTCGTCGCCGACCCGGGTGACCACCGCGGCCCTCCGGCCCAGCCGGGCCGCGGCAACCGCCACGTTGGTGGGCGAACCGCCTATCGACTTGGCGAACGACGACACCTCGCTCAAGGGCACACCGCTCTGCTGGGGGTAGAGGTCGACGCTGACCCGGCCGATGGTCAGCAACTCCAACTCTGTCATCGCAATCTGGGGGGAGGGTCGGTCGCCGCCTCAGAGAGGGCGGCGACCGAGAAACGGCGACAGATCACCCTCAGCTGGAGCCCGCTTCGGCCAGCTCGTGTTGGAGCTCCTCCAACTCGGCGCCGCCGGCCATGAGCTGGGTCAGCTCCGACTGGGTCAGCTCATCCTTGGCCCAGTTGCCCAGCGACTGGCCCCGCTGCAGGATCACGAACCGGTCGCCCACGGGATAGGCGTGGTTGGGATTGTGGGTGATGAAGATCACGGCCAGGCCCTGGTCTCGCGCCTCCACGATCCGGCGCAGCACCACGCCCGACTGCTTCACCCCCAGCGCCGAGGTGGGCTCGTCGAGGATCAGCACCCGGGCCCCGAAATAGCTTGCCCGGGCGATGGCCACCGACTGGCGCTCACCGCCCGACAGCGTGCCCACGCTCTGCTCGGTGTCGCGGATGTCGATGCCCATCTTGGCCATCTCTTCTTTGGCGATCATCTTGGCCTTGTCGATGTCGATCTGCCGGAACGGCCAGACGCCGGTCTTGGGCTCCTGGCCCAGGAAGAAGTTCCGCCACACCGACATCAGCGGCACCATGGCCAGATCCTGGTACACGGTGGCGATCCCGGCTGAGAGCGCCTCCCGGGGCGAGGCGAACTTCACGTTGGCGCCCTCGAGCAGCAGGTCGCCCGCGTCGTGCTGGTGCACCCCGGCCAGGATCTTGATGAACGTCGACTTGCCGGCGCCGTTGTCGCCGAGCACGCACGTCACCTCGCCGGGGTTGACCGTGGTGGTCACGCCGGTGAGGGCGATGATGTTGCCGTAGAACTTCGAGATTCCCTTGAGTTCGAGAAAGTCGGTCATTGCTCAGTCCCCCTTTGAGCCCGAATCGGATTCGCTCGGCACCACTATGGCTATCTCCGCTCGGTCGGGCTTGGCGGCGCCTGATGCCGTCGGCGCCTTCTCGGCCCGGCCCCGCACGTAGTTGTTGACCAGCACCGCCACCAGCAGCAGGGCCCCCAACACCAGGAACCGCCAGTCGCTGTTCCATTGGGCGAAGCCGATGCCCTGGGAGATCATCCCCCAGATCACCGCACCGATGCCGGCGCCGAGCGCCGAGCCGTATCCGCCGGTGAGCAGGTTGCCGCCCACCACAGCCACGATGATGTAGCGGAACTCGTTGCCGTCGCCCACGTTGGCCTGCACCGCGGTGAGGCGGAAGGCGATCAGCATGCCGGTGATCCAGGCTGCGCCCGACACCATCATGAACAGCGTGGTCTTGGTGCGCGCCGCGGGCACGCCCACCGAGCGGGCCGCGTCCTTGTTGCCGCCGACCGCCATGATCCAGCTGCCGAACTGGGTGCGCATCAGCAGCCACGAGCCGACTGCGGCGAAGATCAGGAACGACAGCACCACCACTCCGAACTGGGTTTGCGGGCAGCGCATCTCGCCGTCGGTTCCCACCGTGCAGATCTTCTCGAGTTCGCTGCCGGTCACGAACAGCAGGCGGGCGGCCACGCTGAGCAGCACCGCGCCGATCCCGACGGACACCAGGGCCCGGCCGACCCCCTCGTCGCCGGTCATCAGGGTGCGGCCCACCGTTCCGACCGCGTAGGCCACGAAGGCGACGATTCCCCCCTTGGCCGCACCGGTGAGCAGGGCGTAGAGGAGCCCGTCGCCGTCGGCCAGTTCGATCACGGCGAACACCACGAAGCTGGCCACTCCCAGCGCGCCGCAGAGCTGCATCCAGCGGCCGAACTGCGGGGGCGGGGGCGCCGCGGTGCGGATCGCGCTCAGATAGCGGGCCACCGCCGAGGCCGCCATCAGCAGCGCCACCAGCAGCAGCACGGTGAACAGCTCGACTCGCAGTTTGCGCGACGCCGACTCGGACTGGATGAAGAACGCCAGCACGACAATGGCCAGCGAGATGGCCAGCGATACCCACACCGCGGGCTGCACCCGCCGGGCCGTCGACCACAGCAGCATGATCCCCAGCAGGGCGAGCCCGCCGAACAGGATCACCCGAGCGGCCTGAACCGTCACCAGGAAGCTGATCGCCGGCAGGGCCACCAGCACCGCGCCGATCACGGGGTAGCCGGGCGTGACCCGTCCCAGCGCCGCCACCACCGCCAGCGCTCCGACTGCGGCGATGCCCAGCGCGAACACGAACTTGCCGATCCCTCCGCCCAGGTAGCCGAGCTGGGAGGAGTCGGTGGCGTCCATGGCCAGCGCCACCACCATGGCGACCACCAGGGCGGCCACGCCGCCGATCAGGTACTGCCACCACTGGGCCTGAGCGCCGCGCCCGGAGCGGTCCGGCGCCTCATAGCGGGACCGGCACCAGCCCGCCACCGCCGCCAGCACGCCGACGGTCACCAGAATGCCGCCGATCCAGTTGGAGGCCGAGCCGTCTTGGGCCAGTAGAGAGATGAAGCCCACCAGCGCCACCACCACGCCTGCCGCGGCCACGACCATGGCCGCGGGATTCGGCGCGGGGCGCCGGGCGTAGGTCAGCTCGAACGTGCCGACCATCAAGGCGGCGATGCCGCCGATCAGCAGCAGTGCCCACATCTCGTCGCGGACCAGCCACAGGTTGGACCAGCTTCGCACGTCCCACAGGTGGGAGTTACGAAGCCATTCGGCGCCGAAGATGCCGTTCCAGAACTCGTAGCCCTCGGCCTCGTCGAGCCCCTCGACGAGCACCTTGTTGGTGAACAGCTTGGAGAAGCCGAGCTTGGCGCCGATCAGCATGAAGAACGTTCCCAGCGTCACGATGAAGCTGGGCAGAGAGGTCTTCTCGACCAGGGTGCCGTTGAACCAGCCGATGGCCAGCGCGAAGGCCAGCGAAAGCGGCACCGCGATGTGCAGTCCCAGCCCGGCGCCGTTGATGTCGTTGGCCAGAAGGATGGCGATGAGGGCGGTGGCCCCGGTCATGGCGCCGGACGACAGGTCGAACTCGCCGCCGATCATCAGCAGCGCCACGGGTACGGCCATCAACCCCAGGTAGGCGGCAACGTCGAGGAAGTTGGCGGTGCCTCCCACGGTGCCGAAGGGCGCGGACACCAGCCAGAACAGCAGCCACACGCCGACGGCCCCCATCAGGGCCCCGATCTCGGGCCGGGTCAGCAGCGTCTGTATCGGCCCCCGGTGGGCCAGCCGCTCGTCGCCGCCCGCCTCGGCTGCTGCGGCGGGCTTATCGGTGGTCGTGTCGGCCATTTGATCCCCCAATGGCTAGTTGACTCGTGCCGGTCTCCCAGGTGCCCGAGACGACCGGACCGTTGTGATGATCCGCCAGCGTCGGGGCCTGCAGAACCGCAGGCCCCGCGCTGGGGGAAGTTAGCAGACGGAGGCGACAGGCGGCCTGCCCGCCGCCCCCGTCTGCGTGCTCAGTTGATCAGCGAGTGCCCTGCTGCACCAGCGCCTTGACGACCGACGCGTTGGCGGTGTCGACGAAGCCCGGGCCGGTCAACAGCGGCAGACCGCCGCCCGCGGTGTTCTGGTTGGTGGCCTGCAGATACATCAGGATGACCGGCAGGTAGCCCTGCAGGTACTGCTGCTGGTCGACAGTGAAGGCCACGTCGCCCACCTCGATGGCGTCGATCAGGTCGCCGGAGAGGTCGAAGCCGCCGATGACCAGGTCGCGTCCGGCCTGCTCGCCCGCGGTCAGCGCCCGCAGAGGCAGGTTCGGGCCGACGCCGAGCACGCCGTCGATGGACGGATCGGCCTGCAGCAGAGCCGCGATGCTGTTCTGCTGCTCGTCAGGGTTGGCGTCGAGGCCGACGAACTCGGAGGTCACGTCGCCGTTGAAGGTCTCGGCCAAGCCCTCGCAGCGCTCCTCGAGCGCCACGTTGGACTGCTCCTGGCGGGCGCACAGCACATGGGTGGCGCCCAGTGCGTTGAAGCGCTCGCCGGCGCCGTTGCCGGCCACGACCTCGGTCTGGCCGACGTGGGTGACCGCGCCGAGCTCCTTGTAGTTGTTCACGCCCGAGTTGAGCGTGTACAGCGGGATGCCCGCGGCCACGACGCCGGCGGCGGCGTCGCTCACACCGGCCGGGTCGGCCAGCGAGATGGCGATGCCCGAGGAGCCGGAGGCCACTGCGGCCTCGATCTCCTGGGCCTGGGCCAGGGCGTCGTTGTTGGAGCCGAAGTACACGACGTCGCAGCCGATGGCGGCAGCGGCGTCGGCCACGGCCACCTCGACCACGGACCAGAACACGCCGGAGTCGCCGTGGGTGATCACGTGGAACGTGTGGTCGCAGCCCTGGGTGTCCACGACGTCGTCGCTGGCGGCGGTGGTCGCCGGCGCGTCGCCGTCGTCGTCGGCCATGGCCCCGTCGTCGTCAGCCGCGGCAGGCGCCTCGGCGGCCGGCGCCGGCGCGTCGTCGCCGTCGTCGCCGCAGGCTGCGGCCACGAGCGTGATGGCGAGCACCACGCCGAGCAGCTTCAATAGTCTTGACATTGTTGTTTATCCCTCCGGGAATCGGTGGTTGTTGTGGGTTGCTCCGCTGCCCGCAACCGCGGGCACCAGATCTCGCAGGAAGTCGAGGCTCAGATCGGCGTTGCGCCTGAGCCGGCCCACCGCGGCGAGGTCGCCCTCCGCGATGGCTGCATCCTGCTCCAGGACGTACCAGAGGTCTCGTCCCGGCTCTTCGAGACGGGCGACGATCTCGGCGATCGCCACCCCTCCTCGACCTAGGGGCGGGAACAGGCCGCGCTGCACGGCCTCCATGAGCGACAGCTCTCCCGCGGTGAGGCGCGCCGCCAGGGCGAGGTCCACGTCCTTGAGGTGGACAAGGCCCACGCGGTGCGCGCAATGATCCAACAGTACGGCGACGTCGGTGCCGCCGAGGGTGAGGTGGGCGGTGTCGAGCACGAGCGACACGTCGGAGCCCTCCAGCACCCGGGCCAGCTCGGCGTCGGTCTCGACCAGCGAGCCGAAGTGCGAGTGGAACACCTGCACCAGGCCATAGCCGCCGACCACCTCGTCGATCTCGCCCAGGGTGCCGCACAGCGCGGCCCACTGCGAGTCGCTGAGCGGACCCCGGCGCCAGTGGTCGGGGCAGCTCACCGCGCAGGTCACGAAGAACTGCCCGCCGGCGCTTCCGATCAGCTCGGCCCAGCGGTGGGCCGCGGCCCGGGTCTCGGCGGCGCGGGCCTCTTCGTGCAGCACCAGCGGCACGAATCCTCCCAGCAGGCGCAGGCCGTGGGCGTCGAGCGCGGCTCGCAGCGGCTGCGGCTCCGTGGGCAGATATCCGAGCGAGCCCAGCTCGGTGTGGGTGAAGCCCGCGGCGGCCATCTCGGCCAGCACCCGGTCGACGGGGAGCTGGTAGCCCCAGCCCGGCATCTCGCACACGCCCCAGCTGATGGGAGCGGTGGCCACCCGGTCGAGCAGCGCGGTGCCCACGGCGACGGTCATGGCGCGCCCGCGAGCGGCCTTGGTGTCGTCATCGACTTGCGGATTCGGTGGACATGTACCCAGCAACCCCCGCCGCTGATGGGTTGGAGCGCTCTATTTGGGATTGGAGCGCTCTAATGGTCTATCGTGCCCGCCGTGAAATGTCAAACCGCACCCTCGGCCTCACCGGTGGCATGAACCGCCCCACCATGGAGGACGTGGCCGAGCGGGCCAAGGTCTCGCGGGCGCTGGTGTCGCTGGTCATCAACGACTCGCCGCAGGTCTCCGACGAGAAACGGCGCTCGGTGCTGCGCGCCGCCCAGGAGTTGGGCTACCGGCCCAACCTGATGGCCCGCATCCTCGCCCAGCAGCGCACCCACACCATCGGCGTGCTCGTCGACGACTTCCGCAACCCCTTCTTCGGCGAGGTGGTGGACGGGATCGAGGCCGAGGCGGCCGAGCACGGCCTCCGGGTGCTGATCCTCAACGGCCACCGCGACGCCGGTCGCGAGCTCGACGCGGTCGAGACCTTCCTGCAGCTGCGGGTGGAGGGAATGGCCCTCGTCGGCGCCCGCCTCGGAGACGACGACCTGGCCCGGGCGGGTGCGGCCGCACCATGCGTGATGGTGGCCAGCGGCACGGTCCATCCCGGCGCCGACAGCGTCGGCACCGACGACCGGCGGGGGGCGGAGCTGGCGGTGGAGCACCTTGCCTCGCTGGGCCACACCCGCATCGTCCATATGGACGGGGGCAGGAACGCGTCGGCGGCCAAGCGCCGCGCCGGCTACGAGTCGGGCATGCGGGCCGCGGGCCTCGACAAGCTGATCGACGTGCGCCCCGCGGGCGACGACGAGGCCGACGCGCTGGCCGTCATCGACGACCTGCTGGCCGCCGACGTTCCGCCCACCGCCATCTTCGCCTTCAACGACCTGCTGGCCGCGGGCGCGCTCAACCGCCTGGCCGACGCCGACATGGCCGTGCCCGGCGACGTGTCGCTCGTCGGCTTCGACAACACCTTCATCTCCGCTCTGCGCCACCTGTCGCTCACCACCGTCAACCAGCCGAAGCTGGACATGGGCCGCCTAGCGGTCCGCACCCTGCTGGAGCGCCTGTCCGACGGTGCGGGCAGGCCGATCCGCCACACGCTGGCGCCCGAGTTGGTGCTGCGGGGCACCACGGGACCGCCCGCCAACGGGTCGCCTCGGCACCGCTGACCATGCTCGACCATGTCTTCACCGACGCCATCGGCGCGCTGCGCGACGCCTTCGAGGACGCGCTGCTGGAGCGGCAGGCGGGCGAGGAGCGATTCCAGACCGATGTGCTGGCCGGCGACGTCTCCTGGGAGAACTCCTACGCCCTGCCCGGAGAGGGGCAGCCGCCGAGAGTGTGCGCCGACGTGAGCTGCGTGTGGCCCACCTGGTCTCAGGCCGCCTACCTGAGCTGGTATGCGGGCGACGGGTACGCCGAGCCGCCCCGCATCGAGATCAAGATCCTGCTGCGGGCCCAGTGCCTGGCCGCCGAGCCCGGACCGGCCATGGTGCTGGGTGTGCTGCCCGCCACCAGCCCCGACATCGGCAGCGAGCCGCTGGTGCGGGGCGGACCCCGGATCGAGTCGCTGTACAGCGAGGATCTCGACGACGCCGACGCCACCGAGTACGCCATCGACGTCGGCTACGAGGGCGCCTACGAGCTCGACGAGGCCGGCCTGTCCGACGGCGCCGAGCTCGACAAGCACTTCACCGCGCTCGGCGGCTGGATCGCCTCGATGCTGGTGCGCCTGGGAGACCTGAGACTCAGCTACCGAACCCAGCCCGAATAGCAGTCCGAGCGCACACGGCCACTGAGACGCGTCACCCGCTACATGTTCGCTTCGCTCACGGGCCGCTCGGGCCCAGGGGGCCGGCTGGGTCAGCCGGTGGCTACTCGGCGGGCCAGCGAGCGGAAGGCCATCACGAAGGTCACGAGGGCGAGCCCGCCGATGGCCGCGGCCGCCTTGGCGATGGCGGCGCCGTCCCAGCCGCCGGTGAGCAGCGACCGCATGCCCTCGAGCAGGTAGGTGACCGGGTTCCAGGCGGCCACGGTCTGCATCCAGCCGGTCATCAGCTCGCGGGGCAGGTAGGCGGGAGTCAGGAAGGCGAACGGAAAGAAGATCAGGAACGACGAGTTGACCGCGGCCGGGTTCCCGGTGCGCAGCGCCACCGTGTACGGGAATCCGGTGAAAGCGAGGCTCCACGTCACCGCCAGCGCCAAAAAGAGCAGGATCCCGAGCAGCCCGGTCTCGAAGCGCACCCCGGCGATGAAGCCCATGGCGATCACCACCAGCGACAGCGCCGCGGCCAGCACGATGTCGGCCACCATCAGTCCGAGCAGCAGCGTGGCCCGCCGCACCGGCGTCACCAGCATCCGGTCGAGGTAGCCGGTCTGGATGTCGATCACCAGCACCGACGCCCGGGAGATGCCGGTCACCGCGAAGATGATGGCGACCGGTATCTGGAAGGCCCGGTAGTCGATGCCCGGGGTTTGCTCCACGAACGACTCCAGCGCGCCGATGTTGACGACGAAGAAGAACGTCGGGATGATCAGCGCCGGGGCCAGCGCCTCGGGCTCGCGCAGCAGGCTGCGCACGGAGCGGCGGGCCACGGTGGCGACGTCGGTGATCATGCCGACCGGGCGGACCATCCCGCCGCCGGGCGCGCCGGACACCCTCGCCTGGACGCTCACGGCCCGCTGCTCCCTCGCGCCCCGGATGCGCCCGCGTCGGCGGCTGGGTCCACCGCCGACATCCGGTATCCGGTGGCCAGCAGGAACACGTCGTCGAGCGAAGGGGTGCGAACGGTGAGCGCCCGGGGATGGACTCCCGCCCCCGACAGGGCCACCGCCACGCTGCCGATGGTGGCCGCGCCGTCGGCGGTGGCGATGGTGATGCCCCGCCGGCCCTGGGTGACCGCATCGACGTCGGGGACCGTCTCGGCGACGGCCGCGGCGCCGGCGATGGCGTCGGGGGGAAGGTCCACCACGATCACGTCGGCGCCAACGGCCCGCTTCAGGTCCGTGGGCGGCCCCTGCTCGACGATGCGGCCCTCGTCGATGATGGCCACCCGGTCGGCCAGCGCGTCGGCCTCCTCGAGGTACTGGGTGGTGAGGAACACCGTCACGCCCAGCTCGCGGTTCAGCCGACGCACCTCGTCCCACACCTGGGTCCGGCTCACCGGGTCGAGGCCGGTGGTGGGCTCGTCGAGGAACAGCACCTCGGGGCCGTGTATCAGCGAGGCGGCGAGGTCGAGGCGGCGCTTCATGCCGCCGCTGTAGGTCTTGACCCGGGCGTCCATGGCTTCGCCGATGTCGGCGAGGTCCACCGCCCGGGCGATGGACGCGGCCCGGTCGGACGCGCTCAGCCCGTACAGGCGGGCCTGCAGGTCGAGGATCTCCCGGCCGGTCTGGCGCTCGTCGAGGGCGGCCTCCTGCAGGGCCGCGCCGATGCGGATCCGCACGTCTCCGGGACGCTCGACCACGTCGTAGCCGGCCACCACCGCCTGCCCCTCGGTGGGCTTCAACAGGGTGCACAGCATCCGAACCGTGGTGCTCTTGCCCGCCCCGTTGGGCCCCAGGAACCCGTAGATCTCGCCTGTCTCGACCTCCAAGTCGACTCCGTCCACGGCCCGCTTGCCGCCAAAGATCCGAACCAGCCCACGCGCCGAAATAGCTGCCGCGCCGTTCCCGGTCATGTCCGCCTCAAACACGAGGCCGCAGGCTAGCGGGGCCTGACGTTGGTGAATCCGGGCGAGGCCTCGATCATCAGGAGCTTGACGGTCTCCTCGGTCGCCGCCCTCAGCCGGTGCGGCTGGCGAGTGTCGTAGGAGATCGAGTCGCACGGCCCGAGCCGAAATATCTCTCCGTCGAGATCCACATCCACGACGCCGGAGATCACATAGATGGTCTCGAATCCGTCATGGACCCAGTACTCGCGGAACTCGTCGGGAGCGCCACTGAACTCCACGACCTGGAACGGGCTGGCCTCCGGGGCAACCACCCGGCGCACGCCGTCCATGTCCCCGAGTTCGCTAGCCGGCACAACCGACGTGTCGGAGGCCCGGACGACGGTCGCCTCCCGGGTGTTCTCCGACCCCGCCAGCAACCACGAGGCATTGGTTCCCAGCGCCTCGGAGATCTGGTGCAACGAACTCATTGACGGTCGGGCCAGCCCCCTCTCCACCTGCGAGAGGAACGGGTGCGACAGACCGCTCAGTTGGGCAAGCACCTTGAGAGTGAGGCCGCGCTCCTTGCGCAAGGCCCGGATCTTCGCTCCGAGCCGCCGGATCCGGTCCGCGTCATCGACCCGCGGGGCGACCTCCGCACCCGCAGTGCTGCCGACAAGGTTCTTGGGGTTCACTGGCTCATTCCGGGTTTCGCTTCAGCCCAGCTTGCACGGCAGAAATGTTGATGGTATCAAGACTGTTATCGGTCATATCAACATTAGAGACCATACCTGGAGGACAACGATGAAGACGAAGCCATGGGTTCGCGCCCTCTGCGCGCTGACCGTACTGGGTCTGATCGCAGCAGCATGCGGCGACGACGATACCGACGACTCGGCCGGCACCAGTGCGGCCGCGGTGGAGGAGCCGGCAGCTCCAGCCGAGCCCGAGGCGCCCGAACCAGAGCCCACCGCAGCTCCAGCCGAGCCCGAGGCGCCCGAGCCTGAGCCTGAGCCTGAGCCCGAGCCCGAAGAGCCCGCAGAAGAGCCGATGGACGACCCGCTCGATTTGGCCGGCGTGTGCCCCAGCCCGATCATCATCCAGACCGACTGGTTCCCGGAGTCCGAGCACGGCGCCATGTACCAGATGGTGGGCGAGGGCTGGACGCTCGACACCGACAACATGATCACCACCGGACCGCTCACCGCCGGCGGCGTCGACACCGGCGTCGATATCGAGATCCGCGCCGGCGGCCCGGCCATCGGCTTTGCCTCGGGCTCGGCTCAGATGCAGCTCGATCCCGAGATCACGCTGGCCTATGTGAGCATGGACGAGGCTGTGATCCTCGGCGGCGACACCCCGACGCTGTCGGTGGTGGCCCCGCTGGAGAAGAATCCGCAGATCATCCAGTGGGATCCCGAGACGTACCCCGACGTGACCGGCGTCGCCGACCTCGGCGAACTGGGCGTCACCATCAACGTGTTCGCGGGCGGGACGTTCATCGACGTGTTCGTCAACGAGGGCGTGCTCTCCGCCGATCAGATCGACCCGTCCTATGACGGCGGCCCCGCCCGGTTCATCGCCGAGGGCGGCGCCATCGCCCAGCAGGGCTTCGCGTCGGAGTCGCCCTACAGCTACGAGGAGGTCTATCCGGAGTGGTCCAAGCCCATCGCCTTCGAGCTGATCCACGATGCCGGGCTGCCGATCTACTCCCAGACCCTGGCCATCCGCCCCGCCGAACTCGACGCGCTGAGGCCCTGCCTGGCCAAGTTCGTGCCGATCGTGCAACAGGCGGTGTTGGACTTCGCCGCCGATCCCGGCCCCACCAATGAGATGATCGTGCAGATCGTGGCCGACATCGGCAGCTTCTGGCAGTACAGCCCGGGGCTGGCGCAGTTCTCGGTCGACACCCAGATCGAGCTCGGCCTGGTCGGCAACGGCCCCGACAACACGGTCGGCAACATGGAGATCGCCCGGATCCAGGAGGTGATCGACAAGATCGTCGCCGCCGGCTTCGACGTCGATCCCTCCCGCACCGACCCGAACAACCTCGTCACCAACGAGTTCATAGACGAGAGCATCGGCTTCTAGAACTGGGCCGGGTGGGCCTCCTCCCTGAGAGCGGGGGGATGCCCGCCGGTGCCAGCCGGACCCAGACTTGGACGCGCCACGAAGGGAATGCCAGTGACCGATGCCGACCAGGGTGCGGACCGCCGGCCGCGGGCTGCCGACTTCGTGGTCACCGGCACGGTGGTGACCGCCGATGCCGAGCGCCGGGTGTACTCCGACGGCGCGGTGGCGGTGCGCGACTCGAGGATCGTCGCAGTGGGCCCGAGGGCCGAGGTCGAGGCCGCCTGCGAGGGCGGGCGGCGCCTGGGCGGTCCCCGGGATCTGGTGATCCCCGGACTCATCGACACCCACAACCACATGGCTCAGGCGCTGGTGCGAAGCCTGGCACTGGAGGATCTCCCCAACATCACCCGGGTCTACATTCCCGCTGAGGACGTGCTGGGCGACGACGGCATCCGCACGAGCGCGAGGGTGACGATGGCCAATCTGCTTCGGGCCGGCGTCACCACCACCACCGACACGACCTGCACCGCCGAGCACGAGGAGGCGGTGGGCGAGACCGCCCTGGAGACCGGCATCCGCTGCGCGCTGGCGGTGGGCGGGCGGGACCGCACCTCGCGCCTGGCCAGCAACTACGAGCAGATCGAGGGCCGGTCGGAATACCGGGACGATCCCGCGATCACGGCCGACAACATCGCTCACCTCGAAGGCTTCCTCACCCAGTGGTCACAGCGCGGCCGCGGCCTGGTGCGCCCCTACATCCACGCGGCGAGCGTTCCCTCGATCAGCGACGAGATGTTCGTGGCCGCTCAAGACCTGGCCGAGCGCCACGACACGGCGGTGATGACCCACATCAACCGCGACCGCGAGGAGATCGAGCTCTGCGTCTCACTGTTCGGACGGCGACCGCTCGAACACTTGAGCCGCCTCGGCGTCCTCGGCCCGCGCTTCTTGGCCATCCACGCCATGCTGACCACCGCCCGGGAGATCAGGCTGCTGGCGGAGGCCGGATCCAAGCTGACCCATGCGCCGGTGGTGTGCACCGACATCGTGTCGGCGGTGACCGACGTGGTCGGCATGCGGGCCGCCGGGGTGACAGTGGGGCTCGGCTGCGACACGGTGATCAACGACATCCTGGCCGTGATGAGGATCGCCTTCTTCATGCAGGCCCAGGCGGCCGGCATCCCCATGTACGACCCGATTGGGTTCACCACTGAGGACGCCTTCGAGATGGCCACCGTCGACGGGGCCAAGGCTCTGCTCTGGGACCACGAGATCGGTTCGCTGGAGGTCGGCAAGGCCGCCGACATCGCGGTGATAGACGGGCAGAACCCCCGGCTCTCGCCGCGCCACAACCCGGTCGGCTCCATCGTGCGGTACGCGGTGGGCACCGACGTGCGCAGCGTTCTGGTCAACGGCCAGCTGGTGGTTGACGACGGCCGGGTGCTGACCGTCGACGAGAGCTCGCTGCTGGAGGAGGCCGACGAAGTGGCGGCCCGGGTCCGCAACCACCTAGTCCCCCGCCGCTACTGGCCCCTGAACCAGCGCTTCCAGATCATCGACAGCTGACCGCGGCGGGGCGCGGGTACGGTCGGGGCGTGAGTCCGAGACTTCCGCTCGGCGTTGTCCCCCGGCACTACGCCATCGAGCTGTCGCCCGACCTTGAGGCGGCCGCCTTTGCCGGGACGGTGTCCATCGACGTCGAAATCGCCGGGCCGGCCGAGTCGATCACTCTGAACGCGGCGGAGCTGAGCATCGGCAGTGCCCGGCTGAGGACCGCCGACGGCGAGGCGGTCGAGCTCGACTCGGCACTCGACCCCGAGTCCGAGCGGCTGACGCTGACCCCCAGCCACGGATCCGGGCCGTTGGCGACGGGCCCGGCCCGGCTCGACATCGCCTTCGACGGCATCCTCAACGACCAGCTGCACGGGTTCTACCGGTCGACCTACACCGACGATGCCGGCACGATCCACACCATCGCCACCACCCAGTTCGAGTCCACCGACGCCCGCCGGGCCTTTCCCTGCTTCGACGAGCCCGCCCTCAAGGCCACCTTCGCCACCACCCTGATCGTGGACGACGGCCTGCTGGCGGTGTCGAACACGGCCGAGACCGGGCGCGAGCCGCGGCCCGACGGCCGGGTGCGGGTCAGCTTCGCCACCACCATGGCCATGTCCACCTACCTGGTGGCCTTCGTGGTGGGTCCGCTGGAGGCCACCGAGCCGATCGACTGCGGCGGGGTGCCGGTGCGGGTGATCCACCGGCCCGGCCGCGGCGACCAGACCGGCTTCGCCCTCGATGTGGCCGCCCACGCCCTGGCGTGGCTCTCCGACTACTACGGGCTGGCGTACCCCTCCGACAAGGTCGACCTGGTGGCCATCCCCGACTTCGCCTTCGGCGCCATGGAGAACCTCGGCTGCGTGACCTTCCGGGAGGTGCTGCTGCTGGTGGATCCCGGCTCCGCCAGCGGGCCCGAGCTGCAGCGGGTGGCCGCGGTGATCAACCATGAGCTGGCCCACATGTGGTTCGGGGATCTGGTCACCATGGAGTGGTGGGAGGGCATCTGGCTCAACGAGGCCTTCGCCACCTTCATGGAGACGGCCTGCACCGACGCCTACCGGCCCGGATGGCAGGTGTGGTCGTCGTTCTGCCGCAACCGGGCCTCGGCGCTGGCCACCGACGCCCTGGCCAGCACCCGGCCGGTGGAGTACCCGGTGCACTCCCCCGCCGAAGCCGAGGACATGTTCGACGTGATCACCTACGAGAAGGGCGCGGCGCTGGTGCGCATGCTGGAGCAGTACCTGGGGCCTGAGACGTTCCGGGCCGGGGTGCGCCTGTACCTGCGCCGCCACGCCCACGCCAACACCGTCACCGACGACCTGTGGAGCGCACTGGCCGACGCCTCGGGACAGCCGGTGGGCCAGATCATGGACGGCTGGATCCACCAGGGCGGCTATCCGGCGGTGACGGCGGCGAATACCGACCACGGCTTGAGACTGTCGCAGCGGCATTTCACGCTCGACCCGCAACAAGCCGACGAGCGCAGCTGGGCCGTCCCGGTGCGCCTGCGGGAAGTCTCCGAGGACCGGCGCGAGCTGCGGGTGCTCCTCGACCAGCCCGCTCGGATACTCACCGGCGCCGCGGTCGGGCCGGTGACGGTGAACGGCGGCGCCTCGGGCTTCTTCCGCCAAGACCCGAGTCCCGAGGCCCTGGCGACCGCGCCGGGCGACCGCGGCCCGCAGGAGCGCCACGGCCTAGTGGACGACGCCTGGGCCGCCACCGTTGTCGGGCACCTCGACGCCGTTGCCTTCGCCGACTTCGTGCTGCGGGTCTGCGTCGCTGAGCGCGACCTGACGGTGTGGCAGGCCATCGCCGCGGCTCTGTCGCACCTGCGCAGACTGCTGGACGGCGACGCGGCCCAACGCTTCTGCGAGTTGGTCGTGGCCGCCTCCGACGGCGCCGCGGCCGGCGTAGGACTCGATCCGCCCGACCGCGGCGAGGACGACCGCACCCGCGAGCTGCGGGCGACGCTGATGCTGCTGCGGGGCGCGGTCGCCGATCACCCCGCCGCCATCGAGGCCTGCCGCCAGAGGCTCGACCATCCCGACCCCACGCTGGCGTCGGCGGCGCTGAGCGTGGCCGCGGCCCACGGCGGCGCCGACGACTTCGCCCGCATCCGGCAGCGCTTCGAGACGGCGCCCGATCCCCAGACCGAGCAGCGCCATCTGGCCGCGCTAGCCGACTTCCGCGACGAGCACCTCGTGGGCACCATCCTGGCGGGCACCCTCGACGGCTCGGTTCGCTCCCAGGACAGCCCCTACCTGCTGAGGCGGGCCCTGACCAACCGGGTCTGCGGATCGGTGGCGTGGGACTTCCTGACCGAGCACTGGGGCCGCCTGCAAGACGTCTTCCCGGCCAGCCACGCCCTAGCCCGAATGCTCGAGGGGATCACCGCCCTCGACCAGCCCGAGCAGGCCACCGGTGTACACGCCTTCATGGCCGAACACCCCCTGCCCCAGGGCACCAAGCAGATCGCCCAGCACCTGGAGCGACTAGACATAAACGTCGCCCTGAGAACCCGAGAGTCCAACCGCCTAGCCACCGCAGTACTGCACCGCTGAGCACCCCAGACCCACAAGCGCTGCCCAACAGGGGCCACCCCACCGGACCGTAGATGTCCGGCGCGGATGGCTGGCCCGCCCTCTCCGGCGTTGCATGGCGCGCCCTAGAGTGATCGGGGGAGCTTGCCGCAGCGTTGCAGAAGCAGGGCCGGCGCGGCCGGATCTATGTCACCGGCGGCGCCGCGATGCTCCTGGCACACTCCGCTGACAGAGTGACCCCAACCCCTGCTTGAGGCGCCGGCCACGGCGAGACCAGCATCAATGTGATAGGCAGTAGCGCCGAATGCTGCTCGCTCAATCCGGCTCGCACAGGAGTCAGGAATGCTCGACCATTTCCTGATCGAGCGAGAGCCCATCACCTGGCCGGCGCCGGAGGGCTTCCCCGCATCGCTCGTGCCTGCGGGGTTGTTCGCGCAGGACGCTCCCAGCGGACTGGAGGTGCTCCTAACGACGGCTCCTAGCCGTCCAGCGACTGCGGACCTGCGGCGAGCTTGGTCCAAGCGGCGCGCCGGACGGGCCAGCCCGGTGCTTCTGGTAGCCGCCTATCCGACCGCTGAGGGGCCCCGGGCATCGTTGTGCGGGCCGGCGGGTGATCAGCCGATGGTGCACCACAACACAGAAATCTCACAGGCCGAGCGGCTCGCTGAGGTTGCGCTGAGCGAGCCGAGTCACCACGCTGCCACCCGTTTGCTGCTGGCCAACCTGCCCGAGTTGGACTCACCGATGCCGGGACTGCGAAACGTCGGCCTGCTGGCCTCACGTCATCTTCACGCCGGCGTTCCCGACCGCACCGACTGGCGAGCGTCCGGCGAGCGCGCCCGGCCGATCATGGCGCTGAGGGGCCGCCAGCTGGTGGAAGGCCTGGGCTACGGCGTTGAAGTCCTGTCCACTCACACTTCGATGCTCACCATCGGTGGCCGCAACCGAGCCGTCGCCGTCTTCTGCGATGATGACGAGCCCTTCGACGCACCCGCCAAGCGTCTCAACGGCACATCTCCGGTGTCGCAGGCGCTGGCCGTGGCCGACCAGCAGAATGTCGACTGGGTGATTCTCACCCGGTCATCGGAGATCCGTCTGCACGCGGCCCGGCCCGACACCGGTGTGGGCCGCAAGGGCCGGGCTGAGACATTCGTGGAACTCAACCTCTCGCTGTTGCCCACCGAACTGGCCGGGTACCTGCACCTGCTGTTCTCGGCGGAGGCGCTGGTCGAGCGCGGAACAATCGAGGAGATTCTGGACGGCTCGAAGCGATTCTCCTCTGACCTGGCGGGACGGCTGCGCGAGCGCGTGTACTACGAGACGGTTCCCGCCCTGGCCTCGGCCATCGCTGCCAAGCTGGA
This sequence comes from Acidimicrobiia bacterium, assembly GCA_022821685.1. Taxonomy (GTDB): domain Bacteria; phylum Actinomycetota; class Acidimicrobiia; order Acidimicrobiales; family Aldehydirespiratoraceae; genus Aldehydirespirator. The sequence continues at coordinate 106,268 of JAJEDD010000044.1, forward strand.
CCGCGACCCCACCAGCGCAGAGCTGGACGACGCCTACGAGCAGGTGATGCTGATCCTGTTCCGGCTGCTGTTTGTGGCCTACGCCGAAGACAAGGATCTGCTCCCGTACCGCACCAACAGCCGCTACCGGGATCACTCGCTGCAACGGCTGGCGAATCGCCTCACCGAGGATCTCCGAGCCGGCAGGCACGCATACGACCCGGCAGCCGCATCGATGTGGGCCGACGTGCGCCAGCTCTGGGACGCTGTCGACCAAGGCAACCTCGACTGGGGCGTCCCCGCCTACGACGGCGGCCTGTTCTCCAGCGACCCGCAGGTGAGCCGGGCCGGTGCCGCCCTGATCGGCATGGAGCTCACCAACAAGGAGTTCGCACCGGCGCTGGCCGCGCTGCTGGTCGACGAAGGCGATGAGGGGTACGGCCCGGTGGACTTCCGGTCGTTGTCGGTGCGGGAGTTCGGCACCATCTACGAGGGGCTGCTGGAGTCGCGTCTGGCCGTCGCACAGGACGATCTCACGGTCGCCAGGATCAAGGTGGGGCAGGGATCGAACACGACCGCCTACAGCGTGTCGCACAGGACGATCTCACGGTCGCCAGGATCAAGGGCCAGGATCAGTACATCCCGGCCGGGAGCGACGATGAGGTAGCCGTGGCTTCAGGCTCGGTGTACCTGCACAACCGCTCGGGCGCGCGAAAGGCAACCGGCTCCTACTTCACCAAACCGTTCGCGGTGGAGCACTTGCTCGATCACGCGTTGGAGCCGGCGCTCGACGCTCACATCGCCCGCCTGGAGGCGCTTCGGGAAGCTGGCGACGAAGCGGGGCTCGCACAGGCGTTCTTCGACTTCCGGTGTGCCGACATCGCCATGGGATCAGGCCACTTCTTGGTGGCCGCACTGGACCGCATCGAGGCCCGGCTGTCGGCGTGGCTGGCGCTGCATCAGGCGCCGGCGGTGACCAACGAGTTGCTCCGCCTGCGCGGCGCTGCCGAGGACGCGCTGGGCGATCTACGCGACGGGGTGGAAATCGAACAGAGTTCGCTGCTGCGCCGCCAGGTGGCCCGCCACTGCGTGTACGGGGTGGACCGCAACCGGGTGGCCGTGGAACTGGCCCGCCTGGTCATCTGGGTGCACACGTTCGTGCCCGGCCTGCCGCTGTCGCTGCTCGACCACAACCTGGTCCACGGAGACAGCCTGACCGGAGTTGGCACCATCGATGAGGTGGTCACCGCCTTCGAGCCCAAGGCCGACCCCAAAATGCCAACCCTGACCGGCGAGTTGGTGTCGGGCCTGCTGCGAAGGGCCGTCCCGGCGCTTGAGCGCAGAGCGCTCATCTCCGATGCCAACAAGCGGGAGATCGACGCAGCCCGCTCGCTGGACTCCGACATGGCGGACGCTCTGGCCGGAGCTCAAGCCGCCTTCGATGTGATCACAGCCCACCGGGCCGGAGCCTGTGACCTGCCCGAGAACTTCGAAGAGGCAGTTCTTGTGCGGCTGGGCAGCACCGAAGCGGTAGCCAGTGCAGTGAGCACCCTGACGCCGCTGCACTTCCCGGCTGCTTTTCCAGAAGTCTTCCTGCGAGACCGGCCCGGCTTCGACTGCCTGCTCGGCAACCCACCGTGGGAGCAGGTGGTCGTGCAGGAGCACGTCTGGTGGGGATTGCACCTGCCGGGAATCCGCAGTATGCCGATAAAGCAGATGAACGCTGCCATCAATCAGCTCCGCCAGTCCAGGCCGGACTTGGAGCGGGCCTACGAAGAGGCGCTCGACGAAGCAGAGGCAACCCGAGACGTGTTGCGGCACACCTTCCCCGACCTCGGCGCGGGCCGAACCGACCTCTACAAGGCATTCGCCTGGCGCAACTGGTACCTCATCCGGGGGTCAACCGGCCGGATCGGCGTGGTGCTGCCCCGCACCGCCCTTCAGACCAAGGGATCGGAGCAATGGCGCGTGACCATCCTGGCCGAGGGCGCGTTCAGCAACGTGGCAGTGCTGCTCAATACTGGAGGCTGGGTCTTCGACGACGTAGACGGCCGTTACACGGTGGGTCTTTGCTCGGTGTGCAAGGGTGTCGACCATCGCGACATGGTGTCGTTCAATCCGCCGTACTCAAGTCAGGCCAGCTACCAGGCCGGGCGCAAGTCCAGTCCAGGGAGCATCCCTGCACACGAGTTCGCCTCATGGTCGGACGATGCCAGCTTTCCGCAACTGCCTGATCACCCCGGCGCTCTCACGTTGTTCCGCAAGCTGCGTAGTCACCCACGCCTCGACGGGCAGAAACTAGACTCAGCCAGCCAGCCAGCCAGCCAGCCAGCCAGCCAGCCAGCCAGCCAGCCAGCCAGCCAGCCAGCCAGCGTCGGCGGTGGCGAGTCCGGCCATTGCAGGGCGATCTCAACGCCACCAACGACAAGCACCGGTTCATCCTCGACGCCGGCGAGTCCGCCCGCTCGCGGAACTCCACGCCACAGCCGACAAGCATCGCTTCGTCCTCGATGCCGGAGCACTCGCCGTGACCGATTCTGCCACCCATTGGAAGGTCTACAAGGGTGCATCGTTCGACCTGTGGAATCCCGACACGGGTGTGTGCTACGCATCGGTCCGCGCCGACAAGATCACAGAACACCTGCAACGGAAGCGCCAGCGAGCCTACGGAAACCAACGCTCGCCGTTCAGCGAGTTCACGAGAGTTGTTGTCGACAACCCTGAGTCCATCCCTTGCAAGCATCCTCGGATTGCATTCCGAGATATCACCAACCGCACCAACACTCGAACTGCGATTGTTGCTCTTGTGCCGGGTGAAGTCGTCCTCACGAACAAGGCTCCCTATCTGCTCTGGCCCGATCTCCACTGGCCGAACAAATCGGTCCGCGACGAGGCGTTCATTCTGGGTGTTCTGTCCGCAATGATCCTGGACTGGTATGCCCGTAGAGTCGTAGAGTTGAGCCTGAACTTCCACATCCTCAACAATTTCCCGATACCGGACGCGGATGTCGACAACGACCCCGTTGCCCGCCGGGTCGTGCACATCTCAGGGCGCTTGGCGGCCGTGGACGAGCGCTATGCAGAATGGGCTCAGAAGGTCGGCGTACCGGTGGGATCAGTCACCGACGAGGCCACCAAGCAGGATCTGATCTGCGAGTTGGATGCCTGCGTAGCCCACCTATACGGGCTCGACGAGGACGACCTTGCCGTGATCTACGAAACCTTTCACGAGGGTGCCGACTACTCCGAGCGGCATCGGGCCGTGCTCGCCCACTTCCGCCGCTGGACGACGGAGCAGGCAACCTGCTAGGAGCCGTTGCGGCGCCCGAGGAGGGTCACTGTGTGGGATGATTGGACGGATGGCGACCCATCGCCCAACGCAAGTCGCCACCCACCGCATCCCAGTCCGCGGCGAGCGCGTCCGCGTCGGTGGGATTCTGCACCGTTGAAACGCTGCGCCAGCCGAGCATTCCCGCGAAGTCGAAGATGAGCGCCGCACCCACCAGGAAGTCACCCAGCCGCGAGCGCTGGCCGTCGTCTTGGCCACGGGACGGGCGTTGCCCGGTCTCGGCGCTCATGGCATGGCGCTCCGTTCGGGGTCGAGAAGTGCCGCGAACCGTAGCGGCTGATCACTCCCGTGTCACACTTTCCGAACGGCTGGGCCGCATCTCGTCAGGCAGAACTCTACGAGACTCGCCCGTCGATCCCCTGGCCGGTATGGTCGCCGACAGCCGGGCTGATCGTCAACCGGCAAGTTCGTCTTGTCAGGATGATGTCCAATTGAAAGGCATGAGAAGGGGCGGTTGTCACACCCCTGTGGGACGCTGTGGTCATGTTGATCGAAGCCGCTCGACGGGCTGAGGCCGCCGCCAAAGAGATGTTGGCCGTGGTGAATGAGGGCTCGGCATCGTGCACGGAGGTGCGCGAGGCGCTGGAGATCTCCAGGGCGTTCATGGCTGCGGGGTCGGCGTTCCAGGTCGGCGCGGCTCGGATCATCGCGGGGCGCGAGCAACACGGCGACGGCGGCGCCCAGACCTTGGCCGATGCCGCCGGGCTGTCGCGGCGCGACGCAAGAACCACGGTCAACACGGCCCGGGTGATCGAGGCTGCACCCGCAGTGCAGCGGGCGGTGGACGACGGACGGGTCTCGCGTGACAATGCCAAGCAGCTGGCCGACGCCATCTCTAAGACCAGCGCCGCAGCGGTCGAGTCTGACAGCGGCCTGCTGGCCAAGGCCCAATCGATGCGTCCCGAACAGTTCATCAGCGAAGCGCGCCGCTGGACCGCGAGCCGCCAAAGTGACGGCGGCGAAGCTGACTACGAGCGGCTACGAGCCAAGCGCCGAGTGCGAGTGTGGGACGCAGACGACGGCATGATGCACCTGCACGGCGAGTTCGACCCTGCCACGGGGAACCGCATCGCTAAACGGCTGCGCACCGAGGCCCGCCGCCTCCACGATACAGACAAGGCGCAAGCCGCCGAGAATAGCCACACCCAGCGGCGCAGCTTCGACCAGTGCATGGCCGACGCCCTCGACAACCTCACCGCCGGTGGTGCTGCCAGTGGCAGCGGCGGTGGCAAGCCCTACGCCGACATCTGCGTCGTCGCCCACGTCGATGGCGCCACCGGCGAACTCATAGCCGAGCTCCCCGACGGGCAGCGACTGCCCACGACGGTGCTCGAACAACTCTCCTGCAACGCCAAGCTCACCGGCATCGTCTATGACCGCCGCGGCAAGCCGATCTGGCGCACCCAGTCCCGCCGCACGGTCACCGAGGCCCAGTGGCAGCTATTGATCGCCAAGTGGGGCGGCTGCTTCCACTGCGGCGCCAACCCCGCAATGTGCCAGGGCCATCACATCGAGGCCGCCTCACAGGGCGGACCGACCAAACTCGACAACCTCGTCCCAGCCTGCTGGAGCTGCCATCACCGAATACACCACGACAACTGGCAAATTCACAAGTACCCCGACGGCCACCACACTCTGCACCCGCCCGACCGGATCCACTACGGACCCGCGCGCTCCCCCGACCACCCGTCCCCGCTGTTTGAGCCATCTAACCAGCCCGAGCCCGCCGCCAGGGCTCCGGCCCAGCCCGATGCGGCTGCAGAAACGCCCCCCAGGCCCGGCCCACACACCGCCCGAGCTGCGCTACAACGCGCCAAAGCCGCCCGCAACCAACCCGGCGCTCCCAGCCCACCGGACTCAACCGATCGAGAGAAACCACGTCGCGCCAGCGAGAAGCCGCTCTTCGCTTCCTCTGACCATGGCCGAGCCAGTGACGACCGCCACGGCCCCCGAGGCGCTGGTGAGCAGCCACTCTTCACTTCAGGCTTGCCCGATCCGGACCCCTGCCCCTAACCAGTCTGAGGCACCGCCGACGGGTGGCCAAAGTGCTGGCGGAGGGCAGCCCGGACCATTGCCCTGAACCGGTGTGAGACCCGCCTGAGATTGCCGCAACGTCCACACCTTCATTCTGGCACCGTCGCTCCGGCGATCTGTTCTTGGCGCATCGCTACGCTGGTCGGGCCCTCGGGGAGGCCCAAGCCATGACGAGTTCCTACAGCGGTGACGATGCCAAGCCGGAGTTGGCCGTCAACCGGGACGGAAGAACCGTTGCCGACGCGCTCAGTGGGTTCATCGCTCATGCGGCCACCGACTTCGTGGGCGGAGCGAAGCTCAATGTTGCCACCGCCTATTTCAACCTGGGCGGATACGTCCTGCTGGCCGACGCCCTGGACCGTCTCACCGGTGCCCGGATCCTCGTCGGCGCCGAGCCAACGCCGCCGGAGAACAAGAGACGCAAGCTCGGCATCGAATCGCCCCGGCCCGAGCGGGCGCTCCGAGCCCGGCTGAGCCAAGCACTCGCCAACCACCAACACGACCTAGCAGATGAACGCGACTTGCTCGGTTTCTCACGGGAGTCTGACGCCGCGGCGCAGCGTCTCGTCGCCTGGCTGCGGTCGGGGCACGTCGAAGTGCGGCGGCTCGAGGACCGCTTCCTGCATGGCAAGGCGTTCCTGGTGAGCGACCGATCCCACGGAGTGGTGGCAGGATCATCGAACTTCACTCGAGCGGGACTCTCCACCAACCTGGAACTGAACCTGGGCAACTATGCGCCTCACACTGTCAAGCAGGTGAGTAAGTGGTTCGACGAACTCTGGGACGAGGCCACCGACTACGACTTGGCCGCGCTGTTCGAGTCGCGCTTCGAGCCGCATCCTCCTCAGCTCATCTACCTGCGAATGCTGTGGGAGCGCTACGGCGCCGAACTGGACGCCGAGGCGGACGCCGATCCGACCGGGGCGCGGGACATCCATCTCACGTCGTTCCAAACGGACGGCCTTTGGCGAGCCAAGCGGATCATGGCCGAGCGCAACGGTGTGCTCATTGCCGACGAGGTGGGCCTGGGCAAGACATTCCTGGCCGGCGAGCTGATCCGGGAAGCCGCGATGGACCGCCGCCAACGGGTGCTCGTGATCACTCCGGCAACCCTTCGAGACGGCCCGTGGCGGGCATTCAAGGAACAGCACTTGCTCCCCATGGAGCTGATCTCCTACGAAGAGCTCATGGCCGACCAGCGCCTCAACCCCGACCACGCCACCGGCGTCAAGCTCAGAGCCGGAATCAACGAATACGCCATGGTGGTGATCGACGAGGCCCACAACCTCCGCAACCCGGCAACGCAGCGGGCCGAGGCACTGCGGCGCCTGCTAGCCGGCTCACCGCCCAAGCAGCTCGTCCTGTTGACCGCCACGCCCGTCAACAACAGCCTCTGGGACCTCTACCACCAGCTCGGCTACTTCCTGCGCAACGACGCCGCCTTCGCCAATGTGGGCATCCCCTCGATGCGGGACCACTTCGCCAGAGCCATGTCCATCAATCCCGACGACCTCACGCCCGAGCACCTCTTCGATGTGCTCGACGCCGTGGCGGTCCGCCGCACCCGCTCGTTCGTCAAGGCCTACTACCCGAACGACACGGTGCCCATCGACGGCCGCGACCAAGTCATCACCTTCCCCACCCCCCAAGTCCGGCGAGTGAGCTACGACCTCGACGCAGTGCTGCCCGGATTCTTCGATCGCATCGCCCGTGCCCTCGACCCCGATGCCGCCCCCACCGATCCGCAGGCGCTGACCCTGGCCCGCTACGCACCGTCGATGTACCGACTCGGCGAGTCACCGGACAACTACGAGATCCAACTCGCCGGCCTGCTGCGCTCGGGAATGCTGAAGCGCTTCGAGTCGTCGCCACACGCCTTCGCCGAGACGTGCCATCGGATGGCCAACAGCCATGACGCCTTCCTTGTCCTGCTCGACCGAGGCAGGGTCGCCACCGGCGACGAACTGGCCGACTGGATGGCCGCGGACTCAGACGACATGGACTCCGCCGACGAATACGCCGACCATCACACCGGGGTCCACGAGGACGCGTCCGGCTACGACACTGCACGGCTCCGTCGGGATGTGGCAGCCGACCGCGACCTGCTGCGCTCGTTCGCGGAGACAGCTCGCACGGTTGCCCGAAGTGAAGATCCGAACCTGGCGGAACTTATCGAGGAGCTCGCTCTCATCGCGGCCGAGGCCGCCGAGCATGGTGTCAGCGAACACGACGTCCGCAACCGGCGAAAGGTCCTGATCTTCACCTACTACGCCGACACCGTCGACTGGATATTCGAACACCTCGCTGAGACGATTCCCAACGACGCTCGGCTCGCGGACTACCGGGGCCGCATCACCTCGCTGTCAGGCAACACGAGCACCGGCAGCAAGGAAGCACTGATCTGGGGCTTTGCCCCCGTCACCACAGACGCTCCGCAGGGATCCAACGACGATCTCTACGACATCGTTGTGACAACCGATGTGCTAGCCGAGGGGGTCAATCTGCAACAGGCCCGCCACATCATCAACTACGACTTGCCGTGGAACCCGATGCGGCTGGTGCAGCGCCATGGCCGCATCGACCGCATCGGCTCACGCCACTCCGAGGTCATCATCCGCTGTGTGTTCCCCGACACCCGCCTCGACGAGTTGCTCAACCTGGAGGAGCGGCTGCACCACAAGATCCGACAAGCAGCCGCCAGCATCGGTGTGGGCGATGTGCTCCCCGACCAGCACGGGCAGGATCTCACGTTCACCGAAACCCGAGAGGAGATAGAGCGCATTCGGCGCGAGGAAGCCGACCTGTTCGAGCGCGGCGGCACCGCCCGGGGCGCCCTGTCAGGCGAGGAATACCGCCAGGAACTGCGCAAAGCAATCGAGCAGGGATGGCGTGCTCGCATTGAGGAACTTCCCTGGGGATCTGGATCCGGAATGGCGGGCAACGGCGAAGATGGCACACGACCGGGCTACGTGTTCTGCGCCCGGGTCGGCGATCACGACCGCGCCGTATTCCGCTATGTGGAACGGGCGCCCGACCCTGCCAATGGTGGCGAGGGCGGCCTGCTGTCACTGGCCGACACGTTGGGCTGCCTCGACCGCGCCCGGCCAGCAAACGGGTTCGACACTCCGCGAGTGCTCGACGACGACACCTACGCGGGAGCGTTCGAGGCTTGGGGGATCGCACGCGCCGACATCGTCCAGAAGTGGAATCACCTGGCCGACAAAGCGAACCTGGAGCCTCGGATCCCACCGGCGCTGGCCCGGGCATCGGAGATCCTTCGCGGCCACTCCCCCGCCGAGCTGACGCAGGACCAAGTAGACCGGGCCATGGACAGCCTCGCCGCCCCCTACCCCGAGCGAACGACCAGGACGATCCGCGCGGCCATGGCCTCAAGCGACAAGCCCGCCGAGCAGGCCCGGGAGATTGTCCGCGTGATCAATTCCCTCGGCCTGGAGCCCTACGTGCCGCCCGAGCCGCTACCGGAGATAACCCCCGAGGACGTCCACGCCGTCTGCTGGCTGGCGCTGACCTGAGCGAACTTCAGGCGGCAACGCAGCCGCCGTACTGGACTACGACAGGCCGAGGCGGCGGCGGGCGTCGGCTACGTCTACCGCCAGCTGGGCGGAGAGCTGCTCGATTCCCTCGAATTTGCGCTCGCTGCGCAGGAAGTCGACGAACTCCACCCGCACCTCGCAGCCGTACAGGTCGCCCTCGAAGTCGATGAGATGGGCCTCCAGCAGCGACTGCTCGGCGTGCTCAAAGAACGTGGGCCGGCGGCCGATGTTGATGGCGCACCCCCGGCGCTGACCGTCGGGCAGGGTGCACCAGCCCGCATACACCGCGTCAGCGGGCCAAGCCATGCACTTTGGGACCGGTACGTTGGCGGTGGGAAACCCGACCGTGCCCCCGCGCTTGTCGCCGGGCACCACGGTGCCGCGCACCTCGTAGCCGCGGCCCAGCATGGCCGCCGCCTGAGCCACGTCGCCGCCGGCCAGAGCCCGGCGCACCGCGGTGGACGACACCGGCTCGCGGGCGTCGCGGTGGTGGCGGATCAGCTTCAACGGCACCACCTCGAAGCCCCACTCGGCGCCCAGGCGCTCCAATTCGGCCACGTTGCCGGTGCGGCCCTTGCCGAAGTGGAAGTCCTCTCCCACCACCACCGCCCGGGCGTGCAAAGCGTCGAGGAAGACCTGCTCCACGAACTCCTCGGGGCGGGTCCCGGCCCGGACCTCGTCGAACTGGATCACATAGGCGTAGTCGAGCCCCTGCGCCTCGAGCAGCTCCAGCTTCTGTTCGAGCGTGGTGAGCAGCTTCGGCGCGTTCTCGGGGCGGACCACATGGGCGGGATGAGCGTCGAACGTGACTACCGCCGAGGCCGCGCCCAGACGCTCCGCCGTCTTGCGAACGTGGGTGAGCACCTCCTGGTGGCCGAGATGCACCCCGTCGAACACCCCGATGGCAGCCGCCACCGACACCGCGGCCGGAAGTTGATCGCGCCGATCGTGCAGCAGTTCCACGGATGCCTCCAGCGGCGGACAGGACCGGCTCAGGCTACCGATGCCGAGACCCCCAACCGACCGCGGCAGCTACACGCCGAGGACAGAGACCACAGAGGCCAGGACAACCCGAGCCTTGGTGCCGAGACCCCCAACCGACCGCGGCAGCTACCAGCCAGAAAGAGAACACCGAGATCAGGTCAACCCGAGTCGTCTCTCCGATCGCGCTAACCGGCGGCGGCTACCACCACGGCCGGCTTGGCCCCGGCCGCGAACTGCTCGTAGACGGCCAGCAGCCCGCCCTCGGCATCGTGCACCGCCCACGGCCCCTCGCCCGCCGCCCCGAGCCGGTCAAGGCCCAGCACCCGGCCGTGTGACACCTCGGCGGCCACCTCCGGGCCGACCCGCACCCCAGCCAAGTGCTCGACCGCGGCCGCCATGGGCAGAACCTCCAGCGATTCCACTGGGCGGGCCTGATCCAGCCCGAAGCCGCCCACCGCGGTCCGCCGCAGGCTGCGCAGGTGCGCGCCCCCACCCAAGGCTCGACCCAGATCGGCGGCCAGCACCCGCACATACGTGCCCGACGAGCAGTCCACCACCGCCCGCAGCACCCCCTTGGCACCGGGTACCGGCTCAACGTCGAAGCGGTACACGGTGACGGGTCGAGCCTCGCGTTCCACCTCGACCCCCTCCCGGGCCAACTCATGCAGCCTGCGCCCGCCGACTTTCACCGCCGACACCATGGGCGGAACCTGGAGGATCTCGCCGGTCAGCGACGCGGCAGCCCGGCGGGCCCGCTCCACGGTCACTTCGGCCATGTCGTAGCGAGCCGTCACCTGTCCCGCCGCGTCGAGGGTGTGGGTCTCAATGCCGAGCACGATCTCGGCCTCGTAGCTCTTGGAGAGTCCGGTCACGTACCGCAACAGCCGGGTGGCCCGGCCCACGCCGAGCACCAGCACTCCGGTGGCGTCGGGATCGAGGGTTCCGCTGTGGCCCACCTTGCGGGTGCCCAGCACGCCGCGCGCCTTGGCCACCACATCGTGGCTTGTCCAGCCCTCGGCCTTGTCGGCGACCGCGACGCCGTCAACCATCGGCGTCCATCTACTCGGCCTCCAGCAGCCTCTCGATGCGCTCGGCCGAGCGGAGCACGGTGTCGGGGCGGAACACCAGCTCGGGCGTGCGGCGCAGCCGGGTCTGGTCGCCGACTTCTCGCCGCAGGCGGCCGGCGTGCTCCTCGAAGGCCTCGGCTATGGCCTCATCGTCGTCCTCGTTGTCGCCGAGCGACGTGAACCACACCACCGCCCGGTGCAGGTCGCGGTCAACCTCGGCGCCGGTGACCGACACCAACTCCAGCCGCTCATCGTCGAGGTTCTCCATCGACTCGGCCACGATGCGCCGGATCAGTTCGGCCACCCGGGCGGTGCGCTGGTCGCCCCGGTAGTCGGGATCCGAGCGTCGATCTCTTCGTCGCCGTGTCATCGGTCGCGCCGGGGCCGCGGTGTGATCGCGAACCGCTGCGTCATCGTGGTTGCCGTGTGATCGCGAGCCGCCGCGTCATCGCCGTCGCGGTGTCATGGGTTGCAGCCGCGGGCCGAGCGGGTGGTCACCCGTCGAGGGTACGGGCCACCTCGCGCTCCTCGAAGGTCTCGATGATGTCGCCCGCCTTGAGGTCCTGGAAGTTGCTGAGGCCGATGCCGCACTCGTATCCGGACTGCACCTCGCGCACGTCGTCGGTGAAGCGCTTGAGCGAGTTGACGGCGCCCTTCCAGATGATCGTGCCGTCGCGCAGGAAGCGCACCTTGGCCCCCCTGGTGATGGTGCCGTTCTGCACGTAGCAGCCGGCCACCGCCCCCACCCTGGGGATGCGGAAGATCTGGCGCACCTCGGCCTCGCCGGTGACCACCTCGGTGATGTCGGGGGCCAGCATCCCCACCATGGCCGACGACACGTCCTCGAGCAGCTTGTAGATGATCTCGTAGGTGCGGATCTCCACGTTCTCGACGTCGGCGGCCTCGCGGGCCTTGCGGTCGGGCCGGACGTTGAACCCGATGATGGTGGCGTTGGAGGCCGACGCCAGCTGGATGTCGTTCTCGGTGATGCCGCCCACGCCGCGGTGCACGATGGCGATGCGGACGTCGCCGGTCTCCAGCTTGCGGAGGCTCTCGGTGACGGCCTCCAGCGACCCGTTGACGTCGGCCTTCACGATGGCGTTGAGGGTGGCGGTCTCGCCCCGCTGGATCCGGGTGAAGAGATCCTCGAGCTTGGCCCCGCCCGACAGGGCGTGCGCCTCGCGGCCCAGGCTCGACAGCCGCTGCCAGTGCTCGCGGGTGTCGGCCACCCGCCCGGCGATCTTCTCGTTGGGGGCCACCGCGAAGGCATCGCCCGCGATGGCGACCTCCGACAGGCCGAGAACCTGGACCGGGGTGGAGGGGACCGCTTCGTCGACGGCCTCGCCCCGGTCGTCGAGCAGCGCCCGCACCCGGCCCCACGACGCCCCGGCCACCATCGGGTCGCCGATGCGCAGCGTGCCCCGCTGCACCAGCACGGTGGCCACCGGACCCCGTCCGATATCGAGGTTCGACTCGAGGACCACGCCGCCGGCCCGACCGTCGGGCGACGCCCTGAGGTCCTCCACCTCGGCCACCAGCAGGATCTGGTCCAGCAGTTCCTCGATGCCCTGGCCGGTCAGCGCCGACACCTCGCAATAGATGGTCTCGCCGCCCCAGGCCTCGGGCACGAGGCCCTGCTCGGCCACCCCGGCCACGGTGCGCTGGATGTCGGCGTTGGGCCGGTCGATCTTGTTGACGGCCACCACGATGGGAACGTCGGCGGCTTTGGCGTGGTTGATGGCCTCGGTGGTTTGGGGCATCACGCCGTCGTCGGCGGCCACCACCAGCACCACGATGTCGGTGGCGCCGGCCCCACGGGCCCGCATGGCGGTGAACGCCTCGTGGCCGGGCGTGTCGACGAAGGTGAGCCCGCGGTCGTTGCGTTCGACCTGGTAGGCGCCGATGTGCTGGGTGATGCCGCCCGCCTCGCCGTCGACCACGTTGGTGTTGCGGATCCGGTCCAGCAGCAGCGTCTTGCCGTGGTCGACGTGGCCCATGACGGTCACCACCGGGGGCCGCAGCGGGGCCGCCTCGTCGTCGGCGACTCCGATCCCGAGCAGCTTGCGGAGCTCGGCCTCCTGCTCCTCGCCGGGATCGACCAGACGGATCTCGGCGCCGATCTCCGCCGCGAACAGCTCCATCATCTCGTCGCTGAGCGACTGGGTGGCGGTCACCATCTCGCCGTGCTGCATCAGGAAGCGGACCACGTCGGCGGCGGTGCGGTTGAGCTTGGGACCGAAGTCCTGGGCGGCCGAGGCCCGCTCCACCACCACCACGCCCTCTGGTACCGCGGCGTGGCGCGGCGTGTAGGTGGGCACGTCCATGGGCTGAAGTTCCTCGCGGACCCGGCGCCTGCGGCTCTTGCGTCGGGGCGGGCGCCGCTGGGCGCCGCCGGGGCCGCCCCTGCCGCCGCCGGGACGGCCGGGAGGACCGCCGGGGCCTGCGGGACGGCCGGGAGGACCGCCGGAGCCTGCGGGACGGGGACCGCCGGGCGGGCGGGGACCGCCGACCGGCGCGCCGCGGCGAGGGCCGGCCGGCCGATCCGACGCGGGGCGGGCGCCCGCAGGACGAGAGGCACCTCCCGGCGGCCGACGCTCCGTGGGGGCTGCGCCGGAGCGGGCAGTCGTGCCGTGGGGGGCTGGGGGACGCATACGGCGAGGCGGAGGGGGCGGCGGAATCGGCTTGCCCGACCGGGAGACGGGAGGGGTTCCCGACCGCAGAGAGCGAGACGGGGACGGGGCGGCGGGCAGGCTCGGGGGCGCCTTCTCGGCGGCAGGCGGCCTCGGAGGCGGCTCTTCCGCCACCGGCTGGGGTTCCTGTGGCACGACTCGCCTGGGTGGCGCCACGCTGCCGCTGGAGGAGATGGTCGCCTTCGGCTTGACCGCCGCGGCGGGCTCGGCGGCCTGCGTCTTGGCAGCCGCGGCCGGCGGTGCCTCGGAGGCGGCGGCCTCCGCCGCGGCCGGCGCTGTGGGCCTGGACTGCGGCGCGGGCCCGGACTCTGGCACGGCCTCAACCGCAGGCTTGGCGGGCTCAGCAACGATGGGTTCGGCCTCTGCTGTGGCTGTAGCCGGCCGGGTGGCTTCCACCACCGCGGCGGGCGCCCTGACTTCGGGTTCTTCGAGCGCCGGCTCTGCGATCTCCACCGGGGGCGGAGGAGGCGGCGGCTTCAGCAGCCCGTCGCGGTCAGCCCTGCGCCGGACCCGGTCGGCTTGGGCCTCGACGATGCTCGACGAGTGAGACTTGACTCCGATACTGAGCGCGAGGCAAAGATCAAGCGTCTCCTGATTGGAAAGTCCGAGCTCTTTGGCGAGCTCGTGGACGCGGATCTTGCCTGGCAATGCATGCCCCTTTCGCGACTTTCTCGACGGACTGGCGCGTTCATCCGGCCCGGCAGGCCGGCCACGCTCGCTGAAGCCTAGCGATTTCGTCCGGCGCCACGTCAGCGCGCAGGGCTCGTCCGAAGGCCCTGCTGCGCTGGGCCGACTCGAAGCAGGCCATGTCATCGCACAGCCAGGCGCCCCGTCCGGGACCGGGTCCCACCACCAGGGCACCGCCAGCATCCAGGCTGACACGCCGCAACTCCGCGCGCGGGCGGCGGGTGCGACAGCCGATGCAGGTTCGGATCGGACTCAGGTCGTCTTCGTCCCGCTTCTTCGAGGCGGTCACAAACGGCTCAGCCCAAATGCAGTCCGGATCGGACTCAGGTTGTCGCGGCCGGCTCGGCGGGGGCTTCGGCACCGTCGGCGCGGTCCTGGGCCATGGCCTCGGCCCACGCCTCGGCGCTGACCGGCTCGCCGCCGTCGGCGGGCTGCCAAAGCTGCTCGCCCGTCTCGGGGTCGGTGATCCACTCGCCCTCGGCCCATTCCACGTCGCCGTAGGCGGCCTCCTCGGCCAGCTGGGTCTCGCTCTTGATGTTGATCCCCCAGCCGGTGAGCCGGCTGGCCAGGCGGGCGTTCTGGCCCTCTTTGCCGATGGCCAGCGAGAGCTGGTAGTCGGGCACGATCACATCGCAGTCGCCGGTCATCTCGTCGGGGCGGACCTCCTTGATCCTCGCCGGCGACAGGGCCTTGGTCACGAAGTCCTCCAGCTCGCTGCTGAACGGCACGATGTCGATCTTCTCGCCCCGCAGCTCGTTGACGACCTGGCGGACCCTCGCCCCCCGGGCCCCCACGCAGGCACCCACCGGATCGACGTTGGGGTCGTTGGAGTGCACCGCGATCTTGGTGCGGTGGCCGGGCTCGCGGGCGCAGGCCTTGATCTCGACGATCCCGTCGGCGATCTCGGGGACTTCGAGCTCGAAGAGCCGCTTCACCAGGCCGGGATGGGTGCGGCTGACCACGATCTGGGGGCCCTTGGCCGTCTTGCGCACCTCGACGATGTAGGCCTTGAGCCGGGTGTTGGAGTCGGGCCGCTCGTAGGGAACCTGCTCGGCCTGGGGCAGCAGCGCCTCCACCCGGCCCAGGTCGAGGAGGGTGTAGCGGGCGTCGGTCTGCTGGATCATGCCGGTGACGATGTCTCCCTCGCGCCCCGCGTACTCCTCGTACTTGAGCTCGCGCTCGGCCTCGCGGATGCGCTGGGTCATGACCTGGCGGGCGGTCTGGGCGGCGATGCGGCCGAAGTTGTCGGGAGTCACCTCGTATTCCTCGCCGACCGGGTTGCCCTCTTCGTCGAGGTCTTGGGCGATCACCCGGAACTCCATGGTGGAGGGATCGATCGTCACCCAGGCGTACTCCTTGGCGTCGGGCAGCCGCTTGTAGGCCGACTCCAGGGCGTCGGCCAGCGCCGCGAACAGCGCGTCGACGGTGATCCCGCGCTCGGCCGCCATGGCCTGGAGAGCCTCCATTACCTCGGGGTTCATGGCTTCGCCTCCCTGTTGTGGAGTGGTTGTGACTTGTCGGTTTGGCGTGGGTGCGGGCGCGGCCCCCACTCGAAGACGGTGCGGGCCGAGGCCAGCTCCCCGTAGCGGACCCGGCACACCTCGCCGTCGGCGCTGCGCAGATCGATGCCGTCGTCGGCCACCGCCTCCACCACACCGGTCAGGCGGCGAGGGCCGTCGAAGCCGGGCAGGGTCTTGACCCTCACCTCTGATCCGGCGGCCCGGCGGAAGTGCTCGGGGGTGCGCAGCGGGCGCTCGAGGCCGGGGCTCGACACCTCCAGCGTGTAGCGGCCCGGCACGGGGTCGTGCTCGTCGAGGGCGCGGCTCAGCGAACGAGACAGCCCGGCGATGGCGTCGATGTCGATGCCGCCGCCGTCGGCGTCCACGAGCACCCGCACCACTGCGCCGTGGTGCTCCACGTCGTAGAGATCGAGCGAGGCAGCCTCCGCCAGCGGGGCAGCGAGTTCGCGGACGCGATCAGCGATCGCCATGAAATCCCCTGATTCTGCTCTGGAGTCTGTAGCCGGGCGCTGGGCCCGAACCGGCAACGGCGTGGGCGCAAGCCCACGCCGCTTCCGAAGAAATCGAACGTCCGCCGAGTATACCGGTGCCGACCCCACGCCAGCGCGAGGCAGTGTGTTGCGGTGCGTCGATGTGTTCGCCCGCTCCTGCTCGCCGGGCTCACCGGCCTCTCAATCCACCGCCTCGCTAGTTCGGCCTCTCAAGCTCGGCTCTTGCGGCGGATGCCTGCCACCACGGTCTCGGAGTTGTTGGCGTCGTCGCCCAGTTCGTCGAGATTTCGGCGCCGGTCCTCGTCGGCCGCCCGCCGGGCTGAGGCCCGCGTCCGGGCGGCGCGCTCGAGGGCGGCCTCGGCGCCGTGCTCGCAGATGAACTCCGCCCACTCCACCAGCGCGTCCACCATGGCGTCCTCGGCCACCACGGCCACGTTCTCGCCCTTCACGAACAAGTGGCCCCGACGATTCCCGGCGGCAATGCCCAAGTCGGCGTCGCGGGCCTCGCCGGGACCGTTTACCACGCAGCCCATCACCGCCACCTGCAGCGGTATGCGCCGGTCGCCGAAGGCCTCCATGGCCTCGTTGGCGACCGCGAACACGTCGACTTCGGCCCGCCCGCAGCTGGGACAGGCGATCAGGTCGACGCTGCGGCGCTCGCGCAGGCCCAGCGCCTCCAGCAGCGCTCGGCCGGCCCGGGCCTCCTCGACCGGATCGGTGGTCAGCGAGTAGCGGATCGTGTCGCCGATGCCCTCAGCCAGCAGGGCGGCAATCCCGGCCGTCGACTTGATGGTCCCCGCCGGAGGGGGGCCGGCCTCGGTCACCCCGAGATGCAGCGGATGGTCGGTGGTCTCGGCCAGCTGCCGGTAGGCCTCGATCATCAGAGGCACACTCGACGCCTTGACCGAGATCTTCACTAGATCGAACCCCACGTCCTCGAAATAGGCGAGCTCGCGCATGGCCGAGGCCACCATCGCCTCGGGGGTCACGCCCAGCTCGGGGTGGTACAGGTCGGGGTCGAGCGACCCTCCGTTGACACCGATGCGAATGGGCACGCCGCGGTCCTTGCACTCCCGGGCCACAGCCTTGATCTGCTCGGGCTTGCGAATGTTGCCCGGATTGAGCCGCAGGCAGTGGACTCCGGCCTCCAGCGCGGCCAGCGCCATCCGATGGTTGTTGTGGATGTCGGCCACGATCGGCACCGGCGAGCGGGGAACGATGCGGGCCAGGCCCTCGGCAGCCTCGGCCCGGTTGCAGGTGCAGCGCACAATGTCGGCCCCCGCACCCGCCAGCGCGTAGATCTGCTGCAGGGTGGCCTCGTGGTCGGCCGTCTTGGTCACCGTCATCGACTGCACCGTCACCGGCGCCCCGCCGCCGACCGCAACCCCTCCGACCATGATCTGGCGAGTGTCGCGCCGCGGAAACGTCGCGGTGACCTGCACGACGGGCAGTGTATTCGTATTCCGCTCCAGAGGGTTGAAGGTCGAGCACATTGGTGAGCGGGTTCGGCTCATACAAGCACGGCCGTATGGCATGGGTCACTCGCCTACCCGCTCGGCCTCCAGCTGACCGGTTGCGTACGCGGGTTAGCCGAAGCTGACTGGGTCGAGGATGTCTCGCATCAGGGCTACGCCGCCCACCAGCAGCAGCAGGAGCACCACCGCGTAGGTGAGCGGCAGGAGCCGGGCCGCGTCCACCCGGTACCGGCGACCTCCGAAGGAGCGGATCCGCTCGTAGGTGGCCACCACCACGTGTCCCCCGTCGAGGGGCAGCAGCGGCAGCAGGTTGAACACCCCGATGAACGCGTTCACGTAGGCGAGCAGCAGCAGCAGGTCGGTGGCGCCGTCGGAGGCGGCCTCGGCCCCGATCCGGGCCACGCCGTAGATCGACAGGACGCGGTTCTCGTCGGGATGCGAGCTGTCGAGCCGGCGCAACTCCACATCGCGGGCCGTGGGCGCGCTGGCTGCGACCGGATCGTCGCTGCGCAGTCCGTCGAAGGTGCCCCCGAAGCCGTCGGTCACGATGGTGGGGATGGCGAACACCACATCACGGGCGATCAACGCGGTCAGCCGCAGCGACTCGCCCGCGGCCCGCACCGCGCCCAGCCCCTCGGTGCGGTAGTCGGCCGACACTCCGAAGAAGCCCCGCACCGCCGTCTGCGGAGCGGCCAGATCGGTGATGATCGCCCCCTCCACCACGGCCGGCTGCCCCGTGCGGGTGTCGACGATGGTCATGTCGAGAGGCTCGCCGATCCGGTCGCGCCCGTACTGGGCCACCTGCGCATAGGTGGGGGCGCCTGCGGCGTCGAGGCCCTCGACGGCCAAAATGCGGTCACCCTCGATCAGCCCGACGATCCCGGCCGCGCCCTCGGCGGTGAGGCGCTCGCCCACGGTGGTCACCGCGGTGTGCTGTGTGCCGTCGCGGCGATACACCACCTCCACCTCGGCACCGGCCCGCTGCTGCACCAGGCGCGAGAAGTCGGCGAAGGTGGTGCTGTCCACGCCGGCGACCGATACCAGCTCGTCACCCGGCGCCAGGCCGGCCGCGGCGGCGGCGCTGTCGGGCGAGACGGTGGCCAGAGTCCAGCTCTGCACCTCGTCGGCGTCGGACCCGCCGCCGAAGATCCGGCCGTCGCCCAGCAGCACCGCGAACAGCAGCACCGCCACGATCACAAAGTGCATGGCCGATCCCGCGGTGAGCACCAGCAGCTTGCGGGGGTAGCTCTGCTCTCGGAAGCTGCGGGGCTCGTCACGCGGATCCACCTCGTCGAGGTTGCTCATACCCACGATGCGCACGTAGGCGCCCACCCAGATCGCCTTGATCCCGTACTCGGTCTCGCCCCGGCGGATAGACCACAGGCGGGGCCCGAAGCCGATGAAGAACTCGCTGACCTTCATCCCGGTCCAGCGGGCGGTGAGGTAGTGGCCCAGCTCGTGCAAGAACAGCATGGCCACCAGCGACAGGATGATCACCACCCAGCCGACCCCCCCGAACGCCCCGAGCAGCACCAGGCCCGCCGCCAGTCCGGCCAGACCGCCGTGATCGCCCAGCCAGCGCCGCACCGCGTCGAAGGCCGCGCCGGACCCCTGATTGCCAGCACGCCCACACTCCTCGATCACGGCCCCGGATCCCTGATCGCCCAGGCCCTTGCCAGCCCCGGACTCGCCGGAGCCACCATCGTCCAGACGCCCTCGCCCAGCGCTCATGCCCCGGCCGGACTCTGGATCGCCCAGCCGCCCGGCCATCAGGCCGCGTCCCGCTCGTTCACCAGGGTCTCTGCCACCCGGCGAGCCTCTTCGTCGGCGTCGAGCACGGCTTCCACATCGGTCGCCTCGGTGCCGGGCCAAAGCTCCAGGGCCTCGGTCAACAGCCGGGCGATGTCCACCCACCGGATCCGTCCGTCGAGGAAAGCCTGCACCGCCACCTCGTTGGCGGCGTTGAGCCATGCCGGCGCGGTCTGCGACGCCCGTCCGGCCTCGTAGGCCAGGTCGAGGCAGCCAAAGGCGCTGCGGTCGGGGGGCTCGAAGTCCAACCGGCCCAGCTCATGCCAGTCGATGGCACCGTAGGCCACATCGAGCCGGTCGGGGTAGGCCAGCGCGTAGCCGATGCAAAGCCTCATGTCGGGCTTCGAGAGCTGGGCCACGGTGGCGCCGTCGCAGTAGGTGACCATCGAATGGACGATGGACTGCGGGTGCACCACGATCTCGATCTGGTCGTAGTCGATCCCGAAGAGCTCGTGGGCCTCGATCACCTCCAGGCCCTTGTTCATGAGCGTGCTGGAGTCGATGGTGATCTTGGGACCCATCTGCCAGGTGGGGTGGGCCAGGGCGTCGGCCACGGTGACCCCCTGCAGTTCGGCCGGGCTGCGGCCCCGGAAGGGTCCGCCGCTGGCGGTCAGCACGATGGACGAAACCCGTTCGGGATAGTCGTTGGCCCGCAGGCACTGGTGGACGGCGCAGTGCTCGGAGTCGACCGGGATTATCGCCGCCCCGGCGGTGGCCCGGGCCCGCTGCACCACCGGACCGGCCGCGATCAGCGACTCCTTGTTGGCCAGTCCGAGTCGCCTGCCGGACTCGAGGGCGGCCAGGGTGACCGGAAGGCCGGCGAAGCCGACCACGCCGTTGATGACGGTGTCGGCCGTGGTGGCCGCCGCGGCCATGGCATCGGCTCCGGCTAGCAGCTCCACCCCGGCGGGCAGCCGCTCGGCCAACTCCGCGGCCCGGCCGGCATCGGCGATGGCCACCACATCGGGGCGGAGCCGGTGCGCCTGTTCGGCCAGCAGGTCCACCGAGCGGGCCGCGCCCAGCGAGGCCACCCGGTACCGGTCGGGCCGGGCTGCGACGATGTCGAGCGTTTGGGTTCCGATCGATCCGGTCGAGCCGAGCACGGCGACCGACGACAGCAAGGTCAATCCACCCCGGTCATCGGGTCAGTCTGGCCCGACGGCCCACCGGTTGCTCCCCTGCCTGCTCGACTGCTAGATCACCCCGGCCATCAGTGCCACGTAGTAGGTGGCCGGCAGCGAGAACAGCATCGCGTCGAAGCGGTCGAGTATCCCGCCGTGGCCCGGAAGCAGCGAGCCCATGTCCTTGATGTCGAGGTCTCGCTTGAGCATCGACTCGGCCAGGTCGCCGATGGGCGCGGCCACCGCCACCACCCCCGACAGCAGCACCGCGGTCCAGAAGCTGCCGGGGCCGTCGGCGATAGGTGCGGGCATGCCCACCAGCCCCATCACCACGCCCACCGCCACCGTCACGATGGCGCCGCCGAGGAGCCCTTCCAGCGTCTTGTTGGGGCTGGCCCTCGACAGCGGCGTGCGGCCCGCGGCCCGGCCGATGGCCATGGCGCTCACATCATGGGCGACGGTCAGCAGGATGGCGGCGGTCAGCAGCCCGGTTCCGTGGGTCGGGATCTTCAGCATCAGGGCCGCGTGGGCGCCGAGGCCTCCTATGTAGGCCACCGCGAACACGGTCACCGCCAGACCCCGCATCGGCCCTTCCACGCCGACCCCGGTGAGGTACCACAGCGCCCCGAACACCACCGTCAGCACCAGCACCACCACGATGGCGTCGACGCCGCGCCAGTAGGCCGCAAGGGGCATGGTCACCGCCCCGGCCAGTCCCAGCACCACCGCCGGCTGGTAGCCCGCCACCCGCACCGCGCTGAGCAGCTCCACCGCGGCCAGGCCGAGCACCACGGTCGCCACCACCAGCGCCAGGGCGGGGCCGACCTGCAGGGCCACCAGGATCACCGCCGACAAGAAGACCCCCACGAGCACCGCCATCGGCATGTCGCGCTCGGCGGCGCCCATGCCGGGCGGGCCACCCGCGGTCATGCCGCCGTAGGCCGGCTGGTCCTCGTAGCCGAAGAAGTCCTCGTCGCCGATCGCCTCGCCCACCGGCTCGTGGGGCTCCATGGGGGGCAGCGTCTCGTCTGATTCGTCCCACTGGGGTGCGGTGGTGTGGTCGGTCCACACTCCGAGCTCCTGCGGGTCGGCCTCCTGGAGCCTCGGCTCCGAGGTGGTGAGCTGCGAAGATTCCGCGGCCCCGGCGTCATCCCAGGCGGGCTCGCCGTGGTCGTCGCCGAACACCGACCGCCCGGCCACGACCCCTGCGTCGTCGAACTCGTCGGCCTCGCTCGAATCGAGTTCGCCGTAGTCGTCCTGGTCGCTCACTGCACCGCTCCTTTCGCTCTGCGGATGCGAGACCCGGGCTCTGCCCGCGTTCTCACACTTCGAGCAGTTCGTCCTCTTTGCTGGCTAGAGCCTCGTCGATCAGTTTCTCGTGGGCGCGGGTGATCTCGTCGAGCCGGTCGCCGGCCCGGGCCACCGCGTCGGCGGACACCCCGCCGCCGTTCTCGATGTCGTCCAGATCCTTGCGGGCCCCGCGGCGCAGGCCCCGGATCCGGTTGCGGGAGTCCTCCGCCATCGATCCCACCAGCCGGGCCAGCTCCCGGCGGCGCTCCTCGGTGAGCGGCGGGAACGACAGCCGGATCACCCGCCCGTCGCTGCTGGGGACCAGCCCGAGCTGGGACTGCTGGATGGACCGCTCCAGCGCGGCGATGTTGTTGGGGTCGTGCGGGGTGATGATCAGCTGGCTGGCCTCCGGGATGGCGAAGCTGGCCAGTTCTCGCATCGACATCTTCACGCCGTAGGCGTCCACCGGAATCCGCTCCAGCAGCGCCGAGCTGGCCCGGCCGGTGCGCACGGTGGAGAACTCGCGCCTGGCCGCGGCCACAGCCTCGTCCATTCGCTCGCCGGCGTCGGCCAACACCATGCCGATCAGCTCCTCGCTCATGGGCCTCCCCCTTGGGCCTCTTGGGCTACGAGCGTACCCACCCGTGCGCCGTCGAGCAGGGATTGGAGATTGCCCGCGGCCATCAGGTTGAACACCACGATGGGGAGGCGGTTGTCCATGCACAGCGTGATGGCGGTTGAGTCCATCACCTCCAGACCCCGGTTGAGCACGTCGAGATAGGTGACCCGCTCCAGTCGGGTGGCGCTCGGATCGATCTCGGGGTCGGCGGTGTAGATGCCGTCCACTCCGCCGTGGGTGCCCTTGAGCACCACCTCGGCCTCCACCTCGGCGGCTCGCAGCGCGGCGGTGGTGTCGGTGGTGAAGAAGGGGTTGCCGGTGCCCCCGGCGAAGATCACCACCCGGCCCTTCTCGAGGTGGCGGATGGCCCTTCGGCGGATGTAGGGCTCGGCGATCTGGGCCATGTGGATGGCGCTCTGCACCCGGGTGGGCTGTCCGAGCTGCTCGAGGGTGTCCTGGAGGGCCAGGGCGTTGATGACGGTGGCCAGCATCCCCATGTAGTCGGCCTGGGCCCGATCCATGCCGGCGCCCGCTCCCTGGGTGCCCCGCCAGAGGTTGCCGCCTCCGACCACCACGGCGATGTCGACGTCGAAGCCGGCCCGGGCCGCGGCGATGTCGGCGGCGATGCGCCGCACGGTGTCGCCGTCGATACCGCTGTCGGCGCCCCCGGCGAAGGCCTCGCCCGAGAGTTTGAGCAGCACCCGCCGCCAGCGCGCCGCAGCGGGGGCGGTATCGGCGGGCTGGTCCATGCTCAGCCGGCGGGTCGGTTCATGCTCGGCCAGCGGAATCGCGGGGCGGCATCATGCCCTGTCGACGACAGCGTGAACGGTCCATGCTCAGTCGGCAGCAGCGTGGACGGGCTCATGGTCAGTCGCCGATCAGCACCTGCACGAAGCGGACGATCAAGCCGCTGCCGATGCTGTCCTTCACCGCGGTCTTCTCGCCGTGGAGGCCCTGCTCGAGCAGCACCCGCTCGCCGTACCAGCCCCGCATCCGGCCGTCCACGATCTTGTCCCAGGCCTGCTCGGGCTTGCCCTCGGCTTTGGTGATCTCCAGCAGCGCGGCCCGCTCGCGCTCAATCTCGTCGGCCGGGATCTCGCCCGCGCTCAGAAACTGCGGCTTGGCGAAGGCGACGTGCAGCGCCACCTGGTGCAGTGCGTCGGCCTTGACGCCGCTGCCCTCCACCACCACGGCGTTCACTCCCCGGCCGTCCTGGCGGTGAACGTACGCGTCGAGGATGTTGTCGTCGGCCGCTTGCAGGTGCTCGACCACGCCGACCTCGATGTTCTCCTTCAGCACCAGCTTGAGATCCTCGATCTCGGCTGCATGCTGCTCGACCGCACCGGGGCCGCCGGCCAGCACCGACTCGGCCAGGGTCTGCACCAGCGAGGTGAAGCCCTCGTTCTTGGCCGAGAAGTCGGTCTCGCATTTGAGCTGCACGATGGCCGCGGCGGTGTCGTGGCCGGCCACCGCGATGGCGCCCTGGTCGTTGTCGCGGCCGCTGCGGGCGTCGGCCTTGGCCAGACCCTGCTCGCGCAGCAGCTGCCGGGCCGCCTCCATGTCGCCGTCGGCCGAGGTGAGGGCCTTCTTGGCGTCCATCATCCCCGCGCCGGTCACGTCGCGCAGCGCCTTCACGTCCCGTGCGCTCACCGCCATGTCAGTCCTCCTCGCCAGTAGAGCCGGCATCGCCAGCGTCAGCAGCCGCGTCCTCAGACACGGCCCCAGCCGCATCGTCAGCCGCGTCCTCGGTCGCTCCGTCGCCAGCGGCTTCAGCATCAGCCGCGTTGTCGTCCGCAGCTCCAGCAACATCGTCAGCCGCGCTCTCGTCCTCGGCTGCTTCGTCAGTAGCCCGCTCATCATCAGCGCTGCCGGCGACAGTTCCAGCAGCCTCATCGGCAGCGCCATCGTCCCCGGCCCCGGCAGCCTCATCGGACGTGCTCTCATCCACAGCCCCAGCAATCGCAGGCGCTGCGCTCGCGGCCAGAGCCGCAGCCGCATCAATCTCAGCCGCTGCGAACTCGGCTTCCGCTGCTCCTCCAATCTCGGCCGCGGCTCGGGCCACACGGGCCTCGCGTTCGGCGGCCTCGGCGGCTGCCTCCTGGCGAGCCAGGGCCTGCTGTTCAGCGACCTCGGCCTCGGTGAGGGCGTCGCGAGCAGCGCCGGAGGCCTCGGTGCGCTTGGAGTGGATGAACCGGCCCTCAAGCACGGCGTCGGAGATCACCCGGGCCATGAGCCGCCCCGACCGGATGGCGTCGTCGTTGCCGGGAATGGCGTAGTCCACGAGGTCGGGATCGCAGTTGGTGTCGACCACCGCCACGATGGGCACACCGAGCTTGCGGGCCTCGGTGACCGCGATGTACTCCTTCTTGGTGTCGAGGATGAACACCGCGCCGGGAGGCTCCTCCATGTCGCGGATGCCGCCCAGGTTGCGCTCGAGCTTGGTGAGCTCCCGGTCGAGCAGCAGCGCCTCCTTCTTGGGCATGGCCTCGAACTCGCCCGAGTCGCGCATGCGCTGGTACTGCTTCATCTTGGCGATGCGCTTGGCGATGGTGTGGAAGTTGGTGAGCATGCCGCCCTGCCAGCGCTCGTTCACGTAGGGCATCCCGCAGCGCTCGGAGAAGGACTGCACCGAGTCCTGGGCCTGCTTCTTGGTGCCGATGAACAGCACCGTTCCGCCGTCGGCGACGAGATCCCGAACGAAGACGTAGGCGCGCTCAAGGTGGGCGAGGGTCTGGCGCAGGTCGACGATGTGGATGCCGGCCTTGTCGCCGTGGATGAAGCGTTTCATCTTCGGATTCCAGCGGCGGGTCTGGTGGCCGAACTGCACGCCGGCCTCCAGCAGTTGCTTCATGGTGACGACAGCCATGCTTATTTGTTCTCCCGGTTCTGCGTGGCCCGCGCCGGACGCCTGGACGACCGGGTGAAGGCGCGGGTTGCGAAGTGATTCGGCGGCGCCGCTCGACGCCGTCGGACCCCGAAGGGCCAGCGAGGCAGTGTACGAGCGCCACAGCCAGACCGCGACCGGGCCACGAGCCGAACCCTGACGCGCCGCACGCCGATGTAGGTGTCGGGATCGGTGTAGTCGCCGCTCAGCCTCACACCGAAGTGCAGCCTCTCACCGGCGATGCCGATCACGGCGCCCCTGCCGACAGCGGCGCCGACCCGCACGCTGATGCGCTCAAGGTAAGAGTACGAGCTGAGCAGTCCGCCGCCGTGGTCGACGGTCACATGAAGCTCGCCGGCCACCGGGCCCGCGAACTTCACCGTGCCCGAAGCTGCGGCTCGCACCACATCGCCGGGCTCGGTGTCGTACTCGATGCCTCGGTTGCCCGGACCGTAAGGTTTCTCGGGCGCGCGGAACGGGTCGCTGACCGGCGCGTCCACCGGCGGTCGAAACACGGGCCGCTGATAGTGGTGGGCAGCACCGGCAGCAGGAGCCGGGATGACCGCGCCCACCATCACGGCTGCGGCCGACACCAACAGCGGCCACCGCCAACCCCCCAAGAACCTGCATATGACAAACAAGCACCGCACAAGCCGTCCTCCCCGAGCAGCAGTCGTAGCGGGGAAGCGAAGAAGCACCGCGGCGGTCGCTTCGCCAACACCAGCCGCGGACCGGCAACCGTACCGACTGAGATCAAGAAGCGGCAGCTCGCCCTGACAGCCTCATGTACACGTCATCCCGAAGGCGCGATCACAAGGGATCGCCGCGAACGAACGCTGAACATGCACCGGCCGCATCAACTTGAGCGGCAGGCGCTATGCGCCGCGGCGCTCGCCAGTGCGGATGTCGGTGACCGCCACGATGCCCCGCACCTGCGAAACCGCATCCTGGAGGCTGGATGCATCGCCGTCGGCCTGTGCAATGGCCTCAACCACCAGTTCACCGAGCTCACAGGCAAGGGCCACCAACGCCGGAGCCAACCGGTCAGCGTCGGCCTCGACCTCCTCCATCGGCCACTTGTCGTCGACATAGGTCCCCTTGACGCGCCACATCGACACCTCAACCGGATTCAGCCCATGGCGAGCCACCAACTCCTCGAAGGCTCTCTGCGGGTCGGGCTCAAGCTGGTTCAGCAGCAGCCTGAGCTGGTGCTCACGGGCGGGGTAGACCCCGCCCAGCGCGATCTGAGCCTTGGCTAGGCTCTCGACGGCCATCGACGACTCGTAGCAGAGCTTGCGGTGCCGGATGAACCGCATGTTTGGCGTCCGGAGAACCTCGTCCATTCCGGGCCGAAGGACGTACAGCAGCCCGAGGAGGTGGAAACTCGCTTCGCCCGCCCGGGCCTGCGCTTCAGCAAGATTGGTCATCGGCCGCCCGATCTGCTTGTCCCAGAGGACTTCGACTGCAGGCGGCCGGTCGACGAGAACCCTCGCTCCGGCTGCGATTTTGGCCTCGAACGACGCCGACACCGACAGGGTGCGCCTTCGCCATTCCGGCCTGTCGGTGACGGTAACGTCCACCGGTCGGTTCGCGGCAGCCGAAGCCGCGTCGCTCAGGGCTCGCCTCAGGGCGGCCCGCTCGCCGTAGTCGCCGAGATCGTCGAAGACGGCCACCAGGTCGATGTCGCTGTGCGGCGTGGCCTCGCCGCAAGCCACAGACCCGAACACCAGCACCTGGGCCACACCAGCCGCGACCAGCGCATCAGCCGCCGCCTGGGCATCGGAAAGAGTCGGCGCATCTCGCACGACAACCGACAACGCCATACCGCGAGGCTACCCCCGACCGCCAGCGGGCCTCAGCGGCCAGCGGCTACACCAGCCCCTCGCCGCTCAACCATGCGAACTCTGGAATGCCTTCGGACTAGGGTGTCAGGCCGCACGATCTGAAGCGGTGCCGAACTTTACAAAGTTTTTTGCGGTTTATGTTTTGAACATAAACCCTTATAACTCTTGAAAACCCCAGGTCATGCGCTACCTGGACTCTAGCATCCAGAGGTTTCATTCATAGCGTGAATGGATATCATCCG
The DNA here is from genome assembly GCA_022821685.1 of Acidimicrobiia bacterium. Taxonomy (GTDB): domain Bacteria; phylum Actinomycetota; class Acidimicrobiia; order Acidimicrobiales; family Aldehydirespiratoraceae; genus Aldehydirespirator. Next base: position 133,907 of record JAJEDD010000044.1, read on the forward strand.
CGGTATGGATGATCGCCCACTACCCCGGCTTGTGGAGTCGAGCCTTCAAGAGCGGCTCGGGGTCATGCCGGCAGTAGTGGTAACGGGGGCGCGCCAGACGGGCAAGAGCACCCTGGTGAAGGAACTGACGCCTGGTCCGCGGCGCTACTTCTCGCTTGACGATCTCGACGCGAGGGATGCCGCTCGGCGCGATCCCGGCATTCTTGTGGACGGTCCCGGCCCCGTCACTATCGACGAGGTGCAGCGCGAGCCCGATCTGCTGCTTGCGGTGAAGCGGGCCATCGACCGCCAGCGCGTGCCCGGCCGCTTCCTGCTGACCGGTTCGGCCAACCTGCTGCTGATGCAGCGCGTCTCGGAGTCGCTCGCAGGCCGCGCCAGCTATCTGACCCTGTGGCCGATGACCAGGCGCGAGCAGGAAGGCCTGGGACGCGGCGGCGTCTGGGACCAGCTCGTGCACCTGCCCCACGACCAGTGGCCCGAACTGTTGGCCGCCCAGCCCGACACCCCCCGTGACTGGAAGACCCTGGTTGGCCTTGGCGGGCTTCCCACTCCCTCGATTCAGCTGGCGGACCCACACAGTCGAGCGATCTGGTTCGACGGATACGTCCGCACCTACCTCGAGCGCGACCTGCAGGATCTCTCTTCCATATCGGCTCTGCCCGACTTCCGGCGGCTGATGCAGGCCGCGGCTCTGCGGCTGGGCCAGATAGTGAACCAGACCGGGCTGGGGCGCGACATGGGTCTGCCCCAATCGACGGTTCACAGGTATCTGAACCTGCTCGAGACGTCGCATCTTCTGGTGCGGCTCCCCGCCTTCTCGCCGAACCGCACCAAGCGGCTGATCAAGTCCCCAAAGCTGTACTGGGCCGACACCGCCCTGTCGCTGCACCTCGCAAGGATTCACGAGCCCACCGGAGCCCACCTCGAGAACGTTGTATTGGATGACCTATTGGCGTGGCGCGATGCCCGGACCGACCAAGCGGAGATATTTCACTGGCTCACAACGTCCGGCGAGGAGGTCGACTTCGTGGTGGAGGCCGATGAGCGCCTCCTGCCCATCGAGGTCAAGGCGACCAGCACACCGCGACTGCGCGACACCCACCACCTGCGAGCGTTCCAGAACGAGTACAACGCGAGGGCGAGACCGGGCCTGCTGCTGCACGGCGGCAAAACCATCGAATGGCTGGCCCCCGACACCCTCGCAGCTCCCTGGTGGAGGGTGCTGTAGACAGCCATCGCGGTTGGCCTCGATCGTGTGCTCAGAGGCGGGTGCGGGCGGCATGTAGGCGGCTGAGGGTCTCGCTCTTGCCCAGCAGGCGCATCGGCTCCCACAACGGCAGACCCGCGCTGCGGCCGGTCAGGGCCACCCGCACGGGGGGCTGGGACCGCACCCGCTCCCCGAGGCGCTCGCTCAACTTGTCTCCGACGCCCATCACGATCGACTCCAGCCGCTCGGCGGAGGAGAAGTCGTCGTCGGCGAGGCGGGCCTCCACCATTGCCAGCACATCGGCCGCCGCGCGGCCCTTGACCATCGCCTTGTGCCAGGCCTTCTCGTCGTAGCGGACCTCGCCACTGAGGATCCAGTCGACCCAGCCCCCCACATCGGCCAACTTGTCGATTCGGTCCTGCAGATCGCCCGCAAGCCTCACCGCCACCTCCCGCACTCGGGCGTCCTCAGTAGCGTCGGGATCCTCCTTGGGTGCGTCGGGCTGGAACATGAAGGGAACCGCCGCGTCGGCGAACTGCTCGGGGGGCAGTGCCTTGATGTAGGTGGAGTTGATGTGGTCTAGGCGGACCGGGTCGAAGAATGCCGGGGCGGGTTTGACCGCTTCGAGGTCGAACAGGGCGACGATCTCGGCCAGCGGGCGGATCTCCACCTCGTCGGGCGGCCCCCAGCCCAGCAGGGCGAGACAGTTGACCATGGCCTCGGGGAGGTAGCCCCGCCCGCGGTAGATGTCGAGGGCCACGTCGTCGCGCCGCTTGGACAGCTTCTGGCGCTTGGCGTTGACCAGCAGCGGCAGATGGGCGTAGGCCGGCGGCGGACCGAAACCCAGCGCCTCCCACAGCAGCAGCACCCTGGGGGTGGTGTTGAGCAGGTCCTCGCCCCGGATCACATGGCTGATGCCCATGTCGCAGTCGTCCACGGCGTTGGCCAGATGGAATGTGGGCGACCCGTCGCCGCGGCGAATCACGAAATCCTCCAGCGACTCGTTGCCGAAGCTCACCCGGCCCCGCACGATGTCGTTCACTACGGTGGCCCCGTCGTCATCGCAGCGGAACCGCACCACCACCCCCGGCCCGTCGGCCACATCGCGATGGCGCGAGAAGCCGTGGTAGCCGACCGGCAGCCCAGCCTCCTCACAGCGCTGCTCGATCTCGGCCCGGCTCAGGTCACAGAAGTACGCCCGCCCGTCGGCCAAGAGCCGCTCGATGGCAGCCAGGTGCAGCCCGCGCCGCTCCGACTGGAAGACGGGCTCGCCATCCCAGTCGAGGCCCAGCCACCGCAGCGGCTCGACAATGGCATCCACATAGGCCTGCGTCTTGAGCGAAGCGTCGGTGTCCTCGATGCGCAGCACCATCTCGCCGCCACTACGGCGAGCGAACAGCCAGTTGAACAGCGCGGTGCGGGCGCTCCCAACATGCAGAAACCCGGTCGGTGCCGGCGCAAACCGAACCCTCGGCAAACTCACCGGCCGATCATACGAGCCAACGAGCCGACCGAGCCGGCTCGGGCCGGACCCCTTCCGCGAAGAAGTCATCAAAGATGCAATGCATCAGATGCAGGCGTTCTGATGAATCAAACGTGACGACTTCAATGTCGCATTTGCAGAGGTCCTGATGCCCCAAACGGCGACTGCGGGCTGAGGCTCATCCGGACTGCCGGGCGTGATCTGCGCCACGATGACAACGAGTTGCAGAATGCTGAAGCAACTCGTTGCAGAATGCTGAACCAGATCATTGCAATTCGTCGGTCGAGATCATTGCATAATGCTGAACGGCACGGTTAGCCTGCCGCTTGTGGGATATATCTCCAGGATCGCCGATGGCATTTTGGCCGCTCGACTCCGAGCGGTTGCGACGGTGGTGATCGAGGGTGCCCGAGGCGTCGGCAAGACCGAGACTGCCCGCAAGCAGGCTCGCAGTGAAGTGCGCTTCGATGTGGACGAACACGCACGGGCGCTGGCCGCTCTCGACCCGGCGGCAGTCCTGGAAGGACCCGAGCCCAGGCTGCTCGATGAGTGGCAGCACGCCCCGTCAATCTGGAACCACATGCGCCGAGCCAGCGATGAGGGCAGGCGGCCGGGACGGTTCATCCTCACCGGATCGGCAATCCCCGCCGACGACGCCACTCGGCACACCGGCGCGGGGCGAGTCTCCAGGATCCGGCTTCGGCCGATGACTCTGTTCGAGACCGGCGACTCAAACGGTGCTGTGGCGCTGAGCGACCTGATGTCGTCGGCGCCCGTCGCGGCGCAGGCCGGCGGCTCCGGCCTCCCAGAGTTGATCGCGGCCCTGTGCCGTGGGGGCTGGCCCGCGAACGCCGGAGGGGACCCGGCCGACGCGCAGCGATACTGCCGGGACTACCTCAACGAGGTTCAGCGCGCCGACGTGCAAGTGGCCAACGGAAGGCGGCGGCCTCTCGTCGCGCTGCAGCGAATACTGCGATCACTGGCCCGCAACACCGCCACCGAGGCCACCATGGAGACTCTCGCCGCCGGCGCCGGCGGAGAGGATCCGTTGCATCGCGACACGGTGCGCTCCTACCTCGACGCCCTCGAGCGGGTGTTCGTGCTGGAGGACCTGCCAGCGTGGTCGGCGCGGCTTCGCTCCAGGTCACGGCTGCGGCGAGCCGCCAAGCGGCACTTCGTCGATCCGTCTCTGGCGGTTGCGGCCCTGCGCTCCGGACCCGAGCGCCTCCAGCGCGACCTGGAACTGCTGGGGCTGCTGTTCGAGTCGCTCGTCGTCCGTGACCTGCGGGTCTACGCCGACGCGCTCGACGGCGACGTCTATCACTATCGGGACAACACCGGCCTCGAGGTGGACGCCATCGTGGAGACCGCGGCCGGCGACTGGCTCGCAGCGGAGATCAAGCTGGGCGGCGACGCGGCAATCGATCAGGCAGCCACGAATCTGCTGAAGCTGAGGGACAGGGTCGATATCGCCGCGGCGGGCGAACCGGCCAAGCTCATTGCGGTGACCGCGGTGGGCGGCTACTGCTACGACCGCCCCGACGGCGTGGCGGTGGTGCCCGTCACCGCTCTCGGCCCCTGAGCCGGCCGGTCGCACCTTCGCGGGGCGCCGCAGTGGTACGGTCGCGGCTCAAGTTCGCCGCACCGACTGGAGTTGCCGATGTCCTATATGCCCCCGCCCCCGCCCGACGACTCGGATTGGTCGTCTGGGCCTCCGCCGCCGCCGGGCGGAGACGCCCGCTCGGGTCCGCCGGCCGCGGGCACGACGAACCTCGGCACCGGCGAGACCGTCAGACTCGCCAGCATCGGCGCTCGCATCGGCGCAAGGGTCCTCGACGCAATCATCATGATTGTGGGCATCATCGTGCTGCTGGTCATCGGGGTGGCCTCGGCCATGGGGCTGAGCGGCGACGACGACGATTCCACGGTTGCCGCCACGCTCGGCCTTGCCGTCGTCGCGCTCATCGTGGGTGTCCTCTACGAGGTTTCGATGATCGCACTCAAAGGCCAGACCCTGGGCAAGATGGCCACAAGCATCAAGGTGGTGCGAGCCGACAACGGCATGATTCCGGGATGGGGCAAGTCCGTCGGACGGTGGGCCGTCCCGGCGCTCCCCAACCTCATCCCGGGCATCGGCGGGCTTATCTCGCTGCTCGTCTACGTATCGCTGACGTTCGACAAGGCGCGCCGCCAGGGCTGGCACGACAAGGCCGCATCCACTCTGGTCATCAAGGCCTCGCAGTAGCCCAATCGAGAGTGTTCAGGGGCTCCAGGGGCCTCGCCGGCCAACCATCTCATCCTCCACAGCGACGCCGGCACATCGACTGTGGGGCACAGTCGGTCGGGTCTCGGGGGTCGCGGGCCAGCGGCAGGCTAGAAGCCGAGGAGTGAGCGCCAGTTCTCGGCGCGCGCAGCGTCGGGGGTGAGGCGGAGAGTTTCGGTCGGCACCAGGTCGGCTAGGTGCAGCCTGACGTGGTAGCCGTGATGACCGGCCGCTCCCGCGAACCTCGGCCGGCGCCAGGCCACCAGATCGGCGTCGGCGTCGCCCAGGAAGCCGAAGAGCTCCAGCGCCAGGCGCAGATCGTGCACCACTGGGGCTCGGCCGAACAGCGAGGCCCGGCGCAGCGCCACCGCCACGCACCCGGCCAGCGCATCGTCGGAGCGCTCGCCTGCCGCCAGCACCAGCCGGCCGGCGAAGCGCTCGGCCAGCTTCAGCGCATAGCCCTGGTCGGGGCCCTGACTGCCCAATCCGGCCCCCACCGGCGGCGCCGCACCGACCACCTCGCCGGGCCGGTCGGCCATCCAAGAGTCGGCCCGCCGGGGAGGCGAACGGTAGATCGAGGGCGGCCGGGCAGTGTCAGGAACATGAGAAGGCGCAGCCACAGCCAGGCATCGTAACCTCGTCTCGCAGCCTCAGCGCTGGCTACACTCGCGGCGCCTAACGGCAAGTGATGATGGACGAAGGGCTGAGAGGTCGCCGGTGATCGCCAGAATCCCCTTGGTGTTGGACCCGCAGCCTGAGGGCGGATACACCGTCACCTCTCCGCTGCTGCCTGAGCTGATCACAGAAGGCGACACGGTGTCTGAAGCGCTGGCCAACGCCGAGGACGCCTTTGCCGCGGTCGTAGAGATTTACGAAGACACGAATCGGCCACTGCCTTCAGGTATCTGCGTGGACGACGCTGGCGGCCCCGTGTCGGTCGAAGCTCTTGTAGCCATTGCGTGAAATACCGAGACGCAGCTCGGAGGCTGTAGAGGTTGGGGTGCCACGAAATTCCCCGCCGAGGCGGCGGATCGCACAGAAAATGGCTCAACCCCAGCACGCAACAATCCGCCGTACTGCCGGACCAGGGCGGACGTGACCTACAGGTCGGAACCCTGCGAGCGGCCGTCAGACAGCTGGGTCTCAGATGGAGAGAGTTTCAAGAGCCATAGCGAGAGTGGGGTTAGTCGTTGGCGTGTAGCAGGCCGTATACGACTGAGTCGGCCAGGGCTTGCCAGGACGCCTCGATGATGTTCTCGGACACGCCGATGGTGGTCCACACTCGGTGGCGGTCGGTGGAGTCGACCAGCACCCGGGTCACCGCGCCGGTTCCCTTCTGCGTGTCGAGCACCCGGACCTTGTAGTCGGTCAGCGAGATGTGCTCCAGCGCCGGGTAGCGGCCATCGAGCGCGGCCCGCAGCGCGGTGTCGAGCGCGTTGACCGGGCCGTTGCCCTCCCCCACCGCCACGCAGCGCTCGCCGCCGACCCACACCTTCACGGTGGCCTCGGTGTCGACCTCCACCGACACGTCGTTCCAGGCTCGGGCGCCGGTGCCGGAGCGGTGGTCCATCGACACCCGGAACGACTCCAGCTTGAAATAGTCCTGCTCCCAGCCGGCCGCGCCCCGCATCAGCAGCTCCAGGGAGGCATCGGCCGCCTCGAAGTGGTATCCGGCGTGCTCGAGGCGCTTGAGGGTGTCGATCACCTCGCCCAGCACCCGACCGTCGATGTCGAGGCCGAGTTCGGCGGCCCGCATCTCCAGCGTCGAGCGGCCCGCCATCTCCGACACCAGCACCCGGGTGCCGTTGCCGACCAGTTCCGGGGCGACGTGCTCGTAGGCGTCGGGGCGGCGGCTCAGGGCGCTGGCGTGCAGCCCCGCCTTGTGGGCGAAGGCGCTGGCCCCCACATACGGCTGCTGGGGGTTCATCGGCAGGTTGACCAGCTCGGCCACATGGTGCGACACCGACGTGAGGCGGGGCAGGCAGCCCTCGGGCAGCGCCCGCATGCCCAGCTTCAGCTCCAGGTTGGCGATGATCGGCACCAGGTCGCAGTTGCCGACCCGCTCCCCGTAGCCGTTGATGGTGCCCTGCACATGCACCGCCCCGGCCTGCACCGCGGCCAGCGCGTTGGCCACCCCGCAGCCGGTGTCGTTGTGCAGGTGGATGCCGACCTCGCAGTCCACATGGCCGGCCACGGCCGCCACCGCCTCGGAGATGTCGCCGGGCAGGGTGCCGCCGTTGGTGTCGCACAGCACCACGGTGGAGGCGCCGGCCATGGCCGCGGCTTCCAGCACCCGCAGGCTGAACTCGGGATTGTGGCGGAAGCCGTCGAAGAAGTGCTCGGCGTCGAACAGCACCCGCTTGCCCGCCGCGGCCAGGAACTCCACCGAGTCGGCCACCATGGCCACCCCCTCGTCGAGGGTGGTCTGCAGCGCCTCGGTGACGTGGTAGTCCCAGCACTTGCCCACGATGCACACCGCCGGCGTTCCCGCCGAGGCCAGGTGGGCCAGCACACCATCGGAGTCGACCCGGCCCTTGGCCCGGCGGGTGGAGCCGAACGCAACCAGTTCGCTGACTTGCAGGTCGAGCTCGGTGCGGGCCCGCTCGAAGAACTCGTCGTCTTTGGGGTTGGCGCCGGGCCAACCGCCCTCGATGAAGGCCACCCCGAGATAGTCGAGTTGCTCGGCGATGCGCAGCTTGTCGTCGACGGTCAGCGATATGCCCTCAAGCTGGGTGCCGTCGCGCAGCGTGGTGTCGTAGATCTCCACCGCCCCGCCCGCGAGCGCGTTCACCGACACGGCCCCCAGCCTCCCGCACCGCCGCGGCTACTCATTGACGTACTCGTTCCAGGTCTTGTAGCGGTCGTTGCGGCCCCGCACCACATCGGCGTAGGCCTCGGCGATGGCCAGCGTGCGCTCGCCGGGGCACTCCACCGCCCGGTCGTCCACCGAGTTGACCGCGCTGACCTCCGCGGCGGTGCCGCACACGAAGATCTCCTCCGCGGTGTACAGGTCGCTGCGGGCCAGGTCGCCGACCACCACGTCGATGCCGAGGTCTCGGGCGATGGAGATCACCGAGTCCTGGGTGATGCCGGGCAGCGCCCCTGACGACAGCGGCGGTGTGACCAGCCGGTCGGGGGCGCCCGCGAAGATGTTCTCGCCGCTGCACTCCGACACCAGCCCGGCCGGGTTGAGCATGATGGCCTCGTCGTAGCCGGCCCGCAGGGCCTCCATCTTGGCCAGCGTGGAGTTGGCGTAGTTGCCGGTGGTCTTGGAGGCGGGTGGCATGATGTTGTGGTCGTGGCGGGCCCACGACGAGATCTTCAGCCGGACGCCCGCAGTGAGGGCGTCGTCGCCGAGATAGGCCCCCCAGGGCCACACCGCGATGGCGACCTCGGTGGTGCAGCCCGCCACCGACAGCCCGATCTCGCCGTAGCCGTAGTAGGCGATGGGGCGCACGTAGCACTCGGGCAGGCCGCTGTCGCGCACCACCAGCTTGCAGGCGTCCACAAGCTCGGGCACCGAGTACGGCATCGGCATGTTGAGGATCTTGGCCGAGTTGTGGAGCCGCTGGATGTGGTCGGTGAGCCGGAACACGGCGGGGCCGTCGTCGGTGGCGTAGGTGCGGATGCCCTCGAACACTCCCGTCCCGTAGTGCAGCGAGTGCGACAGCACATGGATCGTGGCGTCTTCCCATGCGACGAGCTCGCCGTTCATCCAGATGTGTTTGCTGGGGGTGATGGGCATGTCTGCGGTGCCTTCCGTGATGGGTTCTTCGCCTGTGGGTTCAGGTGGGGTTATGGGCTGAGGTGGCCTGCGTGTTCAGGTGGGGTGATGGGTCGAAATCAGGTCGTCTGGTCGGCGAGGCGGGCGACGATGGCGTCGCCGATCTCGCCGGTGGTGCCAACGAGCGACTCGGGCCGGTCGCAGGCCTTGCGGATCCGCTCGGCGGCGTCGGTCTCGCCGAGGTGGTCCAACATCATCGCGCCCGACAGCACGGCCGCGACGGGATTGGCCCGGCCCCCTCCGGCGATGTCGGGGGCGGAGCCGTGGACCGGCTCGAACATCGACACCTTTCCGGGGTGCAGGTTGGCGGTGGGAGCCAGCCCGATGCCGCCCGAGACTGCACCGCCGAGGTCGGTGAGGATGTCGCCGAAGAGGTTGTCGGTCACGATCACGTCGTAGCGGGCCGGGTCGTCCACGAAATAGATGCAGGCCGCGTCGACGTGGTTATAGGCGGTCGACACGTCGGGATAGGCCGCAGCCACCTCGTTGAAGGTGCGCTCCCAGAGGTCGCCCGCGTAGGTCAAGACGTTGGTCTTGTGCACCAGCGTCACATGCCTGCGCCTGGTCATGGCCAGATCGAAGCCGTAGCGGACGGCCCGCTCCACGCCGCGGCGGGTGTTCACCGATCCCTGGGTGGCGATCTCATGGGGCGTCCCCCGCCGCAGGAAGCCGCCCTCGCCCGCGTAGGTGCCCTCGGTGTTCTCCCGGATCACCACGAAGTCGTGGCCCGCAGCACTGAAGGGCCTCAGGTTGATGTAGAGGTCGAGCTCGAAGCGCATCCGCAGCAGCAGGCCCCGCTCGATCACGCCGGGCGGCACGCCGGGGGTGCCGACCGCGCCCATGTAGAGCGCGTCGAGCCCCCGCCACTCGGCCAGGGTGGCGTCGTCAAGCACAGTGCCGTCACGCCGGTAGCGGTCGCCGCCGAGGTCGTAGCCGGTGGTGTGGAGCTCCACGCCCGCGGCTGCGATCACCTTGAGGCCCTCGGCCACCACCTCGGGGCCGATGCCGTCGCCTCCGATCACTCCCACTCGATGTGTCATTTGTGTTCCCTGGAATCTCGTGCCGAAATAAAGAAACCGTCCACCGGGGTGGACGGTCGGGGAGCGCGCGCCAAGGTGGCGCACGCTAGGGAATTACGATGCGACTCATGTTGCTGGGCCGGTTCGCCACGGCAGCAGCATAGCCCGCCGCCGGTAGATTGTTGCGGTGCCCGATGCCCACCACCTCTCGCAGGCTGCGCACGACCGGCTGAGCGCCGAGTTGCAGGAACTGTCCACCCGGGGCCGCATCGACATCGCCGACAAGATCGAGGCCGCCCGCAAGCTGGGCGACCTGTCCGAGAACGGCGACTATCACGCGGCCAAAGAGGAGCAGGCCAAGATGGAGGGCCGCATCGTCCATCTCTCCCGGATCTTGGACAACGCCGAGATCATCGACGCCGCCACCGGTGCCGACGGCAGCTTCGGAGTGGTGCTGGGATCGGTGGTGAGCGTCCTATACGACGGCGACGACGAGCCCGAGCGCTTCCTGGTGGGCGTGATCGAGGAGCGCCAGGACGACGTGACCGTGGTGTCGCCGGGATCGCCGATGGGCGAGGCGCTGCTGGGCTCTGCCGAGGGCGACGAGGTCGAGTTCGACTCCCCTGCCGGCCCCCAACGCGTCACCGTGGTAGAGGTGTCCTAGCCCGGTGCAGGCCGAGCCGCCGCGCACATTGCGCTGGGCCCGGATCGCCATAGTGGTGGGCGCTCTGCTGCTGGGCACAGCCGCCACCCTCATCGTGTGGGACGCCGCCACCAGCGATCCCCCACCGCCGGTCATAACCGGCCGCCGCGGCTGAACCACACACTGAGTTCGGCTTGAGCGGCAACACCTCGACCGGCACCAGCAGGTGATTGACGGGGTCCGCGGCCAGCCGCAGACCCTCGAGCGTGTAGACGCCCAGCAGTGCGTCGGCCCCGGCGTCGCCGAAGGCCACCAGTGTGACAACCCTCTTGCCGTTGACCGAGGCCCAAACGTGCCCCAGGTCATACTGGACGATCCGGCCGTCGGCCATCTCCAGTTCGACGCTGTCAGTCCGCAACACCTTCAACTGCTCGAGCGCCGGCGCAGGCACAAACGTGAAGAACGAGCCGGTATCGACCAGCGCCTCGAACTCCAGGTTCCGCTCGCCGTCGAGGCTCTCCAGTCGCAAAGGACAAGTGAAAGCTCCCATACCAAAGTCACCCCATCTCTGTAGTTGTTCCAAATAATATGCAGATATTTCATGCTAATCAGACAAAGAAGCCCGCCGCAAGCGCCCGAGGCGTGGGTAGCGACAACCGGCCGCAGCGGGTGACTGTGTCCAGGCGGCTCTAGGATCGGGGTTTGTGACTGCGCCGCGGACCCTCAGCGAGAAGATCTGGGACCGCCACACGGTGGCGGCCGGCGGCGACGGCGAGCCCGACCTGCTCTACATCGACCTGCACCTGGTGCACGAGGTGACCTCGCCGCAGGCCTTCGACGGGCTGCGCCTGTCGGGGCGGGGCGTGCGGCGGCCCGACCTGACGGTGGCCACCGAGGACCACAACGTCCCCACCGCCGACATCGACCAGCCCATCGCCGACGCGGTGAGCCGCACCCAGGTGGAGACGCTGCGCCGCAACGCCGACGAGTTCCAGATCACCAACTACCCGATGGGCCACGCCAAGCAAGGCATCGTCCATGTGATCGGGCCCGAGCAGGGGCTCACCCAGCCGGGAATGACCATCGTGTGCGGCGACTCCCACACCTCCACCCACGGCGCCTTCGGGGCCATCGCCTTCGGCATCGGCACCAGCGAGGTGGAGCATGTGCTGGCCACCCAGACCCTGCCCCAGATGCGGCCCGGCACGATGGCGGTCACCGTGGGGGGCGCGCTGGCGCCCGAGGCCACCGCCAAAGACGTGATCCTGGCCATCATCGGCCGCATCGGCACCACCGGCGGCGTAGGGCGCATCATCGAGTACCGGGGACCGGTGATCGAGGCCCTGTCGATGGAGGGTCGGATGACGGTGTGCAACATGTCCATCGAGGCCGGGGCCAAGGCCGGGCTGATCGCCCCCGACGACACCACCTTCGAGTATCTGCGGGGCCGTGAGCAGGCCCCCACGGGCGATCTGTGGGACGCCGCTGTGGCCGACTGGCGCACCCTGCCCACCGACGACGGCGCCGCCTTCGACGTCGAGGTGACCCTCGACGGCGCCGACATCTCGCCCATGGTGACCTGGGGCACCAACCCCGCCCAGTCGGTGCCGCTGCACGGCGCGGTCCCCTCCCCCGACAGCTTCGACGAGCCGGCCCGGCGCGAGGCCGCGGCCCGGGCCCTCGACTACATGGGGCTCGCGCCGGCCACGGCAATGCGCGATGTGGCGGTGGACACTGTGTTCATCGGCTCGTGCACCAACAGCCGCATCGAGGATCTGCGGGCCGCGGCGGCGGTGGTGCAGGGGCGCCGGGTGGCCGACAGCGTGCGCACCCTGGTGGTGCCGGGCTCGGGCCAGGTCAAGGCCCAAGCCGAGGCCGAGGGCCTGCCGGAGGCGTTCCGGGCCGCGGGGTTCGACTGGCGCGAGCCGGGCTGCTCGATGTGTCTGGCCATGAATCCCGACAAACTGGCGCCCCGCGAGCGGGCGGCCAGCACGTCGAACCGCAATTTCGAGGGCCGCCAGGGCCGGGGCGGACGCACCCACCTGGTGTCGCCCGCAGTGGCCGCGGCCACCGCCATAGCCGGCCGCTTCGCCGCCCCCGCAGATCTGTGATGAATCTTCCCGGCGACCCCACGGCAGCAGTCAGGCGCACGCGCGAGCGCAAGCTGAATGAGAGCGCGTTTCGTCGCGGCGGTGTATCTCCCGCTCTTGTTCGCTGCGCTCACGGGCCGCTCGGGCCACGGCCTCGCCCGTATGAACCGGATTCGCTCACCTATTCGCTCGGCCTCTAAGCCATGAAGGCGATACGGGTGGTGACGGGGACTGCGGTCCCGCTCGACCGCAGCGACGTGGACACCGATCAGATCATCCCGTCGGACTGGCTCAAACAGGTGTCGCGCACCGGCTTCGAGAAAGGCCTGTTCTCGGAGTGGCGCGACGACCGCGACTTCGTGCTCAACGACGAGAGCTACGCCGGGGCGACCATCCTGGTGGCCGGAACCAACTTCGGCACCGGCTCGTCGCGCGAGCACGCGGTGTGGGCCATCCAGCAGTACGGCTTCGACGCGGTGATCAGCCCCCGCTTCGCCGACATCTTCCGCAACAACTGCACCAAGAACGGCCTGGTCCCGGCCCAGATCCCAGCCGACGCCGCGGCCGAGTTGATGGCCGCGGTGCAGGCCGACCCCACCCTGGAGATCACCGTCGACGTGGAGCGGCTCACCGTGGAGGCGCCCGAGGTCGGCTTCGAGGCCCCCTTCGATATGGAGGCATCCACCCGGCAGCGGTTCCTTGAGGGCCTCGACGACATCGGCTTGACCCTGCGCCACACCGGGGCCATCGACGACTACGAGCGACGGCGGCGCCCCTGGCTGCCCGCGGCCGGCTAACCGCCGAACGCACAGGTCGGAGGTCGTCAACGCAGTCGGGAACTCCAGCAGTCGGGGCAGCGTCTCACCCCTCGGCTATCAAAGGCACTCAGAGAAAGGCCCCGATGCCATGCGCAAGATCCGCTCCCAGATCACCTTCAAGATCCTCGCCGCCGCCGCCGGCCTCGCCATTCTGGCCGCGTCGTGCGGCAGCGACAGCCCGAGCGGCGATCCGGGAATCTCCGGTACGGCTGATCCCGGCGGTGCAGACCAGCCGGCTGAGTCAGCCGACGGCAACGGCAACGACAGCGGCGCCGCTACCGGCAGCGGCGGCAACGGCGCAGACCCCGGCGGCGAGGTCGTCGATCTCGATCCCGACGACGTGACGCTGACCGCCGGGCTGGTGCGCTTCGACGACTGCGACACGCTGCTCGACCACCTGCGGACCGAGTACGGGGCCCGGGTCGGGCCGTGGGGCTTCAACGAGGGCGGCTGGTTCGGTCCCATGCCCCTGCGCGAGGGGCCGGCCGATATGGAAATGATGGAAGAGGCGGCCATGGCCGACGACGCCGGCGTGGCCGCACCGACTGCGACGACTGCGAGCACCCTGGTGGAGGGCGTCGACTTCTCGGGCACCAACGTGCAGGAGGCCGGGGTGGACGAGGCCGACATCGTCAAGACCGACGGCAGCCGGATCTTCACGCTGTCGCAGGGTCGGCTGACGGTGGTCGACGCAGCGAGCCGCAGCGCGGTGGGCTCGGTGGCGGTGGCCGAGGGCTGGGGCCGGGAGCTGTTCATCGACGGCGACAGCCTGCTGCTGATCACCCGCTCCCACGGATATTCGCCCGAGGGCAGCCGGGGCAGCCAGACGGTGCTCCAGCGCATCGACGTGAGCGGCGACACGCCCGAGATCGTCGAGACCGTTCACGTCGAGGGCGACTACCTCAGCGCTCGCAGCGTGGGCGGTACCGCCCGGGTGATCCTGCGTTACGACCCCCACTGGAAGTTCCCGTTCGTGTTCCCCCAGAACGAGGATGCGTACGATGTGGCCGAGGCGGCCAACCGGACCGCGGTGCTCAACTCGACCCTCGACGACTGGCTGCCCCACTACGCGTTCGGGTCCGCCGACCGGTTGACGGAGTCGCTGTTGGTGCCGTGCTCGGCCGTTCACGCGCCTTCGGTGTTCTCGGGCTTCGGGGTCACCGCCGTGCTGAGCATGCCCATCGGCGGCGGCTTCGAGCCGTCGCAGTCCACCGCGGTGATGGCGCCGGGCGACACCGTCTACGCGTCCACCGAGTCGCTGTACGCCGCCACCACCCGCTGGATCGACTCCGACGAGTTCGACGGCGACGAGGACGTCTGGCGGAGAGCCTGGAGCGAGCGCCGCACCAGCATCCACCGCTTCGACATCACCGGCGAGGCGGCCGCCTACGCGTCCTCGGGCGAGGTTCTGGGTGTGATCCGCAACCAGTTCGCGCTGTCGGAGCACAACGGCTATCTGAGGATCGTCACCACGGTGGGCGATCCGTGGGGAGAGGAGTCCGAGAGCTGGGTGCGGGTGCTGAGCACCGACGGCGACGTGCTCACCGAGGTGGGCAGCGTGGGCGACATCGGCCGGGGCGAGCAGGTGCAGTCGGTGCGCTTCGCGGGCGACATCGGCTATGTGGTGACGTTCCGCCAGATCGATCCCTTCTACACCATCGACCTCTCCGATCCGACCAGCCCCGAGATCCTGGGCGAGCTCAAGATTCCCGGCTTCTCCAGCTACCTGCACCCCATCAGCGACACGATGGTGCTGGGGGTGGGCTCAGACGCCGACGCCAGCGGCCGGGTGACCGGTGCCAAGGTGTCGCTGTTCGATGTGAGCGACCTGGCCTCGCCCCGGGAGGTGGCGGTGTGGACCGCCCCCGACGGCTGGAACGACATCGGCTGGGACCATCGGGCCTTTCTGTGGTGGGCGCCGGAGGATCTGGCGATCATCCCGGTCACGGTGTGGGACGAGTGGTCCGGCGCGGTGGTGCTGCGGGTGGCCGACGGAACCATCACCGAGGTGGGCCGGGTCGACCACGACGTCGAGGGCGAGGCGCCGGGACAGACCGACTGCCGCCGGCTCACCGTGTCCGATCTCCCGACCGCCGACTGGAACGACTTCTCGACCGAGTTGGAGTACGCGATCTCCGAAAGCTACAACGCGGTGCTGGCCTGTGATCCCGACGAGGCGGGCATGACCGGCTTCGAATGCCTGATCGACCCGTGGATGGACATGTTCACCGACGAGGGCCAGGGGCTGGGGCTGCTCCGCAGCAACGAGTCGATCTCGATCTGCTGGCCCAACGAAGGTCCAAACGTGATCGTGCGCAGCATCGTGATCGGCGACGACCTGTGGACTCTCGGGTTCAAGGGTTGGGGCCATTTCGACGGTGCCAGCGAGGCCAATCTGCATGTCCACGACCTGCGAAGCCTCGTGCGGCTGGCCGTTGTGGATCTGTAGCAACCGCCACATTGGGGGCGTAGAGTTCGGCCATGCCTCGTCTAGTCACCCGAGCCGTCCGTCTGCTGAAGTTCGGTGCCGTTGCCGGTGCTCTGGTCGGTGTGGGCCGGCTGGTGATGAAGCGTCGGCGCCAAGCCGAGATGGACGAGTCGTCGTGGCCCACTATCGCTCACACCGCCGCCCAGAACGGCCAGCCCGTCGACGAAGAGGCCGACGCCGATGATGCCGATGCCGATGATGCCGATGCCGGCAGCGATGACGCTGGCAGCGATGAGGCCGCGGGCGGCGACGCCGAGGACGACTCCTAGCTCACGGGTTGCCAGCGCGGGGGCTGTCACACCCGCGGTCGGGTTCACTGCGACCGCCACCCGAGCGCGGCCGAGTCGGCGGGCTACAGGCCGACGATCTCCAGGTCGGGGAGCGGGTCGGCGGGGGTGAATCCGAGGATCCGGCCGAAGAAGGCCAGCTCGGCCTCTAGGGCGGCCACGATGTTGTCGGCGCGGCGGAAGCCGTGCTGCTCTCCCTCGAACAGCAGATAGGCCACTGGCACGCCCTTGGCCTTGAGCGCGTCCACGATCATCTCGGACTGGGCGGGGGGCACGATCTCGTCCTCGCTGCCCTGCAGCACGATCATGGGCGCGTCGAAGCCGTCTATGTGTTGGATCGGCGAGCGGGCGAGGTAGATGTCTGCGGCTTCGGGGTAGGGGCCGACGAGGCGGTCGAGGTAGCGCGACTCGAACTTGTGGGTGTCGGCGGCCAGGGCCTCAAGGTCGGCGATGCCGTAGCGGCTGGCCCCGGCCGTGAACGTGTCGTGGCCGGCCAGGGCGGCCAGCACGGTGAAGCCGCCCGCGCTGCCGCCCCGGATGATCAGCCGTTCAGGATCGACGTCGCCCCGGTCGGCCAGGTATCGGGCCGCGGCCACGCAGTCCTCCACGTCGGCCACCCCCCAGGCGCCATCGAGGGCTCGTCGGTAGCTGCGGCCGTAGCCGGTGGAGCCCCGATAGTCGACGTCGGCCACTGCGATGCCTCTGGAGGTCCAGTACAGCAGGCCCAGTTGGAGCTGGCGACGGGCCGCGGCGGTGGGCCCTCCGTGGGCGGTGACCAGCAGCGGGGGCCGCTCGCTGGCCGGACCGGCACAGGCCAGGTTGGCGGGCGGGTAGTACAGGGCGTGGGCCACCTCGTTGCCGTCGCCGGTCGGGAAGGTGATGGCCTCGGGCTCAACCAGCAGACCCTCGCCGAAGCCCAGCTCCCGAGCGGGCCGCACCGCCCGCCGATGGACTCGGCCGTCGCGGCCGATTCTCACCGCGGCGACCTCAGGCTCGTGGCGGTAGCCCGCACCCGCGTAGGCCAGCACCGCAGCGCCGTCTGCGTCTCGGCCGATGGTGAGCGACGACACCGACGAGTCGGGCACCGACACCGGCCGGCCGTTCACCATGATCTGGTCGCCCGATCCCATCTGAGCCGCCACGGCCATCGTGATCTGGTCCTCCGATGCGGGCTGATCCGCGGCGAGATCGGCACCGGTTGCGGCCCAGCGCTGCATTCCGAACACCCAGGGCGGGGTGGCTACGTCGAAGGCGCCGGTCACCACCGGCACGAGCAACCCGCGGCCGAGGTCCACCTCGTAGAGGCCCCACCAGTCTTCGTGGTCGCTGCACGCCAGCAGCCTCGGCCGCGATCCGGCCGCCCAACCGGGCTCGCACAGGCTGCGGTCGCCGTCGCGGCCCAGCACCAGCAGCTCGGTGCCCAGCCGGGCGTCGGCGAACTCGTGGACGTGCAGCCGGGTGGCGTCCCAACTCATGTTGGGATGATCCCAGGAGATCCAGGCCAGCATTGATCCGTCGGGCGACACCCGCGGCGCCATCACGAAGTCCGCTCCCGACCACAGCGGAACCACTTGCTGCGAGCCGTCGCAGGCCACGGCCACCAGCTCGTTGGCCGGCTCGCCGCCGGTGTCGTGGCGCTCCCGCACGCACACGCTCCAGCGGCCGTCACCAGTGACCCGCCCGTCGGCATAGCGCCACGCCCGGGGCTCGGGCGGCTCGGCGGTGAGCAGCTGCGGCTCGGCGCCGGGACGGTCGATCCGGCGGAGCCGCTGGTCGGCGAACTCCGCGTAGAAGAGCGACCCGTCGCAGGGCCACCAGGCGCCGCCGCCGTACTCGTGGACCAGGGTGCGGACGTTGGCGTCGGGCGGGGTGACCTCGTGAGGCTCGCCGCCGCGCAGATCAGCGCGCATCACCGCGGTGCGACCGGACTCGGCGGGGCGGCTCTCGGCCCACCACAGCAGCCAGGGCTGCACCGGATCGGCGATCACCTCGGAGATGCCGGCCGCCCCCTGCACCAGGCAATCGGCGCTGACCGGCGACGGCCACTCCCCGTAGGGCAACACTGCCGGGCTGTTCACGCCCCGCAAATCCCTGCCCGCTCGGAATCTTTCGGACTCGATCGCGAGACAGCCCGCCGAGTCACAACGTCAGCATCAATCGATGGGGCGACAGCCCGTCGAGGGTCACCATCGGCTTCAACAGCGTGCCCGGGTCTCAGGCACCCTGGAACAGTTCGACCATGCGGGTTACGCCCTCGGCCAGGTCGTCGTCGCCCAGCGCGAACGACAGCCGCAGCCCGCCGCCCGCGCCGAAGGCTTCGCCGGGAACGACGGCCACCTTGGCCCGCTCCAGCAGCAGGTCGGCCAGCTCCAGGGTGGTGGCGGGCCGGACGCCGCCGAAGTCGCGGCCCAGCAGGCCGCCAGCGTCGGGGTAGGCGTAGAAGGCGCCCTCGGGCTCGGGGCACACCAGTCCGTCGATCCCGCTGAGCAGGCGGTGCATGGTCCGGCGGCGGCGGTCGAAGTGGCCGCGCATCTCCACCACCGCGTCGAGCGGGCCCGACACCGCAGCCAGTGCCGCGACCTGGGCCACGTTGCACACGTTGGACGTGCAGTGACTCTGCAGGTTGCGGGCCGCGGCCATGGCGTCGGGCGGTCCGATCATCCAGCCCACCCGCCAGCCGGTCATGGCGTAGGTCTTGGCCACGCCGTTGAGCACGATGCAGCGGTCGCGCAGCTCGGGCACGGCCACCGGCATGGAGTGGTGCTCGGCGCCGCCGTAGGTGAGGTGCTCGTAGATCTCGTCGGTGAGCACCCAGATGCCGTGCTCTGCGGCCCAGCGGCCGATCTCGACGATCTCGGCCCGGGGGTAGACGGCGCCGGTCGGGTTGGACGGCGACACGAAGATCAGCGCCTTGGTGCGGGGGGTTCGGGCCGCCTCGAGCTGCTCGACGCTCACCCGGAAGCCGCTGGCCGCAGCAGCCTCCACCGGCACGCTCACCCCGCCACACAGGGCGATCGGCTCGGGATAGGTGGTCCAGTACGGGGTGGGCAGCAGCACTTCGTCACCCGCGTCCACCACCGCGGCCACCGCGTTGTACACGGCGTGCTTGCCGCCGTTGGTGATGAGCACGTCGGCCGGATCGACCTCCAGGCCCGAGTCGCGCCGGGTCTTGGCGGCCACCGCTTCCCGCAGGTCCTCCAGGCCGCCCACCGGCGTGTACTTGTGGTGCTGGGGGTCGCGGCAGGCCGCCGCGGCCGCCTCCACGATGTGGTCGGGGGTGGGGAAGTCGGGCTCGCCCGCCCCGAAGCTGATGACCCGCTCCCCCGCGGCCCGCAGGGCTCGGGCCTTGGCCGTCACCGCCAGGGTGGCCGACGGCGCGATGGCCCCGACGCGCCGCGATATCCGCTCGCTGCTCATGGCCGGGAGCGTACCGCCGGCACGCGGCTCGAGTGATAGAGGCCGAGCGAGTAGGCGAGCGATTCCGGCCCACACGGGCGAGGCCGTGGCCCGAGCGGCCCGTGAGCGCAGCGAACAAGAGCGGGAATGACCCCGCTGCGACGCGACGGGCTTGCACCTATCCGCGCTCGCGCTTAACCGATCAGGCGCTCGCAGATGTGGTCGAGGCAGGCGGTCAGGGCCTCCACGTCGGCGGGGTCCACTGCGGGGAAGATGCCGATACGCAGCTGGTTGCGGCCCAGCTTGCGGTAGCCCTCGGTGTCGACGATGCCGTTGGCTCGCAGCACCGCGCTGATGGTGTCGGCGTCCACCCGGTCGTCGAAATCGATGGTGCCCACCACCGGGCTGCGCACCGCGGGATCGGCCACGAAGGGCGAGGCGATGGCGGAGGCCTCAGCCCAGCCGTAGAGGATGGCCGCAGACCGGTCGCTGCGGGATGCGGCCCATTCCAGGCCGCCGTTGCCGTTGATCCAGCCGACCTGCTGGGCGGTTAGGAACACGGTGGCCAGAGCGGGGGTGTTGTAGGTCTGGTCCTTGCGGGAGTTGTCCACCGCCAGCTTCAAGTCGAGGAAGGCCGGCGTCCAGCGCCCGGAGGCCCCCAGGCGCTCGATCCGCTCCACGGCCGCGGGCGACATCACCGCGATCCACAGCCCGCCGTCGCTCGACAGCGCCTTCTGGGGGGCGAAGTAGTAGGCGTCGCACGCAGCCGGATCGAACCGCAGGCCCCCGGCGGCCGAGGTGGCGTCCACCAGCACAACCGCGGCGTCGTCGCCGGCTGGGCGGCGCACCGGAACCTGCACACCGGTGGAGGTCTCGTTGTGGGGATAGCAGTAGGCGTCGGCGCCGTCCACCGCCTCCAGCGGCGGGCACGTTCCGAAGTCACCGGTGCGAACCGAGGGATCGTCCAAGTGGGGGGCGGCGGCGGTCACGGCCACGAACTTGGAGCTGAACTCGCCCAGCGACAGGTGGTGGCTGCGCCGCTCGATCAGTCCGAAGCTGGCCGCGTCCCAGAAGGCGGTGGCGCCGCCGTTGCCCAGCACCACCTCGTAGCCCTCGGGCGCGCCCAGCAGCTCGGCGATGCCGGCCCGCAGCTCGGCCACCACCCGGCGCACGCCCGCCCGGCGATGGCTGGTGCCCAGATAGTCCACCGCCCGCTCGGCCAGCGCCCGGGCCGCTTCGGGGCGGAACTTCGACGGACCCGATCCGAAGCGCCCGTCGGAGGGCAGCAAGTCGGCGGGGATGGTGATGGTGTGGGGTTCGGGCATCGCCGGGAAGTCTGGCAGCGCCTCGGCCCCGCGCCACCCGGCCTCAGGAGTCGTTGTCGGTTTCTTTAGCGGCGTTCTGGGCGCGTATCAGCAGGCTGGCGGCTTGTTGGCGGGTGAGGGGCTGATAGGGGCAGTAACGGTGCTGGGTGGCGTCGCAGCCGTTGGTGATGCCGTAGCGGTAGAGCGCGGCGACCGCGTCGGCGTGGACATCGTCTGGATCCAAGTCGTCGAAGCTAGCCGCGGTGTCGGCGGTGAGCCCGTAGGCGCGTGCCAGCAGCGACGCGGCCTCGGCCCGCGTCACCGGCCGGTCGGGGCAGAACCGTCTGGCGTCGCAGCCCAGTGTGATACCGAGCTGGGCGAGGCGCCGCACATGGACCGCCCACCAAGCCGCAGGCGACACATCGCGGAAGCGGGGCGCGTCGGCGTCGGGGTCGGGATCGGCGCCGTCTAGGGCGCGCACGATCATGACTGCGAGCTGCCAGCGGTTCATGGCCTCGCGGCCGCAGAACGCCCCGGCATCGCAGCCGACGCCGGCGAGCCAGCCCATCTCGTTGGCCTGGACCACATCGGAGGCGTGCACCTCGTGGACCTCGTCGATGTCGTCGAAGGTCTCGGGCTCCAGAACCGTCTCAGATTCATCCTGAGGAGGAGGAG
Organism: Acidimicrobiia bacterium; assembly: GCA_022821685.1. GTDB lineage: Bacteria > Actinomycetota > Acidimicrobiia > Acidimicrobiales > Aldehydirespiratoraceae > Aldehydirespirator. The sequence continues at coordinate 155,364 of JAJEDD010000044.1, forward strand.
GAGGGGGTGGCGGTGGCGGAGGCGGCGGCGGCGGAGGGGGTGGCGGAGGCGGCGGCGGAGGCGGGCTGGTGGTGTCGTTGTCGGTGATGGTGCGGGTATGCACACGATGGGTGGCACCGGCGATGGTGTAGCCCGAGCCGCTGTTGAGCGTCACAACAATGTCCTCAGAGCCCTCCACGGCACTGTCGTCTGTGATCACTATGGGGATGTTCACGATGCTCTGGTTCGCTGAGACCGCAACGGTGGCACTGGTGGTGGTGACCCCTGAGATGGTGTAGTCGCTGCCTAGGGACGCGCCGCCTGAGAGGGTGTAGCTCACAGTGATGCCCGCGGCGGGCGCTGGGGTGAGATCCAACCGAAGATCGCGGCTGCCCGACGCCTCCCCCACAGTGGACGAGGCCGCATAGAACGACGCGACCGGCGTCGGCGGCGGCGGTGGCGGCGGTGGGGATGTGCCGGCGATCTTGAACACTGGCGACATGCCGTATAGGGGCCGCTGCTGTGATCGAGCGCTCTTATCCTGGTGCATGAACGCCCAGTTCGTCTCGTGGCTGGCGGCACGCGAGACGTCACCGTTGTTGTCGCCGCCGAGGGGGTGGTTGTAGGCCTCGCAGGCGTTTCCGGTGCCGGTCCATGCCTGATGGACCTGACCGGGGTTCGTTCCCGCCGCAATGTTGCGGTTGCCGTCCTCGCTGCGGGGGTCGTCGAGATCCCAGCCGGTGGTGACCCCGCTGCCCGCCCTCAAGGCCTGGTCGCACAGGTCGGCGTAGTTGTTGGCGAGCTTCGCGCCGTTCAGCCAGTAGATCGGCGTGCCTGTCGTGTTGCCTGCGTTGGGGACGGTGGATCCGTCGGCCCACACATCATTCGCGCCGTTGAAGTGGCCGGTGTGGCCCGAGGCCATGTTGTTGTGCACCCGGGCGGTGGTGCCCGTGGAACCCGAGCCACTGCGCGTCGACGCGAACGCCTTGAAGAACCCCGCATAGGGCAGCGCCGCGCTATGGCCGCCCAACGCCACCACGTTGCGCACAAAGAAGTCGTAGTCCGCGATGTTCGACGATTCGGCGTCACGGGTCGTCGAGGAGCGGAACAGCAGCCGGAAGTCATCGCCCGCCGACAGCCCCGACGGGGCCAGCGCCCAACTGCTCGGCACGGTGATATCGCCGGTCTCGTCGTCGACGACCGCGAACTTGAACGGCCCGCCCGACACCGTCCCCAACGTCACGCCGCCCCCACCGGTGGTCTGATGACTGAAGCTCCGGTTGATCGTCACAAACGGCTGGGTGCGCACACTGTTGTTCACCGGCATGAACCGCAGCACCGCGCTCGACGCTCCCGCCGCCAGGCGCACCGCCGGATGCTGAGCGCTGTACGGGTTCGAAGTGAGAAGCGTCACGCCGGCCTGGGTGGCGGGCTGCAGCCCGAAGCTGTAGTCGGTGGCGACGGTGGCGCCTAGCACGTCCAGCGGCACCGTGATGTTCTCAGAGCCGGCCAGCGCCCGGCCCAGCGTGATCGTGACGTCCTTGCGTCCCGCCGCGCCGCTAGCGCCCTCGGTGACATCACCCGCCGGCGCCGACAGCGTCACCGTCACCGGCGTCGCCACGGTCGTGTCATCGTCCACGAGGGTGATCGTCGCAGGATTCACCGTCACCCCCGACAGCGCTCCCGACACTGTGACCGTCTCGTTGTTCTCGTCGACCGTGTTGTCGGTGGGGGTCAGCGTGAACATGGCCGTGCGGGTTTGTGCGCCCGCAGCGATGACGATGTCGAACATCGACGGGTTGGCGGTGAACCCCACCGTGTTGGCGGCACCGGACCCCGCCACCGTCACCGCCACGGTCTTCGCCTCCGCGAAGCGGGTCGAGCCGTTGACGGTGGCGGTCACGTTGATCGTGGTGGCGCCGTCGGCCTCGTTCACGCTGTTGTCGTCGACGCCCAGGGTGACGCTCGACGGGGCGGTGTCGTTGTCGGTGATCGTGACCGTGGTCTTGGTGGTCGACCCCAAGTCATAGCCCTGGCCGTCGGTGAGCGTCAACGTCAACGTCTCAGCCCCCTCGGCCAGCATGTCGTCGATCAGCGTGAAGGAGATGTTGGCGGAGTCCTGGCCCCCAGCGAAGTTCACCGTCCCGCCGGCGCCGCTGTAATCGTCGCCGCGGACCGCGCTTCCGCCGGTGGTGTAGGACACGGTCAACCCGCCAGAGGGCGCAACCCGCGAGAGCCTCACCGGCACATTGCGGCTCCCTCCGGCCTCTCCTGCCTGATATGCCGCCGACTCGAAACGCGCGGTGATCGCAGCCGGGGCGACGCTCGCAATGGTGAACGTCGACGGCGAGCCGCTCACCGAGAACACGCCGCCGGAGCCTGTGCTGGCATGCCCGGCGCGCAGGCTGATCCCGGCGGTCTCGCCCGACTCGGGATGCGCCGTGTCGGTCTGGGCGTTGATCCGGATCATGGCGTTGCGCACGCCGCTGCCGCCGGTGATCGTCAAACTCGGTGTGGTGCCGCCCAGGCCGGTGCACGACACGCCCGTGCCGTGGCAGGTGATCGTGTAGTCCGAGCCCCGGGTGGCGCTGCCCGCCGGCGCGAAGTTCACCGTGACCGTCTCACCCGACAACAGAATGCGGCCCGGATTCACGGTGTAGTCGCGACTGGATCCCTCACTCACCGTGCCGCCGCCGCCAGACACCGACACGGTCATGGGGTCGTTGTCGGTGACCGTCACCGGCGCCGCGTCGGCTGTGGTGCTCACCGTGTAGCCGGGGTTGTTCAACACCCTCGCGGTCACCTCGGCGTCGGCCTCGTCGCTGTTGTCGCCAGCGGTGCTCACCGTGAGCGTCTTGGAGGTCTCGCCCGCCGCGAACGCCAGCGTCCGCTCCCCGTCGGCCACCATGTCGCGCCCGGAGTTCTCCGACACCCACAACCGCACCGTCAACGCGTTCGCCGGCGCGGGGGCAGCGCTCACAGTGAAGCTCAACGCGGTGCCCTCGACCACAGACGTCTGCGATGTGGTCACCGAGACAACAGGGTCGCTGGCCCGTACGAACACCGGCGAGAGCCCATAGAAGCGGCGCGTGGCGGTGTTGGCAGCCGTCTGGCCGCTGCCCAGCGGCGCCCGGCCGCTGCCGCTGTCGTTGAGATAGCCGACCGTGACGTTCGCCGAGCCCAGCGGGTTGGCCGACCGCGCCCCCGCGGCTGTGGATCCGGTGAAATAGCCGTTGCTATCGACGGTCACCACGGCGCCGGACTCGTTGCGGGGCACGCTCTGGCTAGACGGCGTCTCGATGGTGATCCACTCGTCGCGGAACTGGTCGTTCGTCGCCGCGACCCGCTTGGTGGTGTCACCGGTCTCGCCCAGCCAATAGAACGGCATCGTCGTAGATCCCGTCACATTCGCGTGGTCTCGCAGATGCACCCCCGATGTGGAGCCCAGCACGGTGAAGAACCCCGCATAGGGCACAACCGCGGCGTGCCCCTGCGCCAACAGTCCCCGGATGAACGCGTCATATTCGGCGATGTCTGTGGAGGAGGCGTTGCGTTCAACCGACGACACGAACACCAGCCGGAATCTTGGCTCGCCCTGATTCTGCACACCGCTGGGCGACAGCGTCCAAGTCTGCGGCACCACTATGTCGCCGGTCTCGTCGTCGGTGATCACCCAGCCCACCGGCCCGTCCGTCGGCGCCGCGAAATCGATCCCGGCGCCCGACGGCGCCCGCGCCCCGGTGCCGTAGCGAACCAGCGCATAGGGCTGCGTGCGGGTGCTGTCGTCGACCGCGGTGAACCTCACCACCGCCGACCTGGCCCCAGTGCCCAGAGTGACCTTGGGCGCCTGGACGCTGTCGGAGCCCGATGTGGACAGCATCACACCGGTCTGCGACGACGGCTGCAACCCCAGCGTGTAATCGCCACCCGCCGTCACGCCCGCAACGTCGAGGGGCACCGTCACCGACTCGCCGTCCACCAAAGCCCGAGACAGCATCAGCGTCACATCGGTGGTGCCGCCATTCTCAGCCACCGCCCCCGCGGGCGCTGTCATCGTGAGCGTGGTGGCGTCGTCGTCGGTCAGCATGATCGACGCATCGGTGAAATCCGCGATGTCCGCGCCGGCGCCCGACACTGTGATCGTCTCATTGAACTCGTCGGTCGAGTCCGCTGTCGGCGTCAGCGTGAACGTCGTCGTGCCCGTCCGATCACCCGCCGCCAGCATGATCGCCATCGGCGCCGAAGCCGTGAAATCCACCGCGTCCGAATTGCCCGAGCCCGCCACGCTCACGTGCACCGTGCGCGCCGTGCCATATCGCGTCGAACCGTTCACCGTCGCGGTCACCGTTATCGTCTGCGCCCCGTCGGCCTCGCCGACGCTGCTGTCGCTCACCGACAGGGTCACCCCCGACGGCTCGGAGTCGTCGTCGGTCAACGCCACGCTCGCACCGTTGACCGTCACCCCCGACAACATGCCAGTGAGCACCGCCGAGCCGTCCTGTTCGTCCCAGACGTTGTTGCGCGGAGTCAAGTTGAAGTTGTTGCTGCCGGACGTCTGCTCCGCAGCGATAGTCACATTGAACGTCTGCACCTGAGTGAAGTTCACCCGCCCAGCCGGGCTGTGGCCCGCCACCGACACCGCCACGGTCTGGTCGGTGCCGAACCGGATCGAGCCCTGCACCGTCGCAGTCACCGAGATGCTCCGAGCGCCGCCGTTCTCGCTGATCGACATCGGGGTCACGCCCAGATTCACCACCGTCGGCGTAGCATCGTTGTCGGTCAGCATGATCGGCGTGGCATCGTTCACCGTCACATCCGAATCCGACACGCTGCCGGTCACCGCAATGCTGTTGTCGGTCTCGTCCACCATGTCGTTGTCGGGCGCGATGGTGAACATCCCCGTAGCCATCCGCGCGCCCTCCGGGATCACGATGTTGAAGTCATCCACCGGCGTCATGTCCACATAGTTGGCGCCGCCATCAATGTCGGCGTTGGCATCGACGCTCACCACCACCGTCTGGTCGGTGCCGAATCTGGTCGCGCCCTGCACCGTCGCGGTAACGGTCACCGTGGTGGACGCCGTGGCCTCCGACACCGCGGTGTTGCGGTTCGTGGACAGACTGATCTGCGTCGGCTTCGGGTCTTCGTCGTTCACCCTTACCGGCACACTCGGCTTCGACGGCGTCGACGGCCTGTAACGGCTCCCGTCGCCGTTGCCCGACATGATCGAATGCGTGATCGTCACATCGCGGTGGTCGTCCCGATTGTCGATGATGTCCTGCATGCCGCGCACCGTCACCGTCTGCGGCATGTTCCAGTTCGACGGCGTGAACACCAGATCCAGCTGCGACACCCAACTCTCACCCGCAGCCGGGCCGTCCACCTCCACACCCTCAGGCGCGGCCACGCTCAGCGTCACATTCAACAACGGCTCAGACCCCAGCCGCACCGTGTAGGAGTCCGTGCTGCTCTGATCCTCCGGCACCACCGTGTCGCCGCCCGCCTGCACGACCAACACCGCCGCAGTGTCGCCATCGTCGTTCACCCTCACGCTCACGTTCGCCACGTTGGTGCTGGTGGTGTACTTGCCGTTCGTGTCGCCCGTCGTGACCGACTGGGTGATCGTCACATCGCGGCGGTTGTTCGCGTTGTCGATGGCGTCGTTCACGCCCAGCACGGTCACCGTCTGCGCGCCCCAACTGGCCGACGTGAAGGTCAGCGTCACCGTGCCCTGATTCGTCTGCCCTCCCCCGCTCAACAACGCCGCCGTCGACGCGCCGCTCGTGAGCGTGACGACCACGTTCGAAAGCGGCTGCGTGTCCAACGCTACCGTGTACGTATCCGTGCCGCCGTTCTCAGCGACAACCGTGTTCCCGCCCGACTGCGCCACCGTCACTCCGGCCGTGTCGTTGTCGGTCACCGTCACCGACACCGCCGCGATGCTCGGCGTCGACGTCGTGTACTTGCTGCCGTCACCGTTTGTGATCGCATGCGTGACATTGATTGTGCGGGCATCGCCAGCATTGTCGATGTCGTCGTTCTGGCCTCGCACCGTCACCGTCTGAGCGCTGGACCAGATCCCCGACCCCGACGGATTGAACGTGAGGTTTCGCGACGAGTGCCATGTCGAGCCGCTGTCGGTGCTGACCTGCGTCCCCGCCGGCGCCGTCACCGTGATCACCACATTGTTCAACGGCTGAGAACCCAGCCGCACCGTGTAGGCGTCAGTCGTGGTCGAGCCGTCCTCAGACACTGTCGTGCCGCCCGACGTCTCAGCAACCGTCACACCCGCCGTGTCATTGTCGGTGATCGTCACATCGACGCTAGAGGTCGTGCCCGCGATCACGCCGTCGGGCAGCGTCCCGAACTCCAGAGTCAGCGTCTCAGAGTCCTCATCGATCATGTCGTCGGTAGCGGTGAACGTCAGTGTGCCCGATGTGGCGCCCATGGAGATAGCGACATTGCCGCTGTTCGACAGCGAGAAATCAGCCGCCGACGCGGTCGGGCTGCCGCTCGTGCTCATCTGCACCGGGATGTTCAGCGCCGACGGCGCCGCCGCGCTGAGGTCAACTGTCACCGTCAGCGTGGCACCCTCAGCCACCGTCGCACCAGAAATGCTCAACTCAGCCTCGGCACCCTCCACCCGGAACACCGGCGACATCACATAGAGGGGCAGAGTGCCGGTCTTTGTCGCCGTAGCTCGAGACAAGTTGGTGGTAGAACCACCCGCGGTCCTTGCATTGCCCGTGCGCACCAAGTTCTGCGCGTTGCCTCCGAGCGGTGCCGAATGAGCCGTGCCATTCGTGTTCGAACCGGTCCAGATCGCGCCGCCACTGCCCCGCGCGCTGCCGGATTCAAGTGTGTCACGCATGTCCTGATGGTGGCCGCCGTCCCAGGGATGGCTGAAGAACTCGTAGTAGCTGTCGGCCACCTTCGCCGCCGGCGCCGGAGCCAGCCAATAGACCCGAACGCCGGAAACAGACGTGTTCGTGGAGCCGTCCACGAACCCGCTCGTGTTCGGATCCCACATGCCCGTGTTCACGCGGGCGTTGACCGACGCGGAGCTGCCGACCACCTTGAGCAAACCGCCGTAGGGCTTCAGAGAGGCATGTCCGTTGCGCGCCGCGACGCCCTGCGCCCAATCGTTGTACACCTCGATGTCGGTCGACTCGGCCGTCCTCGTCTCCGACGTGATGAACAGCAGCCGGAACTGCCCGCCGGCACCCACCCCCGCGGGCTTGAGCGCCCAGTTGCGCGGCACCTCTATCGCGCCCATCTCGTCGTCGCGGATCAAGAAGCCCACCGGCGAACCGGCCGTCGTGTGAGTGATGCCGGCCGACGCCTCGACTGTCCCGATGCGGATATCGATCGCGGGCTGCGTGCGATCAGCGTTGTTGACGGGCACGAAGCGCAGCGTCGCCACCCTCGCTCCGCTCGCGAACTGCACCGCCGGGTTCTGCGCGCTATGCGACCCGCTCGTGGCCAGTGTGACACTGGTGTTCCCGGAGCCGTGCAGGCCGAACGTGTAGTCCGTCGTCACCGCGGCACCCGACACCGTCAGGGGCACGGTGACCGACTCGGTGCCGGTCAGCACCCGGTCCAGCGTCAACGTGACCGTCTTGTAGCCCGTCGAGTCGCCCGCGCCCTCGATCACATCGCCCGTGGACGTGTCACCGTCGGCCACCGCCATCGTGATGCTGACCGGCGCCGCGGTGCCGGTGTCGCCGTCGTCGGTGACGCCGATAGACGCCCGCGACGGGAACCCGACCCGATAACCGCTGCCGGGCTTCAACGTCGCCGTGATCGTCCCGTCGGACTCCTGCAAATTGTCGTTGACGATCGCGACTTGGTACTGCTGGAGCGCCTCCAAGGTGCTGAAAGTAAGAATCTGATCCCCCTCATCGCCCGAAGCGACATAATCGCCGGTTTCGCTGATGTTCAAGGTCACATTCGTCGAAGACGACGGTGTCGCGTCGCCTTGCACGGTGAAGATGGCGGGCGAGGCACCCTCGATGATCGTGCCCGAACCGGTCACGGTGTACGTAGGCCCGCCCGCGAACTCGTCGTCGTACACATGCACCCGCACCGGCACCGCGACATAGGCCGAGGCAAGCACCGGAGGATTCGGCGGTTGACCCACCTCGGCGGGCGCGCCAGCGGTCCAGGCGGTCAAAGTCAAATCGAACACGCCGTCGTCGGCGTCGCTGCTATCGCTCTCCTGCTCGGCCGTCAAAAAGACAGCCTGGGGCTCATACCAGTTCTCCTCAGTGAACACCAGCGTCCGCTGCTCGCCGTCGAGGCTGGGATCGGTGTCGACGACGACGCCGCTGTGTGTGCCCGCCACAACCAAACTGACGGCATCGGGCGCGGCCAGCCGCACAGGGAACCCGCCGCTGCCCCCCTCTGACACGAACACATCCGGCTCGACCACGATCCCGGCCGACGCGTCGGAATCGATCACGCTCACCTCCACAGACGGCACAGAAACATTCCGATAGTTGCGCGAGACGTCAAAATCTCGTTCTGTTCTTGTGCCATCCTCGTTCGCGACGATGCGCGTGACCTTCTGGGAGATGGAGTGCGTGATGGTGACGGTCTCGTCGTCGGAGTCGCCGTCAGCCAACGGGAAGATGGTGACGATCTGCGGCGTGTCCCAGTTCTTGTCGGTGAAGTCGAGGTCCCTTTGGGTGAGGCTCACGCCTTTGTCATCCCTGCCGAAATTCACTGCGGTCGAGTCGCTGGTGGAGGCCACAACACGGACGATGCCATCGCGGGGCTTCGCGTTGAGCACAACCTCATAGGACCACCCCGTCGCCCTGCGGGCCTCGACATGGGGCTCCGCCATCGAGATGGCATCTCGGGAGATGCGCACAGCGGGATCGTCGTCGAGGATGGTCACCTCCACGCTCGGGTCGGGCACGCTCGAGTAGTCGCCTGTGCCCGTCACGCGCCATCGGACGGTTTCTGCCCCGTCGGCGTTGTTGTCGTCATCCGTCGCGGTGATGTCAACGACCTGCCACTCGCCCCAGTCGCCGGACTCGCCACCAGTGAACTCCAAGGGATACTGGTCACCATCCCTTTGGACAGCCATTCCACCGCCGAGAGTGTTGATTTGCACCGTGTTGCCACTGCCCGGGTCGGTGTTCAGCTTGAAGGCGACCTGGTTGGCGCGCTGGCGCGGGTCGCCTTCGCCCACCTTCACGCCCTTCTTCGCGCCCTCGCGCACCGTAATGGCCGCGGGGAAGACCGTCACGCCAGCGGGCACATCGTCATCGATGATGCGCACGTCGAACGTGCGCACAACGGCACCGTCAACATATGCGTTTCCATATCCGCTCGTCAAGGTGACGTAGACTCTCACCACCTCGTCTTCGGAGTCGTCGTCCTCCTCTGCGATGAAGCTGACGGTGTGAACCGAACCGCACCAGCCGTCAGGATTTGTATTTAGTCCCCATGTCAGCGTGTCGACTACGCCATCAATGTCGTCGCTGGCATGGACACGCAGCTTGGAACTGTCGCTCGTGCTGACGGTCACCACGGTGCTGTCGCCGCGGAAGTCGCAATTGCTAATTTCAAATGCGAGCTTGCGTTCCGTGCTCCCGTCCTCATCAACGGTCGCCCACGCGCCGTTGGTCGTGAGCTCGGCTTGGCTGCCGGAAGTCTCCAAACCTTCGAACGTCAAGCCATCCGCCGTACCGGTCTGGCGAACGATTATCCGGTGACGGGAGAGGACATGGATGCGCTCGGTCTGGGGACCGCTTTCCAAGCGGACGCCGTCGGGGGTGGCATCGTCGTTGTCCTTGTTGGCGGAATCATCTGGTGACCACGCATTCAGAAGATGAACGCCCAAGTGGCGTTCACCACTCCGCGTCCTGCCGTCGCTGAGAGACACAATCTTGAAATAGGCGTTAGGAATCCTCGAGAACGGGGCCGCCCATCGAATGATGATTTCCGCGTTCTCGACGTGTGACTCATCCACATCCATTGTGGATTCGTCGTCGGTAGGCAACTCGAAAGTGAGCTTTGGGCTGGAGGTGCTCTCCGCATCGATGATGTAGTCCTTGCCGTACGTGCCGCCGGTGATTCGCAGGCGCGCCGCCACCTTGTCATCCCCGCCCAGGATGCCGCGCCAATTCAGGTTGAACCTGCCGGTCTTGTTGCCCTCCTGGATGACAATCGGGAGGTCGGGGTCTTTGTCAAGAAGTCGCAGCGTCAGCCCCTCCTTGTGACCGGCGTCGTCGTCGGTGACGTAGGCGGGCATGTCGGGCGCGGCGAGGCCGGCGTCGATGCCGTTGACGCTGCCGCCGGTGGCGTAGGGCGAGTTGTCGCGGAACGACTCGGAGTCGTCCGTCGCGCCGCGGACCTCGTGGGCGATGCGCACGTTCTGCTCGCTGTCGGAGTCGTCGTCCTGTAGCGGGTAGACGGTGATGTACTGCGGGATGTGGAAGTTGCGGCGGGTGAACCTCAGCGTGGGGAGCAGGTCGTTGCCGGTGGTCAGCACCTCGAACGGGTTGGGGTTGGCCGCAGGCGGGGCGGGCACGACCGGCGAGGTGACGATGACCCGGACGTGGACGGGATCCTGCTCTGGGGTGCAGCGCGGCAGGTCGACGGGATTGTCCTCGTCGGTGCCGAGGATGTAGTCGCATGCGGGGAGAGCCGTGCTGAGCCCGGAGGGGTCGTCGGTGAGAGAGATGCCGTAGCGCACCGCCGGACCGCCCTCGGTCACGAAGACGCGCTCCTCGGTGAAGATGAGCCCCGCCTCCGTGATGGTGACAGTGTGCGTGGTCCGCGAGCCGAGGGTGTAGTCCGCGCCGTTCTGCAGCATCAAGACGATGGTCTCGTCGGAGTCGTCCATACTGTCCGCGGTCAGGGGAATGGTTATGGCGGCGGTGCTCTGGCCGCTAGGGATGGTGACGGTGCCGCTGGGCGCGGTGTAGTCGCCGGATGTCGCCGTCCCCCCGCTGATGGTGTACGCCACGGCCGTGTTCTGCGCCACCGGGCGGGAAGCCTCGACGGCGACCATGGCGGAGTTGCCCTCGCTGCCCTTGGAGGCGGCGGCGGCGAACTGCACTGTCGGCGACGAATCGTCGTCGTTGATGGTGATGGTGTGGGTGGTCTGCGAGCCGAGGTTGTAGTCGGCGCCGTCGGTCAGGGTCAGTTCGATGGTCTCGGGGCTCTCGCTTGCGTTGTCGTCGAGGATGGGGACGCTGATGGTGGCTTGACGTTGCCCGGCGAGGAGGGTGACCGGGCTGGAGGGAGCGGTGTAGTCCGAGTTGGCTGTGGCGTCGCCAGTCACCGTGAAGGTCACATCCGTGTTGGCCAGCGGCGCACCGTCCGCCTCAACCGTGACGGTGAGCGTGGTGGCGGCCTCGTTCACCGCCTGCGTCGCCGAGGTGAACTGCACATTCGGCGGCGGCTCGTTGTCAATGATGTTGATGGAGTGGGTGGTCTGCGACCCGAGGTCGTAGTCAGCGCCGTCGGTCAGTGTGAACACAACCGTCTCGGTCAGCTCACGGACCTGATCGTCATAGAAGCGAACCGTGAAGTCGGCCGTCGTCTGGCCGGACGGAATCCTCACGCTCGTCTCTGATCCGGTGCCGCTCATGAAGACGACGGTCTCGCCGGCGTCCGCCGAGCCGGACTTGGTGAAGGTCACGTCGGTATCCGCCGCAACTGCGCTCGACGCCTCAACGGTGACGCTTATGAGGCTAGTCAGGCCGCCCTCAGTGATGTCGCTGCTCGTCGCCATCGCGAACTCCACCTCTGGCACCGCAACGCTGGTTCCGTCGTCGGCGGTGACGGTGATCGTGGCGGTGGTGTCGCTGCCGAGCGTGGCGTCGACGGGTTCGCTTAGCTGCACCGTGAACGTCTCGGCGCTCTCGGCTGTGCTGTCGGTTGTGATGTCGATGGTGATGGTCTTGGTGGCGTCGCCGGCGGCGAATTGGATTGTGCCGGTGGCGGCCGTGTAGTCGTCTGGGTGGGTCGCGCCGCTCGCGCCGGCGCCGTCGGCGGTGGTCCACGTCACCGCCGACGGCACGGGCGTCGTGCCGGTCCTGGTGACGGTCAGCGTCGCTGTGCCGCCTGTCTCCGAGGCGTTGACCGTGGCGGGGTTGAATTGGATTGCGGGCTTGTCGGCGTCGTCGGTGATCGTGCCGATAGCGCTGGCCTTGAGGGGGTCGAGTGGCGGCGCGGTGCCGCTGCTTGTTGGTGTGTCGAGCGTGACGGTGAAGTAGTGGTCGCTCTCGTAGGTGGAGTCCTGCGCCGTGGCGACACTGAACATGGCGCTGGAGCTGCCGGCGGGGATGGTGACGGTGGGGGAAGAGGGGGTGGTGTAGTCGTTGTTGTCGGCGACGTGATAGGCGGGGTCGCCGGTGACGCCGCGGCCGTCGGCGAGGGTGTAGGGGACGCTGACGCCGGCGGAGTTGGTGTAGCCGTCGGGCAGGGTGACGGTGAAGGTGATGGGGTCGCCCTCCGCCGCGGAGGAGTCCGCGATCGTGACGCCGGGCACCGCTTCCACGACGAACACGCCGGAGAGGGCGTACATCGGCTTCGTCACCGAGTTGGCTTCGCTGGGATAACACACCCCAGTGAATTGGGTACGCGTCGGCACGTCGCCGAGTCCAGTCCGGGGTCCGAGCGGGTTCCTGTCAGCGGTCCCATCGTTCAAGTAACCCACGGACGACACGCTTCCGGGTCTTCCGTCGCGGCCGCCGCTCCACATATACCCCAGCGTCGGGTGACCCGCGCCGGAATAGAGGGTTCCATTACCACTCCTTATGTCGTACGAGCAGCCTCCGCCGGTCCAATAGCCGATGCCACTGGTTCCCGTCCAGTAGCCGCCGGAGTCGACGGTTGCAGCGGCGCCGTCTGCCGTTCTTGGGTTGGCCTCGTCGTCCCAGCTTTCGTCTACGAAGTCGGCGTTGTTGTCGGCGACCTTGCTGCCGTGCACCCAGTAGATGGGGACGTCCGGGTGGGTATCGACGTCGGGATTGAATCGCGCATGGTCACGCGCGGCGACGTGAGCCTTCGAGTGCGGCTGCCCCACCTCTCCAATAGCCCTGAAGGAACTCTTGTGGTCACGGAGCGCGGTCACCCCGCCGTTCACCAGTTCGTTCCCGGTGATCTCGGCGCGGACAAAGTCGTCATAGTCAGAGAGCACCGTGCTCGTCGCGCCCGTCGTCTGGCTGGTCACGTAGATGAGGCGGAAGCTGTCTCCGGGCGTGAGCCCGCTCGGCAGCAGCGCCCAGTCGGGCGGCACCCTAACGACGTCGCTCGGCGGATCCTTGTCCTCGATGCCGAACCAGGCCGCGCCGTCAGCCATCCACGGTGTGGTGTCGATGCCGGCGTCGAACTTCCCGGTCCAGAGCAACTCGATGTCCCTCGGCGTGAGGAAGCCGATCGAGATCTGCTCGTCGAAGCCCTCGCCGTCGTCGAAGCCGTCGCGGGCATGCAATGCGAAGGTGGCGGTCCGCGCGCCCGCGCCGCGGAACTCCAGGATGCGGTAACCGCGGTAGTTGGGCGTGTAGCGCTCGACGCCCGCAAGCGAGACGCCCGTGCCAGCCGCGGTCATCACGAAGTCGTTGTGGCGCAGCGGCCACGCCACGTTCGCGCTGATCCGCGGCCCGCGCGTGCTCTCGACGACCACGCAATGCTCCAGGGGTTTCTCCAGGTCCTCCCCGCTGGTGTCGCAGTCGCCGTCGGCGGTGGAGTGCCCCTCCGCGTGCAGGATGAGCGGGATGCGCGCGTGCTCGCCCGCGGCCAGCGGGCGGCTCAAGGTGATTGTCAGCGACCGGTCCACCCGGGAGGCGTCGCCCTCGGCCATCACCTTCGAGATGTTGGTGTCCGACGGCGACGCCCGCACGCCCGCTCCGGTCATGGTGACCGTCGTCGCGTCGTCGTCGGCGACGGTCAGGTCGTGGGTGACGCTGAGGCCGCTGTAGTTGCTGTCGCTGCTGGTTATCGCGTGGGTGATCGTGACCGAGGCGTCGGCCGCGTCGGTGTTGTTGTCGGCGCCTGTGACGGTGACGGTCTGCGGCGTGCTCCAGACGCCCGCTCCGCTGGGAGTGAACGTGAGCGATGCCCCCGTGGTGACCGTTGCCTTGCTCGTGTCGCCGCTGGAGACGGCGACGGTGACGTCGGCGGTGGGCGCGGCGTTGAGGCGCACCTCATAGGAGTACGTGCCGCTGTTCTCGCCGACGCGGCCGCCGCCGGTGTCGATGACCGTCAGGCCCGCGGCGGCCTCCGCGAGGGTGACGGACTGGAAGCGCTCGCCGGGGTCGCCCGCAGGGCGGTCGGGGCAGCCGTGGGCGGCGCAGACGCCGCCGGCGAGGTTCGAGCGGAGGTGGGCGGCGCGCCAGGGCTGGTCGGTGGGCGGCATCCCGATCTGCAGCGTCTGGCTGACGCTGTCGCTGTCGGTGAGCGCGGTGACCTCGATGACGCCCTCGCGCGCGCCGGCGCCGGCGAGGGTGACGAGGCCCTGGGTTCCGTCGTCGGAGTCGGCGTAGGTCACGCCGGTCTGCCCGCCGGCCGCGGCCAGCGAGAAATTGGCGCCCAGCGCCGCGCCGCTGAAGGTCAACAGCGCCGTGACCTCCTCGCCCGCGGCCAGCGCCCGATCGAGGCGCACCCGCACCGCGGCCTTGTCGGTGTTGCCCTCGGTGGCGGTGTTGTCGGCGGGACTGGCGGCCAACAGCCGCACCCGGGTCGGGTCGTCGTCGATCACCGAGAAGGGCACGTTCGGGATGGTGACGCCGGAGTATGCGGTGGCGTTGCCCTGCGAGGGGTCGGCGTAGCGGTCGTTCAGCACCAGCAGACGGAACGCGAAACTGCCGGTGTGCGCGCCGCCGGCGGCGTCCGCGATGTTGTCATTGGCGAAGAACACCGCCTCCTTGACCAGATCGTCGCCCGTCGCCCCCGACGCCCAGCGCGCCACCTCCACGTCATGTTCGGGTGCATCAGGCGAGTTGGGGCCCACCCCGCGGGCGGTCCACCTCGTGATGGCATTGCCCAAAGCGTCGGTTCCGAAGTGGACCCTCGCGCCCGTGCGCGCAACCAGCACGACATCCGCTGTCGGCGACGCCGCCAACCTGATCCGCAACCTGGCCTGCTTGTCGCGCGGATCGTCGTTGTCGCTGGTCTCCATCATCGTCAGCCGGCTGCCCCCCAGCACCGTCACCGTCGCGCCCGTCGCGCCCGCGACCTCCATGTCCGCCGCCGGCTCGGTGATCGTCACCGTCCACTCACCCAAAACAGTGCCGCCCCCACAATCGGCGGTGGTGCACAGCCGCACCCCGAACGTCTCATCGCCCGCCCCGTCAGAGTCGGAGTTCGCGGTCACCTCGAAACGGATCTTCTTGTACACCGCATCCCGATACGCCCGCGGGCCGTCGCTGTCAGGAGTGACCGTCAGCTCATGGCCCAACAGATTGTTGGTGGTTATGGTGACATCGCCCGCCTCGGCGCTGAATGAGCCCGCCACGCTGGCATGCAAGAAATACTGCGGCCGGGTGGGAATGTTCGAGATCTCGAAAGCCCGGGTCTGGCCCTCAACAATCGTGTCGCGATGCAACACCGCAGACGCAGCAACCGACTGCGCTGAAGCCTCAGACGGCACCAGCGGCGATCCCGCATCCGGCAGCAGCGGCACCGGCGCCGCCGCCAGCACCGACGCGACCAGCGCCACTGTCACCGCCGCAACCAGCCTGCGAACGATTCTCGGGCTCGTCAACCGACCGGGCGCGCCGTCGCGCGGCACGGCGGAGTGCCGCCCGCTTCTACGCCGTCTTAAGAACTGCAAGACAATTCCTCCTCGGCGTGCATCAAGCACGTCCGACCTTCCATCACTGCTGTCTCTGAGCCGCCTCGGCCCGCACCCGCACCGCGTGGTGCAAGAAACGAACCCCGCCATTCTCCGACGGGCTGATCGCGCCCGCGGCCACCAGCCGGCGCCGGTAGACGCGGGCGTACTGCACCGAGCGTCCCAACCTCGTGGCCACGTCGGCCAGCGACGAGTCGGGGTTGCCGGGCAGCATCGCCACCAGGAAGCGCCGGTCCATCGGCGAGAGCCGCTTCCAGATCGGCCTGGCTATCTGGTCCACCATGGCCGCCTCGGCTTCGAGGGCCCCCGCGCTGGCGTGGGTGACGCTGATCGGGGTGCCAGGGTCTTCGCGCATCTGCCAGGAGTGGAAGCCGACGAGTTGCACCATGTACGGATGCCCGCGGGTGACGTCGGCGGCCGCGTCCAGGGCGTCGTCGTCGATGGCGCTGCCGCACTTGATGATCGGCTCTCGCAGGGCCCGCCGAGTCTCATCGGGGTCGAGCGGGCCCAGGCGAAAGCGGGAGCAGCGCTCGAGGAACGTCGCGTGGGAGTCGTCGAGGTGGGTGTCCTCCACCACGGGAAGCGCCGCAGCCACGAACGCCACCGGCATCTGCCGGCGACGGGTGATGATCTGGATCGCGGCCTCGATGTTGCGGACGTCGTCGCGATCCACGGCGTGGAGTTCGTCGACGGTCACCAGAAGCCCCTTGCCGCTGTCGGCCATCACCGCACCGAGCTCGCCTAGGACAGTCAGCAGACTGCACGGCGAGCACGACTCCGACGATGCGAGGTCCTCCGTGTCGCTGGTGCGCTCGGCGTGGCAAGCGTCGGCCTGATCGAGATGCCGGAGGGCTTCGCCGGTGATCCGCTTCGCCACCGGCTCCGCCGACGCCGACGCGGTGATCACCGCCCAGCCGCGGTCGGCGGCCTGCTCCTCGAGCACGTTGAGCAGAGCCGTCTTGCCGGTGCCGCCGTCGCCGACGAGCAACAGCGTGTAGTCCGGGTGGGTGGGGCCGGTGTCCAGCGCTTCGCAGAAGCGGTCGAGAATCCGGTCACGCCCCGCCAGCAGAGGGGGCGTGGCACCGAACGTGGGGGAGAACGGATTCACCGAGGGGAGTTTCGGCATTCGCCCGAATCTACATCATCTCAATACGTTAGAGGTGTTTTCTGTTATTTTTCGGCTTTTCGTAGTTTTTTCGACCTTGATCGGCGCTGCATCAGGCCCACCCTGGTCTCTCGACTCAGTTCCCGGCTCCGCTCGGCCTCTCCAGTCGGACGCCCGGCTACGTGCCACACCGGCATCGTGCTGTAGTGTGCGGTCTGCTTCACGGCAGCAAGGGGGATCGCTCATGGGTCGGCTAGACGACAAGATCGCACTGGTGACCGGAGCGTCCCGAGGACTGGGCGAGGGCATCGCGCGGAGATTCGCCGACGAGGGGGCGGCGGTGGTGTGCGCCGACGTGCTCGACGCCTCCGAAGTGGCCTCGTCGCTGCCCGCTTCGCCGTCGGGCGCCCAGCCCATGGCCATCCACCTCGACGTGACCGACACGGCCCAGGTGGAAGAGCAGATGCGAGCGGTGGCCGACACCTACGGCCGTCTCGACATCCTGGCCAACAACGCCGGCGTCGCCCAGCCCATCGGAGCAGTCATCGACACCCCCGATGAGGTGTACGAGAAAGTCTTCACAGTGAACGTCCGGGGCGTGCTGGCCTGCTCGCGTGCCGCCGCCCACATCATGAAGCAGCACAACTGGGGACGGATCATCAACACAGCGTCCCAGACGGGCAAGGTGGCCTGGCAGGGCTGGGGAATCTACTCGGCCTCCAAGTTCGCGGTGGTCGGGCTCACCCAGGTGCTGGCCAAGGAACTGGCGGAGCACAACATCACCGTCAACGCCATCTGCCCCGGCACCATGTTCACCAACATGACCAAGACCGGATTCGGCGCCGCCGCAGCCTCTGCGGACCGCGACCGCGACGAGTTGCTGGCCGAGCACATCGAGACCATCCCCCTGAAGCGTCTCGGGACGGCCACCGACATCGGCGCCATGGCTGCGTTCCTCGCCTCCGACGACGCCTGCTACACGACCGGCGCCAGCCTCAACCTCACCGGCGGCGAGCAGGTCTTCTTCTGATAGGAGCCCACGACGTGGCACAGCCAGCCAACCCAGCGCCAGTCAGCAGACCGCGGGGCAAGTCGTGAGCATGCGAGCGGCCGTTTACCACGGCTCGCGCGACATCCGAGTGGAAGACTTGGAGGTGCCCGACCCCGGGCCCGGCGAGTTGCTCATCGAGGTCCACTCCGCCGGCATCTGCGGAACCGACGCCTCGGAGTGGAGTCACGGGCCGAAAATGTTCCCCATCGCCGCCCGCAGCGAGCGGTCGGGCCATCTCGGGCCCATGGTCCCCGGCCACGAGTTCGGCGGCCGGGTGGCGGCGAGGGGAAAGGGCGTCGAGGGCTTCCCCGACGGCGCGGTGATCGCCAGCGGCGCCGGCATCTCGTGCGGCGCATGCTCAACCTGCACTAGAGGTCTAACCAACTTCTGTGAGCGGTACTTCACCGTCGGCCTCCAGCGAAACGGCGCTCTGGCGCAGTATGTGGCCGTTCCCGCGTCGATCTGCCTGCAGGTGGACCAGCACGGGCTGGGCGACGACGCAGCGGCCCTGGTGCAGCCCATGTCGGTGGCCGTTCACGCCCTGCGGCAGGGATCGCCGCAGCCGGGCGACACGGTGGTGGTGATCGGAATCGGGGGCGTGGGCGCCTTCCTGGTGTACGCCGCGGCTGAGATGGGGCTGCGGGTGATCGCCGCCGACCTCGCAGCCGAGCGGCTCGCGATCGCCGAGGAACTGGGGGCAGCGGCCACCGTGGAAGTGGACCGGAACCAGGACCTCGCCCCCCAGCTCCGGTCGGCTCTGGACTCGCCCGCGGCGGTGGCCTACGAGGTGACCGGTGTGGCTGCCGCGCTGCGGGCCGCGCTGGCCGTGGTGGAGCCGCGGGGACGGGCGGTGGCGGTGGGCCTGGGCGCCGAACCGGTCTCGATCGACGTCCGCTCGCTGACGCTGCGGGAAGTGTCGCTGGTGGGAACCAACGCCCATGTGTTCGGCGCCGACTTCGCGGAGGCTGCCCGGCTGGTCGGGCGCCGACCGGGCGGCTGGAGCGATGTGGCGCCGGTGGCCCTGCCGCTCGGCGAGCTCGTGCAGGGCGGGCTGCGGCCAATGGTCGATGGCAGGGCCGAACGCATCAAGACGCTGATCGATCCGTGGGCGACAGAATTGCGCCGCACCGGCGGATGGGCGGCCGGCTCGACGCCATAGCGAGCGACGGGCTCACAAGGGGGACGAACAGTGGGCACTGAGAACCAAACCGGCGACTTCCCGGTGGCGACCACGCCCTCGCCGGGCGTGATGTCGGTCGACTGGGAAGAGCGCGTGGACTACGACCGGCTGCGGCGCTACCGGCTCGACCGGGCCAAAGCCGCGCTCGAAGCCTCGGATCTGGGGGCGCTGCTGGTGTTCGACACCGCCAACATCCGCTATCTGACCGCCACCCACATCGGCTATTGGGCCTTCAACAAGATGGAGCGCTGGGCCCTGCTCACCCGAACCGGGGAGCCCTGGATCTGGGATTTCGGCTCCGCGGCCCGGGTTCACACCCTGCACTCGCCGTGGCTGGCGCCGGGTCATTCGGTGGGCGGCAACACCGGCCTGGCCGGATCGATCGGCCCCGAGTCGGGCCTGTTCACCCGGGCCGTGGGCGAGATCTGCGCCGTGCTGCGCGACGAGGGCGTGGCCGACATGCCGCTCGGCATCGACATGGCCGAAGCCGAGATGTACCTGGAGTTGGGCAAGGCCGGCGTCGACGTGCGCAACGGGCAGCAGGTCATGCTCGAGGCCCGCGAGATCAAGAGCCCCGACGAGATAATGCTGCTCACCCAGGCCTCCGCGATGGTGGACGGCGTGTACCACGACATCTTCGAGGCGCTCAAGCCCGGCGTGCGCGAGTCCGACATCGTGGCCCTGGCCAACAAGCGGCTCTACGAGATGGGCTCGGAGCACGTCGAGGCGATCAACTCCATCGCGGGAGAGCGCTGCAGCCCCCATCCCCATGTGTTCTCCGACCGTCTGATCCGGCCCGGCGACACCGCATACTTCGACATCATCCAGGCCCACAACGGCTACCGCACCTGCTACTACCGGACCTTCGTGGTGGGGAGGGCCACCCCTGCTCAGCGAGATGCCTACAAGCGGGCCCGCGAGTGGATCGACGCCGCCATAGCCCTGGTGAAGCCGGGGACCACAACCGACGTGATCGCGCGGTCATGGCCCGAGTGCCAGGAGTTCGGCTTTCCCGACGAGATGGAGGCGTTCGGCCTCCAGTTCGGCCACGGCGTGGGGCTGTCGGTGCATGAGCGCCCCGTGATCAGCAGGCTCAACTCGATCAAGAACCCGTTCGAGCTCAAGGAGGGGATGTACTTCGCTCTGGAGACCTTCTGTCCTGCCTCCGACGGTCGCTCGGCGGCCCGCATCGAAGAGATGGTGGTCTGTTCCGCCGAGGGGCCCAAGGTGGTGACCCTGTTCCCCGCCGAGGAGCTCCAAGTTGCCAACGAGTACTGACAGGGGCGCCGGGCGGCCGAGCGGCGCCGGCCAGCCGAACGGCACCAGGCCGCCGAGCGGCACCACTGTCGGTTTCGTCGGGCTGGGCAGCATGGGGCTGCCCATGGCGGCCAACGTGGCGGCGGCCGGGCTCCCGCTGATGGTCTGGAACCGCACCGCATCCAAGTCCGAGGCGCTGGCTGTTCGCACCGGAGCCCGAGTGGCCGATACGCCCTCGGCCCTCGCCGCCGCGGCCGACATCGTGATCACCATGGTGGCCGACGGCGACGTGCTGCTCGACCTGTATTCGGGCTCTGGCGCGATGGCCCGGTCGCTTCGGGCCGGAACCGTTTGCGTGGACATGAGCACGATCAGCCCGGGCCAGGCCGCGGCAGCGTCGGCCGCGGTGGGCGCGGCGGGGTGCAGTTTCATCGACGCTCCGGTGTCGGGCAGCGTGACCCTCGCCGAGGCCGGCACCCTCACCGTCATGGCGGGCGGGGAGGCCCGCGACCTCGACGCGGTGCGGCCGGTATTCGAGGCCATGAGCGCCCGGATCTTCCACATGGGTCCGGTGGGCTCGGGCGCCACCGTCAAGCTGGCCGTCAACTCGATCGTCTACGGGCTCGGCCAGGCCGTGTCGGAGGCGTTGGTGCTGGCCGAGGCGGCCGGGATCGAGCGCGACCGCGCCTACGAGGTCTTCGCCAACAGCGCCATCGCGGCACCGTTTGTGCACTACCGCCGGGAGGCCTTCCTCAAACCGGGCGAGGTGCCCGTCGCCTTCCGGATGGTGTTGGCCCGCAAGGATCTGGACCTGGCTCTGGAACTGGCCTCCGGCGTCGGCGCCAGCCTGCCGCAGGGCGAGCTGAACCGCAGCGTGATCGCGGCGGCCATCGAGGCGGGCTACGGCGAGCACGACATGTCGGCAGTGGCTCAGCACCTGCGCGGCAGTCGTTCGGGGCCGCCGTCTTGAGCTTGTACGCCTCGGACGCTCCGAAGTAGCGTCGCCGGCACCCATCGGGATCCAACTGCCCGGTGGCGTTCAATCAAGGGGGAACAATCATGAGACGACGTCTCGTGCCCATATTGGGCACATTCTTGGCGCTGGCCCTGGTGGCCGCCGCCTGCGGCGACGACGATGAGCCAGAGGCCGCGCCAGCCACCACGGCGGCGCCGGCCACAACCGCGGCTCCTGCCACGACCGAGGCGCCAGAGGAGATGGGCAACACCATCGTTGCCTTCATTCCGACCACCACCAACACCTACATCGCGGAATGGGGTCGGGGCGCCGAGGAGACCGCGGCCTCGCTGGGGTATGAGCTGATCATCATCGAGAACAACTTCGACCAAGCCGAGCAGGACACCCAGGTGCAGCAGCAGATCGGGGCCGCCGACGCCGGCGTGGTGGCCTACGCCTGGTGGCCCTCCGACAACGAGGCCGGCGTGGCCTCATTGCAGGCCCTGGCCGACACCGGGGTCCCGGTGATCCAGACCAACCAGCTTCCCTTCCAGGGATCGGAGTCGTACGTGGTCGGCTACGCCGGCGTCGACGACAAGCTGAACGGCGAGGTGGCGGCCGAACTGGTGGTCGAGGCCCGCGATGTGATGTCGGCCGGCGGCGCCGAGCTCCACAGCGACGGCGGCAACGCCATCATCATCGGGTTCGTGGCCGGCTACCAGGCAGGAATCGACCGCACGGGCGCGGCCCGGCCAATCCTCGAAGCGGCCGGAATCAGCGTGCTGGGCGAGGTCGAGGCCGGCTTCGGACCAGCGGAGGGCTACGACGCCACCAAGCAGCTCGTGGCCGCTCACCGCAGCGACGGGATCGACCTTGTCTATGCCCACAACTCGGCGCTGGCCGAGGGCGTGGTCCACGCTCTCGAGGAAGAGGGCTACACGCCCGGCACCGACATCATGGTGGTCGGAGGCACCTGCCACGGCAACCTCGAGTTCCTCGAGAACGGCAAGGAGTTCGCCACCGGCTTGCAGGCGGCACGGCTCGAGGGCGTCTTCAGCATCAACACGCTCGACGAGTACCTCACCAGCGGCGCTCTGGCCAGCTTCAACAACTTCATTCCCAACCCGCCGGTGCGCAGCCCCGCCTTCACCGACCACAACGAGATCGAGTCGGTCACCGTGGAGGGATTCGGTGTGGCCGACCTCTGCGTGTACTGATCGGTCGGCGACGATAGTCACCAGCTGATTCGACGATCGGGCGGCGGGCCGGTTCCGAGCCGGCCCGCCGCTGCGGTCCACGGACCGCCCGGACTGACGCAACAGCCACGAAAGGACCGCACCCATGACCGCCAGCGACCTGTGCCATGTGGGCATCCTCGTCGAGAGCATCGAAGAGGCCATGGCCCGCTTCTCGGAGGTGCTCGGGCTGACGTTCAAGGATCCCGAGATCGCCCATGTCGACCGCTTCGAGCAGGGCGAGATCGTCGAGGCGCTCGATCTGCGGATCACATGGTCGGTCGAGGGTCCGCCGTACCTCGAGCTGCTCGAGTCGCAGGACAATGACGGCATCTACGGCCGGGCCCAGGAGGGACTCCATCACATCGGCCTGTGGGAGGACGACCCTGAAGCTCTAGTTGAGCGTTTGCGGGCGATGGGGATCGGCAAGGAGGCCACCCAGTACACGCCTGAGGATCGGATACTGGCCACCTACACCGCGCCCGACGACATGCACGGGGCCCGCCTAGAGTTCATCGAGTCGTCCCGCAAGGAGGGGATGGAGGCTTGGATCGCCGGAAAGGCGTGGCAAGACTGAGCCGGGATAGCCGTGGACTCGTCTGAGCCGTACCTGCGAGTCGACGCTCTCTCGAAGACGTTCGGTTCGATTCGGGCGCTGCACAAGGCCGACTTCGAGGTCGGCCGGGGCGAAGTGATGGCCCTCGTCGGCGAGAACGGCGCCGGCAAGAGCACCCTGGTCAAGGTTCTGGCCGGGATGCACCCGCCCGACGAGGGCCGGATCCTCCTAGACGGCCAAGAAGTCCACTTCGGGGGCGCCACCGGGTCCGAGCACGCCGGCATCGCCGTTGTCCAGCAGGAACTCTCGCTGGTCCTGAGCCTCTCGGTGGCCGACAACGTGTTCCTGGGCGACACCAGACGAGGGTGGCGAACCTCGCCGCGGGCTCTGGCCCGGGCAGCCGGGCCCTATCTGGAGCAGGTGGGCCTCGCAGGCCTGGATCCCCGCGCCCCGGTCGAGCATCTCTCGGTGGCGGAGCGGCAGTTGATCGAAGTGGCCCGGCTGCTGGCCCGCGACGCCAGGGTGGTTATCTTCGACGAGCCGACTGCGGCGCTCGCAGACCGAGAGATCCGGCGCGTCAAGGCAGTGGTCCGCTCGCTGCGGGAGCAGCGCCGCTCCATCATCTACGTGACCCATCGCCTTGACGAGGTGTTCGACTTGGCCGATCGGGTGACGGTTTTCCGCGACGGCCGGTCGAGCGCTCCGATCCCGACCGGCGACCTCACCCTCGACCAGCTCATCTCCATGATGCTCGGCGGTTCGCTGGAGGGCCTGTTCCCGCCCCGGGCCGCCGCCGCCGGGTCGCCGGTGCTCGAAATCGAGAACCTCCTGACCGACAACGTGACCGAACCGGTCAGCCTCACGGTCCGCGGGGGCGAGATCGTCGGGCTGGCCGGCCAACTCGGCAGCGGCGCCAGCGACGTCCTGAGAGCAGTGGCCGGTCACCAGCCCACAGTCTCGGGCACGGTGGCGGTGGCCGGCCGCGCCGTTGCGGCCAACTCGCCAGCCGGCGCTATTCGCTGCGGCATCGGTTACAGCTCATCGGACCGCAAACGCGACGGCCTGTTCCTTCAGCGCAGCGTGGTCGAGAACCTCACCTCCCCCAGCCTCGGTCACGTCACCACAGCCGGGTGGCTGAGACCGCGGGCCGAGCGCTCGCTCAGCAACCGGATCGCCGAGACCTTCACCATCGACCGGCAGCGCCTGGGATCAGCGGCCGGCGCGCTCAGCGGCGGCAACCAGCAGAAGATCGCGGTGGGGAAATGGACCGGGCATCCGCTGCAGGTTCTGCTGATCGACGAGCCGACGCGCGGCGTGGACGTGGGGGCCAGGGCCGAGATCTACCGTCACCTGCGCACCATCGCCGATCAGGGCACCGCCATCGTCATCGCCAGCTCCGACAGCCAGGAGATCCTGGGCCTCGCCGACACCGTGGCCGCCTACTTCAAGGGAGCGCAGGTCAGCTTCCGCCGCCGCGACGACACCGACTCGCGGCTGCTCACCCGGGAGATCACCCATCCACGGGAGGCAGCTCGGTGACCAGCGCCGAGGTCCTCACCGAGACCGGCGCCGTGCGGCCGGACTGGTCGTGGCGGCGAGCGTCGGTGCCGCTGGCAGTGGTGGGCGCGGTGGTGGGCCTGGCGGTGGTGGGTTGGTTCACCACACCCGAGTTCGTCACCTACCGCAACATGCAGAGCATCGTGCGCTCGGCTGCCCTCATCGGAATAATCGCAGTGACCATGACCGGCATCACCATCGCCGGCAGCTTCTTCTCGCTGTCGGTGTCGCAGACCGCGGCGATGGCGGCCATCGGTTTCGCCGCCTTCATGAGCTGGGGATGGCCGGTGTGGGCCGCGCTGCTCGTCACCTTCGCCATCGCGGCTGCGTCCGGCGCCGCTCAGGGCGGCGCGGTGGCCCTCGGCGGCAACCCGATCGTGGTGACGCTGGCCGTGGGCGCGGTGCTGTTCGGCGCCGGCGCCTGGCTTACCGACAACAAGACGGTGAGGACGGGCACCGACGCGTCGGACTGGATCGGCGCATCCCGTCCGCTGGGTATCCCCACCCAGACGTGGGCGTTTGTGGCCATCACCGTTGTCGCCGCCACGATCCTGGCCCGCACCCGGTTCGGCCGGGAGCTGACCCTGGTGGGCGCCAACCGGCTGGCGGCGGCGGCTTCGGGGCTTCGGCCCGGCAAGATCACCGTCTACGTGTTCACGGTGTCTTCGCTGGGCGCGGCCCTGGCCGGAGTGTTCACGGCGTCGCAGTTCGGCCAGGGAAGGCTCGACCAGTTCGACGGCGCCGACATTGACTCCATCGCCGCCATCCTCGTGGGCGGCGCCGCCATCCAGGGAGGAGAGGGCTCGGCGTCGAGAACCGCGGTGGGTGCGGTGTTCATCGCCGGCCTGCAGAACCTGATGGTGCTGCGCGGGTTCAGCTACGGGGTCCGCATCCTGCTCGTCGGCGCCGCCATCCTGGTCAGCGTCAGCGCCTTCACCCTGCTTCGGGCCCGGAGACGGCTGACATGAGGGCGATCCAGCGGGTGGAGCCGACGGCCTGGGCCCGGCTCGTGCTGTTCGTGGCGGTGTTCGTGGTGTTCTCCTGGCGCGACGACCGATTCTTCACCACCAACAACGTCTTCACCATCTTCGAGGGCTTCGCATTCCTGGGCCTGGCCGCTCTCGCCGTCGGCGTGACCATCATCGCCGGCGAACTCGACCTGTCGGTGGGATCGGCCGCGGCCGTGGCCGGAATCATCTCGGTGTCGCTGGTGGACGAGCTGGGGCTGGTTCCCACCGTGATCGTCGCCGTGCTGATCGGCACCGCCTACGGAGGCGTGCAGGGATACCTGATCTACCGGCTGCGGATCCAGTCGCTGGTGTTCACGCTGGGCACGTTGATCGGGCTGCGCGGCCTGGCCTTCATGATCTCGGGCGAGAACACCGTGGTGATGAGCGACCTGAGCGTGGCCCAGTCGGTGCGCCGCCAGCTCTGGATCTTCTCACCGTTCAGCCTGGTCACCGTAGGCTGTTTCGTTGCCGTGGCCCTGCTGCTGGTGCATACCCGCTTCGGGCGGGAGATCTACGCCGTCGGCGGCGGGCGCGACGAGGCTGCCGCGGCCGGCGTGCCGCTGATGCGCCCGCTGGTGCTGGCCTTCGCGCTGTCGGGCGCGATGGCCGCGTTGACCGGAGCGCTCACGTCCATCAAGTCCGGCAGCGCGGGGCCGGCAGCCTTCGAGACGCTGCTGCTCCCGGCGGCCACCGCGGCTTTGATCGGCGGGGTCAGCCTGCTGGGCGGCAGGGGTTCGGTGTTCGGAATCGCCATCGGCGCCTTGACCCTGCGCTTCATCAACAGCGGGCTCAGCCTCGGTGGCGCGCCCTTCTACATCCTGACCCTGGCCACCGGGGTCGTGTTGATCGTGGCGGTGGTGATCGAACTGCTGATCGGCCGGCCTGAGCTGCGCGCTCGCTGGCGGCGGTGGCGAAGCGAGGGCGGCGCCGGTCTCCGCCGCCGCCACCAGGCCGCGGCCTGACCATCGGCTCCCTCCGGCGCAGGTGATCGTGGTGCGGGGCTCCGGTGAACCAGCACTCCCCCACCCTCGCCACCCGGTTGGGCGGCGCCGGTGAACCTCATGATGCTGCTCGATATGGCGGCCGGCGCCATGACCGGGCGCGTCGCGGTGGGCTCTCTCGAAGAGGGCGTCACCTGCGGTGGCCTGATGGATGCTGCCGCCGGGCTGGCGGGGCGTTTGCGGGCCTCCGGGGCGGAGCATCTGGTGCTGTGCGACGAGCCTGGAGCGGTGCTGCCCGTCGCCCTGTTCGGGGCGGCCTGGGCCGGCGTGCCGTACGTGCCGGTCAACTACCGCCTCGCCGACGACCGCCTGCGCCGGCTGGCCGAGCAGGCCGCGCCCGGGTTGGCGGTGGCCGACGCTTCCGGCGCCGAGCGGCTGGCCGGGGTGGACGGGCTGGAGACCATCGAGCGGGACGCGCTGCTCGACGATCCCGCCGGGGGCGCCGAGCCCGCCGCGGCCGGCGACTGGGCCACGGACCCCGACGCCGTGGCCGTGCTGCTGTACACCAGCGGCACCACCGGCGCACCCAAGGCCGCGGTGCTGCGGCACCGGCACCTAGTGGCCTACGTGCTGGGCACGGTGGAGTTCGCTTCTGCCGGCCCGGACGAGGCCCACATCATGGCGGTGCCGCCCTATCACATCGCCTCGGTGGCCGCGCAACTGTCGCAGGTCTACTCGGGGCGCCGGATCGTGCCTCTGCCACGGTTCGACCCCGACGCCTGGATCGATCTGGTCCGGGCCGAGGGTGCCACCCATGCCATGCTCGTGCCCACCATGCTGGCCCGCATCGTCGACGCCCTCGACCGCCGGGGCGAGACCCTCGACTCGGTGCGCTACGTGGCCTACGGAGGCGGCAAGTCGCACCGGGCCGTGGTGCAGCGGGCGCTGGAGCTGTTGCCGGCGGCGGGCTTCTCGCACGCCTACGGCCTCACCGAGGCCTGCTCGACGGTGAGCGTGTTGGGCGCCGACGACCATCGCCGCTGCGCCGCCTCCGACGATCCCGACGAGCAGGCCCGGCTCGCCTCCGCGGGGCGGCCCCTGCCGACAGTGGAGGTGGCGGTGCGCTACGACGACGGCGCCGAGGCGCCGCCGGGCACGGTCGGAGAGATCTGGGTGCGGGGCGAGCAGGTGTCGGGCGAATACGCCGAGGAAGGGTCGCAGCTCGACGACAGCGGCTGGTTCTGCACCCGAGACCGCGGCCACCGCGACGACGCCGGCTATCTGTGGATCCACGGACGCAGCGACGACGTGATCGTACGGGGCGGCGAGAACCTGTCGCCCGGCGAGATCGAGGACGCGCTGCTGGCCCATCCCGGTGTGATCGACGCGGCCGCCTTCGGGGTGCCCAGCCGCGAGTGGGGCGAGGAGGTGGCGGTGTGCGTGGTGGCCCGCTCCCCCGCCCCAGCCGCCGACGACCTCCGGCAGCTGGTGCAAGATCGGCTGCGATCGAGCCGGATGCCGACCCGAGTGGAGTTCGTGGACGACCTGCCCTACAACGACGCCGGAAAGCTGCTGCGCCGCAAGCTGCGGGAGCGCTTCGGCGCCGACCCCGCCCCGCAGTAGGCGCCGGAACCCAGCCACATATCGGCGCGGCTGCTTGCGGCCCGCGGCTACCGGTGGGACGGGCGACTGTCTATGGCCCGCGGCCACTTGCGGCGTAGGCGCGGTCCGCGGCCGGCGGCTATTTGTGGGCGAAGGTTTGGGCCAGGGGGGCCTGCTCGAAGCCGGTGGGCAGCACGCCGGTGGTGGCGTACATGTACAGCGCGGTCTGGAACACGGCGTTGAGGGCGGTCAGCACCACCATCACCACCGCCAGCCAGGCGAGCCCGGCCACTATGCCCACCACGGCCAGCACGCTCGAGCCCGACGCCACCAGCACGCCGGCCACCACCATGGCCGGAACCACCAGCACCAGCCCCAGCAGCCCGAAACCGACCCTCGCGGCCAGGTTCTCGCCCCAGGTGCGCCGCAGCAGCGACGCCGACCGCTTGAAGCCCTCGATCGGGCCGAGGTCGTCGATCACGATGGCGGGCACCACCAGGAAGGTGACCACCTCCCAGGCCATGTCCACCACGCTGAGCACGGCCCGT
Source organism: Acidimicrobiia bacterium (assembly GCA_022821685.1). GTDB lineage: Bacteria > Actinomycetota > Acidimicrobiia > Acidimicrobiales > Aldehydirespiratoraceae > Aldehydirespirator. The sequence goes on from JAJEDD010000044.1 coordinate 184,154, forward strand.
CCCAGCCAGCCGGCGCGGTCGCGCAGCGACCTGATGATGAGGCCCACCGTGGTGGTGATCAGAGCCCAGGGCACCAGCCCGCCGATGCGGACGAAGGCGTGGCCCACTGCGCTGCGCACGGTGGGGTCGCCCCCGCTCATGCGCTCGTGGGCCCCGGCCACCAGAGCGCCGTTGAAGAACACCGCCACCACGCCCAGCAGCAGCGCCGTCGCCACGAACAACACCACCAGTGCCGGCTCCAGTGCCTCCTCGCCGCCGTCGCCGACCGATGTCGTGACCAGCACGAGAGCCACCACAACGGCCAGCACCGCAGCCGACACCAGGAACGACAGCACCGGGATCCACAGCAGCTCCCGGTCTCTGCGCAGCACCCCCCACGAGATCTTGGCCAATTGCCAGGTGTTGCTGATGCGTCCCATCGCCTGCTCCTTTCGCTCTTCCCCCAGCCCGCTCGGCAGGGTAACGGCCCCGTGTGACAGTCAACCGAGCAAGACCGGGAATCCGATGCGCGTACAATCGCAGCCGTGGCCCATCCCGACGAGGTTCCGACCGGCCAGGCGACGGGGCTGGCCGGGCTGATCGCGGGCGCCGCGGGCGCCGGGGTGGCGCTCGGCTTCGGAGAGCTGGTCGCAGGCGTCAGCGAGACCATCCCATCGCTGGTGATCGCGGTGGGCGAGGTGGTCACCGACTACACGCCCGGCGATGTGGTGGCTTTCAGCATCGCCAACATCGGGGCCAGCCAGAAGACGGTGCTCACCGCCGGAATCGTGGTGTTGTCGCTAGCCATCGGCGGACTGCTGGGCCGCGCCGCGGTGCGGAGTCGCCGCGGCGTCGCCCTGGGAGGCTTCGCGGCCTTCGGACTGGTGGGCGGCTGGGCCGCGGCCCGCAACCCGCTGAGCCCGGCCGCGGCATCGTGGCTGGTGGCGGTGGCCGCCGCCGTGTTGGCCGCCGCCACCACGATGTTCCTGGTGAGCCGGGCAGTACGGGCAGCCGGCGCGCCGCGACGGGTGGGCGTTGACGGACAGGATGTCGACCCGGCGGAGGCAGGCGATGCGGACGGCCGGCGCGAGCGTTCCGGCCCCCGTCGATCCTTCTTCGGCTACGCAGCCGGTGCGGCGGTGACCGCCCTCAGCCTGGTGGGGCTGGGCCGGGGCCTGCGGGGACCGTCGGCCGCGGAGCAGGCCCGGGAGCTCTACACGCTCCCGCCCAGAGATCCCGACCCTGCGCCCAGCGGTACCGCGACGGGCGACACGACCTCGGGCGCCAACACCGCCATCGAGGCTCCCGAGGGCATAGCGATCGACATTCCCGAGGGCATAGAGATCGAAGGCCTCGAGATCGACATTCCTGAGGGCATCGAGATCGAGGGCCTCGAAGAACTGCCGCCTCTGGAACCCGCCACCACCACTCAGCCCGCCACTACCACCACCCAGCAACCCTCCACCACTACTCAACAGCCCGCGGTCCAGCAGTCCCAAGAACCCTCGACCACCACTACACAGCCGCAGCCGAACACGACCACCACCGAGCCCCAGGAGTCAGTCGCCGTCACGGAACAGCCGGCCCCTGCCACCACCCAGCCGCCTCAAGAACCGGCCACCACGACCACCCGTCCGCCCGAACCCTCAACCACCACTACACAGCCTGAACCGACCACGACGACTACCACCGAACCCCCGGAACCCTCAACCACTACTACAGCCAAGCCGCGGCAGTCGTCGCCCCATCCTCAGGTGTCGCACCTCGACACCCTCGACGACGAGGTGGCGGGCATCTCGCCCTACATCACCCCGATCTCGCCCACCAACGAGTTCTACCGCATCGACACCGCACTGACCGTTCCCCAGGTTGATCCCGACAACTGGCGCCTGCGCATCACCGGGCTGGTGGACAACCCCTACGAGCTCACCTACCAGGACATCCGGGCCATGCGCCTGTCGGACTACGTGATCACCCTGTCGTGCGTTTCCAACATCGTGGGCGGCCGGCTGGTCGGCAACGCGGTGTGGACCGGGATCCCTCTCAACGTGCTGCTACAGCAGGCCGGGGTGCAGCCCGGCGCCCAGCAGATCGTGGGTCGCTCGGTGGACGACTTCACCGCCGGGTTCCCCACCACCGCGGCCTACGACGGCCGCAACGCCATCCTGGCCATCGGCATGAACAACGAGCCGCTGCCGCTGCGCCACGGGTTCCCGGCCCGGATCGTGGTGGCGGGGCTGTACGGCTACGTGTCGGCTGTGAAGTGGCTGGAGGAGATCCATCTCACCACCTGGGACGGCTTCGACGGCTACTGGGTGCCGAGGGGATGGTCGAAGCTGGGGCCGGTCAAGACCCAGAGCCGCATCGACGTGCCCAAAGACGGCGACCGGGTCAAGCCCGGCGAGAAGCTGGCGGTGGCGGGCATCGCCTGGGCGCCCACGAGAGGCATTCAGCGGGTGGAGGTGAAGATCGGCAACGGCGACTGGGCGCCGTGCCGCCTCGGCGAGGCCCTGGGCAACGAGAGCTGGGTGCAGTGGCACCACGAGTGGACCCCCTCGGCCACCGGCAGACAGTGGATCCAGGTGCGGGCCACCGACGGCTCCGGCTACACCCAGAGCGAGAAGACGGTGCGGCCCCGCCCCAACGGAGCCGAGGGCTGGCACACCATAAGCGTCAACGTAAGGTCCTGAGCCACCGAGGCGAGCGCTCGCCCCAGAGCCCTCACCCGTTCTGCGGATAGCGATGCTGCCCCGCGTGTCCTCGGGGCAGTCGGCAGGGCTTCTCGGAGCGAGCGCCGAGGTGTCCACATTGTCGAGACATCGCTCCGGCGGGCATCGAAATGCGGACAGGGTCCCAACCCCGGATCGACGGCCCGCCGTCGGGGGCCATCTGCCGCAACATGCCGACCAGGTCGGGCACCACGTATCGGCGATTCCGGCGCCCGCCGGTGGCACTGACGATGCCGACCGCTTCGAGGGCGGCGATGGCTCGACGCGCCGTCTTCGGCGCGACGTCGAGGCGCTTCACCACCATCGCAGTGTCGAGCACCGGCATGGACGGGAGTGCCTCCAAGAGGCTTGAGGCCGCTGAACCGCGGCGGAACCGTGCCGCCCCGCGCCATCTCTCAGCAATTGCCTCCACCCGTCGAGCCGACACCACAGCATGACGGGCCGCCTCCTGACACGCGCCGCTGAAGACAGCCAGCCACGGGCGAATGACCGCCGAGCGAGTGACGGCGTCCTCTTTGCCGCACTCGACCCGCAGGGCGTTGAGCGAGTCGTAGTAGGCGCGCCTGTCGTGGCTGAGCGGGGCGCTGATCGGCAACGCTCCACGAGCCAGCCCAGCCGCATTCAGGATTGTGTGGATGATGGCGCGGCCGGTTCGTCCGTTGCCGTCCTCGAAGGGATGGATCGACTCGAACTGGGCGTGGGCCACGGCCGCCTTGAGGACGGGGGGATGAGTGCTCACGTTCAGATAGGCGACCAGGTCGGCCATGAGTTCAGGCACCCGGTCCGGGGGTGGGGCCACATAGGTGGCGTCGTCCACCAAGCATCCCGCAGGCCCTATCCATATCGGTTCGTCGCGCAGCGCCCCGCCGATGCCGCGGTCGCGGGTGCCCGCGAACAGTGACTCGTGCATGTCGAGAATGTCGCTGAGGTCGCATGCATCGCCGGCGCGCAGCCTGGCCCCCAGGTCCACCGCATGGGTCAGTTGCTTCACCGCTCCCAGCGTGAGCGCGTCGTTGTGGTCGGACACCGGCCTGCCCGCCTCGTCGGCGTAGCGGGCCCAGGCGAGCCCCGACTCGGTGGCCGCCACTCCCTCGATGATGCTTGAGCGGATGCTCTCGTCACGGGCTGCCATCCAGTCGGCGATCGCTCCGCCCAGGTCGGTCCATGGCAGCGAGACGATGGACGCGAGCGCTCGGTCCGCGGCGGTCGCAGCGTCCAAGTCGTCGACGCTCAAGACGGGTTCCCAGCCGCTCAAGAGGTGCGGAACATAGGCGCGATACGCTCGCCGGCCGTAGCCCGCTGCGCTGGCCAACCAAGCGTTGGCTTCAACATATTGCCCCACACACCCGAGCCTATATGGGCCTATGAGCTATTCCTGCCCCAAGATCGTCCATCAGCAGCCGCTATATGGCTCTAAGGGCTATAGAGAGAAGGACTCGGGATGTAGCCTTCTTTGCTGCGTAGACGACTTGCTTGCGGGGCGGGTCAGCGGCGGGGTCTGGTGCGGCGCTCTTCTTTGATCCTTTGTTTGTTGACTTCTGCTTGCAGGGCGGTGTAGCGCTCTACCCGGCGGGGGTCCATCTCGCCGCTCTGTACCGCGGCGGTGACGGCGCAGTCGGGCTCGGCGCCGTGGGCGCAGTCCGCGAACCGGCAGGCGCGGCCGTGGTCCTCTATGTCGCTGAACACTCGGCTCAGCGCCTCTTGGGCGTCGGTGAGGCCGAGGGCTCGCACTCCGGGGGTGTCGAGCACCATCCCGCCGTCGCCGGGCAGCAACACCAGCCGGCGGGTGACGGTGGTGTGCCGGCCCCTCCTGTCGGACGGGCGGACCTGGGCCGTGGCCGCGATCTCGGCTCCGGCCAGGGCGTTCACCAGGGTCGACTTGCCCGATCCGCTGGCACCCACCAGTGCCAGCGTGCGGCCTGCGCCGAGCCTCGACCGGAGATTGTCGAGGCCGTCGCCGCGGCGAGCGCTCAGCGTCAACACGTCTACATCGCCGGCCACCGCCCGCACCGTGGCCGACGCCGCGGCCGCGTCCGGGGCGCGATCGGCCTTGGTGAGCAGTATCGCTATGGCGGCGCCGCTGTCGCGTGCCATCACCAGCAGGCGCTCGAAGCGGCCGGGGGGCAGGGGCCGGTCTAAGCCGGCGACGATGCCCGCGACGTCGAAGTTGGCCGCCAACACCTGATCTGTGTCTCGCTCGGCTGGATCCCGGCGGGTCAGCGCGGTGTGCCGGGGCAGTACCCGGTCGATCAGCAGCGATCCGTGGAGGATCGTCAGCTGCACCCAGTCGCCGGTGACCGGAGCGGTCTCGGCCTGGGCCCGCACCGAATCCGAACCGGCCCTCGCCATGCCCTGCGCGGTCATCACGTCGCACTCGCCCCGGTCCACCTGCACCACCCGGGCGACCCGCGCTCCGGGCTCAACGGCATCAGCGACGCGGCCGTCGTAGCCCCACCGGCGCAACTCTTCGACGCCGCCGGTCACTGGCGCTTCATGGGTAGGGCCGCTCCGTCTCCACCCGTTCACTATGACCCATAGCACCCAGTCCTCGCTCCGTTCACCGCGAACAAGAGCGGGACAACACGGCTCGAGCGGCCCATGGCCTCGCTCGGCGCCTGTCGGTGAATCCGACGGGCTCGCGCCCTGTGTCACAGCGAGGGCGTACGCTCCCGGGGATCGAAATGGCCCTACCGAGACGGCGAGGGGACAGCAGTGACAGACGAAGCGACCAGCGAGGATCGACCGGACACGCGGCAGGGCGCGGCAGCGCCGCTGATGGGTGCGCTGGCCGGAGCGGCGGGGGCGGCCGTGGGCCTGGGGTTCGGCGAGTTCGTCGAGGGGGCGTCAGAGTCGATCCCGTCGCTGGTGGTGGCGGTCAGCGAGCTGCTCAGCGACTACACGCCCGGCGACGTGGTGCGGTTCAGCATCGACAACTTCGGGGCCAGCCAGAAGACGCTGCTGACGGTGGGCATCGTCATCGGGTCGCTGGTGCTCGGCGGGGTGCTCGGACGCTTCGCGGCACAAGGGCGGCCGCGGGCAACGGTGGCCGGGTTCGCGCTGTTCGGCCTGCTGGGCGGCTGGGCCGCGGCCCGCAACCCGTTGAGCCCGGCCGCGGAATCCTGGGTGGTGGGCCTGATCGCGGCCGGGCTGGCCGCGGGCACCACCCTGCTGCTGGCCAACCGCATCGCGGCGCAGGCCGCCCCATACGGGCAGGCCGCGCCATACGGGCGGAGGCCGGCTGGTCTCACCGCGGGAGGTGCCGCTGCCCTCCCGGCGGACCGCGCTCAGCCAGACCCGGCAGATCCCGAACAGCCTGGCCCCTACCAGGATCTCGAATCGCCCAGACCGGCCGAGAGTGTCGAACAGCCCGGCCCTGCCGCGGACCTTGAGCCGGCCGGCTCTGCTCCGGCGACACGGCGGGCCTTCTTCGCCTATGCCGCAGGCGCGGGGGCGGCCGCGCTGGCCATGGTCGGCCTGGGCCGGGCACTGCGGGGCCAGTCGGCCGCCGAGCAGTTCCTGGAGACCAACACGCTGCGGTCAGCCGCCACCACCACCTCTCCCCCGCCGACCACTACTGCCACCGAGACGCCGGGACCTACCACCACCGGTTCCGTCCCGGCGTCGGAGGCAACAACCAGCACCACCGCGCCCGAGCCGGCCGGCCCGTCGGTGCAGGAGCAGGTGGCCGCGCTCGACACGCTCGACGACGACGTGGCCGGCATCGCCTCATACATCACGCCCAACAAGGACTTCTACCGGATCGACACCGCCTTCGGCCAGGTGCCCCAGATCGACCCGGCCACCTGGCGGTTGCGGTTCACCGGCATGGTCGACAACCCCTATGAGATCAGCTTCGACGAGATCCAGGCCATGGACCTGTCTGACCATGTGATCACCCTGTCGTGCGTGTCGAACCGGGTGGGCGGCAACCTCGTCGGCAACGCGGTCTGGACCGGCGTGCCGCTGTCGGTGCTGCTGGACCGGGCCGGGGTGCAGCCCGGCGCCGATCAGGTGGTGGGGCGCTCGGTGGACGACTGGACGGCCGGCTTCCCCACCCCGGTGGTGTACGACGGGCGCAACGCCGTCCTGGCCATCGGCATGAACAACGAGTTCCTGCCCACCGACCACGGCTTCCCGGCCCGGCTGGTGGTGGCCGGCCTCTACGGCTACGTGTCGGCGGTCAAGTGGATCGACGAGATCCACCTCACCACCTGGGACGGATTCGACGGCTACTGGGTGCCGCGGGGATGGTCCAAGGAGGGTCCGATGAAGACCCAGAGCCGCATCGACGTGCCCGCCGCGGGCCGAGGGCTCACCGCGGGCCAGACCACCCCCATCGCCGGAATCGCCTGGGCGCCGACCCGGGGCATCGAGCGGGTCGAGGCCAGGGTCGACGACGAGGACTGGGTGCAGTGCGAACTGGGCGAGGCCCTCGGCGACGAGACCTGGGTGCAGTGGCACCGGGAGTGGGCGCCCACCGAGGGCCGCCACCGGATCCAGGTGCGAGCCACCGACGGCGACGGCGTCACCCAGAGTTCCACGCCGGTCGATCCCGCCCCCAACGGCGCCGAGGGCTGGCACACCATCACCGTCAACGTGGACGCCTGACCCGCGGCGCCGGTGCCGGGCGCTCCCCTCTCGCCACAAGCCGCCAAGAGCGGCCCAAGAGCGAGCGCAACAAAAATTTCGTGAGATCGGAGCTTGAATGTGTGTATTGTGCGGACTTGATGTCGGAGCACAGCCATGACTGACCTGCAGGACCGCACCGGTCAGGCGACGGAGTTCGTCTGCAACGGCGCCACGGTGCGGGTCGGCGAGCACCCCCACCTGCTGGCAGCCCTGCGGGAGGAGCTCGGCCTGGTGGCGGCCAAGGACGGCTGCTCGCCGTCGGGACAGTGCGGCTGCTGCACGGTGCTGCTCAACGGCAAGGCCCGGGTGGCGTGCCAGATCCCCCTCGAGAAGGCCCAGGGCGCGCAGATCGTCACCCCCGAGGGCCTCAGCGCCGAAGAGCGCCACCGCTACGCGGCCGCCTTCGGCGCGGCCGGCGCGGTGCAGTGCGGCTTCTGCACGCCGGGCATCGTCATGAGGGTCAAGGCGCTGATCGACCGCAACGGCGCCAACCTCACCCGGGATCAGGCCTCGCGCCATCTCGGCGCCCACCTGTGCCGCTGCACCGGCTACCTGAAGATCCTCGACGCGGTGGAGATGCTGGCCACCGGGGCCGACGGGATCGGCGCCGACGGCACCGCGGTGGAGATCGCCCGGGGCGTGGGATCGCGAGCCGCCCGCTACCAGTCGGCCGATCTGGCGCTGGGCGACAAGCTCTACATCGACGACATGACCGCGCCCGGCATGCTCCACGGCGCGGTTCATCTGGCCGAGCACGCCCGAGCCGACGTGGTGTCGATCGACGCCAGCCGGGCCGAGGCGGTGCCCGGCGTGGCGGCCGTGTTCACCGGGGCCGATGTGCCCGGCGACCTGCGCATCGGGCTGATCCACAAGGACTGGCCGGTGTTCATCCCGGTCGGGGGCCGCACCTCGTACCTGGGCGACATCATGGCCCTGGTGGTGGCCGACAGCCGCGACACGGCCCGCCGGGCCGCGGAACTGGTCGACGTGACCTACGAGCCGCTGGCGCCGATCACCGACCCGGCCGCGGCCGTGGCCGACGGCGCCGACGACGCAGTGTGGGGGCTCGACGGCAACGTGCTGTCGGTGTCGTCGTACACACGGGGCGGCGATGTGGACGAGGCGCTGGCCGCGTCGGCGCACACCGTGCGCGAGACGTTCCAGACCCAGCGGGTGGAGCAGGCCTTCCTGGAGCCCGAGTCGACGCTTGCCGTTCCCACGGTGGTCGACGGCGAGCGCGGCCTCAACGTGTACTCCGGCGGCCAGGGCGTGTGGGACGACCGAGACCAGGTGGCGGCCGTGCTCGGCATCGACAACAGCCGCGTCTGGGTGGAGCAGGTCGCCAACGGCGGTGCCTTCGGAGGCAAGGAGGACTGCTCCAACCAGACTCAGACCGCGCTGGCGGCCTGGCTGCTGGACCGTCCGGTGAAGACGACCTTCTCGCGCGAGGAGTCGCTGCTGGTGCACCCCAAGCGGCACCCGGTGCGCATCGAGCTGGCCGCGGGCTGCGATGCCGAGGGCCGTCTCACCGCCCTGCGGGCCCGGATGCTGGGCGACTCCGGCCCCTACGCCTCGGTGGGGATGAAGGTGCTCGAGCGAGCCGCTGGCCACGCCTGCGGCCCCTACGTGGTGCCGGTGGTGGACGTGGAGGCGGTGGCGGCCCGCACCAACAACAGCGTGTGCGGCGCCTTCCGGGGATTCGGGGCCAACCAGGCCCAGTTCGCCATGGAGGGCGCCCTCGACCGGCTGGCCGACGCGACCGGGATCAGCGGCTGGGAGATCCGCCGCCGCAACGCGGTGCATCCCGGCGCGGTGTGGGGTCCGGGCCAGATCATGGACGACGGCAGCCTCGGCGCCATGGAGTGCCTGCAGGCCATCAAGGGCGCCTACGACGAGGCGGTGGCGGCCGGCAAGGCAGTCGGGCTGGGGCTCGGCCTCAAGAACTCCGGGCTCGGCAACGGCTTCAAGGAGATCAGCCGGTCCGCAGTGCATTTCGTGGCCGACGCGGCCCATCCCGCGGGCACCCCGGCCGGGCCCGACACCATCGTGGAGGTGCGCCACTGCTGGACCGAGATGGGCCAGGGGGTCCACACCGTGGCCCTGCAGGTGGCCGTGGAGGAGCTCGGGGTGCGGCCCGAGCAAGTGAGGGTCCACGTCGACACCAGCCGCGAGCTGGGCGCGGGTCAGACCACCGGCTCGCGGGGAACGCTGATGGGCGCCGGATCGGTCGCCGAGGCCTGCCGGGCGGCCATGGCCGGCGGCTGCCTCACCGGGGTCGACTACGAGGGCGAGTACCGGGTGGACTGGACCAACAAGCTCAGCGACGGCCTCGAGAACCCGGTGATCCACTCCACCTTCGGCTACGCGGCCCAGATGGTGATCGCCGATCCGCAGACCGGCCAGGTGGAGAAGGTGGTGGCCGCCCACGATGTGGGGCGGGCCGTAAACCCGCTGCTGTGCGAGGGCCAGATCGAGGGCAGCGTCCACATGGGCCTGGGCTATGCGCTAAGCGAGGACTTCCCGTGCGACGCCGACGGCCGGCCCCGCTTCGACACCCTGCGGGGGCTCGACATCATCCGGCCCAAGGACATGCCGCCGGTAGACGTGATTCTGGTGGAGGCGCCCCAGCCCGACTCGCCCTACGGCATCAAGGGCGTGGGCGAGATCGGCCTGGTGCCCACCGCGGGCGCGGTGGCCGAGGCCATGCGCCAGGTGGACGGCCAGTGGCGCAACCGCCTGCCCATCAACACGCACCAGCCTGTAACCCCCCGGACGTGACCGGCAGCCCCTCTGGTTCCGGGAGCGGTGCCGCGCCCCCGCAGGCCCTGAACGGACCGCAGGCCGAGCGGACCACCCCCGGCATGGTGTGCGCGCACCATCACCTGTACTCGGCGCTGGCCCGGGGGATGCCGGCGCCGCCGCGGACCCCGACCGGGTTCACCGAGATCCTCGAGCTGGTGTGGTGGCGCCTCGACCGGGCCCTCGACCTCGACATCATCGAGTGGTCGGCCAAGCTAGGTGCGCTGGAGGCCCTGGAGTCGGGCACCACCGCCATCGTCGACCACCACGAGTCGCCCAACGCCATCGAGGGGTCGCTCGACGTGATCGCCGCGGCCTGCGCCGAGGTGGGTGTGAGGGTGGACTGCTGCTACGGGGTGACCGACCGCCATGGACCCGCCGGCGCCCGGGCGGGGCTGGCCGAGAACGACCGGTTCCTGCGAGCCGGGGGCCGGGGCCATGTGGGAGTCCACGCCGCCTTCACCTGCTCGGAGGCCACACTGGAGGCCGCCGCGGGCCTGGCCGCCGACCACGGCGCCGGGGTCCACATCCACGTGGCCGAGGGCGCCGCCGATGCCGCCGCCGGAGCCCGCCTGGAGTCGCTGGCCCGAGACGACTGGCTCATCATCCACGCCGTGCACCTCGACCGAGACCTTCCCGGCATGATCGTGCACAACCCCCGCTCCAATATGAACAACGCGGTGGGCTACGCCCGGCCGGCGGGCCGGCCCAACCCCGTCGCGCTGGGCACCGACGGAATCGGCGCGGCCATGCTCGACGAGTTCCGGCTGGCCTACGTGTGCCACCGCTCCGACGATGTGACCGCCACCCCCGAGACGGCCTGGAGCTGGCTGGAGGCCGGCTGGCGGCTGTTCCCCGAGGCGCTCGAAGACACCGTGGTCTGGTCGTATGACCGCATGGACCCGTGGTCGCTGGCCTTCACCACCGGAGTGCGGGCGCTGGAGGCGACGGTGGACGGCGAGACGGTGCTGCGCGACGGGCGGGCCGTGAGGGTGGACGCCGACGAGATCAGGGCCAAAGCGGCCGAAGCCGCCGCCAGACTGTTCGCCAAGCTCGAAGACATCCCCTGAGCGCAGGGGCCACAAACCCAAGGACCGCAGACCCCAAGCCCCCCACAAGGAGACGCCATGGCCCAGCCCGTAGCCCTCTACATCCAGGACGCCCACACCCTCGAAGAGTCGATGGAGCTGTCGCGCTACGCCGAGTCCAGGGGATTCGACGCGGTGTGGCAGGCCGACTCCCGGCTGGTGCGCGACGCGGTGGTGCCCATGGCCGCCATCGCCGCGGTGACCGACGCCATCAAGGTCGGCAGCGGGGTGGTGGACTGCTGGACCCGCAACCCGGCCCGGCTGGCCTCCACCTTCTCCACCCTCGACGACCTGGCCCCGGGACGGATCCTGCTCGGCATCGGCGCCTGGTGGGAGCCGCTGGCGTCGAAGGTGGGGGTGCGCCGGGTGCGCCCGCTGAAGGCGATGCGCGAGATCGTGGAGGCGTGCCGCAGCCTGCTCGGCGATCAGAGCGTCACCTTCGCCGGCGAGTTCGTGCAGTTCGACGGGGTGGAGCTCGACTATGTGCAGCAGGAGCGCCGACCCAAGGACGTGCCCATCTACATCGGGGCGACCGGAGCCAAGATGATGGCCCTCACCGGCGAGATCGCCGACGGCGTGGTGTTCAACTACCTGGTGTCGCCCCAGTACAACGCCCAGGCCATGGAGCATTTGGCCGAGGGCGCCGCCCGAGTGGGCCGCACCGTCGACGACCTCGACCGGCCCCAGCTCATCGTGTGCTCCATGGCGTCGGGCGACTCCGAGGCCGAGCGCACCGAGGCCCTAGACGGCGGGCGCATGCTGATCACCCAGTATCTGGGCCAGCAGCCCCACATCATGAAGGCCTCGGGGGTGTCGCAGTCGCTGCTCGACGAGGTGGGGTCGGTGCTGACCTGGCCCGCCACCCTCGAGCAGGTGAAGGAGGCGTCGAAGCTCGTGCCCGACGACGTGGTGCAGCTGCTGTGCGCGGCGGGCACCGCGGACGAGTGCCGGGCCAAGGTGCGCCACTACATCGAGAACGGCTGCACCACGCCCATCCTGTATCCGCTGGGCCCCGACGCCGAGATGATGATCGACGCCTTCGCCAACTGGGAACTCTGACCACGGCGGCATCTTGCGGCAAGGCTGCGAGGCAGGGGCGGCGCCGGCACCACTCAAGTGCTCTGCCAAACCGGTGCCGCCCCAACCGAGTCACCACCCTACTCGCAGGACATCCCACCTGGGGTTGGCGCGACCTAGTAGTAATTGCGGCGCAGGCCACGATCAGGGGAGGCGGCACCGACATGGGCGACAGCACGGCGCGGGAGGAGATGGACTGGGCGCTCTACGGGACCGGCGTCCGCGAGTTGGCCCAGATGGTGGCCGACGACGGATACCGGCCCGACATGATCCTGGCCATCGCCCGGGGCGGGCTGTTCTGCGCCGGATCGCTGGGCTACGCGCTGTCGGTGAAGAACGTCTACGTGATGAACTGCGAGTACTACACCGGCGTCGGCGAGCGCTTGGAGGTGCCGGTGGTGCTGCCCCCCCAGCTCGACCTGGTCGACCACCGCAAGTCCAACATCCTGATCGCCGACGATGTGGCCGACACCGGCCACACCCTCAAGCTGGTGCGCGACTACTGCCTCGACGAGGTGGCCGAGGTGCGCTCGGCGGTGCTGTACGAGAAGTCTCACTCGCTGGTCAAGTGCGACTACGTGTGGAGGCGCACCGACCTGTGGATCAACTTCCCGTGGTCCACCCTGCCGCCAGTGGTGGACCTGGCCGAAGCCGGCTTCCAGGTGCTAGACGCCTGAGCGCGGCGACCCGGTGTCCGCGGCGCGACCACGCTCGGGGTCCGGGCTGAGGTCCGTGGGCTCGTCGGGATCGACCTGCCGCCGCGGGCCGGCCTGAGGCAATGGATCCGGCCCTGGTCGATCGCACGGTCACTCATCTGGCCGGGATCCACGACGCATCCCTGCCGGTGCGATCGATGACCATCCCCGGCATCGACGGCGCCCTCGAGGCCCGCATCCTGTCGACCGACCTGAAGGGTTCGAGCACCCGGTTAGTGCGCCTGCGGGCGGGATGGGGGCCACAGTCAAGGGGCGCGTTCACCGCCGACGTGGAGATCTTCGTGATCCAGGGCTCGCTCGAGGCCGGACCGCACGCCCTGGAGGCCGGCGACTACGTCCACCTGCCCAAGGGCCGCACCGTCCCCCGGCTGCGGGTCGCTGCTGACGGCGCGGCCCTGCTGATGACGTCGGCACCGGTGCGATACGACCCCACGTTTGCGGGCGCTCCGGCCGAACTGACGCCGGGCCAGGCGTCGGAGACGGAGTGGATCCCCGTCCCAGAGATGCCGGGCCGCCACATCAAGCCCCTGGGCCGAGGCCCGGTCGGCGATGTCTGGCTAAGCGGCGCCCGCGAATGGGACCACGGCGACGGCGGCTGGCACCACCATCCCCAACACGAGGAATGCTTCGTGATCGAAGGCGAGATCGTTATGCAAGAGGCCGACAAGATGGTCACGGCCAGGCCGGGCACCTACTTCTTCCGCCCCGCAGGCACCCCGCACTGCGGCCCCGGATCACGCTGTAAAGAAACCATGCTCGCCTTCCACCGAGCCTTCGGCGACCTGAGCACCCAGTGGGACCAGGGTGGCACGGTCGCGACGGTCTGAGGCCCGAAGGAGCATGGAGACGATCTGAGTCCCTCCCGGTCAGGTCACCAGTCCCATCTGACAACGAGTGGTCAGGTCAACTCTCGTATAGCCCGGTAGACCGGATACGTCGATCGCTTAGCCCTGATCGTTCACGAGGATTGAGGTCGGGCTGGTCCATGTCCGCGGAAAAGCCCCTTCGATGTGGGATGATGCGTGTTATCGACAGCGCATTGGACCCACGGGAAGGGGCATCTCCGAGATGGACTGTAGCAGCGT
>JAJEDD010000040.1 GCA_022821685.1 Acidimicrobiia bacterium
GTCACCTCCCCCAGGCGCAGAAGCGTCCTGTGGCCCACCTTCGAGCCGTCGCGCACCGACTCCACCAACGACAAGTACTCGTACACCTTGTCGCCCCTGCGACGGCGGGTCGTCTTCACGAACACAGCACCACAATAGCCCCCAACCAGCGCGCCGTCAACTATATGTCGCCCCTACATATCCCCGCCGAAACGCTGCCCGGAGACACAAAACCCCACGTCAGAGGCCATCTGCTGTCACCAAACCCCCGCCAACCCGACAAATTCCGGTCAGGCGCAGGTTCCGGTTCCGGATCGGGCTCCGGCGCCGGCTCAGGCGCGGCAGTGGTGGCCGGCGGCGCGGCGTCGTCGTCATCGTCGCCACAAGCCGCGGCGAGTACCGCGAACACTGCGAGCAGCGAAACGATCAGCAGCCACTTGGGCCTCTTGCTATTGGTTGTCATGGCCCCTCCCTATGGGTCCGGTTTATCGATCTTGGGCGCCGCACCACCCGGCGACGAAATGGGCGAGGGTGCGGGTGGCCGCCACCAGCTCATCGATGGCGAGCCGCTCGAACGGGGTGTGGCAGTTGGAGATGTCGCCCGGCGCGAAGTACACGCCGGGGATCCCCAAGGTTCGCAGGAACGGCTTCTCCGACCAGTACGGCGCCCCCTCGATGCGGGCGGTCTCCCCGGTCACTGCCTCGATCGACTGTGCCAGCGCGGCCACTCCCGGCTGGTCGGCAGCCACCTCGTCGGGTGTGCCACCGAGCCGGTGGTCACGGGGCGCGCTGAACTCGACCGCGCACTCGACGCCGTTGTCGGACGCGACCTCGGCCGCGATGGACTCGATGCTCTCGGCCGCGGCATCGAGACTCTCGGTCGGCAGGATCTTGCGGATCAGCGACAGCTCGAAGCGGCCCGGCACCGCGATGTTGCCTCCCGATGTCACCGACGTGACCAGCAGGAAGGCCTCGCCCAACAGCTCATGGGCCGGGACCGACGCCCGCAGCGCGTCGGAGTGCTCCCACAGCCGGTCGAGCAGGCAGTGCCCGGCTCGCAGGGCGTCGACGCCGAGTTCGGGGCGCCCGAAGTAGGCGGACACCCCCGTATAGGTGATGTCGGCGATGAGGAAGCCCATCTGCGCGGTGTAGATGGCCGAGGTGGTCGGCTCGGTGTAGATCGCGAAGTCCGCGTCGGGCCGCGGCCCGGCCCGGCCCTCCACCGACGCCCGGATACCGGCCGAGACGCCGCTGCCGGGCTGGCCCGACTCCTCGTCGCACACGAACAGGGTCGACACCCTTCCGGCGGGCCGGAGCCCGGCGCGGCGGAAGGCCCGGACCGCCTCGATGATGGCGCAGATGCCGGCCTTCTGGTCGGCGACTCCCCGGCCCCATAGCTCGCCGTCGATCACGTGGGCGCCGAAGGGATCCTCCCGGTCGGTTCCCGCCCAGTGCTGGGACCAGTCTTCGACGGCCACCGTGTCGAGGTGCCCAGCCAGCAGCAGCGACCTTCCTGCGCCGTCCCCGGCCGTTCCGCAGACATTGGGCCGGCCCGGCTCGCACTCGAAGAGCTCGGCCGAGTCGAATGCGCCCGATTCGGTCATCCGGCGCCGGGCCCACCGCGCCAACTCCTCCTCATCTCCGGTGACGCTCGGAATGCGAGCCGCCTCCCGGACAAGCCCGACAACCGCCTCGCCGTCGACCGCGGCCGCGACCCGTGCGGCGGCACTCGTCACTGGTCTCTCAGGATCTCGGGCACAAGGGACTCGTGGATGAAGCGCAACGACATAGACACCGCGCCCACCAGAGCCGCTCGCCTGCCGAGTGTGGAGGCAGCCAGCTCCGGCGGCGCGGCCACGAGGCTTTCCAAGCGGTCCCGAACGGCATCCACGAACACGGGGTTGGCTCCGACGCCGCCGCCGAAGACGACCCGGATCGGGTCGGCAATCAGGCACAGGTGCGACACGGCGAGAGCCATCGCGGCGGCCACCTGGTCGAGGACGACCGCGGCGGCAGGGTCGCTCGCGGCCGCGGCCGAGAGTATCTCGGGAACGTCGGCGCTGGGGTCGAGCCCCGAGCGATGGCCATCCTCGATGGCCCGACCGAAGCGCTTGCGAATCGACGGGGCGGAGGCCACATCCTCAAGGGTCACTGGCACCTCGCTTGAATAGGGCGGCGACAGCAGCAGAGAGCCCAGCTCGCCCGCCGATCCAGTGCCGCCCCGATAGAGCTCGCCGCCGACCACCATTCCCAGGCCGACGCCTGTGCCCACAGAGATGGCAGCGAAGTCGCCGTCGGCTGGCTCGTCACCCATCCGGGTCAGCTCGCCGAGGGCGGCCAGGTTGACGTCGTTCTCGACGTGGATGCGGGCGTCGAACCTCTCGCAGAGGTAGGCGCCCAGGCCCAGGTTGCCGAATCCGGGGAGGTTGAGCGCCTGCTCGACGCGGTCACGCTCGGGCCGGTAGATCCCTGGCACGCCGACGCACATCGCGTGGCATTCGCCGTCGATGTCACGCAGCATCTGCTCGGCGGCGCCGGTGAGGCCCTCCAACGCAGCCCGGGCATCGGGGCCGGTGGCGAGCTCGCGCTCAGCAATCAGGTTGCCGAACAGGTCAGACAGTCCCACGAGGATCTTGGTCGCGCCGATGTCGGCCACCACCGAGTGGCGAGCGGTGGGAACCAGTTCGTACAGCGCGGCCGGACGGCCGATCGATCCCGATCTGGGCCTCTCGTCGGAGACACGCACCAGGCCCGCCGATTCCATGTCGGCAATGAGCGCCGACACGGTGGGCTTGGAGAGCCCAGTGGCCCTGGCGATGCCGGCCCGCGAGATCCGGTCCGGGTGAGCCGAGAACAGAGAATCGACTATCCGCTGCCCGTTGAGTAGCCTCAGAACGCCCGAGCCGGACCCCTCACCCATATTGTTAGTAACATTACCTTACAAATGTACCCTGTCAAGCCAGCCCCGGTCTCGACGAGCGGGCAGCAGGAACCCGGCTACTTCAAATCCGGATTCTTGAAATAGCCGGACAGGGATTAGAGGCCGCGGGCGGTTAGCGGCCCTCTTCGAAGTCGTCTTCGGGCCTGGGGGCGTGCTGCTCGGCGTGGAGGGCCCGGAAGGCTTCCAGCTCGTCCTCCGACAGGGTGGCGGCGCCGTGTTCGCTGTCGTCGCGCAGCCATGTCGTCTGCTGCGGGAACGGGATCTCAATACCGGCCGCGTCGAAGGCCTCCTTGAGGCGCAGGCGGATCTCGCGCTCCACCGACCACTGCATCGACGGCTCGGTCTTGACCGCCAGCCGCAGACCGATCCCCGACGCGC
The DNA here is from genome assembly GCA_022821685.1 of Acidimicrobiia bacterium. Classification (GTDB taxonomy): domain Bacteria; phylum Actinomycetota; class Acidimicrobiia; order Acidimicrobiales; family Aldehydirespiratoraceae; genus Aldehydirespirator. Next base: position 3,299 of record JAJEDD010000040.1, read on the forward strand.
CCAGGCTCTGGATGCCGAACACCGTCGGCGGCTCCGACAGCTCGTCGCCGCCCCACTCGGGGTCGTTCCACAAGTCATTGGCCACCTGCTGCATGACCCCCATCGCCACCCGGACGTCGGTGTCGTAGGCCACCTCGACATCCACCAGCGCCTTCGACCAGAGCTGCGAATAATTGGCCACCCTGGCGATCTCGCCGTTGGGGACGTGCCACACCGTGCCCCGGATGTCGCGCAGGGTGGTGGACCGCAGCGACACCTCCTCGACGGTGCCGGAGGCATAGCCCACATCGACCCAGTCGCCCACCCCGTAATGGTCCTCGATCAGCATGAACAGGCCCGACAGGAAATCCTTCACGATCGACTGGGCGCCGAAGCCCAGCGCCACGCCGCCGATGCCCGCGCCCGCGATCAGCGGGCCCAGGTTCACGCCGATCTCGCCCAGGATGATCAGCGCGGTGAACCCCCACACCATGGCCACCACCACGCTGCGCAGCACATGGCCCAGGGTTTCGGCTCGTGCCTCGGCCCGAGAGCGCTCAGCCTCGTCGATCAGGGCCCGGCCGGGGCCGCGCTCGCGCAGCTTCTGCAGGCGGGCGCTGCCCGGCGTGGCCGCGATCCGCTTGGTGAATCGCACGATGGCCCGCTTGGCGATGCGGGCCACGAGCCAGGCCACGAACAGTATGAGCGCGATGCGGATGGGCCGGTCGAGAAGCCAGTCGGCCGCGGTGGCCCAGCCGTCGCTGCCGGTCCAGTCGTAGACCCGCTCGCACACGAAGCCGCGGTTCGACTCGCCGCAGGCGTCGGCCAATCCCTGATCGGTGGATGCTTGAGCGAAAATGAGCATCGCCACACCCTAGAGGCCGAGCGGACCCAGGCGGCTCACGAGCGGGTACCGCAGGACGACCGCCAGGCCGAGCGGACCCGCTCCGTGCTGGACGGGCGGCGTCGGTAGATTCGTCCCTCTATGGCGACGGGCAGCATCACCCGGCTGCGGGCGGTAGCCGCCGCCGGCGCCGCAGTGTCGATGGTCGCCGCCGGCTGCGCGACCGCGGCCGACGACGGTGCCGTAGTGGTGATGGCCGCCTCGTCGCTCACCGATGTGATGGAGACCGTGTTCGAGGACCGCCACCGCGCCACCGCGGTGATGGCGGGCAGCGCCACCCTGGTGGCCCAGCTCGCGGCCGGCGCCGCGGCCGACATTCTGATCACCGCCGATGCCGCCACCATGGACCGGGCCACCGCCGACGGCTCGGTGCGGGGGACGCCCGCGGTGATCGCCACCAACGCGCTCGTGCTGGCTGCCGCTCCCGGCAATCCGGGCCGCGTCACTGCACTGGCCGACCTGGCCCGCCCCGACCTGCTGGTCGGGCTGTGCTCGGCCGACGTGCCGTGCGGGGCGCTGGCCCGACAGGCGCTGCAGGCAGCTCAGGTTGCGCCGTCGGTAGACACGCTGGAGCTGAGCGTGCGCGCCCTGGCCACCAAGCTCGCGCTGGGAGAGCTCGACGCGGGGCTCGTCTACGCCACCGACGCCGCCGCGGCCCACCTCGGTGTGGTGGACGCCCCCGAGCTGGATGGTCACGCCAACCGCTACTACATCGCCTCGGTGTCGGCCGAGCCCGCGCCGGCGGTTCAAGCCGTGATCGACGACTTTACCGACCCCGGCGGCATCGGCGCCACCACCCTCCAAGCCCACGGATTCGGGCCGCCGTGAACACTTGCGTGCCGCCCACCCCGCACACCCCCGGCATCAGAGTGCCCGCACTCGTGCCGCGGTGCGCGATCGCCACGGGCTCGCAAGCGCCCGGATTCGAGGCGCGATGAGCGCTTCTACCGGTGTTGGGGCCGGGCGGATGCCGGCGGCGGTGACCTGGGTGGGGTTCGCCGCGCTCGGCCTGTTGGTGCTGCCCGTCGTCGGGCTGCTGCAGCGGGCGCCGTGGTCGGCGCTGCCGTCGATCCTGGGCGAGTCGGAGGTGCTCGAGGCGCTGCGGGTCTCGCTGATCGTGAGCTTGGCCGCCACCGCGGTGTGCCTGGTGCTGGGCCTGCCGCTGGCCTTGGTGCTGGCCCGCCGGAGGCTGCGATTCCCCCGGATGGCGCGGGCGGTGGTGATGCTGCCCATGGTGCTGCCGCCGGTGGTGGCCGGCACCGCCCTGCTGTTTGCGCTGGGCCGGCGGGGCCTGGTGGGCCAGTGGCTCGAGGCGTGGTTCGGGGTGAGCCTGCCGTTCACTGTGGCCGGGGCGGTGGTGGCCGCCGCCTTCGTGGCCCTCCCCTTCTTCGTGGTGACCGTCGAGGCCGCCCTGCGCCAGGCTGGCGACGACCTCGATGAGGCGGCGGCCACTCTCGGCGCCGGTGCCTGGGCCACCCTTGTGCACGTCACGCTGCCCACCATCCGGCCCGCGCTGGCCGCCGGCACTGCGCTGGCCTGGGCCCGGGCCCTGGGCGAGTTCGGGGCCACCCTCACCTTCGCGGGCAACTTCCCCGGCCGCACCCGAACCCTGCCGCTGGAGACCTACCTCGCCCTGGAGCGCAACCCGGAGGCCGCGGTAGCTATAAGCCTGGTGCTGATGGCGGTGGCGCTAGCCGTGCTGATCACCCTGAGAGACCGCTGGATGCCGCGATGACGGTCTCCTTCGACGGCCGGGTGGCCCGTGAGGGCTGGGCGCTGCAAGCAGACGGCCTCGACATCGACGAGGGCGTGACCGCGGTGATCGGCGCCAACGGCGCTGGCAAGACCACGCTGGGCCGGGCCGTGGCCGGGTTGGACCGGCTGCAAGCCGGCCGCTTGGTGATCGCCGGCTCGGTCGCCGACGACCCGGCCGCGGGCGTGTTCGTGCCCGCCCACCGACGCCGGGTGGGCATGGTGTTCCAGGACCACCGACTCTTCGGCCACCTGCGAGTGATCGACAACGCGGCCTTCGGGCTGCGCCGGGCCGGAGCCAACCGCACAGACGCCCGCCGGCAGGCCGCCGCCCTGCTCGAACGGGTCGGCGTGGACTCCTCGGCGTGGTCGAGGCGACCGGCCGCGCTGTCGGGAGGTCAGCGCCAGCGAGTGGCCGTGGCCCGGGCCCTGGCCCCCCAGCCCGATGTGCTCATAGTGGACGAGCCGCTGGCCTCGGTGGACTCGGCGGGCCGGACCCGGCTGCGCTCGCTGCTGGCCGAGTCGCCGGCCCGCCATGTGATCCTCATCACCCACGACCCGGTGGACGTGGCCACCCTGGCCCACACCGTGGTGGTCCTCGACGACGGCACTGTGGTCAGTCGGGGCTCGACCGCCGCGGTGGCGGCTGCTCCGGGCTGCGAATGGGCGGGCCGGTTCCTGGGCGCCAACGTGGTAGCGGGCCAGGCTCGGGGCACCGAGGTGGCCACCGAGGGCGGTCTGGTGCTCACCGTGGCCGAGGAGGCGGCTGGCCCGGTGTACGTCACCTTCGGCGCCCAGGCCGTCACCCTGCACCGCGACCGGCCCGCAGGCAGCGCCCGCAACGCCTGGCAGGCCGAAGTGCAGAGAGTCGACATCGACGGGGAGCGGGCCCGGATCCACCTCACAGGACCGCTGGAGGTTCGGGCCGACGTGACCCGCCGCTCCGCCGACGAGCTTCGCCTGCACCCCGGCCTAGGGGTCTGGGCCTCCCTCAAAGCCACCGAGCTCAGCGTCGTGACGTGACCTGAACCCAACCGACCAGGCTGCTTCATTCGGGCTCAACAGGTGCCACAGCTGTGTCGGCGCGGGCGGTGGCGGTGATGCGCACCTCCTCCCCCCGGTAGTGCGCACCACCGCCCCGCTGGGTGACCGGAATGCCCACGCGGCTCCGGTCAAGGAAGGGAATCCCAAGCCATACTCGCGCAATCGTGGGCGCGCCGACAAGCCGAGCGCCCCACCGATGGGCTGACTACAGCTCGGCCCGTCGCCGGCGCGGTTCGACGGGCGGCAGTGGCGGCATGCCCAGGGCGTCTTGCAGGAAGCGGAGTTGGAGCATCAGCAGGTTCTCGGCCACCTCCTCCTGCGGGGTCATGTGGGTGACGCCGCTGAGCGGCAGCACGGTGTGGGGACGTCCGGCCTCGGTCAGCGCCTGCGACAGCCGCAGGGTGTGGGCGGCCACCACGTTGTCGTCGGCGAGGCCGTGGATCAGCATCAGCGGGCGCTGCAGGCCGGAGGCGAGGGGGGTGAGGTCGGTGCGCTCGTAGTTGCCGGGCTCGGCCGCGGGATGGCCCAGGTAGCGCTCGGTGTAGTGGGTGTCGTAGAGGCGCCAGTCGGTGACCGGGGCGCCGGCGATGGCCGCCGCGAACACGTCGGGGCGCCGCAGCACCCCGAGCGCGGCCAGGTAGCCGCCGAAGGACCAGCCCCGGATGGCCACCCTCGACAGGTCGAGGTTGTCGCAGCGGTCGGCGGCGGCAACTAGGGCCTCGATCTGGTCGTGTAGGACGGGTCCGGCCAGGTCGCCCCGCACCGCCCGCTCGAAGTCGGGACCGCGTCCCGGTGTGCCCCGGCCGTCGACGACCAGCACGCAGAAGCCTTGGTCCGCGAACCACTGCGAGGTGTGGAACAGCGCCTCGACCCGCTGCACCCGCTGGGCGTGGGGCCCGCCGTAGGGGTCGAGTAGCACCGGCAGCGGGCCGTCGTCGTTGCGCCCGGCGCCGACAGCGGGCATCACGATGGCCGAGACGAGCCGGCGAGGTCCGAGTTCGACAATCTCAACATTGAGCTCCAGACCCGGTTCGGCTGCATGGGAGGCGATGCGCAGGCCGCGGCCGTTGGGCTGGGACGACGGCGCAGTCGCGGCGCGGGGCCCAGCCGTGCGCTGGTCTTGGGCGACCCGAGGCGGCAATGCCGACGGTGCGCCGGAGGGGCCACGCGGCGAGGCGCCGGGCTGGAGCGAGTGGACCGTGCAGTGCCGGCCAGGATGGTCAAGCGAACGGCTGGTGACAACAACCGTGTCGCCGCCCGCGGCAATGCCGTTGACGCTTGCGCCGGCAGTGAGCCATTCAACCGTCCCGTCCCAGCCCACCCGGGCGGCATGCACCTCGGCCGGATCGACCGAGGCGGTGACGACCACGCCAGCGTCGTCGGCGTGGTCCACGGCCCGGATCTGGATGTGGTCGCCGGTGAGCGGCTCGCCGTCGGCGCACAGCTTCCGGGCCGGGCCGCGGTCCTCCACCGTGACCAGCCGACCGGCCGCCAGCCGGGGCACGCCGGGCACTAGCTCCACCCAGGCGCCGTCGCTGACCGTTCTCAGCAGCCGGCAGTCCCCCGTATCGGGGTCGGTCTGCAGCACTGCGAGGGTGCGCTGGTCCCTGGTCTGCACCGTCAGGATCAGCCCGTCGACGCTCCACCGCACGTCGGCCAGGTACTCCCAGCCGCCCTCGTCCCAGGCCACATCCACCCGACCGGCAGCCTCGCCGGCCGCGTCCCCGACGCCGGGCCCCGCGCCGACATCGAAGACTGCGAGGCTCACCGCAGCGTTGGCCGTGCCCGCGGCCGGGTAGCGGATCTCAGCCGGCTCGCGGCTCGGCGACGCCGGATCGGCGATCCACCATCTGGCAACGGCCGAGGTGTCCACCCGAGCGGCCAGCAACCTCCGGCCGTCGGGGGACCACCAGTGCCCGGTGGTTCGGCCCATCTCCTCCGCCGCCACGAACTCCGCTGCGCCCCAGCTGACCGTCTCGCCGGGCTCGTGTGCGATCAGCCGGTCGCCGCTGGAATCACCGGTTACCCGCAGCGACGAACCCGCCAAGTAGGCCACCCGGCCGCCGTCGGGCACCAGTCGAGGGTCGAACGCCCCCGGCGCCGCATCCAGCCGCTCCGGCGCAACCTCGCCGGTGAGGCTCACCCGCCACAGGCATCCGCCCAGCGCGAACGCGGCGGCCGTCAGTTCTGCATCGGCATCGTAGGAGACGATGCCCTCGGCCGTCTCCCGCACCCGTTCACGCCGAGCCCGCTCGGCCGCGGGCACATCGCCGCCGTCACCGGCACTTCGCCGTGGGTCTCGCTCACGTCGAGCCCGCTCGGCCGCGGGCACATCGTCGCCGCCACCGTCGCGCGATCCCACCAGGCTTCGCGGGTCGGCAACCAGGCGCTCCGCCCCGGTGGCTACGTCGAGCACCCACAGCGAGTTGACCGCATCGAGTGGACCCGACGAGCGCAGAAAGGCCACCCGGGCGCCGTCGCGGGACACCCGGATGTTGCGGGGCTCGCCCAGCGTGAACCGCCGGGTGCGAGCCTGTCGCCTGGGAAACGACTCGGACCCGCCCACCCGGCCCTGCCAGATCAGTCCCAACCCCCGGCGGGCGGGTTGATCAGTCGCCCAGCTGGGCCTGGAGGTAGTTCTGGATGCCGATGTCGGCGATGGCGCTCTGCTGGGTCTCGATCCAGTCGAGGTGCTGCTCCTCGCCCACCAGCAGATGCTCCAGCAACTCTCGGGTGCCGATGTCGCCGTGCTCCTCGGCCAGGGCCACACCCCGGCGGTAGCGCTCGATGGCGGACACCTCCAGCAGCCGGTCGTTCTCCATCTGCTGCTCGACGGTCTTGCCGGCCCGCACGCTGGCCAAGCTCTCCAGCCGGGGCAATCCGTCGAGGTAGAGGATGCGATCCATCAGCTTCTCGGCGTCGTGCATCTCCTCGATGGACTCCTCGCGCATCTTGGCGGCCAGCCGGGCCCATCCCCAGTCCTCGCACACCTTGGAGTTGACGAAGTACTGGTTGATGGCGGTGACCTCGGCGGCCAGGGCCTCGTTGAGGAACTCGATGATCTCCGGTGAACCTTGCATGGCGCAACCCTAACCCCAAATCGGGCGCGGTCAGTCCTCCACGACGTGCGAGGCGAAGCCGTCCAGCGACCGGTCCCAGGCAGCCTCATCCACTGCGCCGTCGGACCCCACCGACTGAGCCGCAGCCTCGCCCATGGCCAGCACATGATGCAGGTTGTCGAGCACGCCGAGCCCGTGGCGTCCCAGCGACACGATGCGATCGGCCACCAGCGACCGCAGCCACGAGTCGACGGTGGCCCGGTCGCCCATCGACGAGGTCTCGTAGACGGGATAGACCGCGGGCAGCCGCCGGACCTCTACCGCCTCCAACGCGGGGATCTCCAAACCCACCCGGGCCATGTCGGCGGCCACCAGCTCGCCTAGTTGATCCGCCGGGCGCTGCCACAGCTCGTCGCCGGGCCAGCATGCAATCTCAGCGCAGAGCACGGTGCGTCCCGGCGGGTCGTCACCGTCGCGATAGTTCTTCGGCTCCGACAGCCGGGCTACGACCGTCTCCGGACCCGGGAAGTAGTGGGCATCAAAAGGGGTGAACCGGTCGCGGCTCACCACCAGGTAGACGAGCACCACGGCTCTGCTCCGACAGCGTTGCAGGGCCTCGACCACCGCTGGCGGCGGAGACGGATCGACCGCAGCCGCCAGCGCCGGAACCGGCATGGTGGTCAGCACCGCGTCCGCGTCGAGCAGTCCGCCGTTGAGGCTCACCAACACCGAGTCCTCGGCTGCCCGAAGCCCCAGCACGCGAGTCCCGAGTCGCAGGTCGACGCCCAGTTCGACCGCGAGATCCGCCAGCGTCTCACTGAGTTGGCCGTAGCCCCGGCGGGGATACAGGAAGCTGCGGCCCTGCGGCCTCGTCGCCCTAGCCACCCGCCTCAGGATCGCTCCCGCCCCGGCGGCCGACACTCTCCGGCGAGCCAGGTCGCGGTCGAGCTGGTCGGCTTCTATGCCGTAGAGCTTGCGGGCGTAGGGCGCGTAGAACTCGCGGGCCACCGTGGGTCCCAGCCGGCGGGACACCTCGTCGGCAAAGGTGACCGAGTCAGCACCGCGGCGACGGCGCCGCCGCAGTCCCGCGGCGGCGTCGAGCGCGGCACGCGCCGCGAACGACAGCGGCAGGTTGCGCACCATGTCGCCCGCCCGCAGCGGGAAGGCGACCCACCGACCACCCAAGCGGATCCGGCCGTTGCGGGGCCGCACCTGCAGGTCGGACCCGAGCCTCGACCGGAACAGTTCCAAGAACCGCTCGTCGGTGGCGGGATGCAGCCGGTGCGAGCCATGGTCGACCCGCTGACCGGCAACCTCGAAGCTTCCGGCCAGACCGCCCACGGTGGGCTGCGCCTCCACCACCACGCATCGATGGCCTGCCTGTGCGCTGCGTATGGCTGCCATGAGTCCGGCGGGGCCAGCGCCCACTACGACGATCTCAGCCATGCGGGCCGGTCCAGTTTCTCATCGGGCCACAGTTCTTGTAAGGTATGCCTAATGTCTGCTATAACGCTCAGTGAATATACCAGCACTCGCCGCCGTCAGGGCCGGGTAGCGGTGGTGACGGGAGCGGCCGGATTCATCGGCTCCCATCTCGTCGACCTCCTCCTCGATCAAGGACACACGGTGATCGGACTGGACTCCCTCGACCCTGCCTACAGCCCGGCCCAGAAGCGGGCCAACCTTGCGGCGGCCCAGCAGCACCCGTCGTTCCGGCTGGTGGTCGACGACCTCCGGCGCGCCCATCTCGCCGGGCTGTTCGCTGAGGCCGCGACGGTGTACCACCTCGCGGCCCGAGCCGGCGTGCAGGATTCGTGGCGACAGGGCGTCACCGACACCTGGGAGGTCAACGTGGCCGGCACCCAGGCCGTGCTCGACGCGGCACTGACCGCCGGCGCTGGGCGAGTGGTGCTGGCGTCGAGTTCGTCCGTCTACGGCGAGACGGCCGCACCCGGCGGACCGCGAATCGTGAATCCGATCAGCCCCTACGGCGCCTCCAAAGCCGCTTGCGAGCACCTGGCCGGCGTCTACTCCGGCAGGGGCCTCGAAGTGGTCACGCTGCGATACTTCACCGTGTACGGACCCCGGCAGCGGCCCGACATGGCCATGCACCGGATGTTCGAGGCGACCCGGGCCGACGGGCCGACCTTCTCGCGGCGGGGCTCCGGCGAGCAGACCCGCGAGTTCACGTTCGTCGGCGACGTGGCCCGAGCGACCGCGGCAGCCGCGGCAGTCCCGGCCGCCGCCGGGCGGGCGTTCGACATCGGAGGCGGCGCCCGCCACTCGCTGAACGATGTGATCGCCGCGGTGGGCGCAGTGTCCGGAGCCGCGGTGCGAGTGCGGACCGTGCCCCGACCGGCCGGCGATCCTCAGGCGACGGCCGCCGACGCCGACCCGGCTCGCCGGTTGCTGGGCTGGAGGCCGGTCACCTCGCTGCGTCGGGGCTTGGCCGAACAGGGGGCATGGCATCGGCAGCGGCGCAGCCCGACGCGCCCGCCGGCTGCTCAGCCCGGCTCGGCGCAGTCCGTGCCGGCCGCGATCTGAGCCGCCCCAGGCTCAGCAGTTGCTCGACGTGTGCCACCGCGAGCGGCACTGCCTGGACCGGGCCGCGAGGTGAACCACCCCCACACTCCCGTCGCGGCCATCACCGCCGCCCACGCGACGGTCAGCGCCACCGAGCCGCCCTCGAAGTGGCGGTGGTCGGGCAGCAGGGCCGACCACACCTGGTAGACGGGATTGGCGGTCTCCTCGAAGTCCACCACGAGGGTACGTCTGCCGGTGGACGCCTCGACCACCAGCCATAGCCAGCTGAAGATCCCCACCAGGCAGCCCCCCAGCGCCAGCCACTGAATGCCGCGCCGCCGGTCGGCCAGCATGGCCACCGCCACCACCACCACCGGAAGCACCGCCACCACCTGGCGGCCCGGCCACCACCAGCCGTGCATGGTCAGCGCTACCCAGGTCGCCACCGCATACCCGGCCCCGAACACGGCCAGCAGGGTGGCCCAGCCCGGCGGGCGGCGGCGGGCCACAGCAGCCAGGGCCGGCACGGCCAGCAGATAGGCGGGGGTCCAGGCGGCCAGCCCGAAGCCGCGGTCCACCAGCAGACCGATCAGGCGCCGACTGCGCCCCAGGTAGTCGGGATCGCTTCCCAGCACCAGCATCTCGCCGTCGACGAAGTGATCGCCGCTGGCGTAGGCGGTCCAGCCGCCGTAGACGCTGCGGTGGAAGGCGAGGTAGACGGCACCGGCGACAGCCAAGACCGCGAGATCCAGAACAAGCTGCCGCCCGCGCTCGGGCCACGACCTGACCGCCAACGCGGCCGCGAGCACCGCGGCCACCGGCACGAACTTCACCGACAGCCACGGCAGGGCCACGATGCTCGCCAGGGCCACCACCCGGCCGGCGGCCGCGCCTGTTCGCGGCGACGCACCGGTGACCGCCGCCAGTCCGAGCACCACGCACAGCGCGGCCGGCATCTCGGGATAGACCTGGGTGGCGTAGCCCACCAGCGGCGGCGCGGCGAAGAAGGCGCCCACCACCACAGCGCCCACCCCCACCTCCACGCCGAAGCGGCGGACCGCCAGCCACAGCGTGGCCGCCGCCGTAGCGGCCGCGATCGTGGCCAGCGCGGCTTTGGCCGCCACCCAGCCGCCCAGCCGCATCGGCACAGCCAGCAGTGCGGGCAGCAGCGGATCGTGGGGGCTTATGCGCCGGCCCGAGTCGTCGAGCTCGATCGTCTGGGGGTTCAGGTTGATCTCGTGGTAGGGCTCGAAGCGCCGCTCGGCCAGTTCGTCGCTGATGTCCAGGTCGAAGTCCTCACCGATGCTGATGGCCGTGGTCAGGTATTGGGGCTCGTCCGCGGTCACCCTGGCGCCGTAGGTAGCCCGGGCGCCGATGGCCGGCAATGCGACGGCGAACGTCCATACGGCCACCGCGGCCATGGCCAGCGCGAGCCTCGGGGGCTGCGCCGGGCGCGGACGCCTCACAGCAGGTGGTCGCGGCGGATCACCAGGAACCACGTCAACACGAACGACAGGGCGACCAGCACCACGGCCATGATCCCGGCCTCGGCGATGAAGGCGTCCTCGAAGGAGCTGAAGATCCTTGTGGCCAGAGTCGAGAATCCCAGCGGCGACACGAACAGGCTGATGGGCAGCTCCTTCATCACCGACAGCAGCACCAAGCCTGTCGCGGCCAGCAGGCCCGGCCCCATCATTGGCAGGTCCACGGCAACGAAGCGGCGCAGGCGCCCGGCGCCGAGGATGCGGGCCGAGTCATGGAGCCTGTCGGGGACGCTGCGGACCGCCACCAGCGTCACCCCCATGGCCAGCGACCCGAACCGGACCATGTAGGCGAAGATCAGCAGGGCCATGGTGTCGTTGAACACCTCGAACGCCAGATCCGACCGCAGTGTCCAGAACCGCATCGACAGCGCGATGAGGATGCCGGGCAACGCGAAGGTGCTGACTACCAGCGCGTGGGCGAACGAGCCGGCCCTGGACTGGTACCGGCCCACGAGCAGCGCAATGGGCAGCACCGCCGCGGTGGACACGACCGCCGCGACCACGCTGACGCCGAGGGTGTTCACTGTGGCGTCGAGCACCTTGGAGGAGTCGATGGTGAGGGGTCGGCCGCCTGTGGCCGACCTGATCAGGCCGCCGGCGGCCCAGTCCAGCAGCGCCACCAGGGGCGCGCCCACCGCGCCCGAGGCTGCAAGGACAACCAGGCCCAGCGCGGGCATCCTCCATCGACCGAGGCTGTAGATCATCGGGCGGTTGGAGCGGCCGCCGACCGCGTCGGGCAGCCGGCGCGAGAACCGGCGCTCGCCCAGCACCACCAACGCAGCCAGCACCAGCAGGATCAGGCTCAGGGCCAGGGCCACCGGCGGGTTGGCGAGCTGGTTGGTGGCGATGGCCCGGGTGAGCGTGTCGTAGCGCATGAGCTGCACCGCCCCGAAGTCGCTGAGGGTGTAGAGGAACACCAGCAGCGTCCCGGCGCCCATGGCCGTGGCCGTCTGAGGCACGCAGATGCGCCAGAACACCTTCAACACGGTGTCGCCCAGCACCCTGGCGCTCTCCTCGAGGGTGCTCGGCAACTGTCGCAGCCGGGCGGCGACCGGAAGGTACACGTAGGGGTAGGTCATCAGGGTCAGGACCAGCCACGCTCCAGTGAAGCCCCGCAGTTCCGGGGTTCGGTCCACGCCTATGTCGGCGAGCAAGTCGTTGGCGAGCCCGCCCGGGTTGAGGGTGTGGATGAAGGCGGCCGCCCCGACGAAGGTGGGAAACACCAGCGGCAGCGGTATCAGGATGCGCCACAACCGGATGAGCGGAAGGTCGGTTCGGCTGGTGAGCCAGGCCAGGCCGGTGCCGAGCACCAGCGCCGCGGCCGACACCGACACCGCCAGGCGCAGCGAGCGCCACAGCGGCCCGATGGTGCGGTCACTGAAGAGCAGGCCGGCCGGGTCGGCCCCGGCGGCAAAGTTCCGGTAGACGAGATACGCCCCGGGGAAGGCGAAGGCCCCGGCGAGGGCCAGACCGGCCAGCCGCAGCAGCGGTGGAGCGCCAGCGGGGCGCGGCGGGCGCGCCGTCGTGTCGGCCGTCACCGGTTGAGCCTCCGCGACGCCTCGAAGATCACTCATGGAGCATGCCGCCGCAACCGCCGACCACTCAACCCGGCCCGGCTACTGGTTGAGGATGCCGCTCGCTTCGATGATGGCGATGGTCTGCTCGAAGCCGCCGCCGAGGGCGTCGAAGTCCACGCTGCCGATCTCCAGCGCCTTCAGCGGCGGAAGGATGTCGGCCGGCTCGACCCCGGCGGCCAGCGGATACTCGAAGGTCCGCTCGCTGAAGTAGCGCTGCACCGGCGCGGTTAGCAGGTAGGCGATCAGCTCGTTGGCGGCCTGCCGGTTCTGGCTGCCCGCGGTGATGGTGGCGGCGGTGATGATGAGCAGCGAGCCGATGTCGTCGTCGGCCAAGTCATGGTTGGCGGCCCGGTGGCGGTCGCCCGCGGCCGCAGCTTCCTGGTACTGGTAGTAGTGGTTGACCAGGCCCATGTCGATCTCGCCCCGGCCCGCGGCCTCGACGATGGACCGGTTGTTGGGGTAGTAGCGGGCGTCGTTGGCCACCATGGCGTCGAGCCAGTCGGCGGCCGCGTCGTTGCCATACTGGTCGCGGAACACAGTGAACCAGTCGACGAACGAGCCGTTGGTGGCGGGAATGGCCACCCGTCCCCGGTAACGGTCTTCGACCAGGTCGAACACCGACTCGGGAAGCTCGTCGGGCGGCACCGCGTCCAGGTTGTGGACCAGGACGCGCTTGCGGCCCGAGAAGCCGACCCAGGTGTCCGACCCCGAGCGGCCCTCCGCGCCGACGAGGCCCAGCACCTCGTCATCGATGACGCCGAGCAGGTCGGCGCTCTCGAGGAACCCGACCGGGCCGGGCGAGCGCGACAAGAAGACATCGGCCCCAGTTCGGTCGCCCTCCTCGGCCAAAAGCAGGGCCAGATCGGTGGAACTCCCCCACCGCACGGCCACGTCGGTGCCGGTCTCGCAGGCGAACGCCTCCAGGGCGGGACCGATCAGGTTCTCGGTGCGGCCCGAGTAGACCGTGACCTCCCGGCCGTTGGACGATGCGCACTGGCCGCTGTAGATGTCGGCCGCGGTGCCGTCGAGATAGCGGGCCTCGTCCTGCCCGCACGCTCCCGCTAGCAGGGACAGGGCCACGGCCGCACTTGAGATTCGCCTGATCATGGCGCAGCACTATAGCCTCGGTTTGCGAAAATCGTAAAGTTAGCCTAACCAACACCATGAACCTGCTCTCCATGAGCAGAGCGCGTCCCGGACCGCCCGCAAGACGATGGCCAACCTAACCACACCATGAACCTGCTCTCCACAATCAGGGCGCGTCTGCCCCGCGGCGCGGTGGTGGTGCTCGTCGCGACGGTCACTGGCTTGGCCGTGGTCGCGGTGGTATCCACTGTGGATGCCGAGGCGCTGGGGCGGGCCGCCCGGACAGCCCAGAGCGAGCCGCTGCGGGTGCTGGCCGCGCTGGCGGCGTTCGGCTTCGCCTTCGTGCTGCGGGCCGCAGCCTGGCGGCGGATCCTGCCCGGGCTCGGCTTCGGGCACGCGCTGGCGGGGATCCATCTGGCGCTGGGCGGCAACCACCTACTGCCGCTGCGCCTCGGCGAGCCGCTGCGGGTGGTGAGCGTGGTGCGTCGAGCCGGGGTGGGCTTCGAGTCCGCCACCGCCTCCACGGTGGCGTTGCGCTCGGCCGACTTCATCACGGTGATCGGGCTCGGGTTGGTGGCCGGCCCGGCCGCGCTGGCGGGCCTGGCCGGATGGGGAGGATGGCTGGTTGTGGCCGCGGTAGTCGCCGCGTCAGCCGCGGCCTGGCTGTGGCTGCGCCGTCTAGCAGGACCCCGCAACCACGCCCACACGCGCGGCACTGGCGCCCCCGGATTCATGGGTCCCCGAGACCGCGCGCACAAGCCCCATACCGTCGTACACCGACAAGCCAGCCCCAGCGCTGGCATGCACCCGCCCCACACCGATGGGCTCGAACCGGCCGGCACCCGCCTCGATGTGCGCATGCCCGGGCCGGCGGCGCTCGGGCTGTCGGCAGCCGCCTGGCTGGCGGAGGGCGTGCTGGTGTGGCAGGCCGCTCATTGGGCCGGCTTGGAGATCGGCTATGCGCAGGCGCTCGGTGTGACGGCCGTGTCGGTTGCGGCCCAGATCGCGGCCATCGCTCCCGGAGGCTTCGGAACCTATGAGGCTGCCGCGGTGGGCGCCTACGTCGCGCTCGGACACGATGCTGGCGACGCGCTGGTGGCCGCGCTGGGGGCCCACGCCCTGAAGACCGCTTACTCGCTGGCCGCGGGAGCCGTCGCCATGGTCGCGCCCAGCCCCAGCCTGGCCGGAAGGCTCCGGCTGCACCGACCGGTAGCCCCTTCGCCCGGCGCGGCCACCGAGCAGGCCGGCCGAATATCGCCGACCGGGGCGCCACCAGCAGCACATCCGACCGCACCCCACCCGGCCGCGGCGGAGCAGGCCGGGCCGATCGTGTTGTTCATGCCGGCCCACAACGAGGAGGAGTCCGTCGGAGCCTGCGTGCGCCGGGCGCCCGCCGCGGTGCTGGGCCGACCGGTGGAGGTGCTGGTGATGGACGACGGCTCCACCGACGCAACCGCACATGTGGCCGCCGCGGCGGGCGCAGAGGTGATCAGCCTGCCCACCAACCGGGGGTTGGGCGCGGCCGTGAGGCTGGGCTTGGCCGAGGCGGTGGGCCTGGGGGCGGCTGCGGTGGCGTTCTGCGATGCCGACGGCGAGTACCCGCCCGAGGAACTTGAAGCGCTGATCGCTCCGATACTGGCTGGCGAGGCCGACTATGTGGCCGGCAGCCGCTTCCTGGGTCGGATCCACCACATGAGGCCCCACCGCCGGCTGGGGAACCTGGTCCTCACCCGGGCCCTGTCGATCGTGGCCCGTTGCAAGATCACCGACGGGCAGACCGGCTACCGCGCCTTCTCGGCGCTCGCCGCGGCCAACGCCGAGATCATCCACGACTACAACTATGCGCAGGTGCTGACCCTCGACCTGCTGGCCAAGGGCTACCGGTACGCGGAGGTGCCGATCAGCTACCGCTTCCGCACCACGGGCCAGAGTTTCGTGAAGCTGGGCCGCTATCTGCGAAACGTCGTGCCCGCCGTCTACCGGGAACTGAACTCGGTGGCGCCAACCTGACATGAGCCTGCGCTGATAGGTCGCATTAGCTGAAGTTGGCGATTGATGTTAGGTATACCTATTATTATAGCTTAGGCCCACGAAAGGACTAGCCATGCACCGCTTCCCCTCCCGCCTCCTCGCGGCAGCTGCCCTCGCGGTGGCTGTCATCGCCGCCTCGTGCAGCAACGACGACGGCGCCACCGTCCGCGAGATCAACGACGGCTCAGAGTCAGTCTCCGCATCCGGATCCGGCTCGGGATCAGCCAGCGGTTCTGGCAGCGCCAGCGGCAGCGGCTCAGCATCGGCCACCGCTACTGGATCTGCCTCGGCATCGGGCTCGGCCAGCGGCTCAGCGTCCGCCGGCGGCTCCGGCTCGGCGTCGGCGCCTGCGAACGGCGACTCGTCCGCCACTGCGGGCGACGGCGGCTACGAGTACGCATCCAACGTCGACTCGCACCGGCTGGTGGTGGCCGACATCTGCGGCATCGGCGACCTGCTCGACGCCGGCGACTTCGCAGCCGTCGAGGCCATCTACCGCAACGGCGAGCACTCGGTGAAGAGCGACGGGTCGATCCGCACCATCGGCGGCTTCGCGGCCCGCGACGACCGCAGCCACGGCCTCAACGACTACTACGGCACGTCCGCCCCGCTCGACGAGTTCGTGACGGCCGCGCTGGCGGGAACCGGGATGTTTGCGGGGCAGAGCGACGCGGTGCGGGGCCAGGGTGCGGAGAAGGGCATCCAGAACCAGGTGATGGTGGCCTGGACGGTGCACGAACTCAACGCCGCTCTCGCCAAGGCCGCCGACGGCAACTTCGATGTGGCCAGCGGTGCGGTACACAACTGGGACGAGGGCTGGGCCTTCTTCCACGGGGCCGAGCCGGGCTGCGCTCCCTACGCCACCGGCAACAAGCGGGCCGGCAACTTCGGAACAACCGGCGCCGACGGCGAGACCGCTCTGGCCAACGAAGCGATCCTGGCCGCCATGATCGAGGGCCGCGACGCCCTGGTCTCCGGTGACGCGGCCACCGCCGAGGCGGCCGCGGCCGAGGTCATCCGCAACGTGGCCATCACCTATTCGCAGGCCGCCATCCGCTACGCCAGCCTTATCGAGGGCGACTTGGCCGACGGGAACGATGCCAAGGCCAAGGAGCATCAAGCTGAGGGTCTGGCCTTCTGGCGGGTGGTTGAGGCCTACATGGTTCCCGCGGGCGCCGCCGCCGCCGCCCTGGACGCCATCTTCAATCTGGACAATCCCCCGGGTGCCAACGGGTACGGCGCTGAGGTGCGCGCCGCGCTGGCGCCCGCGTGGGACGCCCTGGGCATCGCTGCGAGCGACATCGGCTCCCTTCAATAGTCGCGAACCCAGGGTGCGGCGTCCCGGCGGCTTATGCGCTCCGCCGGGACGCCGAACTCTTCTCGACGCGGCGCGGTTCGAGGCCGATCAGTCTGGCGAACGAAGCTGGCCCATAGGGCGGAGGCGATGGGGTTGTGCAGCCGGGTTTGGTGCCGCGCCCTCTAGGCAGCCGGTGCGGCCAGGGCCACCTGCATCACCTCCGCCGCGCCGTCGGCGATCACTAGGCAGCGGCCCGGCAACGGTGGCGGGACCAGGCGGGCGGGCACCGTCGCGCCGAGCAGGTCGGCGTCGAGGGGGCCGGGCCTGAACAGCACCCCGGTGCGGCACGACCGCATCTCGTGAAGCCAGGTGCCGTAGCACGAGCGGAGCCGGTCGGCCGTCGTGGCCGCCACCAGATGGCTGCGGCCCGCAGTGGCAGCCGCGGTTGCGGCCAACAGTCCGGCCGGATCGCCGATCCGGTCGGCGTCGTCCACCAGCAGCAGGCGGCGGGCCTCGGTGTCACCGGCCTCGTCGAGCGAGTCAAGGGCCACAGGCTCAAGTCCGAGCAGGGCCGACAACTCGCCGGGCCGGTCGGCCACGACCACCACCTCTGCTCCCGCGGCGCAGGCGGCCGCGCCGATGGCGGCCAGGGTGGCGGTGCGCCCGGTGCGGGGCGGTCCCAACACCAGGGCGTGCTCGCCATCGTGGAGGGTGATCCCGGCCGGTTCGAGGTTGAGGTCGCTGACGGCGAAGCGGATGCGGATGCGCCGATCCTCGATCTCGCCGTCGGCGGGCAGATCCTCCACGAGAATCTGCTGGGGCAGCGATCCGATCCGGGCAGGCCCTCGCCCCGCGGGCGGGGCCACCTTGGCCGCCAATGCCGCGGCGGCTGCGGCCAGGTCGCCGCCGGCGGGCCGGGCGACCTGAACCTCCAAGCCATCGCCAGCCCTCACCGCCCGGCCGGCAACGAGATGGGCGGTGGGCTGCTTGAGCCCGAAGCGCAGCCCGTCGCTGGCGTCGGAGGTGGCGTGGACCAGAACCACCCCGGCGGAGGCGGCGAGGTCGGGCGGGAGGTCGGCGGCCCGGCCGATACTCACCGCCATCCGCACCTCCACCGCCGGGCCGTCGCCCCAGATGCGGGCGAAGTGGTCGTGGGGCTCCGGCTCGCGCACCGGATCGTGGGCGCGGACCAGTCCGGCGAGATCGTCCACCAGCAGCACCACCTCAGGGCGCTGTGAGCGGCCTGTTGCCCGGCGGGCGGCGACCTCATCGTCGAGAAGACGCAACAATCGGGTTCGCCGGTCGCCCTCGGTGGGAGCAGCGACCGCACCGACGTGGGGAAGGTGGCCGAGCGCCGACAGCGTGCCCGCGTCGAGGTCGATGCCGTAGATGTGCAGCATGTCGGGGGTGTGGGTGCGGCAGAGATCGAGGGCGACCGCGGCCAGGGTGGTGGTCGTGCCCGACCCGGGGCCGCCGATGACCACCAGATGGCCGTCGGACGGCTGCCATCCGCCGGGGAACTGCCGCTGGCGGGCAGGGTCGTCGGCCAGCCAGGCCGAGGCCTCCTGCGGCCCGACCGTCTCGCCCAGACGCTCGGCCGCGATCTCGTCGGGCAGGGGCGCAGGCCACGGCGAGCGGGGAGTGGCGCCCCCGAGGTTGTGGTGGGCGGCTCGGACGGCTTCCACCACCGAGTCGAGATCGCTGGGCCGGCCCTCGCAAGTCCGCACGGCACGCGACCCGACCGGGCCGACCCGCAGGCCGGTCGAGCTTTGGGGCGTGCTGCCGGTCACCAGCGCCGACTGGAAGGCGACCAACTCGCCCGGACCGAAGCGGGCCATGGCCCGACCGGGGCGCTGGCGGGGGATGCGGGCCGCGTCGGGGGCGTCGATCACATCGTTGGAGTCGTGGCGGTCGGTCACCCGCAGGGCGATGCGACACGATGTGTTGGCTCTGATGTCGTCGGTCACCACCCCGGCCGGCCGCTGGGTAGCCAGCACCATGTGCACGCCGAGGCTGCGGCCCCGCTGCGCGATGCCGACCAACGATTGGAGGAACTCGGGCAACTCGGCGGCCAGCGTGGCGAACTCGTCCACCACCACCACCAGCCGGGGCAATCGGTCGCCGCCCGCGGAGCCGGCTCGGGCCCGGAAGGCGGCCAGGTTCTCGGCGCCCGCAGCTCGGAGGCGCTCCTCGCGGTGGCGCAGCTCGGCCTCCAGGCACACCAGCGCCCGCTCGGCCAAGCGGTCGTCGAGATCGGTGACCATGCCGGCCACATGGGGCATCTCCGAGCAGCGGTCGAAGGCGGCACCGCCCTTGTAGTCGATGAGGACGAAGGCCAGGTGATCGGGGTCCGCCGACAGGGCCAGCGCGGCCACCATCGACCGCAGCAGTTCGGACTTGCCCGAGCCGGTTGTGCCTCCGATCAGCAGGTGGGGGCCGTCGGCCACCAGGTCGAGCACGAGGGGTCCGTCGGCGGCGGCGCCGATGGGCGCCCGCAGTTCGTCGGTGCCTCGGACAGCGGCCCAGCGACTCTCGACCGCCTGCGGCGTCGGTTCTCCGCCGATGAGGTCCAGCAGCGACATCGAGTCGGGGAGGCTGGCCGTGGCCGCCCGCAACTCGGGATCGTCGAGCCGGGCCAGGCGGGCTGCGGCTCCGGTGGCGGTTGCGACGGTGACGCCCCACGCCACCAGCGGACCCATCACCGCCGAGGACCGGGGATCCACCAGCTTCAGCCGGCCGGCGGCGTGGTCGATGTCCACAATGGTGGTGCAACTCGACGGCAGGTCACAGACGTCGCGTGAGATCACGATCCCGGCGCACTCCGCGAGACCGAGCAGCACCCGGCCCGGCGCCGAGCGGCCAGTGCGCGTCTCGATTCCGTCGATCACGGCCAGCAGCGTTCGCTCGGAACTGCTCGCCGCGGCCGCTTCCACGGCCGGTGCCATGGAAGCGGACTCTGTGGCCACCAGTGCGCCGGGTTCACCCCCGCTGTCGATGGTGTGGGGCAGCCAGCCCATCCACGACCACTCCGCAGCGAGGCCCGGCGCCAAGCCCGCAACGGCCAGATCGGCCGGGCCATGAAGCACGGCGGCCTGCAAGACGAGGCTGCGGGCCACAGCTCGGGCGGGCGCCGCTGGGCCGACGATGCCCAACACCTCGCCGGGCAGCAGCGACACCGCCACCGGCACATCGGACAGGGGTTCGATCCGGTGCAGGGCTGCAAGCGCGTCCGGCGCAGCCTGTGAGCCCCCGTCCACCTCCAGCGGCGGCGAATAGGGCACTTCTGCGGTACCAACGCCGAGGCGCATGGCGTCGGGGTCGCCGCGGCGACGCTCCCAGCAGCGCTGCGACGGCGTCTCGGCCCGGCGGACCAGTTCGGCCAGGTCCGGGACGAGGGCGACGCGCCGGCGCCGCTCCGCGGCTCGCTCGGCGGGAAGCGCGGCGACGAAGCTCTCCACCCGCTGGGCCACCTCGATACAGGCCCGCCGATGGGAGAGGGCGGCCCGGCGGCGCCGCTCCAGCCAGGTGCCCACCGTGATCAGCGGGCCGAGGGCCGCGAACACGGCCATGAACGGACTCCAGACCACGGCCAGCACGAGCCCGGCCGCGGCGGGCAGGAAGATCCCGGCCCACGACAGGGGCTCATGATCGGGTCGGGCCGGAGCCGCCGCGGGCACACGCAGCGGAGTAGCGGCTGTAGGGGGCCGGCGCCGGGGTGGGCGATTGAAGGGGATGCGTCCCGCCGCCGCGCCGAGTCCGGCTCGCACCGCCGCGGGGGCGTCGTCGGGCTGGGTCCGCCACTGCAGCCCGGTGGCGCCGAGACGCACCGTGGCCCGCAACGGAATCCGGGTGGGCGCGGCCACTGCGCTCCCGGCCACGACCGTGCCGTTGCGGGATCCGAGGTCGCTGATCGCCGGTCGCCTCCCGGTCCCGCTCACACGGGCGTGTCGCCGGGAGACGGTGGGGTCATCGAGCACCAGATCGCAATCCGGCGAGCGTCCGATCACCCAGTCGTCCGAGTCAGGCCACGCGAGACGGGTGCCGGCTCGCAGCCCTGCGGTCACGACCAGCGCGGTCCGGCGGTTGTGCCCGGTGCCCTGCCGGAGGTTCTGCCGACTGCTCTGTTGACGGTTCGGGCCGGGCGGTGACTGGGAGGAGGGCTGCTCGCCTGTGGGAGCGGCCTCAAGCAGCGCCCCCTCCCAGATCGGGACCGATGGCAGCAGAGTCTCGGGACTGTGCCAGCACCCGTCGATGATCAAGCCGCACCGGCTGCGGGAGCTGATTTGTCCGCTATCGCAGATTTGCTCGCGGTCGCCGGCTTGATGCGTTTCGCTGCTGAGCGCCGCGGCGAGATCCGACACCGTGTAGCCGTCGAGGCGAGGGTCGATCTCCACGATCCGCTCGACGCCGTTGAGTCGGTGCCGGATCCGCACCGGATTTCCGCTTCGCTGTCGCGTTCTCTGTTGCGCCCGGCCGCGCCAGAGCCGCGGCTAGACGGTGTCGAGCGCGCTGACCCCGGCGTGGAGCTCCGCGGTTATGAACGTCGAATGCTCTCCAAGAGCGTCGCACAGCGCCCGCAGGTTGGGTCGGAACTCCGTCTCCCAGAGCTGCCGGAACCGGTCGGCTCTGGCCCCCTGCCAGGTGGTGCCCTCGATGCCGGAACCGATCGCGCTGATCACCCCCTCAGCCGTCTCCTTCTGCCGGGCGAAGATCACCGCGAGCTGTTCCATCTGCGATTTGGACATCACCAGCATGTCGCCAGCCATGACATTCCTCCTTGTAGTTGTGAGCACGACCTTTCTCGTGCTGTTTCATGTGTTAGCCGCAGCATCATGGCAGTGTGATATGACAATAACAACTCACAATGTGCAGAAATATTTGAAATCTTAATATGAGGGCGCGCAAATGGGTGAGAGCCAGTCGCGTCGCATCGGGGTCTCTCCCGCTCTTGTTCGCTGCGCTCACGGGCCGCCCAAACCCCAGCAACACAGCCCACGGCCTCGCCCGTATGGGCCGGAATCGCTCGCCTATTCGCTCGGCCTCTGAGCGTTGCGGACCGTATTCTCGCTACGATCCGT
This sequence comes from Acidimicrobiia bacterium, assembly GCA_022821685.1. Lineage (GTDB taxonomy): Bacteria > Actinomycetota > Acidimicrobiia > Acidimicrobiales > Aldehydirespiratoraceae > Aldehydirespirator. Next base: position 25,173 of record JAJEDD010000040.1, read on the forward strand.
GCTCGTGAAGGCGCTGCGCTTCTCGCGCCAGGAAGCCCGCTACGCGGCCGCCGCCCTCGCGTCGCGGCTGCGGCCCGGAGCGGGAGCGACCTGGGGGCCGCTCAAGCTCGTCGACGACGATCCCCCCGAGCTGCCGGGCGCGGGGTGGCAGCGCATCTATCCGAGGCTCTGCGGCATCTGCGGCTCCGACTTGGCCACCATCGACGGACGGTCGTCGCGCTACTTCGAGGACTATGTGTCGTTCCCGTTCGTGCCCGGCCACGAGATCGTGGCCGACACCGCCGACGGGCGGCGGGTGATCGTCGAGCCGGTGCTGGGCCACGCGGCGCGGGGCTTCGACCTGCCCTATCCAGGGGCGGCGCCCGGCGACGGCGACGACTACCGGCACCTGATGAGCGGCCATCTCAAGCCGGGGCTGCAGACCGGCTTCTGCCGCTCCACCGGAGGGGGCTGGTCCACGGAGCTGGTAGCCCACGAATCGCAGCTCCACGAGGTTCCCGACTGGATGAGCGACGAGCTGGCGGTGATGATCGAGCCGGCCGCGGGAGGCGTGCACGCTGCGCTGCGCTCGGGCGCGCAGCCGGGCGACACCGTGGCCGTGGTCGGCGCCGGGACCATGGGCCTGGTGGCGGTGGCCGCGTTGCGGAACTTCACCGAGCCCGCCTCGATCCTGGTCGGCGCCCGGTACTCGACTCAGCGGGCGCTGGCGCTCGAGTTCGGGGCCGACTCGGCTGTCGAGCCCGGCGAGCTGAAGCGGGCGGTGCGGCGGACCACGGGCTCGTTCCTGGTCGGAGACCATCTCTCGGGCGGCGCCGACGTGGTGATCGACGCGGTGGGCTCGTCGGCCTCTCTGGCTGAGGCGCTGTCGCTGTGCCGGCCCCGGGGCCGAGTGCTGATGCTGGGAATGCCGGCCACGGTGACCGTGGAGCTGACCGGCCTGTGGCACCGCGAGGTCGAGCTTGCGGGCTGCTACGCCTACGGCACCGAGGTCCGCGCCGACGGCCGGCTCACCACCAGCTTCGACCTGGCCATGGAACTGGCCGGCAAGGCGGCCCTCGACCGGCTCGTGTCGGCGCTGTATCCGCTCGACCGCTATGCCGACGCGCTGGGCCACGCCGCCGAGGCGGGTCGGCGAGGCGGGGTGAAGGTCGCCTTCGACATGCGCAGCGAGCGTCACCGTGGCGTCTGAGCCCACCGTCGCCCGCGACAACCCCGGTCCGTCGGAGGATCCGGGTGGCGTGTCCCACAAGTCGGTCCCAGAGGGCGCGGCTGGCCGAGGCGGCGGCAGCTTCGACGCGGTGGTCATCGGCGCGGGCGTGATCGGCGCGGCCACCGCCTTCGAGCTGGCCCGGCGGGGCCGGCGCACGCTGTGCGTGGACAAGCTGCCCGCGGCGGGATTCGGCTCCACCGTCAACTCGTGCGCAATCGTGCGCTTCACCTACTCGACGTTCACCGGCGTGGCCATGGCCTACGAGGGGCTCCAGTACTGGCTGGCTTGGGCCGACTACCTGCAAGCCGGCGACGAGCTCGGCCTCATCCAATACAAGCAGTGCGGGATGGCGACGCTGAAGGATCCCGGCGGCCACTACCTGAAGGTGCTGCCCCACTTCGACGCTGTCGGGGTGGCCTACGAGGACTGGTCGACAACCGAGCTGCGGGCGCGCATGCCCATCCTCGACCCCGGCATCTTCGGCCCCCCCAAGCGGCCCGACGATCCCAGCTTCTGGGCCGACCCCACCGAGGATCTGCCCGGCGCGGTGTTCACCCCCGAGGCGGGCTACGTGAGCGACCCGCAGCTGACCACCCACAACCTGCAGCGGGCGGCCGAGTCGGCCGGCGCCGAGTTCCGCTTCGCGACGGCGGTGACCGCGGTCACCAGCAGCCGCGGGCGGGTGACGGGCGTGACCCTCGACGACGGCACCACCGTGGCCGCGCCGGTGGTGGTGAACGTGGCCGGGCCCCACTCGCATCGGATCAACGAGATGGCCGGGGTGTACGACTCGATGAACATCAAGACCCGGGCGCTGCGCCACGAGGTGCACCATGCGCCAGGGCCAGGCAGCTTCGACTACGAGCGCGACGGGTTCAACATCGCGGATGACGACAACGGCATCTACTTCCGGCCCGAGACCGGCAACCACATCCTGGTGGGCAGCACCGACCCCCGCTGCGACCCCCAGGACTGGGTCGACCCCGACGACTACGACGGGCGGCTCAGCGGCGAGCAGTGGGAGGCGCAGGTGCTGCGGCTGAACCGGCGGCTGCCGTCGGTGGGGGTGCCCCATGAGCGCAAGGGTGTGGTGGACCTCTACGACGTCAGCGACGACTGGATCCCGATCTACGACCGCACCGACCTCTACGGCTTCTACGTGGCCATCGGCACCAGCGGCAACCAGTTCAAGAACGCCGGGGTGGCCGGGCACTGCATGGCCGAGCTCATCGAGGCGGTCGAGTCCGGCCACGACCACGACGCCGACCCGCTGGTGGTGGAGGGCCGCTACACCGGCCTGCCCATCGCCCTGGGCACCTTCAGCCGTAACCGGGAGGTCAACCTCAACTCCTCGATGTCGGTCCACGGCTGAGCGGCTGCGCGAGCCGGTGCCTTGGGAACTGCCAGTGGGCGATGGCCCGCCCGTGGAGCAGGATCCCTGATGGCCGGCGATCTAATCCGCCTCAGCGCACACGAGGTGGTTGCTCGGCTGGCGTCGGGCGATCTCAGCCCCCACGACGCGCTCGACGCGGTGCAGGACCGGGTCGAGGCGGTGGACCCCGCGGTCAACGCGCTGCCGACCCGCTGTTTCGACCGGGCCCGGGCGCACGCCGATCGGCTCATGAAGGTGCCGCCGGCCGAGCGCGGCCTGCTGGCCGGGCTGCCCGTCCCCATCAAGGACCTCACGCCTGTGGCCGGAGTGCGAACCACTTCGGGGTCGCGGCTGCGAGAGCACTTCGTGCCGGAGCGGTCCGACGTGCTCGTCGAGACGCTCGAAGCGCAGGCCGCGGTGGTGTATGCAAAGTCGAACACCCCCGAGTTCGGCGCGGGCGGCAACACGTTCAACGACGTCTTCGGGGCCACCCGCAACCCGCACGACCTGCGCCTCACCGCGGGCGGATCGTCGGGCGGTGCGGCCGCGGCGCTGGCCACCGGCATGGCCTGGCTGGCCCACGGTTCGGACCTGGCCGGCTCGCTGCGCACCCCCGCCAGCTTCTGCGGAGTTGCGAGCCTGCGCCCCTCGCCGGGCCGTATCGCCAGCGGGCCGATGGTGGTGCCGTTCGGAGTGCACTCCCAGCAGGGTCCGATGGCCCGCGATGTGGGTGATCTCGCCCTGATGGCCGACGCCATGGTGGGCGAGAGCGCCCGGGCCGGTCTCGGCAAGCCGCCGCCACAGAAGTCGTTCCGCAGCGCCGCCACCGCGCCGACCGCGCCGGATCGGGTGGCCTACAGCGTGGACCTGGGCGTCACCGAGACCGCTCCGGAGGTGGCCGAGGTATGCGGCCGGGCAGTGCGTGCCCTCGAGGGCGCAGGCATAGCAGTCGTGGCCGACCATCCCGACCTGTCCGATGCCGAGGCAGCCTTCGACGTCCCCCGGGCTCTCATGTTTGCAACCCTTCTGGGTGCCGAACTCCCCGAGGCCCGCGACGTGCTGAAGCCTGAACTGGTGTGGAACATCGAGCGGGGGCTGGCCCTCGACGGCGACGCCGTCCGCGAGGCAACTGCGGCGCAGGGCCGCATCTTCGAGCTCGCTGCCGACTTCATGAGCGGCTATGACCTGCTGGTCTGCCCGGCGGCCAGCGTGCTGCCCTTCGAGGTGGAGGAGCGCTACGTCGGCTACCGGGCGGGGCGCCCCGTGAGCGAGTACTACCGCTGGCTGTCGATCGCCGCGGCCGTGAGCGCCACAACCCTGCCGGTCATCACCCTCCCCTGCGGCCAAACCGACACCGGCCTACCGGTGGGAATCCAGCTGATAGGGCGCCCCCACGCAGAGCTGCAACTCTTCTCGGTGGCCAGCCACATAGAGCAAGTCCTAGCCATCACCCCCGCCATAGTCGACATGGATCGCGCCACCTAGCTCGCTCGTGCCACAGCAAGGGCCGCGGGTCTTCCCGCCCCCGGTGAACGGACCTTGCGGGGCGGGGATCTAGCTGCTGGCGATTAGTGCTACGGCTACCAGCGCGATACCGAGTCCCAGCATTTGGACCCTGCGCAGCCTCTCGCGGAACACCAGCCACGCCCAGAACACCGTTGCCGCGGAGAACATCGACGTCAGGACGGCCGCCACCGATGTCGATCCCACTCGGGTCGCAGCCAGGAACAGCGCATTGCCGGCCGTGATCAGCGCCGCAATGCCGATCACTTGCGGCCAGACACCACGAGCCTCCGCCAAGGCGACTACTCGCTGAGGCCGAGCCCGTCGCCAGCTTGCCGCTTGCAGCCAGATGCCACGAGCCTCCGGTGCGGCTTGAAGCCCAGGCTGCCGATCCGGACTTGCGGGCTCTTGCGGCCAGGTGCCACGAGCCTCCGCCGGGGCGGCCCTCTTGGCCGCTATGGCCAGCGTGAGCACTGCGAATCCAGAGGCGCGTGCGGCCACGATGGGCCACAGGCCGCTGTCGTCGGATGTGTTGGCAAGGCAGAGCAGCAACATCCCGATACCGGCCGCGCCGCCCAGTCCATAGAGCACACTGGATCCGACCGTGCCGCGCTGGTCCGAACGGCCGATGCTGACCAGCCCGATGGCCAGCAGCCCGAGCAGAACCCCCGTGGTTGCGGCAGGCGACAGGGCGTCATCGCCGAACACCGAGGACACGATCACCGGCAGCGCGGCCGCGCCCACGCCGGCCACCGGCGCCGCGATGCCGACCCGGGCGCGGGCGTATCCCGCGTACAGCACCACTAGACCGGCGGCCAGGACCACGCCGCCCAGTGCTCCCCATGCCAAATCGGCCCGGTTCGCATCACCCTCGACGGCCAGCGCTGCCACGCACGCCAACAGGAAGCCCACCAGACTCGAGGCCGCGGTCACGACCACCGGGTCGGCTCGCCGGCTGGCCAGACCGCCAAGGAAGTCCGATGTCCCCACCGACAGCGCGGCCAGCAATCCCAGCAGCACCGTCACAGCGAAATCACCCCGCGAGTCTGGCCGACTGATGGCCCGCATGTCGAGATTGCGAAGTGAACAAACCCGCCCAGCTCAGCTTGGCCCGTACCCTCGGGACATGCCGCGGCTGTTCGTCGCCGTCTGGCCGCCCGAGGACGCACTTCGGGAACTGGTCGCCATGCCGAGGCCCGAGATCGACGGTCTGCGTTGGACCGCACCGGAGCGGCTGCACATCACCATGCGGTTCCTGGGCCAATGCAGCGAGACAGAGGCCAAGACCGCGCTGGCCGCAGCCGACCTACCCGCAGCTCAAGCGACGCTGGGACCGCGCCCCGAGCGGCTGGGCCGCGGTGTGCTCATGCTCCCAGTCCAAGGCCTCGACAACCTGGCCGCAGCGGTGACCGAGGCGACCAAACACATAGGCCAGCCGCCGCCCGATCATCCCTTCACCGGCCACCTCACCGTGGCTCGCTTCAAGGGCAGCCCTCCGAGCGGCTACCGGCCAGCGCTGGAGGCATCGTTCGCGGTCCATGAGATAGCACTCGTCAGGACCGAGCCGTCCGGCTCCTACACGAACATCAACCCGATCAAGTCCTGCACAGGATGACGGCGAGCGTCTTCAATTCTCGTAGACGATCTCGTCGATCTCCCCCGGTTCGACGCTCACGCCGACAGGACCGAAGCCAACCACTGCGCTCCATGGGTCATCGGCCGCTTCGACGCGTCCGTCGGGCAGGATCGCCGCAAGTCCCCGCCGGATCAGCTCGGACTTGGAGATACCCAGCCGCCGCGCCTCCGCCGCGGCCTGGTCATCCAGGTCCTCGGGTAACGCAATCGTGATGGCCCTCACGGGCGCTCCCTCATAGTCTCTTGGCTCTCCATCGGGGTCAGTCGAGGAGGGGGTCGGAGCGGACTCTTTGACGCTCGGCCTTCTCGTGCTCGGGGAGCACCCGGCCGAAGAGCTGGCGGGTGCGCTCGACCCGGCCGATCACGCCCGGCTCCAGGGTGTAGGCGAAGATGGCGGCGTGGCGGGGCCGGGATCGGGCCCCCACCCTGGTGACCCGGTGCAGCGAGTGGCGGCCCCGGAAGATCTGCAGGTCGCCCGGGCGCAGCTCCAGGGTGCGCACCTGCTCGCGACCGCCAGCCAGCACCGCGGCGATGGCATCGAAGCCCTCGTCGGTGGCTGAGCGGATCTGGGGCACATACTCGAACATTCCGCCGTCGTCGGCCGGCTGCACCAGCACCGTCACCGCGAAGTCGTTGGTGTCGAAGTGCCAGGTGAACTGCTGGCCCGGATCGCAGATGTTGGCGGTGAGCCCGGCCAGCGGATCGTCGTAGCAGTGCAGGGCCTCGATCTCCAGGCAGTCGGCGATGAACCGGGCCGCCTCCGGCGCTCTGAACAGCACATCGGTGGCGCAGCCCCGCTCCCAGGCGTCGCCCGGTATGAAGCCGCTGGAGCGCTCGATGAAGGTGTTGACCGGATGGTCGGCCGGGTAGTCCGGGTTCAACGCCGTGTGGAAGTAGGGGTTCATCACCTGGGTCGAATAGTGGATGGCGTGCCTGCGCTCGCAGATCTCACCGTTGAGCCTCGCCACCGCCTCGGGCCGCACGAAGCCACCCAGTACTGCGCAGCCCTCGGCGCGCAACCCGGCTCGGGCCGCATCCACGGCCGCGGCATATCCGCCACAGGCCGGATCCTGAATCGGGAAGGCACCCAGATCGACAAGATCCTCCAGACCGACGTTCGCGGCACCATCCGCGTCATTCCTGTGCTGATGTGGGTCACTCACCATCGGCATTATGCGTGGAAGACGGTCCACGCGGTCGGGTTGGCGGCATCACTTCTCCCAGTGGGGGGTCCAGTCACCTTCCAGGCGCATCGACATCTGGGCGTCATCCTCGATGCGACGTGTGACGCACATCTCACCCGCGTCGAGGCCGTAGCGGGCGGCGGCCCGCTCGAAGGCGCTGCGGGCCGCGGCGGTGACGGGAAGGTCGGCGTCCACGCTGGACTCAAGATCGGCCAGCAGACCGAGATCTTTGACACACAGCGCGAGCGGGAACGACGGGTCGTAGTGGCCTGCGAAGATGCTGGGAGCGTCGTGGCGGGCGACGAAACTGTCGCCGACGCTGTTGCAGACGGCCTCCCACAGGGTGCGCAACTCCACCCCGTTGGCCATGCCGACCGCGAAGCCCTCCCCCAGCGCGGCGGCCGCCGCGAACCACAGCTGGTTGGTGACCAGCTTGACCACGTTGCCGGCACCGAGGGGTCCGCACTTGACAACGGTCCCGAGATGCTCCAGCACGGGCCGGGCCACAGCCACCGGCTCCGGCTCGCCGCCGACGAACAGGGTGAGCTCTCCCCGCCGGGCGCCGTCGACCGCGCCCGTCACCGGCGAGTCGACCACCGCCACGCCGTCGGACGCGTCCGAGGCCAACTCCAGCACCAGCTCGCGGCTGTTGGTGGTGAGGTCTACCCACACCGACCCCGGCCGCAGCGCACTCAGCGCGCCGCCGGCGCCGGCCATGACCGCCTCCACCTGGGCCGGTCCGGGCAGCGAGGTCATGAACAGATCGGCGCCGCGGGCACAGACGCGAGCCGACTCCGCGCCCGCAGCCCCGGCCTCCACCGCCGCCGCCAGCGCATCACCATCGACGTCGTAGGCGGTCACCGGGTAGCCCGCCTCCACCAGCCGCCGACACATCGGGTCGCCCATAGTGCCCAGCCCCACGAAGCCGACGCTCGGCCGGCAACCCGACTGCGAACCAGTCACGATCCGGCAACCTAGCCCCACCGGATCTCGCCGCGCGCCGACACCGGTGGCACCGTTACCACTTCTCGCGCAGGGCCTCGGACTGAGCGGTGGCCAATCCGCGATCGAGGCGCGAGTCGACCTTGCCGCACACGTCGTTGAGCCGTCGGGTGATCTCGGTGTGGTCTCCCGGATGCTCTGTCTCGCTCATCGCGCTGCCGGTCTACACCAGGTCGAGCCGGTAGGTGGAGAGGCGCTCGTTGCCGGTGTCGGTTATGAGGATCTGCTCTTCGAGCTTGACCCCCTCGCCGCCCGACTTGGCGCCCACGAAGGCCTCTACGCACATCACCGTGCCCGGCTCCAGCACCGCGTCGTAGCCCTGATGCCGCCAGCGCTCGCGGGTGAACACCGACGGGTACTCGTCGCAGAGGCCCGCGCCGTGCGAGAGCACCGTGTAGCAGTTGTAGTCCTCCAGCGACGGGTACCACGCCCGATCCACGATGTCGCGCACCGCGGCCCCCGGCTGGTGCAGCTCGATGTTGCGCTCGATCTGCTCGGCGGCCAGCGACCACACGTCGTGCTGGGCCGGGGTCGGTCGCCCGTCGCCGCACAGCCAGGTGCGGGAGATGTCCACGCAGGCGCCGTAGGCGCAGATCATGTCGGTGTCGAACCCCATCAGCTCCCCGGCCCGCACCCGGCGGCTGCTGGCCTCCTGGTACCACGGGTTGGTGCGCGGCCCCGAAGCCAGCAGCCGGGTCTCGATCCACTCGCCGTAGCGCACGAAGTTGCCGGCCTGCAGCACCGACCACAGGCCCATCTCGGTGGCGCCGGGCTCGAAAGCGGCCCGCATCTCGCCGATGGCGGCCTCGCAGGCATGCACGGCGCAGCGCATGGCCGCGATCTCGTCGGCGCACTTGACGACTCGGGCCTCCTCCATCAGCTCGTCGGCGTCCACGAGGTCGATGCCGCAGCCCTCCAGGGCCCGCACCCCGATCAGGTCGAGCCGGTCGACGGCCAGCCGGCGGTCGCCGCGGCCGTGCTCGTCGAGCAGCTCGGCGATCTCGGCCGCCCACGGCTGGGAGATCTCGACGGCCCGATCCCCGGCGTAGAAGTAGATGTAAGAGATCCCGGGCCGGATCTCGTCGACCGCCTCGGAGTGGGTGTCGAGGAACTCGCCCTTGGAGAACTCGAACAGCACCACCGGCCCGTCGGCAGCCACGAAGGCGTAGCGCACCGCGTTGTGCATCGTCCAGATCGACATGTTGGTGGTGTCGGTGGCGTAGCGGACGTTGAGCGGGTCGTACAGCAGGGCCGCGTCGCAGCCCGCGGCCCGCAGCTGCGCCCGCACCCGCTCCAGCCGGTAGCGGCGGATGGCGCTGCGATCGGGCAGCCGCAGCCCCGCAGCAGTCCACTCCGCCTCCAGTTCGGGACCGGGTCCCAGCGCATGCATGTTGCGGTCGCCGTGATCGAGCAGCCACTCCGGCGGCGCGGCCCGCGCCGCCCCAATCCTGGGCCGATGCCGCAAACCGTTCACGCCAAGATTCTGCCCCGACCGCGCCCCTTCAGGCGCGCATCCGACCGCGAAGACGCCAGACCCGCCACAGGGTCTGTGGCACGAGGTCTTGGCACGAAGAACTGTTGCTCGCGACCCGAGGCTTGGGCGGGGCGCGGCAGAGGGCGGGGCCTTAGCCCCGCCCTCTGGCCGTTGATTGTGTTCAGGCCCTAGGGCCTTAGTAAATCAGGCTGCAGCTAGGGCAGCTGAGAGCCAGGCATCGACGTCGGCGCGGTTGTTGGCGATCCACTCGCCGGCCGCGGCGGCAATCTGAGCCTCGGTGTAGTCGCCCTGATCCTGCTCGACGTTGGCGATCGATACGTCGACCACCGACAGCTTCGCCTGCCGCAGGAGTTCGGCGGCAGCCGGGTTGGCGGCCAGCCAGTCCTTGTTGGCGGTTACCTGGATGTCGGCGGGCACCCAGCCGATCGGGCAGTAGCCCGCCTCGGCCGCGGCGGGGCACTGCTCAGCCGGAATTTCCAGCCGCACCTCGTCGGTGGTGCCGGACCAGTAGCGCTGATCGTGCTGCTCGCCGCCCTCGACGCCGCTTGGGTTGGAGTCGTCGAGGGTCTCGCTCATGCCGATCCAGTACACGTTGTCGCCAGGGCGCAGCTGCGTGATATAGGCGCTGGGCGTCCAGGTGTAGATCACCATCGGCTCGCCGGCGTCGGCCTTGGCCACTGCCTCGGCGAACATGGCGTCATAGCCGGCGATCGTCTGCTCAAGGTTGTCGTAGCCGTTGAACAGGAACTGGTTGGTGATGATGTTGTCGCAGGTCCAGCTCTCCTGGCAGCCGTAGATGTCGGCGTCGCCGTCACCGTCGGCGTCGAACAGAGCCCGGATCTCGGCGTCGTCGTTGATCTGATCGAGCCAGGCGATCCCGTACTCGTCAGCCACCGATGCAGTGACCAGCATTCCCTGGAGTCCGCCCCCGAGGAACACGGCGCCGACCTTCTCAAGGTGATCGCCGACCAGCGTGCCGTCGGGCAGCTCGGGCTCCCACCACGCGTTGTGGCCCGGATACCAGCTGTTGGCCCAGAAATCGACATCGCCCTCGGCCATGGCCAGGTACGCGAGAGACGGGCCGAGCTCGTTCTCGGACGGCTCGGACACGTCATAGCCGAGCTCCTCGAGCAGCTGCTTGTAGACCTGAGCCTGGAAGTAGCCAGTGGCCCAGTCGGCGCGAGCCATCGTCACAGAGACGCCCTCGCCGGGCATCATGTCGCCCATCGGCTCCTCTTCAGCCATCGGCTCTTCCTCAGCCATCGGCTCCTCTTCAGCCATCGGCTCCTCGACGGGAGCAGCGGGCTCTTCCGCAGCGGGAGTCGTGGTGGTGCCGCCGTCGTCGTCGTCGCCGCACGCGGCCGCAACGAGCGCGAACACCGCCAGCAGCGCGAGCAACAGACTTGCTTGCTTGGTTCTCATGAGTTGGATTTCCCTCCTGGGTGGGTTTCGTCGGCGCGCCGGAATACATGGCCCGACACGCGAGCCAGAAGGTTACATCGCCAGCAGCGGACAAGCCACCCCAACACCGGCCAGCAGCCGGTCTCGGCGGGCGGCGGGGTCATTCCCGCTCTTGTTCGCTGCGCTCACGGGCCGCTCGGGCCACGGCCTCGCCCCGCGCCGCGCCTGGATTACAAGTGGGAGCGATCTGTTCGCTCGGCCTCTACACCGCTACGGGCTGCTCATCGGCATGGTCGGCGTAGACGCGAGACCTGCGGAACTCCTTGATCACGCCGGTGGTGGTGGCCACGAGCACGACACCGCCGACCATGCTGAGGAACGCCCCGACACCGCTCAGGTAGCTGGGGTCGGCCGACCGGACATGGGTGGCGACCCACGCCAGCGCCACGCAGGAGATCCCTGCGCCCAAGCCGGCCGCGATCGCGCTCCAACGCCACTGCTTGTGCTCGCCGCGGCCGAACACGCCTGCCGCGGGCGCGCTGACGGCCAAGCCGACCAAGGCGACCAACAGCGACCAAGTGCCCAGACCGGGGCCCTCGCCGCTGATTCCGTCGGTCACGACCAACTTCTCGGTGGCGAGCTGTGACGTGAGGGCCGAGATTTGTGCAGCCACCACGCCGGCCTGGGTGGGGTCGGCGTCGGCCTTCGCCCTGAGCTCGGCGATCTCCGCTTCTGTCTCGGCGGTGATGACCACGTCAGTGCGCTGGTCGAAGCTCCATCCGGACACGGCGCCCACGCCGATGACTACAACTGCGACCGCCGCGCCCGCTACCCGGCCCCATCCGATCTTCGCGCTCAGGGGGTGCAACGGCGAATGAGGCGCCGTCCGGATCCACAGCACGGAGCCGATCGACGCAACCAGCGCGCCCACCAGAGCCACATAGACGCCGGCGCCGTGACTCTGGCCCGCAGCCAGGTCCGACGGACTGGCCAAGACGTAGACGATCATCATCACCAGCAGCGCCAGCGACGAGATTACGGCTCCGTCGGTTGTCCACAGCCGCGGCCCCCGGCCCGGCGCGATAAGAGAGGTGACGGCCGCGGCCGCGGCCATAAGGCCCAGCACGAGCGCCAGATAGCCGAACCACGATCCCCCCGAGGCGGCGAGCCCGCTGAACGACTCGCCGGCCAGGTCCTCGTCGGACCGGCGGCCGTAGGCGCTGATGAACCCGGCCCCGCTGCTCCAAGTCATGAAGACCGACAGCACGGCGATCAATCCGCCCAGCACCACACCGAGGATCGGGCGGCGCTCGGCTGCGGTGAGCGGGGCGAGCGTCCCCTCGTCGGACTGAGGCTCGTCCGCCGAGTCGGCGCCGGACCGGGAACCGCCTGCGGGCAGCAGCGCCTCAGGATCGCGGCGATGCGCCAAGGCCAGCCGAATTCGCCGCAGCAGGCCCGTGTTCTCGGTCTCCTCGGGCTGCGAGATGCGGTCCAGCACCACCGCCACCAGGAAGAAGGCGAGCCCGCTGGCCATGCCCTTGGCGATGTCCTGGGTGGTGATGGCCTGGAACAGCACCAGACCGAGTCCGCCCGCGGCCATGATGGCGGCAATGCCGAGCATGGAGATGGCCAGCAGCAGCGTCTGGTTGATGCCCGTCAGGATGGCGGCTCGGGCCAGCGGAAGCTGCACGTCGAGGAGTACCCGCCACTCGGGCGCTCCGTAGGCCCGGCTCGCTTCTACCACATCGGCCGGCACTTGGCGGACGCCCAGATTCGTGAGGCGCACGAGAGGCGGCAGCGCGAAGACCATCGTCACCATCGTGGCCGACACCGTGCCGATGCCGAAGAAGAAGATGAACGGCAACATGTACACGAACGAGTGCACAACCTGCATTCCGTCGAGCACCGGCCTCACCACGCGCCAGATCCCGTCGACTCGACCGCAGGCGACGCCGAGTGGTATTCCGATGATCACGCACAGAAGCACGGCCACGCCCACGAAGCCGATGGTGCGGGCCGTCTGCAGCCAATAGTTGTTGCCGAGAACAGCGCACAGGCTCAGGGCGGCGGCTGCGAACGCGCCCACCTTCACATTGCGGGCCAGCGTGCCGATAACGAAGAAGGCGATCACGACCAATATCCAGGGCGCGGGCTCCAGCACGTCGCCCACCAGGAAGCCGATCAACTTGTCGAAAGGCCATTCGATGATGGCAAGCAGCCACTCCAGCCTCACCGCGATCCAGTCCACCGCCTGGTCGCCCCAGGCGCCCACGGGGATCTGGAACTGATCGAGGACCTCATCGTCGAAGAATCCCGGCTGGAGTGCCGCTCCCGTTTCGGTTTGGGCCAGCAAGCTCATGTTGCTCATGTCAGTCACCAACTCCTGCCGCCGCTAGGTCGTCGGCGTACACCTTGGCCCGGCGGAACTCCTTGAGCACGGCAGCCGCGGCGGCCACCAGCACCAGACCGCCCGCCATGGCCAAGAAGGAGCCGACCCCGCTCACATAGTCGGCATCGGCCGAGCGGACATGGGTGAAGATCCACCCGAAGCCGACGCAGGTCGCTCCGGCGCCGATGCCGGCTGTGATGGCACTCCAGCGCCACTGCCGATGCTCGTCGCGGCCGAACACCCCGGCCGCGGGCAACGATGCAGCCAGCCCGGCCAGCCCGGCCAGAAAGACCCAGACGCCCAGGCCGGCACCGGTGCGGCTGACACCGTCGGTGATGACGCGGGAATCGGCGGCCAGCTCTTCTTGGAGCGCCGCAATGTCGGCTGCGATCATTCCGGCTTGCTCGGGGTTCGCCTCGGCCTGCCGCTCCATCTCGTCGAGCTGAGCCTGGACCTCGGGGGAGATGAGCACACGCGACCGCTCGTCGAAGCTCCAGGCGGAGATCGCCCCAACCCCGAGAACAACCGCGGCGAAGGCGGCCGAGCCGACGCGGGCCCACCGGATCTTGGGGCTGAGCGGGCGGGCCGGTGCGTGCGGCGCCGAGCGGATCCACCAAACCGACCCCCCCGATGCCACCACCGCTCCGACCAGCGCCACCCACGGACCGGCGCCGGTGCTCTGGCCGACCGCGAGGTCGGAGGGCGCGGCCAGCAGGTAGGAGATCATCATCACCAACGACGCCAGCGACGCGATCACCGCCCAGTCAACGTTCAGCCACCGCGGCCCGCGGCCGGGCGCGGCCAGTGTGGCAGCCGCCGCGGCGGCAACCAGCAGTCCAAGCACCAGCGCGAGGATGCCGAACCAGGAGCCGCCCGACGCAGACAGGCCGCTGAACGACTCTCCGGCCAGCATCTCGTCGTCGGCACGGCCGTAGGCGCTGATAAACCCGGCCCCACTGCTCCAAGCGAACAACACCGACGCCGCCAACACCAGACCGCCGATGGCGGACACCAGCATCGGCCTGCGCTCCCGCTCGGTGAGCGGGGCAATAACACCCTCGACCAGCTCGTCCTCATCCGGGGCGGTGGCCGCAGCGTCGGCTTCGGCGGGCAGCAGCACCTCGGGATCGCCGCGGTGGGCCCAGGCGCGCCGAACACGTCGGAACAAGCCGCCGGACCCTGCCCCCTCGGGCTGGGAGATGCGATCGAACACGACCGCAACGAGGTAGAAGGCGAGACCGGCGCCCACACCCTCGGTCACGCTCTGCCGGCTGATGGCGCCGAAGAGCAGCCCGCCCAGCGCCTGGGCCCCCATGATCGCGGCCACGCCCAGCATCGACATGGCCAGCAGGAGGGTCTGGTTGACGCCGGTCATGATGGCGGCTCGGGCCAGCGGCAGCTGCACGTCGATGAGCACCCGCCACTCGGGAGCGCCATAGGCCCGGCTCGCCTCCACCACGTCCGCGGGAACTTGGCGGATGCCGAGGTTGGTGAGGCGCACCAGCGGCGGGATCGCGAAGGCCATCGTCACGATGGTGGCACCCACGTTGCCGAGGCCGAAGAAGGCGATGAACGGCAGCATGTAGACGAAGGCGTGCACCACCTGCATGGCGTCGAGCACCGGCCTCACCATCTGCCAGGCGGCATCGACGCGCGCGCACAGAATCCCTACGGGGATCCCGATGAGCACGCACAGCAGGACGGCCACCAGCACGAAGCCGATGGTCTGGATGGTGGCGTGCCAATAGTCGGGGCCGAGAAGCCCGCAAACAGTCAGGGCAACGCCCGCAAACAGACCGACCCGGACGTTGCGGGCCAGGGTTCCGATCACAACGAAGGCCACCACGATCCAGAACCACGAGACCGGCTCCATGATGTCTCTCACGAGGAGATTATTGAGCGTGATGAACGGCCATTTGATGGCCGACAAGAGCCACTTCAGATTGAGGAGTATCCATTCGATCGACTGCCCCATCCAGTCGCCGAACGGAACGTAGAACTCATCGAGTACGAGATTGTCCGTGAACCCGTAGTCGGGAAGCTCTGGGCCATCTCCAGCCTGAGCGAGCAGGATCACATGAACACCTCTCTCTCGAAGTCGTCGATGAGGTGCTCGACACGTCCCATTTCCTCCATGATGTGGCGGGGGTCGAGGTTGCCGACGAGCTTGCCGGAGACGTCGCAGACCGCGATGGGGAGGCCGCGTCCGGCCGCGGCGTAGACGGTGTTGAGGCAGTCCTCGGGTCCGCACCGATCGAAGTCGGTGCGCAGCGCCGGACCGAGGTCGGTGGTGCCCATGCCGGCGGCCCGGATCCCGTCGTCGGCGGTGAGTATGTGCGTCGGTGCTCCAGCCGAGTCGAGTACGAAGGCGCCCGAGCGCTCGCCCACCGTGCTCAGCGCCTCGGACAGGGTGACGCCGGCCGATATCGGAGCGGGCTTCTGCATGATCTCGTGAACCTGGATGACCCGGCCCTGGTCGACGTCCTGCACGAACTCGGCCACGTATCCGGTGGCGGGCTTGGTGAGGATCTCCTCGGGCGTGCCGATCTGCACCACCGCGCCGTCCTTCATGATGCACACCCGGTCCCCGATGCGCAGCGCCTCGTTGAGGTCGTGGGTGATGAACAGGATCGTCTTGTGGAGCTCGCCCTGGATCTCCATCATCTCGTCCTGCATCTGGCGGCGGATCAACGGATCGAGCGCGCTGAAGGCCTCGTCCATCAGCAGGATGTCGGGATCGGATGCGAGGCCCCGGGCCAGGCCGACCCGCTGCTGCATGCCGCCGGACAACTCCGACGGAAAGTTCTGGGCGTACGTGCCCAGCCCGACCAGCGACAGCGCCTTCATCGCCGCTTCCTCGCGGGCCTTCTTGTCCACGCCCTGAACCTTGAGGCCATAGCTCACGTTGTCGATCACCTTGCGGTGCGGGAACAACGCGAAGTGCTGGAACACCATGCCCATGTACTCGCGCCGGAACGCCTGCAAGTCCGAGCCCTCGAGCGCCTGCACGTCGGTGCTGTCGACGGTGACGGTGCCGTAGGTGATGTCATGGAGCTTGTTGACGGTGCGCAGCGCAGTGGACTTGCCCGATCCCGACAAGCCCATCACCACGAAAATCTCGCCCTTGTTGACGCTGAACGACACGTCGTCGAGGCCCACCACATGGCCGGTCTCGGCCTGCACCCGGTTCTTGCCCATGCCCGACCGCACCAAGTCGAAGGCTCGCCCCCGCGGCTGCGGCCCGAAAATCTTGTAGACCTCGTCTAGGACGATGATCGCCTCGCCCATCTCAACCATGCAGGACTCCTCCCGGACGTCGACCGTCAGATACCGTAGTACGTTCGCAACCCCCGCGGTGCGCGCGCCGAGCCGCGCTGAGACGAGCCGATGGACACCGATGCCCGACAGTGTGACCAAAGCATCCCCTCGCCAGGCCCTTGACGACGAGACCGCGGCGGCCCTTACTCTCTACAACACCTACCTGATCGCCGACCGCGAGCAGCGGGCGCACGAGCGGGCCCTGCGCAAGGCGGAGAAGGCCAAGGACGAGGCGGCCGCGGCGGTGCGCAAGCTGCACGACCGCAAGGCCCCCGCCGCCGAGACGGCCACCGCCGAGACGAAGTACCGCGAGGCGGTCGAGGCCCTCCAGAAGCTCCGCGACGGCGACACCGCCGCGGACACCTCACGGGATCCCGCTGAGATCGACGACGACACCAGCGACGACGGCGCCGAAGTGACCGAGGACACGGACCACGAGACCGGCGATGGCCCGGCCGACGGCACCGAAGACGCGGCCGAGCAGGAGCAGTCAACGGCGGTGGAGGCTCCCGAAGAGGACACCGCCGGCGACGCCACCGCGGAGACCGAGGATCCTGCCGACGAGGCGCCAGCGGCGGGGTTGGAGGCTCCCGAAGAGGACTAGACCGGCGCCGGTTGCGAGGGTTCAGACCTTCTTGCGGGGCGAGTCGGCGTTCTTGAGCACCCGGCCTTCGGCGTCGAGGATCCCGACCTTGGACCCGATCGACAGCGGGTTGGCGCCGAACAGGTCCTCGCGGTTGATGGCCACCCAGCGGTAGCCGTCGATCTTCTTGGCCCGCTTGAAGGCGGCCTTGAGATCGCCGATCTCGGCCGCCAAAACGATGTAGCCCCGCTCGGCCACGAGGTCGGCCACCCCCGAGGCGTCGGGCTCGGCGTCGACGGCCGCGGTCACCGCCGCAGCCAACTCGTCATGGTCGAGGCGGGCCATCAGCTGTCCTCGGTGAGCACGGCCACCACCGCGTCGAGGGCGGCCTCGGCGTCGGGGCCGTCGGAGGTGATGCGAGCCGTGTTGCCGGGACCGGCGCCCAGCGCCAGCAGGCTCATGATGCTGGCTGCGTTGGCCTTCTTGGCGCCCACCTCGATCTCGACGCCCGCATCGAACGAGGCGATCCGCGCCACCAGCTCGGCGGCGGGCCGGGCGTGCAGCCCGTGGCTGTTGGTGATCTCCAGCTCGCGATACACCCGGCGCTCCAGTGCGTCTCAGTCGTCGGACGGTGGCGCGGTCAAGCGTTCATAGACGAAGGCGGCATCGTCGGACTGGGCCAGCGCGCCGCAGAGATCCTCGTCCTGGAGCACCTCGGCCAGCCGCGACAGTACCTGCACATGGTCGTCGCCCACTGCGGCGAGCCCCACCACGAGATGAGCCGTGCCCGGCCCCCAGTCCACCCCGTCGGGGTACTGCGAAACCACGATCCCGGTGGAGCGGATGTGGTCCTTGCTCTCGAGCACCCCGTGGGGCAGGGCGACCCCGTTGCCCAGGTAGGTCGAGACCACCTCCTCGCGCTGCTTCATGCCCTCGACGTACTCGGCCGACACCGAGCCACGGGCCACGAGCAGGCTGCCGGAGAACTCGATGGCCTCGTCGCGGGAGTCGGCCCGACACCCGAGCACGATGTCGGCCGGCATCAGGACGCCGCCGAGGCCGTCGTCGACAACCGCGCTCACAACTTCGAGACGATGGGGTCGCCCGAGGTGAGCGAAGCGACCAGCTGCTTGACCGCCGGATCGTTCACAAACAGCGTGAACGGCACGATGGCCGCACCGGGCGCCTTCTGCTGGGCCTGCTTGGCCAGCCCCTTGTGGACGACCACCACGTCGGCGTCGTCGCTGAGCTGACCCACCGGGTTATGGACGACGGCGATGTCGAGCTTCGCCTTCTTCACCATCCGCTTGAGCTGGTTGGCGCCCATCAGGCTGCTGCCCATGCCCGCCTCACAGGCGAAGACGATGAGCTTCACCTCGTCGGCCGCCTTCGTGACTCGCTCGGTCACATCTTCCTCCGTTGATCGTCGCGTCGATTGTCGGATCCCGCCCGGCCGCACCACGGTAGCCATGCGGGAGCCGACGGGGGCCGGAGCGGTGGAGGCATCCCCACCGCTCCGACCTCATCAAGTTGCGCCATTGGGGGACAACGCAACTTCGTGCCGTGCCGGTCACGCCAGGGGGACGCCCTCCATGGCATCGCCCAGCGAGGTGTCGTCGTCATCGGCGTCGTCCATCTCCCTCACCGGGAACAGCCGCAACAGGATCGCTCCCACCACGAAGGCGGCGGCCGCCCCCGCGGCCATACCCAGGTAGACCCCGGCTGCCGCGGCTCCGTCGCTCGGTGTGAACGTGAAGTAGGCGAAGATGCTGCCCGGCGACGGAGGCCCGGTGAGGCCCGCATCGAAGATCACGAACACGATGTCGGCGGTGATCCCGCCGGCCCACATGGCCGCGATCATCACGGGGTTCATCAGCACGTAGGGGAAGTACACCTCGTGGATGCCGCCCAGGAAGTGGATGATGATGGCGCCCGGCGCCGACAGCTTGGCCAGGCCCTTGCCCGCGAACCAGTAGGCCAGCAGCAGACCCAGGCCCGGGCCCGGATTCGACTCGAGCATGTAGTAGATCGACCGGCCGGTCTCGGTGACGTCGGTGGCCCCGAGCGGGGTGAGCACGCCGTGGTTGATGGCGTTGTTGAGGAACAGCACCTTGCCGACCTCGATGGGCAGGTCCATCAGCGGCAGCAACCCGGCGTCGCTGAGGCCCTCCACCATGTCGCCGAAGCGCTCGGCCAGCCACGACATGATGGGGCCGATGATGACGTAGCCGAACATGGCCAGCACCAGGCCGGCGATGCCCTGCGAGAAGTTGTTGATGAGCATCTCGAAACCGGCGGGGCGCTTGTCCTCCAGCCACTTGTCGAGCTCGCGCATCACCCATCCGGCGAGCGGGCCGACGACCATGGCCCCGAGGAACTGGGGCGGATCGCCGATCACGGCGCCCTCGGCCAGCTCGAACGAGGCGCCGCCGATGACCCCCATCACCGCCACCGCCCCGAGGACGCCGCCCCGGTGGCCGTGGATCAGCTTGCCGCCGGTGTAGGCCACAAGCAGCGGCAGCAGGTACTTGATCATCGGTCCGACCGTGTTGCCGGTGATCGTTCCCCAGTCCCAGTCCAGGCCGGTCTTCTCCAGCCAGCCGGGTGGGATGAACAGGGCGGTTATGAATCCCCAGGCGATGAACGCACCGATATTCGGTATGACCATGCTGGAGAGGAAGCCGCCGAAACGTTGAACACGCTGTAGCATGCGCGGGTCCTCCTAGCGTCGGGTGACCCTCAAGCTTCCACCGGTTTGCCCTCTGCCACTACTGCCAATACCGCGGCACCCCAATACGACATTCCGACGCGCCCAGGCGGGCCGCGGATGTGCCCCCTCGCCGGTGGTGGATCTAGGCGTGGCGGGAGAGGCGGCCCACGTCGGACGCCGACAGCAGCGGGCTGACCACCACTACCGGAACCTCGTGCTCGACCAGCGGCACGGTGGAGATCACCAGGTCGAAGTCGCCGTGCTGCAGCTCCTCGTAGCCCCGCTCCGACAGCACCTCCACCAGGTCCAGCTCGGGGAACTCGGCCTGGATCCGCGAGACCAACACCCACACCGTGGCCATCCCGCTGGGACACACGATCAGGGCCCGGCGCCGGGGCCGCAGGCGGGCCCTTTCCATCGCGCCGGAGATGTACATGGTGATGAAGCCGATCTCGTCCTCGACTATCGGCACCTGCATCGCCGACTCGACCAGCGCGCCGACTTCGGCCGCGGCGGCGTACACGTCGGGATAGCGGGCCCGCACCTCGGGCAGCAGCGGGTTGTGGACGGGCAGGCCGTAGCGCAGGCGCACGCTGAGGCGCTCCAGGTGCGCCGCCAGGCCCCGCCTGAGCTCCAGGTCGTCGGCCAGGGCAGCGTGCAGGTGCTCGCCCGCGAAACCCATGATCCGGTCGAGCATGTCGGCACTGATGGCGGCCGAGTCCGCCTGCACCGTGTCGAGCGCGTCGAGGCCGAGCAGATACTCGGTGACCGCGGCCATCTCGGGGGCGGGCAGGAACGCGCCCACCAGCTTCTCGAGCCCCGGCACGATGCCCGCCACGCTCTCGGCGATGGGGTGGTCCATGACCGAGCGGTGCAGGCCGGCCTCGACGGCCACCGTGTGCCCCTCGCGGATCCTGGCCACCGACACCGCCAGGAAGAGCGCGAACACCACGTCGCTGCGCCCCGACATGAGGGTCTGGCCCAGTGCGCTCGACCGCACGATCTCGGCCGTGTCGCGCAGCGGCAGAGTGAAGATCCGCTCTCGCAGCCCCACCGGAACCCGCACGTTGGCCGCTGAGCGGGCGGCCGGGTCGGCGGCCAGCTGCAACAGCAGCACCTCCTCGGGGATGGCCTCGAGGATGAGCTGCACGATGACTTGGCGGATGCGGCGCTCGGGTCCGGCCACCGATATTCCCCGTCCGGGCCGGCGCACCAGCGGGACGCCGTTGCGCTCCAGCCACGGCTCCCCGGCCCGCAGATCCCGGCGGGCCGAAGTCTTCGACACCTCGAGCTCGAGGTGGAGGTCCTCCAGCGACACCACCGTGGGCGCCGACCACAGCAGCGCGGCCAGCAGGATGCGCACCCGCTCCTCGGGGGCGTAGACCCTGGGCGCATCCGACAGCGGCGGCAGGTCGGCGGTGATCCGCCGGCGGATGTCGGGCGGCCCGTCCACCACCAGGCCCAGGCCGCGCTTGCGCACCAGCTCGGCGCCGCAGGAGCGCAGGTAGCGGTCGATGTGGTCGAGGCGATAGCGCACCACCCGCTCGCTCAGCCCGAGGTCGGCGGCCACCGAGGCGGTGCTGCGGGGCTGCTCCTGCTCGAGGAGCCAGCGGGTGATCCGCAGCACGCGGGTGTCGAGCCCGGCCGTCATGGGCGCTCCAGGGCGGCGGCGACGATGCCTCGAACCGCTCCGGCGGTGGGCGCAGCCAACGCCTCGGCGGCCATGGCCGCAGCGTCGAGGCGGTCGAGCGAGTCGACCACCTGTTTGATGAGGTTGACCGACCGGGCGCTGACCGAGAGCTTGTCCACCCCCATGGCGGTGAGCACGGCCGCACCCAGCGGGTCGGCCGCGACCAGACCGCACACCGAGACGCCGACGCGGCCGCGCCGGGCCGCGGCCACGGTGCGCTCGCACAGGGCCAGCACCGCCGGGTGGAGCGCATCCTGGAGGCTGTCGAGCGCGCCGTTGGTGCGGTCGGCGGCCATGGCGTACTGGGTGAGGTCGTTGGTGCCGATGGAGAAGAAGTCCACATGGGCCGCCACCGCGTCGGCGGTGAGCGCGATCGACGGCACCTCGACCATCACCCCCACCGGCGGCAGCCGATGGGGCACCCCCTCCGCGGCGAGGCTCTGCGCAGTCTGCTCGATCCGGCCCCGCAGCTCGACCACCTCCTCGACGGTGGAGACCATGGGCAGCATCATCTGTACGTCGCCGGTGACCGCGGCCCGCAGGATGGCCCGAACCTGGGTGTCGAACACGTCGCCGCAGCGGCTGTAGAGCCGGGCGCCTCGCACGCCGAGGAACGGGTTGTCCTCCGCTTCGGTGGCGAGGTAGGGGGCCGGCTTGTCGCCGCCGATGTCGAAGGTGCGCACGACCACCGGCTCGGTGAACGACGAGGCCGCGTAGGCGTAGAAGTCGACCTGCTCCTGCTCGCTGGGCGCCTCGGTGCGGTCGAGGAACAGGAACTCGGTGCGAAGCAGCCCGATGCCGTCGGCCTCCGCTTCGAGGGCGCGTTCGACGTCGGGCTGCGAGCCGACGTTGGCCTGCACCCTGACCGGCCGGCCCCCGAAGGCGACGCCCACTCCTCGGAACCGCTCGGCCGCCTCCGCCGCCGCCTCGAACGCTTCCCGGCGGGCGGCGAAGTCCGCGACGGTGCTCTCGTTCGGCCGTACCACCACCTCGCCGGTTGATCCGTCGAGAGCTACCGCTTCTCCGGTGCTGACCTTGGCGGCCAAGCCCTCGGCCCCCACCACCGCGGCGACGCCCAGCGACCGGGCGATGATGGCGACGTGGCTGGTGGGGCCGCCGGTCTCGGTGACGAACCCCAGGACCAGCTCGGGGTCGAGCACCGCGGTGTCGGCCGCGGTCAGCGACTTGGCCACCAGCACCGACGGCGCCTCGATCTGCGAGTCGGGGGAGTCGGCGCCGGCCAGATGCCTGCGGATCCGGTCCACCACCTCGCCCACATCCTGGGCCCGCTGGGCCATGTACGGATCGTCGATCGCGACGAAGAGGCTGCTGATGTCGTCGTCGGCCCGGGTCAGGGCGGCATCGAGGCTCATGCCGTCGGCGAGGGCGGCGCCGACCGCCTCGGCCAGCATCGGGTCGCGGGCCATGAGCGCCTGGGCCTCGAGAACGTCCCCCGCCTCGGCCCGTCCCGCCGCTCGGGCCGCTTCGCACCGCGCTTCGAGCTGTTGGCCGGCCGCGTCCGCCGCCGTCGCGAACGCAGCCTGCGGGTCGTCGTGATCGATCACCGCCACCTCTTGCTTGTCGATCACCACCGCGGGGCCGAGCGCGATGCCGGCCGATGCAGGCGTGGCCGCGATGCGCAACTCGGCGCGTTCGATCACGGCCTGCGAATCGCCGCTGCTCATGGGATCACTGCTACTCATGGGATCACTGCTCGTCACTGCTCATCGAGGCGGGCGTAGAGGGCGTCGTAGAGGCAGGCGCCCGACACCAGGGTGATGCTGGCCGTCACCGTGAAGGCGGCCACGCTGACCGCGATCGGAAGCGGCGAGGCGCCGTAGGAGAGGGGGAGCGCCGCCATCAGGTTGAACACGATGCACAGCGCCAGGATCGCGAACAGTGCTACCCGGCGCTTGTGGCCCAGGCGGACGCTGGTGCCCAGCGCCCGCAGACCCCCCTTGGCGACCCGGTCGGCGACCACGTAGCCGTGCAGGCCGTAGAAGAGCACCGCGAGGATCGACGGGATGCCGAACAGGTAGCGCAGTCCGAGCATGAAGGCGGCCCAGAACCAGAAGGAGCACACGAACTGGGCCGAGAGCAGGGCGCCGTCGCGCCAGGGTGCGCCCAGGTCCGTGGGTCTGGAGCGGGCGGCATCGAGCGCGTAGGAGTACCACGGCGCCGCGACGGTGCCGGCCAGCACCAGCCCCACCAGATCGAGCACGACCGAGGCGATCTCCTGGCCGTCGTTGAGGGCCTGCTGCGCCAGCAAGCGGAACACGCCGTACACCGCAACAGTGGCCAGCGCCCCGACCGTCAGCGGGCCGATGTTGCGCCGGTAGCCGGCCCACCCCTCTCGGAACATGGCCGAGATGCGCAGCGGAAAGGCCTCGGTCATGCGAGCGCTCCCACGCGGCGATCACTCCAGTAACCAGCTTGTGCACGGCTCACCCGTTGCGGCTGCCCGGTCATGCGGACACTCCCACGAGACGGTCGGTTCGGGGATCGGCGCTCAGCTGCACGGTCCGGCGGTCGCGGTCGGTGACGGCCTGCCCCAGCGTGTCGGTTGATTTGATCGCCGCGCTGGCCCAGGCGAGGCCCTCGGCCAACGCGGCTGCACCCCGGCCTCCGGCCGACACGAAGCCGGCCAACAGCGCGTCGCCGGCGCCCACCGTGTTGCGCACCTCGATGCCGGCCACCGTCCCGCAGCACACTTGGTCGGCCACCAGAACGGCACCGCCTTGTCCCAAGCTCACGAGAACTGAGCGCCAGCCGCTGCGGCGGAACTTGCCAGCCGCGTCGATCACCTCTCCGACGGTGCTGAGGCCGCTGCCGATCACCGCGGCCAGTTCGGCCAGGTTGGGCTTGACCACCGCGCACCCCGCACCGACCAGGGCGTCGAGCGCGGCGCCGCTGGTGTCGACGGCCAGCCTGGAATCCGCGTCGGGAAGCACCGCGGCCAGACGGGCGTACAGGTCGTCGGGCGCGCCGGGCGGCAGGCTGCCGCTGGCCACCAGCCAGTCGGAGTCGGCCGCCGCGGCCGCGGCCTGCGACACCAACTCGTCGGCCTCAGACGCGCTCATCTCAGGACCCGGCTCGTTGATCTGGGTGGCCGTTCCGTCCGGCTCCACCAGCGTGAAGCAGGATCGCATGGTCCCTCGTGCCGGCACGGGGAGCGCGTCGGCGCCGTCGGCGGCCAGCGACGAGACGAACGCGGCGGCATCGTCGGCGTTGGCGGGGAACACCGCTCGGGCCGCCCGCTGATTGCGGCCGAGCGCTCGGGCCACGTTCACGCCCTTGCCCGAGCATTCGACCCGAACCCTCGACGCTCGCGTCACCCCGCCGGGCTCCAGCCGCTCGACCGACAAGGTGCGGTCGAAGCTCGGATTGGGGGTGAGCGTGGTGATCACTGATCGACCGCCGCCGCATGTTCCGTACCGCCAAGCGTTCCGCTGCCGCCGGTTGAGGTGAGCATGGTGATCACCGGCCGGCCGCCGCGGCGTGGCTCTCGATCAGGCGCCGCTCGGCCTCGCGGGTCCACTGGCCCCGCTCCCCCAGCGCCTCGCCGATGTGGGGATGCTGCTCGGCCAGTTCGTCGAGTCCGAGCAGCGGCATCCCCGACACCTGGGGGAAGATGACGACCTTGCCCGCGAAGCGGCCTTCGAGCACCGCCTGCATGCCGTCGCGGCCGGCCTCGATCCCGCCGACCGCGGCCAGGTTCAGGTCGGGCGACAGGGTGCCCTCGACCGCCTTGGCCAGCACCAGCGCCTGGTCGTCGATGGAGGAGCCCGACGTGCCCGTGTACTGGGCGTTGCCCAGGTACACCCGGCTCATGTCGAGGGGGCCCATCGTGCCGTTGGCCACACCGGCGAAGAACACGAGCATCCCGTCGGGGCCCATCAGGCGGGCCGCGTCGGCCATGACCTCCGCCACCGGCACGGTGACCACCACATCGTCGGCACCCGCGCCAGCGGTCAGGCGGTCGATGTGGTCTGCGACGCTGGCGTCGGACGCCTCGGGATTGATCAGCACCAGCCGTCGGCCGGCCCGCTCGGCCAGGGCGGCCAGTGAGTCCTCCAACGCCTGCAGGCGCTCGCGGTCGGGATCGACGCCGACGATCACCGACGGACCGTCCGTCTTCTCGATGGCCCGCTGCACATGCATCTGGCCCATCGGCCCGCCCGCCCCCACGAACACGGCCACGCCGCCGGGGCGCAGGTCGCAGCGGTTGCGCGCCTCGCCGTAGGCCGCGGCCACATCGGGGCCGCGGGTGCCGACGTAGGCGGTGTAGTCGTAGTGCAGCCGGCCGAAGTCGATGCTGGAGGGGCCGTCGAGGGGCCGCTCGCCGACCAGGTTGAGGGTGCCCCGGAAGGCGATACACCGAGCCGCCTCGGATACCTGCTCACCGGAGACGGGATCGAGAACGATGATGTCGTCGAAGCCCCGTCCGCCGGTCGTCTTGTCAGCGAGGGCGCCGTAGCCGGACGGCCCCACCCCGTCGGCGACCGTCACCTCCGTGTGCGGGCCAGCCGCCCCGCTCACCTGGCCGCCGACGCTGTCCGACAGATCGGTGAGCACAATCCGCGCCGCGCCCCGCAGCAACTCGCCGAAGTCATAGGTGCGTGCGTCGGCGGGGTGGCCGACGATCCAGACGGTGCCGCCGTCGAGCGGCCGCAGGCGGCGGCGCTGGGTGTAGGCGGCCTCGACGCAGGCCCAGGGCTCGGACAGCGCCGCGGCGGCATAGCCGAGCCCGTCATCGACGCCTATGACGTAGGCGCCGTCGTCGGCGGCGAGGATCTCCGGGCCGATGAGGTGGTACTGGATCAGACCGCCGGCGATGGTGTAGCCGTAGGCGGTGCTGCGGCCGTTCACGTAGATGTCGGGCTGGATTGCCAGCCGGTCGCCGGGGCGGTAGGTCGATGCGAGGTCGTCGCCGACCTCGATCACGGTGACGGTGGCCTCATGGCCGAGCCGGATCGGGTCGGTGGCGAGGTCGCGGCCATAGAGCTTGGGGTGGTCGCCGCCGAGCCGGATGAGCTTCACATCCGAGAAGCACAGACCCACCGCATCGACGCGCACCAGCATCTGATCGGCACCGGGGCGGGGAATCTCGGCCGGCTCGGGCTGGCCGTCGCGCCCGATGCTCTCGATGCCGGCGCCGTAGGTGTTCCAGGCCAGGTTGGGCTCGGGGAGCGGCGTGCCCCCCCGCCGGTACCGGTCGAAAGTCCACTCGGCGCTCGCTGTCAAGAGCCGGATCCCCCTGCGGAAGCCGCTCGGCGGGCTCCCTCACCCTGCATCGTCGGCGCAACCAGCACCAACCGCAACCCAAAGATTGGCCGAGAAGACATAAGCCAATCCAGCCAAGTGTTCCACTCTTGTCATATCTCAGATATCGGACCGTCACCAGCATCAGCAGAAAGACCGCCGACGTTGCAGCCGAGACCGGCAAGGCCGGTGGGTGGCGGCGAGTCGGAACGACCGGGGATAGGGCGAAGCCCGTCCGGTCGTTCCGACTCGACGACAGGACCCGCCGGCCGGGACAAACAGGCCAAGGACGCGCCGGTAGCCTCACCGCCCATGAAAGAGGGGGGCAACAAGCCGTATCCCGAGGTGGGCAGACCCGACTTCCCAGCCCTAGAGCGCCGCATCCTGGCTCGCTGGAAGGCCGAGGGAACCTTCGAGCAGTCGGTCGAGGCGAGGCCCGCGGCCAGGGACTGGGTGTTCTACGACGGCCCTCCCTTCGCCAACGGCCTGCCCCATCACGGCCATCTCCTGACCGGCTACGTGAAGGACGTAGTGCCCCGGTACCAGACCATGCGGGGCAACCGGGTGGACCGGCGCTTCGGATGGGACTGCCACGGGCTGCCGGCCGAGATGGAGACCGAGCGCGAGCTGGGCGTGTCGGGCCGGGCGGCCGTCGAGTCCTTCGGCATCGCCGAGTTCAACCGCCACTGCCGCCAGTCGGTGGTCCGCTACACCCAACAGTGGGAGGACACCGTCACCCGCCAGGCCCGCTGGGTCGATTTCGGCAACGACTACAAGACCATGGACCTGCCCTACATGGAGTCGGTGATGTGGGCCTTCGCCCAGCTGCACCGCAAGGGCCTGGTGTACGAGGCCTACCGGGTGATGCCGTATTCGTGGGGCGCGGAGACGCCGCTGTCGAACTTCGAGATCCGCCTCGACGACGCCACTCGGCCCCGCCAGGACCCGGCCGTCACCGTCGCCTTCGACCTGGCGCCCGAACCCGGCGATCCGGCGCCGATGCGGCTGTTGGCCTGGACCACCACGCCCTGGACGCTGCCGTCGAACCTGGCCCTGGCGGTCGGGCCGGGCATCGACTACGCCGTGATGGAGGAGGGCGGGGTCCACTACGTGCTGGCCGAGGCGGCCGCAACCGCCTATGAGGCCCAGCTCGTCGGCGCCCGCCGGGTGGGCACCGTCGCAGGCGAGCGGCTCGTCGGGCGCAGCTACACCCCGCTGTTCGACTTCTTCGCCCACCGCCACGAGGCCTTCCGGGTGCTGGCCGCCGACTTCATCGACACTGCCGAGGGCACCGGCATCGTCCACATGGCACCCGGCTTCGGGGCCGAGGACCAAGAGACCTGCGAGGCCAACGGGATCGCCATCGCCGACGCGGTGCCCGTCGACGACCGGGGACGGTTCACCGAGCCGGTGTCGGACTGGGCCGGCGTCAACGTGTTCGAGGCCAACGCCGGGATCATCCGCCGCCTCAAGGCCGAGGGCCGGGTCGTGCGCCACGACAGCTACGAGCACAACTACCCGTACTGCTGGCGCACCGACACCCCCATCATCTACCGGGCCATCAACAGCTGGTACGTGCGGGTCACCGCGGTCCGCGACCGGCTCTTGGAGCTCAACCAGCAGATCAACTGGGTGCCCGACCATGTGCGCGACGGCCGTTTCGGCATGTGGCTGGAGGGCGCCCGGGACTGGTCGATCAGCCGCAACCGGTTCTGGGGCTCGCCCATCCCGGTGTGGCGCAGCGACGCTCCCGCCTATCCGCGCCTAGACGTGTACGGCTCGCTCGACGAGCTCGAGCGCGACTTCGGGGTGCGGCCCGACGATCTGCACCGGCCCTTCATCGACGCCCTCACCCGGCCCAACCCCGACGACCCCACCGGCCGGTCGGTGATGCGGCGGGTGCCCGAGGTGCTCGACTGCTGGTTCGAGTCGGGCTCCATGCCCTTCGCCCAGGTCCACTACCCCTTCGAGAACGCCGAGTGGTTCGAGAGCCACTTCCCGGCCGACTTCATCGTGGAGTACATCAACCAGACCCGGGGCTGGTTCTACACACTGCACGTGCTGGCCGGGGCGCTGTTCGACCGGCCGGCGTTCTCCAACGTGATCTGCCACGGCATCCTGCTGGCCGCCGACGGGGCCAAGCTGTCGAAGAAGCTGCGCAACTACACCGAGCCCACCGACATCTTCGAGCGCCAGGGCGCCGACGCCCTGCGCTGGTATCTGATGTCGGCCAACATCGTGCGGGGCGGCGACCTGCGCATCAGCGACGACGGGATCGACGACGTGACCCGCCAAGTCCTGCTGCCGGTGTGGAACGCCTATTCGTTCTTCACCATGTACGCCAACGCCGAGGGCTACACCGCCGAGGCGCGCACCGACAGCAGCGACGTGCTCGACCGCTACATCCTGGCGAGGACCCGCACGCTCGTGCAGCGGGTGACCGAGCGGATGGACGCCTACGACCTGCCCGGCGGCGCAGCCGAGATCTCCGCCTTCATCGACGCGCTCAACAACTGGTACATCCGCCGGAGCCGGGACCGGTTCTGGAACGCGGGCGGCGCCGACACCGACTCCGCCGCCTTCGACACGCTGTATGCGGTGCTGACCACCCTCACCCGAGTGGCTGCGCCGTTCCTGCCCATGGTCACCGAGGAGATCCACGGCGGGCTCGCCGGCGGCACGTCGGTGCATCTGGCCGACTGGCCCGACCCCGACGCCGAGGGCCTGCCCGCCGACGACGCGCTGGTGGCCCGGATGGAGCGCCTCCGCGACGCCGCCTCGGCCGCGCTGCGGGTGCGCGAGGAGGCCGGGCTGCGGGTGCGCCTGCCGCTGGCCCGGGCCACCGTGGCCGGCGAGGGCGCCGAGGACCTGGAGCCCCTGGCCGAGCTGCTGGCCGACGAGATCAACGTCAAGTCGGTGGTGCTGACCGACGACCTCGAGGCCCACGCGTCGCTCGTGCTGCGGCCCAACGGGGCGGTGCTCGGCCCCCGGCTGGGCCGCTCGGTGCAGGAGGTGTTCAACGCGGCCCGCGCCGGGGACTGGACCCGCAACGCCGACGGCACGGTCACCGCGGCCGGCCGTGTATTGGAGGCGGGCAGCTTCGAGTTGGCGGTGGAAGCGTCCGAGGGCGGCGCCGCAGCCGGATTGCAGTCCGGCGACGCGGTGGTGCTGCTCGACACCGCCCTCACGCCGGAGCTGGAGGCCGAGGGCTGGGCCCGAGACGCGGTTCGGGTGATCCAGGACTGCCGCCGCCTCGACGGCTACGTGGTGACCGACCGCATCCAGGCATCGCTGACGCTGTCGTCACCCGAGCAGGCCGCCGCCATAGAGCAGTGGCGCGACTACGTGGCCGAGCAGGTACTGGCCACCGACCTGCAAGTAACCGTGTCCGCCGATGAGGCGAAGTCCACCGCCACAAGCCGCTGGCTAGCCGGCCTAGTCAGCCACGAGGTGACCATCGACGGGCAGGTGGCCCGCTGCGACCTAACCCCCAGCGCAACCAAGCCCCGAAACCCCGGCCAAAGCACCCGCCACCGCTAACGGCCTTCGGCTCAAGAGCAAGCCACCCTTTCCCGCACTAGTCATGCGCGGTTAGGGTCTGGGTATGACGACGTTGACGTGCCGGATTGCAGAATCGGAAGCCGAGCGGGTGCGCGCCGAGGCCGACGCCCTGGGCATTTCGGTCTCGCACATGATCCGGGAGGCGCTGCGCCGCTACCTCAACTCGGTCGGAGCGGAGCGCGACGCGGAGATCTACGAGGCAATACCGCTGCGGCCCGACGAACGGCCGTTAATGGGCGCGGAGAGTTGGGGACCGACCGAGGACTGGTCCGACTGGGTGGATGCGTCGGGGTGAGATCTGGTTCGCCGCAGCCCCAGACGGCGACAGGCCTGTGCTGGTGCTTACGCGCGACCCGGTAGCGAACCGCATCGGCTCGGTGGTCGTCGCGGAACTTACCCGAACTCGCCGGGGCTTGATCTCCGAGTTGCCGCTCATTGCGGGCTACGACGGCGTTCCGCTCGACAGTCTGGTCAACTTCGATGCTCTCCACACCCTGCCTCGAAGCGCCTTCAGGCGACGCGTGACCCAGTTGAGCGCGCCGCGAATGGAAGAGGCGTGTGAGACGATGAGGGCGGCCACAGGCTGCTGAGCGCCGGCTGTCTGGTGGCCCTAGTGGGGCGAGAGCGATGGTGGGAGCGCGGCGACCGTGCGGGCCGTCTCGACACCGACCGTGACTAGGCGGCGCAGGTGTCGGATGAGGTTGAACGGCTCGTCGGCCCAGGCGTGCCAGCCGTTGGGGTCGTCGACGATGCCGGACGCCTTGTCGTGCTTCACCCGCAGGCTCTCTATGGCCCAGTGCAACGGCGAGCGGCCCGACACGGTGTAGTCGTGGGCTTCGGGCGGGATGCCGACAAGTCGGCAGCGTTCGTTGATCCTGAGGATGCTGCGGTCCTCGTTGGCGTGTCCGTGCCCGCCGCCCCACCGCATCTTCGAGACGATCCTGTAGGCGGCCGGGTCCGCGGTGCCGTCGTCGGGTCGGCCGTCGACTTCGCACACCAGCGGATGCTCGGGCACTGTCTCATAGCCGATGTGCAGATCGATCAGGGCTCGGCCCGCTGAACGGAACGCCTCGAAGTCCTCCGCGAGGGGGATGCGCGGCAGGTTGCGTTGCAGGTCGTGGCGGTAGCGCTCACGCCAGTCGGGGGCGTGCATAACGCCGTAGGTGTATTCCCACACGTCGTCTTTGGTGATGTGGTCGCCATAGCGGGCCTGGAACTGTGCGAGCGCCCAGTCGGTGATGTTGTCGGTGTCGGCGCCGGTGCTGTCGGCATCCAAGCCGAGGTCGAGCGTGTCGTTCATGGCCGGCTGGTGCGCAGGGCGCGACGTGCGAGGGCGCGGGACTGCTGGCCGGGGCCCATCAGGTGAAGGTCCGGCAGGTGCGCCGCGGCGAGTGCGCCGAAAATCGCCATGTTGGACGGCCCGGCAATCACGACGGCCTCCCTCGCGGGATCGCTCGGGTCTGGCCGGAGCCTCTGATGAACGCCAGATCCGGGATCGTCGTGACTGCGAGAGCCTGGAAGGTCATGTTTGACGTCCCCGAGATCACGACGGCAGCTGTCGGGGGATCGCTCGGGTGGGCTGATTGGTTCCACAGCCGCAATAGTCCGAGAGGATGTCCGTCGCCAACGCGGTGAAGATCGCTCGGTTGTTGGGCGACGAGACCAGCAGCCCCCCCCCCCGGTCGGTCATGGCTGATGCCGGCGGGTCGCTCGACAGGCCGGATCCAGCGTGTGCAGATCCGGCAGAATCGCCGCGGCCAGCACTGAGAACACGGTCCGGTTCGACGGACTCGACATCAGGATCGCCGCCACCGCGGGAATGCTCGAGTCCCGCCTTCGAGCGAGTTGAGGTCGGTTGGTTCTCGTGTGGCGAGGGTCGCGAACCGGGTCCGATTGGAGGGGCTGCTGACCAGTGTGTGTGTGTGTGTGTGTGTGTGTGTGTGTTTCGGTTTCATTCGGGAACATGGCTGAGATGGTCTTGACCGATGAGAGGATGCGGTCGTCCTCGTATAGCCAGAGCTTCGTGAAGGGCCGGTACAGGACCTCGCGGATGCGGGACTCGTCGAAGACGATCTCCTCGCGTCGCCGCAGCGACTGTTTGAGGGTGTCGGTCCACTTGATCCGGTCGAGTTCGTCGTTGCCGGTGCACTCCTCGACGGTGCAGCCCGCCTCCACCAGTTCGAGGGCGTCGTCGTAGGCGCCGATCAGGCGGCGCATCCTGGTGATGAGATCGTCGCGGGAGAAGGAGTACACGTACACATCGCAGTTGGTGGCGATGCCGAGAGCGTGGTCGGAGACGACGGTCGCTCCGGTGCGGCCCGACCGGCCTAGCTCGCAGACGGGCATCAGGTCCGCGAAGCTGCCGTCGGTGATGTTGACCCAGTCGTGGGCATCGTTCGGTTCGACGATCTCGAACCGGTCGCTGGTCACATCGTCGAGTTCGGCCAGCCAGGCGAACTTCTGCTTGAGCGTCGAGCACTCGGGAACCTCGGCGTATCGCAGTACGGCGGGCTGATCGGCCGGTTTGGCGGGGTTGCGCACCAGCACGGTGATCTGCACTCCGTTGCGCGACCCGGCGCCGAAGACCTTGTCGCCCTCGCGGCGGAACTCGTCGCCGGACTTCATGGCGTCGCCGCGCAGGTTCACCACGTACACGTCGGTGAACTCGTCTCGCAGCGCGGCTCGCATCCCGGCGAGCGACGGCGCGTTGGCCAGCGAGTTCGGATGCACGAAGGCGACGATCCCGGGCAGCGTCAGGTCGCCCTTGCTGCCGCTGAGCCGGTCTGAGGCCCAGCGGATCGCCTCCACGTAGAGGTTGCCGGCGGACTTGCCCGCGCCTCGGCCTGTCACCCGCTTGTGGCGTGTCCCGTAGGTGTCGCGGACGCGCTGCTCTATGTGGGGATAGTCGATGTTGGGGTTGTCGTCGCCCGCGGACTTCTGGCCCGCCGACCACGGCGGGTTGGCGACTATCACCTGGACCGGCAGCTCGTTCTGGGTCTTGGCTCGGGTGCTGTTGTCGGCGATTGCGTCCGTTCCGGGCAGGCGCCCGTCGCCTGTGAGCATGAACGTGTCTGTGAGCACGATCCCCTCGAAGGGCTGATAGTCGCCGGTGCGCTCGCGATAGCCCTCCTCGATCTTGAGGGCGGCCAGGTAGTAGGCGAGCAGCACCACCTCGTTGGCCCAGATCTCTGGCTCGCCGGATGCCAAGAAGCCGCTGACGGCGCCGTGGAACTTGCGGTCGAGGTCGCCGTCGCGCACCAGATGCTCACCGTCGCTGCCCCGCTGGGTCAGCAGACGGTTGATGAACGTGCCGGTACCGGTGAACGGGTCGAGGATGTTGACGCCGGGGTCGCTGAGGCCGCGCCCGAACTCGGCTCGGGCCACCGCGTCCGCTGAGCGCAGGATGAAGTCGACCAACTCCACCGGCGTGTAGACGATGCCGAGGCGTTTGGTCTCATCGGGCATCGCCGCGGCGAAGAACTGCTCGTACACGTCGAGCATCACCTTGATGCGGCTGTCGGAGTCGGCTGCGCCCGAGAGCCGGTCTGCGACGCTGGTGTAGAAGCGTTCGAGTCCTCTCGTCTCGTCGCTCAGCAGCACCTCTTCGTCCTTGAAGGTGTCGAGAAGTCCGTTGAGCGCTTTGGAGATCGGGTTGCGGTCGGCGAAGCCGCTTCCTGCGAACAGTGCATCGAACACCGGGACAGTCACCACATGCTGTGCGAGCATCGAGACCAGCTCGGACTGCGTGAGGGGCCGCCCGACGGTGGAGGCCATGTCGGACTCGAACACCTCGAAGGCTGCCGCGAGCCGCCGATTGGCGTGCAGCGCAGTGCGGGCGCGCTGCGCGATGGTGCCGGTGATGCGCGCCACCTCGTTGCCCCAACGGTGCCAGTACTGGCGGTCGCCGCACTTGTCGACGACCCGCGAGGCGATGGCGTCATACAGCGGCAGGCGGCCCTGCACCGGCACCCGGGACTCGTCGGAGGTCTCGCATTCACCCTCGCAACCATCGGCGCCGCACCGGCTGCACAGTCCCGGCGCGGTGAGGATCGTCAGCGGCGGCATGCCGGTGAGGTCCGCCGTGTTGATCTTCACGTCGAGGCGCTCGTCGTGTGAGCGCAGCGCCTTGAGCACGCTCCACACAGCTTTGAAGTCCGAGCCCGACAGCACCTTGTCGTCGTCGAGGCGCATTCCTTCGGGCACGACGACGGGCAGCACCACGTAGCCGGTGTCTTTGCCTGCGGCGCGGCGCATCACGCGTCCGACAGCCTGCACCACGTCGATCTGGGAGCGTTTGGGTTCGAGGAACAGCACCGCATCGAGCGCGGGCACGTCGACGCCCTCGGTGAGGCATTTGGCGTTGGTGACGATCCGGCAGCCGCCGCCGGGGTCACCGCTTCTCAGCCAGCCGAGGATCCGGGCTCGTTGCAACGCGTTGCGGCTGCCGTCTGTGTGGCGCACGTCGAAGCGCAGCAACTCTCGCCCGTGTTTGTCACTGGCCTGCTCGCGGCTGTGGCTGGAATCGACGGCGGTGCCTGCGGCGGGCGACCGTGCGAGTTCGCCTGCGCGTTCACGCGCCGCGAGTGTGTTGGAGTCCTCGCCTGCGACCTCTTCGACTATCTGGTTCCAGTACTGCTCAACACGCTGGGAGGTCTTGATTGTGTTGGCGAACGCGATGGCTCGCAGGACACTGGGGCCGCCTGGCGACACCGCGCCCGTGCGACGGCCCGAGGTCGAGCGCGTCTCGGGGTCGGCGAGCGCGTCCCAGCAGCCCACGAACTTGACGGCTTCGGCGGTGGTGATCTTCTGGCTGCGCCCCCCCCCCGGCCCGTGGCGGCGTCGGCATCCTCGGCGACTTCGAGCACTCCGCCGCCGAGCAAGTTCGTGACATGCAGCTCGGACACGGCGATCACGAGCACCTCGTAGTCGCTGAGATGCCCCTGCTCCACAGCCTGACCGAAGCTCATCCGGTAGAGCTGGCGTCCGAACGCCTCCTCGTCGTCCATGGAATACACATCGAAGTTGCGGCTGTGGGCGCTTACTTTGGCTCTCACCTGGTCTGTGTAGACCCGTGGGGTGGCGGTCATGTAGAGGCGTCTGACGGCTGCGATGCGCGCCGGGTCGTGGATCAGCGTGAAGTGGCTGGCCCTGTCGGTCTCGTGAACGCCGGTGCTGCGGTGCGCTTCGTCGCAGACCGCCAGCGCAAAGCGAGTTGATGCGGCGTCGTCGGCAATCCGCTGGGCCTGTTCGATCACCGGTAGCGACTGGTAGGTGCAGAACACCACGGTCATGGCCTGCTCCCCCGGGCCCCGGACGCCTGTAAGGGCTTCAGCCACCCGTTCGGGGTCGGTGGTGACGGGCATGGCCAACTCGGCGATGTCGGCGTCCTCGTCGTTGCGCCCGACACGGGTGTCTGAGCAGACACCCATGTAGCGGTGCGGGATCTGCGGATTGCGCTGCGCGGCCCATTCGCGCATCGTCTGTCCCATCAGCGCTATCGACGGCACCAGATACAGCACGCTGCCACCGGCTCCTGCGATCTGTTCGGCGATCCACAGCGCCACCACCGATTTGCCGGTCCCGCAGGGCAGTATCAGTTTGCCGCGGTCGTGCTCTGCCAGTCCCGAGACCACCGCATCGACCGCTTCGGCCTGATACGGCTTCGGCTGGTAGCGCACATCGGCGAACCGCAGTCCCTCGGGATTGTCGAGATGTACGGCCCAGTCGACGGGCCATTGGTCGAGTTGGGTCGAGTGGAGCACCTGGCAGCGGGGCTGCGCTTTGGTGACCATGAGCTCCGCGTTGGTTCCCAGTTCGGCGGTCACCACCAGCAGCCGGTCCGAGAAGCACTCCCCCGCTGAGGCCGACATGAACGAGTCGACATCGGATTTGGCGATCCGCCGCGACGGGTCATGGAACTTGGCCTGCACGGCGCAGAGTCCACCGCCCCAGGCTTCGGTCTGTTCGGCCACGAGGTCGATCCCGACGTCGACGCCGTAACCGTGCCGCTGCCGGCCGGGCCATTCGGTCCAGCGCCACACTCGGCGGAACCGCTGCGGACCGTATTCGCCGGGGTGGTGCGTGAACGCCGCCTTGAGCAGACACTCGAACACTGTGCCGCGCCGCTGGGGCGATTCGATGCGCGCCCTCAGAAGCTCCACCACCGAGCCCTCGGCATCGGCGCCCGCTTCGGCAGCGCTGTCAGACACGGCTCGTCAGGTTAGTCGACAGCTCAACCGAGCTAGCACGAGCGTTGGTGCGGCCAGAGCCCTGAAGATGCCCGCACGTCTCGGGGATCGCGCTGATGGCGGCCGCATCAGTCATCATCGGCGCGCAATCGGTATGGCCACAGGCGCTCGGCAAGACGACCAATTGCGTCAGGCTGGGGCTTGAGTCGGTAGCCGCGCCGGAGGCGGCAGCCGGCTCGCGGGACGAGCGGAGCGGGCCCTGAGCGCGCTTGTCACAGGGTGTTCGTAGCTTCAGCGCATGGAAACTACGAACCGCACCGAACCAACGATGGCTGACGTGTACGTGGAACGCGCCACAATCGGGAACTTCAGAGGCATCGCCCGCTTGGAGGTAGACCTTCGGCCAGGCCTGTCGCTGCTCGTCGGGCGTAACAACGCTGGCAAGTCACGGATCCTTCGAGCCTTGCAAGTAGCCGTCGGCGGCGCTCCAGTCGAGCGCGACGATCTGACGGTCGGATCAGCTGACCCGGCGCAGATCGACATCGTCATCGCTCCCCTCGCGGGGCGATCGAACACCGAATCCGCCCAGCTGCCCGCCGGCAACACCGAGCCAGGATCGACAGAAGAGGTGTTCAGCGAAGCCTTGCAGCGGATCTTCGGGCTCGAGAACATGGCCTTGACCTCCGAAGACCCCGTGTGCCAACGATTCGCGTGGCGCACGACCATTTCGGCCACGGCTGAAGGCACAGGTGCCCGCAGCCAGTCCGCAGTGATGGCCCACGATGCCGCGACGGGGGACTGGTCTCCTACGCCTCGCTTCGTCGCGCGCGAAGCGAGGCACCTTCTCTATGCGGAGTTGGTGGACACGCGCAGGGATCTGGACACCGAGCTACGCCAACGAGGCACCGCAATCCGGCGTCTCCTCAACGACTTACGGGTGCCCGAGGCTGGTCGGAGCGAACTGGAGCAACAACTGGCAGCGCTTGGTGACGACATCCTGGGCCGCAGCGCCACTCTGCAGAGTCTCCGCGACTCGTTGGGCATGCTCGACCGCTACGTCGACTCCCTGGGGGATGTGCAAGTCGACCCGGTGCCCAGAACGCTCGAAGAACTGGCGCGCGCCGTCGGCGTCAGCTTCGACGACGACGGTTCAAGGCTGGCCTCAAGGCTGCACGGGTCGGGTGTGCGCAGCCTGGCATCACTCCTGATTCAGGACGTGTTCTACCGGCAGACGCTCGGCGTCGACGCCGGAAGCGTCCGACCCCACCCCGTAACTCTGATCGAGGAACCCGAGGCCCACCTGCACCCGCATGCCATCCTGGAGATTGCTGGACTCTTGGCAGAAGGCGAACGACAAGTGATCGCTACGACGCATTCGCCTCTGCTGGCGGCGTCCGTCTCGCCGCGTTCGCTTCTGCTCGTGGGGCATTCCCCCGACGGCAGTCACCGCATCGTGGATTTCGGCCCCGCCGAACACGACACCGACGACACGCGTCGCACACGCAAGCCCAGCTTCTATGCGAGCGAGATGGAGAAGCTGACTCGCCAAGTTGAGCGACCCTTCGGTGAGCTGCTGTTCGCGAAAGCGATCGTGATCGGCGAGGGCGCGACCGAACGTGCCTTCCTTCCACCTGTGCTGCGAGAGGAACTGGGGCCGCTCGCGCACGGCGTGTCGGTGATCGACTCGGCCGGTCTGAACGGGCCGATCCTGCGGGCAGCGCTCAAGTTCGCGCGGCACGTCGACCTGCCGCTCATGATTTTCGCTGATGGCGACAGCGAAGGGCAGGAGCGGATCCGCCAACTTGTCGACGAGGGGCTGATAGACGGGTCCAACGAGGTTGTCCTGACAAGCCATTCGGGCTCCGCAAGCACTAGCGACCGAGACAGGCACGGGATGGCGGTGGAGAAGATGCTGATTGCCGCCGCCCCCGAAGTCTGCAGTGCCGCCTGTGGATCGATGGGCGAAGCGCCCGGCAGCGAGGCCGAGATGCTCGCTGTGATGAAGCGCCTCAAGGGAACCATCGGCACCGCTCTGGCCAAGGAGCTGATCGCGGCCCGAACCACCGAGAACGTGCAGTGGCCAGATCCTCTCCGCAGGCTGTTCGGGATCCTTCGAGTCTCGCTAACGCCGCCCGAGCAAAGATGAGACAATACTGGAGCCATGGTCCTGACCGAAGCGGCCTTCGACCACGCGCTGACTGAGGAGCAGCAGGCTGTCGTCGACAGCGGCGCAAACGCAGTCGTGGTGATCGCACCCGCCGGGACGGGAAAGACCGAGATCCTCGCACGACGGGCCGAGCGCTTCCTGAATGACCCGGCCAACGAACACTCCCGCGTTCTAGTGATCACCTACACCACGCGAGCTGCCGCCGAGTTCGAGGCTCGACTGCAAGAGCGTGTGGCGGAATCAATGAACCGAGTCTCAGCCGACACCATCCATTCCTTCGCTCACACGATGCTCAGCACCCACGGCAGCCACGTCGGTCTCTCGTCGGACTTCCGAATCATCAACACCATCGAGGATCGGGCCGATCTGCTGGCGCACTATGACCACAACGTGCCGCCCGACGGCTACCCCGAGTTGTTTCGCCGGCTCGACCTCGCCAGGGCGAACGATGCCGCCGATCCCCGGTTGAAATCGTGGAGGGGGGCACTGCACAACAGCGGAGCATTGGACTTCAGCGAGATGATTTCAAAAGCAGCTGAACTGCTCGATATCGAGGCTGTGTCCCGTATGGCACGCGTCGTCTATGGCCTCGTCATCGTGGACGAAGCGCAGAACCTCACCAAGCAGCAATACCGTCTCATCACCAGCTTGATCGGACCACCAACGATGACCGGCTTGTCAATGGTGCCCACGATGATGCTGGGCGATCCGAACCAGTCCGTCACAGGATTCGCCGGCGGCGACAGCACTCTGATGAACCAATTCGCTCACGACTACGGTGCGAAGCGGTTCGAACTCACACAGAACTTCAGATCCTCGAAGTGTCTCGCCGCGCTTGAGCGGGTCGTATCGCAAGAACTCGGAAGCCCAAGCGCGGATTCCGGAGTTGATGCAGAGCAAGCCGCCGAGGGTGCTGTGTCCGTTCATGAGTTCCATGACGAACAGAGCGAAGGTGCATTCGTAGCCAGGTGGGCGACACGCCTACTCGAGGAGGGTCTTCCCGCCGAGGCCGTGCCCTGCGGCGAGCAGCGACGAGTGCGGCCCGAGGACATAGCCGTGCTAGCCCGGCATTCCGCAGCCCTGAACGCCGCTTCGGCAGCCATGAAGGAATCCGGGCACGAAGTCGCACGATCTCATAACGACGAAGATCTCATGGCAACGACCCTCGGCGCCGTCACCATCAACCTGATGCGCCTCCACAGCCCGCGCCACCAGATGGCCGCACAGGGAGCACTTGCTCGAGAACTCCGCATCTCGAATCCCGCTCACGAGGGCTCCGACAACCCAGTTATCCATCTCGCCGCGGCACTCGCGGCACGAGCGGACGACCACCTCGAAGTCCTCGTTCCGCTGCTCGGCGCAGACTCGCCACAGAGCTTCATCGAGGCTTTGCCGGGATGCGAGCTTCCCGAGACCGCGCCTTGCGAGATGCTCGCCGGCTGGGGTCCTGACCAGCAAGTCATCTCGGACACATGGAACGTGTTCGCCGAGATGGCTCCGCTCCACGACAGGACTTGGAGCCGCTTTGCCGCACACTTCGATCGAGTTCATAGCGCACGCGACTTCGGAACCGGGATACGCCTTCTGACCGTTCACAAGGCCCAAGGTCGAGAGTTCCGAGCCGTTGCCGTGCTCGGCATGAACAACGGCCAGTTCCCAGACTTCAGAGCAATGACGTCGGACAGCATCCGCGCCGAGACGCAGGCGTTCTACGTTGCCGTGACCCGAGCCTCGCGCGTGCTGCTGCTGACTAGAGCCCTGAACAGGCCCACACGCTTCGGGGACCGAGCCACCGAGCCGTCACCATTTCTGCAGTTCGTCCAGCAGGCTGACAAGACACAGCAACCGTGACTGCTGATGCGGGGCAATGAGCCTGCGGTCGCGGGTTGCCTCGATTGGTCCGGTTGGGGCGGACACAGGCTGCTGAGCGGCGGCTCTGGCTAGGGGCCTTCGAGGCGGCGGCCGTCTTCTACCAGGTTTATTTCCCAGATCACTTTGTCTAGGGCGTCGGCCGAGGTGATGGTGGGGAACCTCAGGGGGTGCTCGGCGGTCACGCAGGTGGGCAGCGGCGACAGGATCGTCCACGGGGTGGGATGGGCGAACTGCACCACCGAGTAGCGGTCGCCGGTCTGGCCCTCGGACGCGGCCACCCGGTGGATGCCGGCGCCGATCACGCCGTTGGTTAGGTGCTCGAGCATCATGCCGGTGTTGATGATGGCGCTGCCCTCCGGCGGCACCGCGTCCACCCAGCCGGCGGCGGTGCGCACCTGCAGGCCGGGCGCGGTGGCCCTCGGCAGCATGGTGATGAGGTTGATGTCGCCGTGCTCGGCGGCCCACATGAAGCCGTCTGAAGGAGCGGTGTCCATCGCCGGGTAGTGGATGGCCCGGGTGAGGGTGGCGCCGTGCTCGAGCATCGCGTCGAAGAACTCCTCGTGGATTCCCAGCCCGACCGCGATCACCCGCAGAACCCGGCGCTGAATGTCGAGCACGGAGGCGTGGAAGGCGAGCAGCAGCTCGGTGACGCCGGGCTGGTCGTCCTCGGGCAGGGTGGGGGGCCCGTAGCGATGGGGATAGCGCTGGCGCAGCGGATGTCCCGGCGGGGCGGGCTCGCCCCAGTTGAGCATCTCCTTGAGGTCGGGGATGTCGGAGATGGCGGCGGTCTCGGTCATCATCGGCGTGTAGCCCGTCTGGCCGTGGGCCCCGGCCACGATGTAGCGGTCCTTGCGCTCCTGCGGCAGCGCGAAGAAGGCCTCGAGCTGCCCGTAGGCCTCGTCGATGACGCCCGCGCCGAGGTCGTGGGCCACGTACACGAAGCCGGTGGCCAGGCTGCGCATCACCCCGTCGACCACTGCGGCCCGCCGGTCGCTTCCGCCGTGCTCGAACGCCACCAGATCCACATCGAGAATCTCCATCCGCGCCACGCTAGAGGCCGAGCGGGCAGGCGAGCGAGCCAGGCCGACGCGACGACCTTCCCTGCCCGCGCCCACGCCGAGTCGTCCGCCGGCCCGAAGAAGTCCTGTTCAGCGGGGGTGGCACCGAAGCGATTTGACACGCGTGTAGTTACGGTGCTGTAATTCATGGTCCGGAGTTGTGGCCGGTCTTGAGCGGGGTCCACAGCTGGCGGAGATCCGCCGACCACCAGCGACAGGAGGCACCCGACGTGACAATGACCCAGGACCGGCTGACCTCCGTGGCCGATGCCCCCCCGGCATCGTCGATGCCCACCACCATGCGGGTCCGCAAGCGCAACGGCAGCCTCGAGCCCGTCGACGTGAACAAGATCGTCAACGCGGTGGCCCGGGCCGCTGAGGGCCTGCTCGGCGTCGACCCCCTCACCGTCAGCACCCGCACCATCGCCGCCCTGGCCGACGGGGCCACCAGCCGCGAGCTCGACGAGCTGAGCATCCGCACTGCGGCCGGGCTCATCGTGGAGGAGCCCAACTACTCGAAGCTCGCAGCCCGAATGCTGGCCACCTACATCGACAAGGAGGTCCGCAACCAGAACATCCCGTGGTTCTCCGAGGCCATGGAGACCGGCCACCGCCTCGGGCTGATCGGCGACGAGACCGCCGAGTTCGTGCGGACCCACTCCCCCGGCCTCAACGCGGCGGTCGACTCCGGCCGGGACCGCAACTTCGAGTTCTTCGGCCTGCGCACCGTCTACGACCGCTACCTGCTGCGCCACCCCGACACCCGCCTGGTGATCGAGACCCCGCAATACTTCATGCTCAGGGTGGCCTGCGGATTGAGCACCGACCCCGAAGAGGCCATCCGCTTCTACGACCTGATCTCGTCGCTGGCCTACCTGCCGTCGAGCCCGACCCTGTTCAACTCGGGCACCATGCATCCCCAGATGTCGAGCTGCTACCTGCTCGACTCCCCCACCGACTCCCTGGAGGGCATCTACCGGCGCTACACCGACATCGCCCGGCTCTCCAAGTATGCGGGGGGCATCGGGGTCGGCTGGCACCGGATCCGCTCCAAGGGGTCGCTGATCCGGGGGACCAACGGCCTGTCCAACGGCATCGTCCCCTGGCTCAAGACCCTCGACTCGTCGGTGGCCGCCGTCAACCAGGGCGGCCGGCGCAAGGGGGCGGCCTGCGTCTACCTCGAGACCTGGCACGCCGACATCGAGCAGTTCCTGGAGCTGCGCGACAATACCGGCGACCACGCCCGGCGCACCCACAACATCAACCTCGCCAACTGGGTGCCCGACCTGTTCATGGAGCGGGTGGAGAAGGACTGGCAGTGGAGCCTGTTCGACCCCAAGAAGGTGCCCGAGCTGACCGACACCTACGGCGAGGAGTTCCGGGCCATCTACGAGAAAGCCGAGGCCGAGGGGCGCTACGAGACGCAGGTCTCGGCCCGCCAGCTCTACACCCGGATGATGCGGACCCTGGCCGAGACCGGCAACGGCTGGATGACCTTCAAGGACGCCTCCAACGCCAAGTGCAACCAGACCGGCCCGGGACCGGTCGGCGGGGCCAACGCCCGAGACCGGGTGGTGCACCTGTCCAACCTGTGCACCGAGATCATCGAGGTGACCAGCGCGGATGAGACCGCGGTGTGCAACCTCGGCTCGGTCAACCTCGGCGCCTTCGTGCCGAGCGCCCCCGCCTCCCCTGCCTCAGCTGCAGCCGCCAACGGCAGCGCACCGGCGGGGTTCGACTTCGAGCGGCTCGGCGAGGTGGTGCGGCTGGTGGTCGGCTTCCTCGACCGGGTGATCGACATCAACTACTACCCGACCGGCGAGTCGGCGGACTCCAACCACCGCTGGCGCCCGGTGGGCCTGGGCCTCATGGGCCTGCAAGACGTGTTCTTCAAGCTGGGCCTGGCCTTCGACTCAGCCGAGGCCCGCAGCCTCAGCCGCCGCATCTCCGAGGAGATCTACTTCAACGCCCTGTGGGCCTCCACCGAGCTGGCCGAGGCCAACGGGGCCCATCCCGGCTTTGCCGATACCCGGGCCGCGGCCGGCGACCTGCAATTCGACCTCTGGGGGGCGGCACCGTCGAACCCCGAGCGCTGGGGTCCGCTGCGCGAGCGGATCGCCGAGCACGGTCTGCGCAACTCGCTGCTGATCGCCATCGCCCCGACCGCCACCATCGCGGCCATCGCTGGCTGCTACGAGTGCATCGAGCCCCAGGTGTCGAACCTGTTCAAGCGCGAGACCCTGTCGGGCGAGTTCATGCAGGTCAACCGGTACCTCGTGGCCGAACTCAAGGACCGGGGCCTGTGGGACGACAAGATGATCGCCGACGTCAAGCGGGCCGAGGGCTCGATCCAGCAGATCGGGCGCATCCCCGCCGACCTGCGCTCCGTCTACCGCACCGCCTGGGAGATCCCGCAGCGCTCCCTCATCGAGATGGCCGCGGGCCGGGGCGCCTTCATCGACCAGAGCCAGTCGCTCAACCTGTTCATGGAGGCGCCGACCATCGGGAAGCTGTCGTCGATGTACATGTACGCGTGGAAGCAGGGCCTCAAGACCACCTACTACCTGCGGTCGCGCCCGGCGACCCGCATCAACCAGACCACCACCAACGGCGCCGGCCCGAACGGCAGCAGCCCGAGCGACGGCGACGGCGAGGCCGCGGTGGCCTGCTCCCTGGAGAACCCCGAGACCTGCGAGGCGTGCGACTGATGGCCATCACCGACATCGATGTCGATTCTTTGGATCTCCCGGGCCGGGACTCTGCCGTCCCCGCCCCTCCCACAGGCTTTGAGCCTGAGTCGGAGGCCGAGCCCCGGCCCGGGCCGCTCCCGCTGCGCGCCAACATCCTGGATCCAGGCTTCGACCTGACGCTGCGGCCCATGCGCTATCCGCAGTTTTTCGAGATGTACCGCGACGCGATCAAGAACACCTGGACCGTCGACGAGATCGACTTCTCCGACGACCTGGTCGACCTAGACCGCAAGCTGATGCCGGCCGAGAAGCACCTGATCCGCCGGCTGGTGGCCTTCTTCGCCACCGGCGACTCGATCGTGGCCAACAACCTGGTGCTCAACCTCTACGAGCACATCAACGCGCCCGAGGCCCGGATGTACCTGTCGCGCCAGCTGTTCGAGGAGGCGCTGCACGTGCAGTTCTACCTGAACCTCCTCGACAACTACATCCCCGACCACAGCGAGCGGGCCGAG
Source organism: Acidimicrobiia bacterium (assembly GCA_022821685.1). Taxonomy (GTDB): domain Bacteria; phylum Actinomycetota; class Acidimicrobiia; order Acidimicrobiales; family Aldehydirespiratoraceae; genus Aldehydirespirator. The sequence goes on from JAJEDD010000040.1 coordinate 69,978, forward strand.
GCTTTCGCGGCCATCGAGAACATCCCGTCGATCCGGGCCAAGGCAGAGTTCTGCTTCAAGTGGATGGACTCCGTCGGCGACGGGCCGCTGCGCACCGCGGCCGACCGCCGCCGGTTCCTGATGAACCTGATCTGCTTCGCGGCGTGCATCGAGGGCCTGTTCTTCTTCGCCGCCTTCGCCTACGTGTACTTCCTGCGGTCCAAGGGCCTGCTCAACGGGCTGGCCGCCGGCACCAACTGGGTGTTCCGCGACGAGTCGATGCACATGAACTTCGCCTTCGAGGTGATCCGCACGGTGCGCCGCGAGGAGCCCGAACTGTTCGACGACGAGCTGAGCGCCGACATCAGCGACATGCTGGCCGAGGCGGTCGACGCCGAGCACCAGTTCGCTGCCGACCTGCTGGGCGAGGGAGTGCCGGGGATGTCGGTGGCCGACACCCGCTCGTACCTGGAGTACGTGGCCGACCAGCGCCTGATGCAGTTGGGCCTGCGGAAGCGCTTCGGGAGCCGCAACCCGTTCTCGTTCATGGAGCTGCAGGACGTGCAGGAGCTCTCCAACTTCTTCGAGCGCACCGTGTCGGCCTACCAGGTGGGCGTGGAGGGCGAGGTCGCCTTCGACGAGGACTTCTGAGAGCGCGCTCTGACAGTTGCCCGGCCGAGCCTGTTTCCCCGGCCGCGGGTCATGTGATACACAAGGCGCCATGTTGAGATTCGCAGAGGAGATCGTCCTGCTTTCGCTGCGGGACGACGACGGCAAGTTCGTGCCGGTGCCGGTCACGTCGATGCAGCATGCGCTGGCCGGGGCGGTGCTAATGGATCTGGCTCTGGAGAACCGGATCGACACCGACCCCGAGAACCTCATCCTGGTCGACTCCACGCCGGTGGGCGACAGCCTGCTCGACCCGACGCTGGAGCTGATCGCAGCCGGCGAGCAGCACGACGCGCGCTACTGGGTGGAGCAGACCGCCAGACAGGCCGACGAGATCAAGGAACTGGCGCTGGCCCGCCTCATCGAGCGCGGCGTCCTCGAACAGCACGAGGAGCGGTTCCTGTGGGTGTTCCGCTCCCGGCGCTACCCGCTGATCGACGGCCGCGAGGAGCGCGAGGTGAAGCTGCGCATCCTGGGCGTACTGCTGAGCGACGAGATCCCCGACCCGCGAGACATCGTGATCATCTGCCTCGCCGACGCCTGCGGAATCCTGCGCCACCTCCTGACAAAACGAGAGCTCGAAGGCGTGAGTGACCGCATAGAGCAGGTCCGCAAGCTCGACCTGATAGGCCAGGCCATGTCCCAGGCCATCCAAGACATAGAGCTCTGGCTGGCCACCAGCAGAATAGAAGGCCGCATCTTCTAACCGCTTCGCCACAGATTGCCGAATTTGGCAGACAATCTTGGCCGTACGAGGCAGTCCACAGATTCTTGCCTGATGGCTGTCGCGTGCGGCGACCGGCGTGCTACTCTGTTCAGCCAGTCGAACACCACTGTTGCAGAGGAGAGGCAAGATGTCTGTCACGCTCAATACGACACCAGGAACCACCGATACGGATCCGGCTAAACGCGCTGCGGGCAGGCACTCTACGATCGGGTTCCCATACGTCGCGTTGGATGAAGCGATCAACGTTGCCTCCGTGATCTTCAACAATCACGGCACTTCGTGCGAAGATGCCCAGCTCGCAGCAGGCTTGAGGACCACGGTGTCAAGCAGTAAGTTCCGTTCGCTGATTTCGGCAGCAAAGACCTTCGGGTTGATTGACCGGCGCTCAAAGGTAGTTTCGCTGACCGACTTGGGTGCCGCAGTTGTCGATCCAACCAGGCAGGAGCAGGCGAAGGTCGGGGCATTCCTGGCGGTCCCGCTCTACAGGAAGCTCTACGACAAGTTCGCCGGGAGCCTGCTGCCACAAGATGCCGGACTTGAGGCTGAGATTCTGGCACTCGGCGTCACTACGAAGTCCGTCCCAAGAGCTCGGCAGACCCTGCAGCGATCTGCCTCCGTTGCTGGGTTCTTCCACGCCGGTAGGGACCGGTTAGTGCGCCCAGCAGCTACCGACAGCCCGAGTCCGCTGCCACCCACAGAACCAGATGAAACAGAGACGAGAGTCCCAGAGCCAGCGACGACACCATCTACAGACCCCGTCGGGCCGAAAGATTCACTCCTTGTGGGACTGTGGTCAAAGCTTCCCGACGCAGGGAGCTTCAGCCCGACGGAGCAGAGACAGTGGCTTGAACTGGCCCAACTCGCTCTAGCCATGGTCTACGGATCGGCAGCGGAGGACACGCAGTTTGAGAGTGCGGTTGACGAACCGTTCTAGGCAGAGGGCCAGGGGGTGGCGCCTAGGCGCCACCCCCTTAGGTTCCTCGGCTTTCCCGAGGATTCTGCCCCAAGCGGCTTCGATGAGAGGCCAACAAGGAGCGCACGAACATGACGCTACCACCAAGCCGGGGGTGGAACACTCCCAGTCGCTTCCGCTATGACGGAGAAACTATGCGAGCCTTGTTCTCGGCGACCTCGAGCGAGCGGCTCACAAGGTATATGAGGCTCGCTGGTGGGGACAGGAGACGGGCTCTGCAGCAGTATGCTTACAACGCAGCCCTCGGAAGCGCCTTTCACGGACCCCTGCAGACACTTGAGGTGACACTGCGCAATTCTATGCACACTGCCATGACAGAGAGGTTCGGAGCGATGTGGTTCGAGCTACCAGCGCTCGAACAACCGCAGCAGAACGCGGTCAACGACGCCAAGGAAAGGCTCTCCTGGGAGAAAGGGCCACAGGATCCCGGGCGCCTTGTAGCTGCACTGAGCTTCGGATATTGGGTCGCGCTGTTCGCCAAACGGTACGAGGCAAGCCTTTGGCGCCCGTCACTGCACCGGTGCTTTAGCCCCCGGCAAGATCGACGGCGGCTCCACGATCAGCTGAACCGGCTTCGCAGGCTTCGCAACCGCATAGTGCACCACGAGCCGATCTTGCATTGGGACCTCCCGTCCGACCATGACTTGATCCTATGGACGCTGAACTTGCTGTCGCCCGAAACGAAAGCCTGGGTTGAGCATCACAGCCATGTCCTGGGTGTCCTGCACCAGCCAGCCCACCGGATCAGGCACTTCTAGCGGCCTCACCCCCCGCCACTGGGGCTAGATGATTAGTTCCAAGGGGTCAGTGGTCGTAGGCGGTGAGCGAGCGGGCGGGTCCGGGCTGTTGGGTGGTTTGGTTGTGCCAGATGGCGGCGGTGAGGGCGAGGATTCGTTGCAGGACGCGCGCGGCGACGCCTGAGCGGGTGCGTGCGTGGTGGCGTTCGAGGCCGAGTTGGGCTTTGAGGGTCTGGTTGACTGATTCGATGATCTGGCGGAAGGGTTCGAGGAAGCGCCGCCCGGGCCGGGGCGGCTCGCCTTTGGTGGCGGGCCGGATGAGCGCGATGCCGGCGGCGTCGAGCTCGTGCTCGAAGCGCGCTGAGCGGTATCCCTTGTCGGCGATGAGGGTCTGGCCCGACCGGGCGATCCCGGCTGCGGCGATCATGTCGAGGCAGGTGTCGCGCTCGTCTGTGTTGGCCGGGGCGAGCGCGTAGGCCACTGGCAGCCCCGACGGGGTGGTGATGAGGTGCAGGCGCAGCCCCCAGAACCACCGCGAGTGCGAGGCGCAGTAGCCGTAGGCGGCCCATCCGGCGCGGTCAGAGCGGCTGGCGGTGCTGCGGCTGCGGCCGCACTCCACGGGCGTGGAGTCCGCCAGCCACACGTCGTCGTGCCATGTCGGGCACTCCCGGGCCAGCGCCGCGATCACATGGCGCATCATCTCGCCGGCGCGGCGCAGCCGCTTGTTGTAGCCGGACCGCTGGGGCACATAGGGGAACCACGGCTTCAGGTGCGTGCTGGCGTAGCGGATGAAGCGGGCCTCAGAGCCGAGCCCCAGCAGAGCCTGAAGCACCGCCAAGGTGACCAACTCCGCGTCCGACAGCCGCGGCGCGATCCCCACCGCGGGCCGCTCAGGCGCCCACTGCGGATTCGCCGCCAACAAATCATCGATCCGCACATACAGTGCACACACGAGGGTGTCCAAGTCCGGGTTCATGCCGAGATCCTCCAAGATCGGGGCTTGTGGATAACCCCGAGCTTGGACACCCTCACCCCTCAAATGGTGGACCCCCACCCCTTGGAACTACTCATCTAGGACCGCTCGGTAATCGCCGGGGCCGCCCGGCCTCATAGAACGACTCCAGGTCGCCTCAAGCGTCTGGAGCGTTCAGAGGCACTCGCTCGTAGGCCTCCTTGATTTGACGGTCGATCTCAGAGTTGCGCCGATCTTGTCGCCGCTGGTACCACACGCTCACCGGCCACGCCCGCGCGATCCACCGTGTCCATGTATCAGCCTACGACCGCGCCGAGGTGGTGGCGGACCCGACCCGATCCTTCGGCGCGCCGATCTTCGCGCTGGGCAGTGCCCGGGTGGCCGACGTGCTCGACCGGTTCTGGGCCGTAGAATCGCTAGGCGACCTGGCCGAAGAGTTCGGCGTTCCGGCCGACCAGCTCGAGGACGTCGTCCGTGTCACATCCCGCCGGGCTGCCTGATCTCTTCTGTGATCGCAGCCTCGGAGGATTGTGGTACCGGGCCTGTTGTGGGAAGCAGGCTTGCGGCTGCTGACGCTCTCGGAGCACTACGGGATTCCCGCCAACGAGAACGTGCCCGACGAGAATGGAGCGAGCATGGCCACGGCATGCTCGCTCCAGCAACCCCAACTTGGCAGCCTGCCGACGCTCTGCCCCACTTGGCATAGTAGTTGCAATGTATATTGCAATTGTGATTGCCCAGTTTGCAATGAGCGTTGATGTGCCGTATGGTGGCTTCCCGCCACCCAAGGAAGAGAGGCACTCATGGCTGGGCGTCCGATCTACATCGAAGAAGATGTCTTCACCGAACTTCAGAAGCGAGCCGTACCGCTCGTGGATGATCCAAGTTCGGTCCTTCGCCGGGTGCTAGGGCTTCCAGAGCCTGGTGCTGAGCAAGACCGGGCTGAATGCAGTCGCGAGCCTGAGACCGCCAATCCAGGGCCGCAACGTGGGAGCAGCAGAAACCCGCCAACCGCCAGCGCACCCAAGAAGCGGAAGCGATCGTCTCAGGCAAAGCGACCCGAGCGCGCTGCGAGGGGCACTCTCCTGCCTCAAGCCGAGTACGAACTCCCGCTCTTGGAATCTCTCGTCGAACTTGGGGGCTCAGGTCCGGCATCCGAAGTCATCGAGCTAGTTGGCGCCAAGCTCGATGGCCAACTGGCCGCCGCCGACCGCTCCACTCTCGCTTCGGGAGACGCCAGATGGCGAAACCGAGTCCAATTCGTCCGCATCGGACTCGTCAAGGAGGGCCTGATATCAAGGGAGTCCCCACGCGGCATCTGGGAGATAACCGGCTCGGGGCGCGAGCGCCTACGAGACCGCACAAAGCAGTCATGAAGCACAACGAACTTTGTCTCTCCCTAATGCAGGCAGACTCGACGGCCGAAGTCATCGATCTGCTCCAACGGGCCGGATACTGGGACGCTCGGGAGGCGTGGCGATCTTTGGGCGACAATCCGGGTAATCTGAGCATCGTTGCCAACCAGCAGAGCGATCCGGTTGCAGCGCTCGCCGAGAAGTTGACCAACGCAATCGACGCTCGATTGATCAGCGCATGCATGGCAGTTGGTGACGACCCCGAGGACTCTGATGGTCCAGATGCGCCTCGCGCTGCAGTCGCTCGGTTCGTCGACCGCAAGAGTCTGGAAGCCGAGAAGTACGGCGGCAGCGTGTGGGATTGGTCCAATAGGGAGCGGTCTTCACATGCTGAGAAGATCACAGTCGCCGTTACCGGGGGTGCCGAGCGGTCGCCCGTCAGCGTGAGCGTTGCCGATGCGGGCGAGGGGCAGTCGCCCTCTATGTTTCCCGAGACGCTGTGCTCTCTGGCCAGCAGCAATAAGGATCGGATCCCCTTCGCGCAAGGCAGGTACAACATGGGTGGCTCGGGGGCATTGCGCTTCTGCGGACCCAACCATCTGCAGTTCGTCGTATCGCGGCGCAATCCCCACATTGCTGACCCCGGCACCGGCGAGCGCAGCGACGATGCACGTATGTGGGGGTTCACCGTGTTGAGGCGCGAGGATCCGCGGCCCGGCCACAAGAACAGCGTCTACACCTACCTTGCACCGTTGGGTTCGGAGGCCACGCCCGGCCACGGCGAGGTACTGCGGTTCGATGCTCCAACGCTGGCGATCTTCCCAGACGACTCACGGGCATCCAAGAGGTCCGCGCCTATTCCTTACGGTCGTGAGAGCGAGTACGGCACGCTCATCAAGCTCTATGACTACTTGCCGAACCTCTCGAAGCGCGGCGTCTGCGCTACTCACGAGTTCTCGTTGCTACGTCAGCTCGAGGTCTGTCTGCTTGAGCTTGCGCTGCCCGCGAAGGTCTACGATTGCCGGGCACCCGGAACTAGTCCGGGCAACCCGACCAACAGCGTGGCGATGTATGGGCTCGCCAGCCGCCTGGACCGCCATCAGGAGTCGGGCGAGGCCACTGCCATGGAGCTCGGCTTTCCTGATCGCCAGACGTTGCGGGTAGAGGGGCAAGAATTGGTTGTGACCGTGTACGCGTTCGGCCTTGGTACGAACAAGTCCCCGAAGGCCAGGATGTACCGCAGCGGCGATTATGGAGTGGTGTTCAGCCTCAATAGTCAGACCCAGGCCCGAAAATCTTGGCAGTTCTTTCACCGCAAGGAGGTGGGCCTGAGCCTGCTGAGCAACTCGCTGCTTGTGCATGTCGACTGCACCCATCTATCTCCAAAGACACGCGACGACCTGTTCATGGCCAGTCGGGACCGAATCGCTGACACCGGCTTCTCGAGGATCCTCACCACCGAGATCTCGAAGGCGCTGAGGGACAATCCGAAGCTCAAGGAACTCAAGGAACGCCGCACACGCGAGCTTGCGGCAGGTAGCGCAGATGCCGCCAAAGCTGCAGAGAGCGTCATTCGCAGCCTCTACGACCAAGACCGTGACCTTCTTCGATTCCTCCTCGAAGGGAGGCGCCTGCCCATGCCGTCTCCACCGCCAGAGCCAGAGCCCTTTGTGGGTAAACGACATCCGACGTTCTTTCGACACGTCAAGAACCCGGCGGACCGCCATGTGCATCGTCAAGTGGTCGCAGGCAACAGCTGCACGCTGACGTTCCACACCGATGCGGTCGATGACTACTTCACCAGGGACTTCGATCCAGGTAACTGGGATCTGCGGCTGATCACAGAGCTCCCGCCCAACGTAGGCAACACCTGGGGCATGATTGAATCGGCTCGGATGCCCTTGCGGGGCGGCAATGCCCAGCTCACCGTCATGGTCAGGGACGCTGAGCCAGGGGGTGCATACCGGTACAAACTGATTGTGAACGACGAAACGATGCTCACGCGCTTTGCCAACGAGTTCACCCTAGAGTTCGTCGACAAGCACCCCCCTCCAGACAAGCCCCCGACTCCACCCAGGCACTACAAGCTGCCGGAGATGCAGCCCGTCAAGCGTGCGGACTGGGACTTAATGTCGCCACCGTTCACCGAGACGACATCTGTACGTGTGCATCACAGCGGCACTGACAAGCACCAAAGGGACACGTACGAATGGTTCTGGAATGAGGACAACGCCGCGCTCGTTTCCCAGACACGACGTGCCGCTCGCTCCCGCCGCGCCGGCGAGGCAGAGTTGATCCGCTCTACCTTCTACCAGGCGATGCTCCTCACAGGCGTATCAGCGCTGCGAACCCACGAGCGCCTGCACAGCCAGCGCGAGACTGCCGATCACTGCAACGAAACTGACCTAGGAGAGCTACCGTCGGCGGAAGACTTCGTTGCTCATGCCACCTCGGCTCTCGCCCCGGTGGCGTAGCACATCATTAGGGATCTGTCCAAACTCGATGAAGTGCCCCCTTCGGACGACACCAGCGACAGCATCGCCGTCTGACACGCCCACGACTGTTGAGGCTTTGCGGATTTGTGGGGATTCGGGGTGGTTGAGGGTCCCTGACCGGAATTTGTCGGGTGTTTCGCGTTTTGTCAGGTCAGAGGGGGCGCGCCGGTGGGGTGTTTCCACTACATCGGCGGTCGCGGCGGGGGTTGGCCGGTTCAGGTGATGGTGGCTTTGTCCCAGTTGCGGGTGTCGGTTCCG
>JAJEDD010000005.1 GCA_022821685.1 Acidimicrobiia bacterium
TTAGAGCGAGCGCAAATAGGTGAGAGTCTGTTGCGTCGCAAGGGTGTCTTTCCCGCTCTTGTTCGCTGCGCTCACGGGCCGCTCGGGCCACGGCCTCGCCCGTATGAACCGGATTCGCTCACCTATTCGCTCGGCCTCTTATGCCAAGGGCCTCGCCACAGGCGAGATCCAGGCTCACCTGGTGGAGATCTATGGCACCGAGGTGAGCCGCGAGACGATCTCGAAGATCACCGACGAGATCGTCGCTGACATGGCGGCGCGGCAGAACCGGCCCCTCGATGCGATCTGTCCGGTGCTGTTGATCGACGCGATCACCGTCAAGGTCCGCGGCGCCCAGATCACGCCCGATACACAAAACTCCTGACAGACCCGATTGAGGTTCCGTTCGGGCGCTTCGGTAGCGGTGGCTGGGAAGCGTCGGTGCCGCTGTCGGCTGTTGAGCGCGGAGCGGGCGCGGCCAGCAAGGTGAGGTTGTCGGCGGGCTGGTGTCGGGATGCCTCGGTGAAGGCATCCAGCATGGTGACGCATTCGAACACTCGGTTGCGGCGTCCGGCGCTGCGTTGGGCGAGGATGCCCGCCTCCGCGAGCCTGGAGACGGCGTTGCGGGCGGTGCGCTCGGTCGAGCCGATCAGTCTTTGGGCGCTTCGGGCGGTCACGACTGGGTTGGTGGGGAGCTTGGCCAGCAGACGGAACGCCGCGCTCGACGTGCGGGTGCGATGCTCGCGGGCGGTGGCGGCCCAGAGCTGCTGAAGAGCGTCCACATGGGTGTTGAGCCGGTCGTGCAGCCGGCAGGCGTGGTCCGACGCCGCTGCGAGTTGTTCGATCCAGCCCGAGAACGCGCGCGATCGGCTCGGGTGGTCGGGCGAGCAGACGACGCGGGTCGCATCGAGCGCGTCGAGGTACTCGCGTCTGGTGAGCATCAGCGCGGCGCTGACCGGCAGCGCAGCCGCGGTGGCGAGCCCGGATCTCAGGTACATGTACTGCAGCAGCGCCCGGCCGGTGCGGCCGTTGCCGTCGGGAAACGGATGGATCGTCTCGAACTGTGCGTGAGCCACCGCGGCGCGCACCATCGCGATCCCGTCGTCGGGCTGGTTGACGTATGCGACGAGATCCTTGAGCAGGCCGGGCACGGCTTCGGGCGGGGGCCCACATGGTGCGCCTGAAGCGGCCCGCCAAGCTGGCCGGCGCCGACCCAGTTCTGCCGATCGCGTATCTGCCCTGAGATCGGGTCGTCGCCCATCAGCGTTTGGTGCAGCTGCCGGAGCCCGTCTACGGACAGCGCTGAGCCCGACGCGGCCAGCTCGCGCGCGTGGGCGGTGACGCTGATGTTTCGCAGCGCCTGCATCTCATCGCCGGCGGACTGCTGACCGAACAGCGCCAGCCGGGCCTCGGCCCGGCCGACCCTGCGAGCCGAGGGGCGGATGCCCTCGATGCTGCTCGACGCAATGCTCTCGGCGCGGTCCAGCAGCCACTCCGCGGGCAGCCGACCATCGGCGCGGCGCTGGAGATCTAGGCATCGCTGAGTGGCGGCGGCCACCCGATGCCATGTGTGAGCGTTCAGATCAGGCGCCCAACCGCTGATCGGATGCGGAACATACGCCTCGAACACCGCAGTGGGCGGATCGCCGCCACGGGCAGGCCTCGAGTCGTACTCGCGGCTGTCCCAATAGCGGGAAGTTGTCATGCCCATCGCTGTGCCCCTGCCCCAACCACCATCGCAAGAGGCCGAGCGAATAGGTGAGCGATTCCGGCCCATACGGGCGAGGCCATGGCCCGAGCGGCCCGTGAGCGCAGCGAACAAGAGCGGGAGACACACCGCTGCGACGCGACGGGCTCTCACCTATTTGCGCTCGCTCTAAGGCAATTCCACCTGCGCCTACTCACTGAGATTACCGCATGGCCGTGATGCGGCAAGGCGAAGCCGATCGGGAGTTACACCGTGACCTGCTGTGGCCTCGTTGCGAGGTTGGAGGCTGTGAGGCTTGCTTTAGATCAAGCGCGGATAGATGGTACGCCCCCGCACGATTCAACCCTGTGATTCCCGCTCCTGTTCGGCAGGCTTGCCGACGGGCGGCTCGGAGCCTCGGCGTCGCTCAGCATCGCGCCGCCATGCCTGCGGGATGAGGTCCATTCGTTCCGCACGTTCGCTGTCAGCTGGCCTCGCGGCGGTCGGCGACGGGATCCTCGGGGGAGAGGTTCCCCGCTTCGGGCTGGCCGGGGCGGGCGAGGGTGAAGCCCGCGGGTGCGAGCAGGTGTCCTTCCACTCGGGCCAGCCGCTCCCGGCTGTCCGACACGTCGCGGCCCATCACATCGACCTTGCCTTCGAGGGAGGTCACTCTCGTGCTCAGGTTGACGACATTGGTGTTGAGGGTGTCGCCCTTGCCTTCGAGGTTGGTGACCTTGGTGTTGAGGGTGTCGACCTTGCCTTCGAGGTTGGTGACCCTCGTACCCAAGTCCGTGACACGGGTGTCGAGTGACTTGATGCTGCCATCGAGGCGATTGAACTGCTTGAACATCAAGCTGACGGTCGTGAGCGTTGAGCCCACGACCGAGACCACGATGCCTATCAGCAATGCCAATATTGTGAGATCCAGATTGCTTGCGTCCATGGTGCGGGTGCCTCTGCTCTAGGGGATACGGAGGCGAGCCGGGACCGCGGCTTGCGACGGCGGCACAGACCCTAGCTGGCTGCACGGCGGAGCACCAATGCCTATGTGTATCAATTGAAATTATTGGAGAACCATCACCCTGGCAGCGAGCGTCCCGATTTCAGCTGGGTGGTTCTACAGGGTCGATGCCTAGTAGGTCGTAGGTGATCATCGGGTAGTAGCCGATGCCTTGCTGCTCGAAGTGGGGGCCGGCTAGGCCGCTGCGGTCCACCAGCGTCACCGCTGCCACGGTGGTTGCTCCCGTCTCGTCGACGATGTCTAGGGCCTTGAAGATCGACCCGCCGGTGGTCACCACGTCGTCCACCAGCAGCACCTTGTCGCCCTCGCCGATCTGGGCTCCCTCCACCCAGCGGCGGGTGCCGCGCTGCTTGGCCTCTTTGCGCACGAAGAACCAGCGGCAGTCGGCCACTGCGGCTATGCCCACGGCCAGGGCGTCGGCGCCCAGGGTGAGCCCTCCGACTGCATCGAAGCGGTGTCCGGCATCGGTGACGGTCTCGGTGATGGCCTCGCAGGCGACGCGCAGATGGCGCCACTCGGCCAGAGCCTCCTTGCCGTCGATGAAGTCCGACGACATTGCCCCCGACGCAAGCCTGATCGGCTCATCGAGGCGGCGATAGCCCCGCTCCTTGAGGATCTCGAGCAGCTCTTGGCGCAGTGGTGACAGCAGGATCAGACCGCCTTCCTATCGGTTGGTGCCATGCTCGGACCGGCTGGCCCCAGCGTCGTCACCATACAACGCCACGCGATTCGCAGCGTTAGGGCCCGAGCGGATAGGTGAGCGATTCCGGCCCATACGGGCGAGGCCGTGGGCTGTGACGTTGGGGTTTGGGTGGCTCGTGAGCGCAGCGAACAAGAGCGGGGAATACCCCGCCGTGACGAAACAGGCCCTCACCTATTTGCGCGCCCTCTTGGTGCCGGACCGCGGCTGATTGGCGCTAGTTCTGACGGCCGGCTACGGGGCTAAGCGAGGTGATGGCCACGCCGACGATCACCATGCAGATTCCGGCCAGTAGGGCCGCGGTGATCGGCTCGGACAGCACTGTCACGGCCAGCGTGGCCGCCACCGCCGGCTCCAGCAGACCGACCACCACCGCCACGCTCAAGGTGAGATGCCTCAGCCCGGCCGCCCACAGCGAATGGGCCAGCGTCACCGTCACCAGTCCCAGATACAGCACCGTCACCGCCGACCCGCCCGAGACTGCGGCCCGGTCGAGCGAGGCCAGCGCCACCGGCAGCAACACGACTGAACCCGCCAGCAGTTCGGTGGCCATCGCCGTCACGAGGGGGCGGTCGCGCATCAGTTGCTGGGCCGCAAACCCCATGGCCGGAATCCCGCAGCCGGCCACCACGGCGAAGGCCACACCGCTCCACACCACCTCCTCGGCCCCGCCCGACAGCATCACCACCCCGGCCATGGCCGCAGCAACTCCCGCCAACCAGCGTCGGTCGGGGCGGTGCCGGTAGGCCAGCCAGTCGATCACCCCGGCCACCACCGGACCCACGCCGATCGCCACCAGGGCGCCGACGGCCACACCGGTGCGGGCCATCGCCTCGAAGAACGCGAGTTGGCCGGCCACCACACCGGCTCCGGCCAGCAGCACCCAGCGCATCGGCAACGGGTACTTCCACGGTGCCTCCCCCCGGCTGGCGGCCACCACCAGCAGCCCGGCGGCTCCGATCACGCCCCGCCACGCTCCCGTGGCCACTGGGCTCAGCGCGTCGGGGCCGAGTTCGGCCGCGGTCCCGATGGTCCCGATCAGCGATGTCGCCACGGCGACCGAGATCACGCCCCAGAACGTCGATCCCTCACGTTGGCGGGATGATTCACCGCCGGTCAACGCGCTCCCCGAGACAGCCGAGCCACAGCAAGCCCCCATCGTAAGCCCGAGCCGCCCGAGTGGGCGACTGACTCGCAAGGTCGATTGCCTCGCACCGTCGGCAGCCGTGTGATCGTTAGCGGTTCCGATGGGCCAGCCCGGCCGTGGGGCACCGTGGTTCATCGGGTGGCCGGAAGTCGCCTTCAGGCAAAGCCCTGCAACAGATCTGGCCTAGCGTGCGGAGGTGATGTCGCGAATCCGGATTCTGCTCGCCTCGTGGGCGTCGCCCTCGCGCCTGCCCTTGGCGCGTGCGGAGGCGATGACGCGAATCTGGGCCTCTCTCAGTCTCTTGGCTGTGTTCGCCTTGGTTGCTGCCGCTTGTTCGAGCACCAGCAACATGGACTCGGCCGCCTTCACCGGCGGTGCCCTCGTCCCCGAAGCCGAGACTCCTGAGGCTGCGATCGTCGCGGCCGAGGCTCCTGAAGCGGGGGTTCCCTCGGCTGGGACTCCTGAGGCTGAGGCGCTTGTGGCCGGGACCTCCGACACGGACTTGCCCGGTGCTGAGGCGACCGCTGATCCCGCCCGGCTGGACCCCCGCGAGCGCGGCGCGCTGCGCAACTTCCTGGGGTATGAGTTCCCGCCGGCCCCCGCTGCCCCCAGCGGCCCGATCGATCAGGCTGCGGTCGACATTCTCGAGGTGATCTGGGCCGGGTTCGAGGTGGGCGGATTCGACGGGGGCCTCGTCGCCGGCCTCGGCAACACCGGGGACGCACGGCTGGGGTGGATCATGTCGGACCTGCTCCGGTTCTTCTACTTCGGCGATATCCGCGATGGGTCGATCTCCGCCTTCGAGAAGCTGACCGGCGTGAGGGTGGCCGACGACCCGGTGGCCGAGCGCAGCTCGTGGCAGTCGGTCACCGACCACTTGATCGCATGGGACCTCCCCGCCTTCCCCCGCTACGCCGAATACAAGGAACGTCTGCTCACGCTGGTCGAGCCCCGCTGGCAGCCGTTCTTCGACGACCCCGAAGCCGCCATCGACTGGCGCCTGGTGAGCTGGGGCGGGGTGTACATCGACGACCGCGAGCTCGGCGACCAGCGGGACTGCCCTCGAGGCTGCATCCCGGCGCTGGATGATCCCGACGTGACCGACGCGACCGGCGGCTCGTGGTACTCCGACGACGGCATCGTGTTTGCGGTGGTGATCAACGGCGAGGCCCGGGCCTACCCCCGCCACATGATGGAGATCCATGAGATGGTCAACGACACTCTCGGAGGCCGCCGCATCGGCATGCCCTACTGCACGCTGTGCGGCTCGGCGCAGGCCTACTTCACCGACGACGTGCCCGACGGTGTGGCCACCCCCGTGCTGCGCACCTCGGGTCTGCTGTCACGATCCAACAAGGTGATGTATGACCTGGTCACCAAGTCGGTGTTCGACACCTTCACCGGCGAGGCCGTCACCGGGCCGCTGCGCGAGCAGGGGGTGGTGCTCAAACAGGCCACCGTGGTGACCACCACCTGGGGCGAGTGGAAGGCGGCTCATCCCGACACGACGATCCTGGCCGAGGACGGCGGGATCGGCCGCCGCTACCCGCTCGACCCGCTGCGAGGCCGCGACGACGACGGGCCCATCTTCCCGATTGGCGATGCCGACGACACCCTCGGCGTCCACGACCAGATCTTCGGCGTGGTCTACAGCGGCACCCCAGTGGCCTTCCCCGTCGATGACGCCGCAGCCACCCTCAAATCCGGCCGAGACGTGGAGCTAGCCGGGGTGACGCTCCAACTCGACGGCGGCGGCGTGCGGGCCGTCGACTCGGACGGCAACGAGATCGAGGGCCATCAGGCGTTCTGGTTCGCCTGGAGCCAGTTCATGCCCGACACCCTCCTCTGGCAGCCCTAAGAGGCCGAGCGAATAGGTGAGCGAATCCGGTTCATACGGGCGAGGCCGTGGGCTGTGCCGCTGGGGTTTGGGCGGCCCGTGAGCGCAGCGAACAAGAGCGGGAAAGACACCCTTGCGACGCAACAGAATCTAACCCATTTGCGCTCGCTCTAAGTGTCACGCCACCATGCTTGCTCGGTGCTGGCTGACGGCGGCCTGCCACTGGGGCCAGGTGGGTCGGGCGTCGTCGGGCAGCACCACGAAGGGGACGTCGCCAGCCGCGAGGCAGCCGTTCTCCACGAACTCGGCCTGTGATCGCACCTTGCTGCCTGGCGCGGCCGAGGCCGGGGTGGGCATGTAGCGGAAGTCGACGCTCCAGCGGCAGTGCCGGGTGGTGTTCTGCTTGCTGCCGTGGACGGTGAGGTTGGTGAAGAAGAGGGCCCCGCCCACCGGCACCGGGACCGGCACCGGCGTGCCTCGGGCCTCGACGTCGTCGCGCATCCGGACATTGCGGTCCTCGCCCCGCATCGCATCCAGCAGACCCCAGCGGTGACTGCCCGGGATCACCCAGCAGCACCCGTTCTCCACCGTGGCCGGCACCAGCGGCACCCACACCGTCACCATGTGCAGGTCCTCGGTGTGCTTCTCCATCCTGCCCACCTCGGTCTGGTCGAAGTAGTGGCTGTCCTGGTGCCAGGGGAACGACGTGACCGCGCTGCCGGGGAGCTTCTGGCGCAACGAGGGGCTCGCGATCACCGAGACCTCGCCACCCAGCAGCAGCCCGACCACCCGCAGGATCCCCGGATTGGTGTACAGGCCGTAGAACTCGGGCCCGAATAGCCCGAAACCCCAGTCCCGGGGCGAGATGCCCTGCTCCTCGCAGATGGCCGCATACCGGCGCTCGAACGGCTCGTCGGCGTACAGCGACGCCAGATCCCCCCGGGCGTGCTGCTCGGACGCATACCCGTCGACCGCCGCCGCGATGAAGCCCCGCATCGGATCCAGGTCGGCGTCGTCGACAACGTCCTCCACCATCACGTAGCCGTCGTGCCGGTAGCGGTCGACGATCTCGGTGTCGCTCAAGTTCACCATCGCGCCACCCCAGGGGTCTCGCGGCTTGGACTGGGATGTCGGCATGTGTATACCATGCATCAACCGCTGAAGGGGGTCACCGGGTGGGTGCTCCACCAGGTCAAGATTCAAGACATGCCGCAATGCCGCGGACCGGATGCCCGCTAGAAGGTCGTCCGGTCTCACTCACATTCTCACCGACGGTGAATGACTCCAATGACTGATTCCGCCGACCGCTGAGCCCAACCAACGCAACAACACCCCAGGGGGAACCAATGTCCGACAACGAATCCAAAGGAATCGTCAAGCGCACTCTGAGCAGGCGCAAGTTCAACATGATCGCGGGCGGCTCGGTGCTGCTGGCCGCCTGCGGCGACAACGGCGACACCGCCCAGCCCGCAGCTACCACCGCCGCACCGGCCCCCACCACCGAGGCCCCCGCGACCACCGCGCCGGCAACCACCACGCCCGCGACCACCACCACCATCGCGGCGACCACCACCACCGAGGCCGGCGCCACGACTACCACCGCCGCGCCCCGGCCTCTCAAGACCCTGCGCTACGGCTATCACGCCGCCACCACCTCGGCCGACACGCTCGATCCCGCCTACCGGACATCGTCCACCGACGGGCTGTTCCAGACGCTGGTCTCCGAGCAGATCGTCCGGCTGGACGAGAACCTCACGCCCACGCCGCATCTGGCCGAGAGCTGGGAGGCCAACGACACCGGCACCGAGTGGACGTTCCACTTGCGCGAGGGGATCACCTTCCACAACGGCAAGCCGTTCGTGGCCGCCGACGTGGTGTACACCTTCCAGCGGCTGCTCGATCCCGACGTGGCCTCGCCGGGAGCGGGCGGCCTGCCAGGCCTCGAACCCGACGGGCTGACCGCTCCGGACGACTACACGGTGGTCATGCGGCTGACCCAGCCCAACGTGGACTGGCCCGAGGCCATCACCAACTCCCACACCCGGATCGTGCCCGAGGGTGCCACCAATGCCGATCTAGCCGCCCAGAGCCTCGGCACCGGCGCATACAGGATCGACGAGTTCATCCCGGGCGAGATCAGCACCGTCTTCGAGCGCAACGAGAACTACTGGCAGCCCGGCTTCCCCAAGGTCGATTTCATGGAGGTCATCGCCATAGGCGAGGCGGAGGCCAGGCTGGCGGCCATCAGGCAAGGGCAGGTGGACATCCTGTCGGAGGTCCCTCTGGCGTCGGTGGACGACCTTGAAGCCGATCCCGACATCGAGATCGTCACCAACCCGATCGGCAGCCAATCGGTCGCCTACTGCCAGATAGACGTCCCGCCGTTCGACAACAACGACCTGCGCCTGGCCATCAAGTACGCCACCAACCGCCCGCAGCACAGCGACCTCGTTTACGGGGGACGGGCCCACCTCATGAACGACATCCCTCTGCCGGGGTTGATCCGGTTCGGCCTGGGGGGCTCGCGCGAGCACGACCTGGCCATGGCCAGGGAGCACCTCAGCCGGGCCGGTTACCCCGACGGCATCGACCTGACGCTCACCATGGCCGAGATGCAGGACTGGACGGTGTGGTGCCCGGTCTGGCAGCAGCAACTGGCCGAGGCCGGCATCAACGTGGAGCTCAACGTGACTCCGGCCGACACCTACTGGGGCGACCAGTGGCTCAGCGCGCCGTTCGCCATGACCGGCTGGAACGTCCGCACCGTCGACCACGGCCTGGGCCTGTGGTACCACTCCGAGGCCGAATGGAACGAGACCCACTGGCGGAGCGAGGAGTTCGATGCCGACCTGGCCGCCGCCCGGTCCACCACCGACGAGGCCGAGCGGACGAGGCTGTACCACAAGATGCAGCAGCAGATCATCGACGAGGGCGGCCACTTCGTGCCGACCATGTACGGCTTCTTCAGCGCCGTGCGTGCCGGTGTGACCGGCTGGCAGCCCCGCGGCGTGTACTACACCATCGACATCCCCTAAACGACGGGCCACCTGCCGCGGGTAGAACCCGCCATGAGCCGCATGAGTAGCCTCGGCTAGTGCACTTCGTCCGCGTAACCGGACAACGAACTGCGCTGGCCGTGGTCGCCCTGATCGCGGTCTCGCTGATCACCTTCTGGGCGGTCGAGCTGCTGCCCGGCGACGCCGCCACCCGGATGCTCGGCCGGGAGGCGACCCCGGAGCGGGTGGCCCACTTCCAGGAGCAGATGAACCTCGACGCGCCGGCGGTGGAGCGCTACTCGACCTGGATCACCGGATTCGTGCAGGGGGACTGGGGCGAGTCGCTGATACAGGCCCGGCCCAAGACCGAAGGAGCGCCCGCCGGGCGGATCAACCGGAGCGTCACCGACATCATCGTCCCCCGCCTGACCAACACGCTGCAGCTGGCCGCGTTCGCCCTGATCATGTACATCCCGCTGAGCCTGATGATCGGCATCGTCACCGCGGCCTACCGCGACCGGGCCTTCGCGGCCGGCCTGTCGACACTGGTGATCCTGGGCTGCGCGGTACCCGACTTCGTGATCGCGATATTCCTGCTGATCATCTTCGCAGTGGCCCTCGAATGGTTCCCCGCACTATCGCTCGTCGACCAGGCCGAGACGTTCGGGGCCCAGCTCAGGATGATGACCCTGCCCGCGGTGACGCTGACCGCGGCCATGACCGGCTTCGCGGTGCGCCAGATGCAGGCCAGCCTGATGTCCGTCCTGAACTCCGACTACGTGCAGTTCGCCACCCTCAAGGGCCTGCCCCGCCGCAGGGTGATGCTGCTGCACGCGCTGCCCAACGCCCTGGGTCCGGCCCTGCGGGCCACAGTCATCAACGTGGTGTGGCTGGTCGGTGGGGTGGTGCTGGTGGAGGTGGTGTTCACCTATCCAGGCATCGGGCTGCTGCTGCTCGACGCGCTGCGGCTGCTGGACACGCCGGTGATCCTGGCCTCGACCATGATCCTGGCCAGCGTCTACATCCTGTGCAACCTGGGGGCCGACCTGGTGGCAGCCGCGCTGAACCCCCGCCTGAGGACCGGCTGATGGACGAGCCTGCCAACACGCCCGTGGCTGAGACCCCGGTGGCCGACGCCCCGGTGGCCGACGCCCCTGCGGCCGACCGGCCGGAGACCGGACCCGGCCGTCTCCGGAGGCTGGCGCGTCTCACCCGCGAGCGCCCCGTGTTCGTGGTGCTCCTGGGGGTGCTGATCCTGCACTTCTTCACCGCCATCACCGGATCGTGGTGGGCGCCGTACACCCACGACACGATGCTCGTCGGCGAGCCGTTCAGCGGTCCCTCCTGGGACCACCCCTTCGGCACCGACAACTTCGGGCGGGACGTGTTCAGCCGGGTGGTCCGGGGCGAGCGCATCGTGTTGATCCAGGCTCTGTCGGCGTCGGGCCTGGCCATCATCTCCGGCTCCACGATCGGCATCCTGCTGGCCTACAAGCGGGGCTGGGTGGACGAGGTCGGCATGAGGGGCGTCGACATCATGCTGGCCTTGCCGGGGCTGATCCTCACCCTGCTGATCCTGGGCTCGATCGAGACCAACAACCTGGTGATCATCATCACCGTCGCCTTCTTCTTCACGTGGCCGGTGACCCTTACTGTGCGCGCTGCGGCCCTGGGGGTGGTCACCGAGGACTTCGTGACCAAGGCCAAGCTGAGAGGGGAGTCGGCCTTCTCGATCGCCCGGCGCGAGGTCCTGCCCAACGTGCTGGGCAACGTGCTGGTGGAGTTCTCGCTGCGCACCGGGTACGCGGTGTTCTTCATCGGCGCGCTGAGCTTCCTGGGCTTCGCGGCCGCGCCACCGTCGCCGGAGTGGGGGCTGATGATCAACGAAGGCCGCAAGTTCCTCAGCGCCTCCAAGTGGATGGTGCTGGGTCCCGCCGGGGCGTTGGCGTCGCTGGTGGTGGCGCTGAGCCTCGTCACCGAGGAGGTCGCCGACATCCTCGGCGTGTCCACCCGGCGGAGATCGGACTGATGGCCGCCGCCACGATGACCCCTGCGCCGGCCAGTGATCGCCGTCGGCGCGATGGCCTCGGCGGTCTCCAGCGATGTCTGGAGGCGCGATGAGCACGGTGGCTGCCCGAGACGTGGCTGTTGACGGCGTCTCGTCCACGAACGGCGGCGAGCCGCTGGTGCGGGTCGACGACCTCACCGTCGACTACCGCAACGACGACCAGTGGGTGAGCGTGGTCAAGAACGTGTCGTTCTCCATCGGCCGGGGCGAGACGCTGGGCCTGGCCGGCGAGTCCGGCTGCGGCAAGACCACCACCGCGCTGGCCATGTTCGGCTACAACAAACCCGGCAGCCGGGTGGCCGGGGGCCGGGTCAGCTTCGACGGCCGGGACCTGCTGGGCCTGTCCGACCGCCAGATGCAGCCCATCCGGGGCGCCCGGATCTCGCTGGTGCCCCAGAACCCGGCCAGCACCCTGACGCCGTCGATGAAGGTCGGTCGCCAGGTGGTCGAGACGCTGGAGGCACACGGCGTCAGCTCGGGCAGCGAAGCCATGGAGCGCACCGTCGAGATCTTCGGTCAGGTGGGGCTGCCCGAGCCGGCCGAGATCGCCCGCCGCTACCCCCACCAGCTCAGCGGCGGCCAGCAGCAGCGGGTGGTGATCGCCATCGCCATCGTCTGCCGGCCCGACCTGATCGTGCTGGACGAGCCCACCACCGCGCTGGACGTCACCACCCAGGCCCGGCTGCTCGAGCTGCTCACCCAGATCAAGGGCGACAGCGGCATGAGCGCCCTGTACGTCAGCCACAACCTGGGCGTGCTGGAGCAGATCTGCGACCGGGTGGCGGTGATGTACGCCGGCGAGCTCATCGAGATCGCGCCCACCGCCGAGCTGTTCAACCAGCCCCGCCACCCCTACACCCGGGGTCTGATCGCGGCCGTGCCCCGGGTGGAGGCCGAGCACGCCGGCACCGAGAAGCTGCGGGGCCTGCTGCGCCGCGACGACCTGCCCGACGGGTGCGGCTTCGCCCCCCGGTGCCCCTACTCCCGGCCGCAGTGTTTCACCGACCCGCAGCGGCTGGACGAGATCGAGCCGTCGCACCAGGTGGCCTGCTGGCGGGCCCCCGACATCGAAGCCGAGGCCACGCCATGATCCGAACTTCCGGTGGAAAAGGGCGATATTTCGCCTCCAGCGCCGGAATTTCGGCGAGGGGCGGGGTTGCCGCGCCGGGGGACGGCCGGCCATGACGCCGCTGCTGGAGGTCTCCGACATCCAGATCTCCTACCGGCCCCGCCGCGGGCTGGTGTCGAGGCTGGTGCGGGCCCTGCGGTCCGACACCACCGAGCCGGTCCCCGCGGTGCGGGACGCCTCGTTCACCATCAACCCGGGCGAGACGGTGGCCCTCGTCGGTGAGAGCGGCAGCGGCAAGACCACCCTGGCCCGTTCCATCGCCGGGCTGATCCAGCCCCAGCGGGGGACGCTGCGCTTCGAGGGCGCCGACATCACCCGGCCCGTGCACCGGCGGCCGGCGGAGCTGCTGCGCCACATCCAGTACGTGTTCCAGAACCCGGCCTCGTCGCTCAACCCCCGCCGCAAGGTCCGCTACAGCCTGGGCCGCACCCTCGACGTGTTCTTCAAGCTGTCGGGGGCCGAACGGCGCGACCGAATGGCCGAGCTGCTGGCCAGCGTGCACCTCGACCCCGGCTACATCGACCGCTACCCGCCCCAGCTCAGCGGGGGAGAGGCCCAGCGGGTGGCCATCGCCCAGGCCCTGGCCGCCGAGCCCAAGCTCATCCTGTGCGACGAGGTGTTGTCGGCCCTCGACGTGTCGGTGCAGGACAACATCCTGGAGCTGCTGCGGGAGCTTCAGGCCAGCAGGGACGTGGCCTACCTGTTCATCGCTCACGACCTGGCGGTGGTGCGGTGGCTGGCCGACCGGGTGGTGGTGCTGTACCACGGCCGCATCGTCGAGCAGGGCACCGTCGAGGAGATCTTCACTCCGCCCCACCACCCCTACACCGCGCTGCTGCTCGACTCGATCCCCGGCAAGGGCGAGCACCACGTGTCCGCACTGGCCGAGGACGCCTCGACGGTGGGCACCGCCCCCGACGCCGGCTGCGCCTTCGAGCCCCGCTGCCAGCACCGCATCGCCGGGGTGTGCGAGGTCGACGACCCGCCCCGACTCCACGACAGCCCGACCCACGACGTGCTATGCCACCTGAGCGCCGAGCAGCGAGCGTCGCTACAGATCACAACCGCCGCAGCTGGCGCATCCTCCGAGGAGACCTGATGACTCACGCTGTGGAACCCAAGCCGCCCGAGGAGACCTGATGACCGATACCGCCGAACTCCGTGACCGCCTCCAGGGCTGCTACGTGACCGTGCCCACCCTGTTCCGCGACGACGACGAGCTGTCGGTCGACCTCGACGCCATGCGCAAGCACGTGAGCTTCCTGGTCGACGGCGGGATCACCACCGGCAACGGCGTGCTGCTGGCCTGCGGAGCGGCCGGGGACTTCTCCACCATGACCTTCGACGAGCGGGTGGCGGTGACCGCCGCGGTGGTGGAGGAGGCCGCCGGGCGGGTCCCGGTGGTAATGGGCGGCCAGACCACCAGCACCAACGAGCTCGTGCGGCTGGCCCGGGCCGCGGCCGACATCGGCGCCGAGTACATGCAGGTGTCGCCGCCGTTCTACTTCGCCCATACCGACGACGACTTCATGGAGCATGTGGCCGCGGCCGCGGCCGCCGCGTCCGATGTTGGATTGGTGGTCTACAACACCCACTGGACCAGCCTGGAGATCTCCAACGACCTCATCGATCGCCTGGCCGGCCTGGGCACGGTGGTCGGCCTGAAGTGGTCGATGCCCGACAACGGGTTCATGGAGTTCGAGGGGGTGGTGGCCGACTACTCCGACCGGTTCACCATCATCGACAACCAGCTGCGGTTCGCGACCAGCCACATGCTCGGAGCGAGGGGCATCGAGGTCCACATCTGCAACTTCTGGCCCCAGTGGGGGGTGCGGATGTGGGGCATGCTCAACGAGGGCCGCTACGTCGAGGCCCAGCACGAACTGGTGAAGGTGGTGCTGCCGTTCATGCGGCTCTGGACCGAGATGGAGGGCCACACCAGCGGCGACGGCCACCTCGACAAGCTGTGCATGGAGTTGGTGGGCCTGCCGTCGAGCCGCAACCGCCCCCCAACCCGCGACATCCGCGACCTCTACCGGGAGCCGGCCCGGGCCATGCTGCAAGCCATAGGCACCCCCAATGTCCTAACTCCAGACTGACCGCCACCCGGCCCGCCCCGTCCCCCGGCAAAATCTCGGGTTGGTTTTGGGTGGTGAGTACCCACAATCGCCCCGAGATTTCTGAGCCCGGCCGTCCCCAAAATCTCGGGTTGGTTTTGGGTGGTAGGTACTCAGAACTCAACCGAGATTTCTGCGCCCAGCCCGGTCGGCCAGCGTCAGCAGGGCAGTGGCACTACGTGATGGCGGCCGGTGTAGTCGTGGCCTCTCAACAGGCCCATCTGGCGGGGTTCGTCGGGGGCGTGGCGGGCCCGGTCGAGGCCTGCGTATAACGGGTTGCCGGTCACCCGCACGAACGGCACTGTGACCCGAGGTGACAGCCCGATGCGCGGCTGGGCGGTGAGGTTGGGGCCCGACCCGTGCAGCGCGTACTCGCTGAACAGCACGAACTCGCCCGGCTCCAGTTCGAAGACCGCGATGTCGTCGGGATCGATGGCATCGGTCGGCACCGCCTGGTGGAATGAGTGGCGGGTGTCGTCGACGTCGTGGTCGAACGTGCTGGTGTGCGAGCCCCGGACCACCTGGAGGCACCCGTTGTCGAGGGTCGCCTCGGTGATGGCGATCCAGGCCGACACCCAGACCGGGGGCCGCAGATCGAAGTAGGCCCCGTCCTGATGCCACGGCACCTCGGTGTAACGCTGCTCGTCACCGGTGGCCTCGGCCAGAGGCTGCTTGATCTGGAAGTTGCTGCGCCAGATCAATAGATCGGGCCCCAGCAGCGAAGCGACGCGGTCCACCAGCTCCGGTCCCCGGCACAGCCGGCAGACCGTCTCATGGTCCAGATGCCGGTCGTGATAGTCCACATGGGGATCATCCAGCTGAGCGCCGGGAACGATGATCTCGTCCACGATCCGTTCCCGCATCGCGGCCATGACCTCCGGCGACACCAACCGGTAAGGCCCGATCACCCCATCGGAGTGATAAGCCTCCACCTCTGCCGCACTCAAAGGAAACCCCAGCTGCTCCCCAAGAAGTTGCACGGCGTCCTCCTTGTTGCGGCCGGCGGCTAGAGGCTGAGGCCCGAGAGCTTCATGACGGTGTTGTCGTCGATCCAGTCCCAGTCGAGCTCCACCCCTAGGCCTGGCCCGGTGGGCAGGTGCAGGCAGCCGTCGGCGTCGATGTCGAGCGGGGCGCCCTTGAGGGCGAAGCGGAACATCTCATGGTGCAGCTCGAAGAACTCGCAGTTGCGCACTGAGCAGGCCACGTGCAGGTTGGCGATGTCGAGCAGCGACGAGTGCAGGGCGTGGATCTCGAGGTTCATGCCGGCCTCATCGCACATGGCCGACGCCTTGCGCAGGCCGGTGATGCCCGCCTTGATGAACACGTCGCCCCGGGCCATGTCGATGGCTCGGCGCTCCAGGAACTGGGGCAGCTCCCGCAGGCTGACCGTCTCCGTGGCCAGGATCGGGATCTCCAGCCTTCGGGTGAGCTGCTCCAGCGTGGCGATGTCGCGGTCCGGCACCGGTTCCTCGAACCACCGGTAGCCGAGACGGGCCAGCGCCTCACCCACCTCGACGGCCTGCTCGAAGCTGTACTCGGCCACCGCGTCCAGCATCAGCGCGAAGTCGTCGCCCACCGCCTCGCGGGCGGCCTCGGCGCGGGGTATGTCGGCAGCCGGACCGTCGTAGAGGGTCAGCTTGTAGCCCCGGTAGCCCTCCCGCTTCATGGCAAGAGTCTCGGCGAAGGTGTCGGCAGGGGTCAGGTTCCAGTGCGAGCCGGTGCGGTAGGCGGGCACCTCGGTCCGGCCCACGCCGAGCAGCTCGGCGATGGGCACCCCCGCGGCCTTGCCCTTGATGTCCCAGAAGGCCACGTCGAGCATGCCGAGCAGGCCGTCGCTGATGGGGTAGAGGTGGCGGTTGAGGCTCATCAGCTCGCGCCACAGGGCCTCGTGCTGGAGCGGGTCCTTGCCCAGGATGGCCCGCAGGTACACGTCGTGGAGCTGGTGCGCCGAGCCGATCCCCTCGCCGTTGGCGCCGTAGCCCATCGTGTACCCGTCGATCCCCTCATCGGTGGAGACGCAGGTGAGCGGGAAGTGCCAGACGGGCGGCACGTCGTCGGGTATCGGACTGTCGCCGTACCAGGGCTGCGCGTCGAGCGCCAGCACCCGGGTCACCATCCCTGTGATCCTCAAGTCGCCGCTCCCATGCCGCCGGTGTCTCTGGCTCCGTGGTCGCCGCCGGGTCCGCCAGAGCCCCTCACGGGTCGCCGCGTGAGACCATCAGGCGCCACGCGTCCGCTGCCAGAAGGCGCGCGGTTCCTCATCCCGCCACCGACAGGTCGATCGCATTGGGCGGCGGCTCACCGGCCACATACGCGGCCAAGTTGACCGCGAACACCTTGCACAGCTCGTCGGCGTAGTCCCAGGTGTAGCCGGCCATGTGCGGGGTCACGATCACATTCTCCATGCTCCACAGCGGGCTGTCATCGGGAAGCGGCTCGGTGGCGAACACGTCGAGGCCCGCCCCGGCCAGGCTCCCGCCCGCCAGCCGCTCGATGAGGGCCTCCTCGTCGACCGACGGCCCCCGGCCCACGTTGTAGAAGTAGGCGCCCGGCTTCATGGCCGCGATCACCTCCCGGCTGATCAGGCCCCTGGTGGCCGCCCCGCCCGGCAGTGCCCCCACCACATGGTCGGCGCCGGCGACCGCGGTGGCCAGGTCATCGGGACCGAACACCTCCGACACGTTCGGGGTGGGCCGGTCCGGATGACGGCGCACGCCCACCACCCGCATGCCCAGGGCGGCACACCGCCGGGCGATGGCCGACCCCAGCGTCCCCAGCCCGATCACGCACACCGTCGAGTCCGACAGCCGGCCGTGGCGGTGCCGATGCTCCCAGCTTCGCTGTGGCCGGGCCGCCAGATACTCGGGCAGGCGGCGCACCAGCGCCAGCATCATGGCCACACAATGCTCGGCCACGCCCTCGGAGTAGGCGCCGCCCGCGTTGCACACCACCAGCCCCTCCCTGGCGGCCAGCTCCGGGGTCAGGTACTTCTCGTAGCCCGCGCTGGGCAGCAGCAGCAGCTCGAGCGAACTAGCCGCCAGCACATCGGGCTCCGGCCACCCGACCATGACGTCGGCGGAGGCCATCGCCCGCCGGTACTCCGCGGCGGAGGCGTCCTGGCCCAGCCGGTCACAGATCGCCCGACCCCCGGCGGCATCGCACAGCGCTCGGATGTGGCCGTCGCCGAAGGCATCCACGGCGACGAGCAGCCCCAGAGGCCGAGCGGATTGGCGCGGATCACGATGTGACTTCACGGGGCGTCAAGCGAGGCCGTGGCTCGAGCGGCCCGTGAGCGAAGCGAACAAGAGCGGGAAACGCAACGCCGCACCGCAGGCGCTCACAACCCGTTCGCGCTCACGCGCCGTTCCGACGATGAGGACAGAGCAAGTACCTCAGTGAGCCGCTCAGTCGAACCGGATCGGGGTCGAGCAGAGCAACGGACTCAGTCGAGACGGAAGCGGGCCGTCTGCATGTACTGGATGGGCCACTCGTCCTTGGTGTACTCGTGGTAGGCGGTCACGATCGTGCCGTCGTCGAGCTGGACCACGGTCGGGTAGCCGATGTGCCAGTATTGGGGGTGAACGTCACGGGTGGGTGAGTGGCAGTCGGCGATGATGAACTCGTCGGCCGGATCCCAGTTGATGCCGTCCTCGGAGGTGCAGCCCCTCACGTCCATAGGCTTGGCCCGGTAGCTGTACACGCTCAGCACCCGGCCGTCCTGGAGCTGGATCATGTCGGCGGGATACCCCCACAGCCGGGTCCGCTGGGGCGGGGCCCAGGTCACGCCGTCGTCCTCGGAGTGGGTCACCCACTGGTAGTCGTAGCGGGCCGGCCGGAACAGCACCCGGATCATCGACACCAGCCGTCCGTTGGACATGCGGGTCAGCGACGGCTCCTGGAAGTTGATGATCGAGGCCGGGTCGAAGGCCATTGTCCCCCAGTGGTGCCAGGTGTCGCCGCCGTCGTCGGAGCGCAGCAGGAAGCAGCGCGACGGCTCCCAGTTGATCCCGCCGCCGAGGATGTAGCCGTCGGGGCTGAGGGTGCCCTCCAGGGGCATCAGCAGCCCCCCGTCGGGAAGCTCCACCACATGGCCCGATCCGGTTCCGCCGGCCAGGCATCCTGCGGTGCCCGAGTCGGCGATCGGGTAGGTGCTGACCGGGATCGGGCCGTTCCAGGTGTCGCCGTTGTCGGTGGACTTGTAGACCGCGTAGCCGGTCTGGTGGGCGTGGATGTAGCCCATGGCCTGCTCGTCGATGCGGTTGGCGATGGCGCCGGGGGCGTTGATGAAGCCGCAGATGCGGGTGTGCATGATGATGGTGCCGTCGCTGATCTGGGCGAAGGCGCAGTCCCAGTTGCCGGTGTGCTCGGTGTAGTCCTCCACCACCACCCGGGTGCTGGGATCCCAGCTCCTGCCGCCGTCGGACGACTTGATCAGACACGACCGGCCGGTGTCGGCGTGCATCGGGCCCCGCTCCTCGTTGTAGCCCAGCAGCAGGTCGCCGTTTTGGAGCTTCACGATGCTGCCCTGGTTGCAGCAGCGATCAGGGTCGTGGTAGGCGTCGACTACTTCGGCGTCCACTCTGCGCATTGGTGATCCCCCCCTTTGGAGTTGGGATGAGGCCACCGGGCGGTTCCGGGTCATCCGGCTGCGATGTATACCCCATGCATCACGTCGGCGGCAAAGGGGGGAGAGGGGCTTCCCCTACCGACAAGGGCCTTCAGTCCCGGGCCAAGCCCAAACCCGCCCGCTCGGTCGGCCTCAACGTGATCGGAACCTGATCGACCCGCGCCGAGTGCGATCAGTCCTGGGCCAGGCGGGTGATCAGTAGGACTACCGCGAAGCCGACGACGGCCGCCACGGTGGGTGCGGCCCACTCGCCAGCGCCGGGCCAGTCCAGGCCGGTGCCGGAGATCACCTCGTGTTCGTGGCGGCTGATCACGCCCACGCCGTTGGGCCACGGCCACAGCACCCTCAGCGACCCGAACATCAGCCCCACCAGCACCGCCATCACCGTGTTGCGGCCCTGGTCCAGCAGCCATCCCAGCACCGTCGAGAACAGGCCCAGTCCCACCGCCGCCCCGGCCAGGAACACGGCCGCCTCGAGATAACGCAGATCGGTGACGATGTTGATCACCGCCCCGTACATGCCCAGCATCAGCAGCAGGAACGCCCCCGAGATACCGGGCAGGATCATGGCGCATATTGCTGTGGCCCCGGCCCCGGCCAGCACCAGCAGCGACGGGTCGGCCACCGGGCCGGACTGCAGGCCCAACACCCCGAACGTGGCCAGCGCGGCCGCCGCCATCAACACGATCTGTATGGCACCCCGCCACTCGAACAGCCGGCACGCCGACACTGCCGATGCCAGCACCAGCCCGCAGAACAGGCCGGCCATCGTCTCGGGGCGCTCCTCCAGCTGGGTCTCGATCACCGAGGCCAGCAGCAGGATCGTCCCCAGGATCCCGGTCAGCAGCGGCAGGATCAGCCACCGGTCCACCTCGACCAGCCGCCGTACGGACTCCCGCCAGTCGCCCCGCAGCAACCGGGCCGTGGCCCCCGCCACCCCCCGGATCGCGCCCAGCAGCCGCTCGTAGATGCCAAGCACCACGGCAATGGTTCCGCCCGACACGCCGGGCACCACATCGGCCGCGCCCATGGCCACCCCCCGGGCCAGCCCGAGCGCCAGTCGCCGCCCCGGTCCCCAGCCCGCCTCACGCCCGCCGGTCATCGCGTCGATCCTCTACCTAGCTCCAAGTCCTCGGGCAGGATTTGCTCCAAGGAGCCTGCGCCCGGTCCGCCCGACCGCATCCGGTCAGGTTTGGGAGGCGAGGCGGCGGTTCTTGACCTTGGCCTTCAGATAGTCGCGGTTGAGCACCGCGATGAAGTCGAGGCTGATCTCCTTGGGGCAGGCCTCGCTGCACTCGCCGTGGTTGGTGCACGACCCGAAGAACGACTCCATCGTCTCCACCATGGCCTCGGCCCGCCGCCACCGCTCGGGCTGGCCTTGGGGCAGCACGCTCAGATGGCCGAGCTTGGCCGCGGTGAACAGTTGGGCCGCCGAGTTGGGGCAGGCGGCTACGCACGCCCCGCAGCCGATGCAGGCCGCCGCGTCCATGGCGAAGTCAGCCACATCCTTGGGGATCGGGATCTCGTTGGCGTCGGGGGCGGTGCCGGTGGGCACCGAGATGAAGCCGCCCGACTCGATGATCCGGTCGAAGGCCCGTCGGTCCACCATCAGGTCCTTCACCACCGGGAACGACGCCGCCCGGAACGGCTCAATCACGATCTCGTCTCCGTCTCGGAACTTGCGCATATGCAGCTGGCAGGTTGCGGTGGCCGACTCGGGGCCGTGGGGACGACCGTTGATCATCACCCCGCAGGTGCCGCAGATGCCCTCCCGGCAGTCGTGGGCGAACGTGATCGGCTCGATGTCGTCTTCGATCAGGCGCTCGTTGACGATGTCGAGCATCTCCAGGAACGAGCAGTCCTCCGGGATGTCGTGGGCGTCGATGTCGAGAAATCGGCCCGGCTCGTCGGGTCCGGCCTGGCGCCAGATCCGCAGCTTCAGCCGCAGCTTGGCCCCATGCCTGTTCCCGGCACTCATGTCATGCCTCCACCCGGCCGCTGCGAAATTGATGCGGATAGTGGACATATAAGGGCGGTTTCGTCATCAATTTCGCCGCCGACAGGGGGCCTAGGGGCTCGTTGCCGGCGCTCACTTGTAGCTCCTCTGGGTGAGCTTCACGTTCTCGAACTCCAGCGGCTCCTTGACCAGCTCCTGGGGCCGGTCGGCGCCCTGCCAGTCCCAGGCGGCCACGTAGGCGAAGTTCTCGTCGTCCCGCAGGGCCTCGCCCTCGGGGGTCTGGTGCTCCTCCCGGAAGTGCCCGCCGCAGGACTCCTCACGGTGCAGGGCGTCACGCACCTTGAGCTCGGCCATCTCCATGAAGTCGTCCACCCGGTTGACCTGCTCCAGCGCCTGGTTGGTGGTGTCGGCCGACCCCAGCACCTTCACGTTGGCACGGAACTCCTCCCTCAGGGCCGGGATCTCGGTGAGCGCCTTCTCCAGGCCGGTGCGGTTGCGGGCCATGCCGCAGTACTCCCACACGATCTTGCCCAGCTCCCGGTGGTAGTGGTCCACCGACTTGGTGCCCCGCTTGGCCAGCCACCGCCGGGTCCGGTCGTCGACCTCGGCCACCGCGGCGGTGAACGCCGGATCGTCGACAGGCACCGGCGCCGTCCCCAGCTTCGGCGCCAGGTAATCGCCGATGGTGTAGGGCAGCACGAAGTACCCGTCGGCCAGGCCCTGCATCAGCGCCGACGCGCCCAGCCGGTTGGCCCCGTGGTCCGAGAAGTTGCACTCGCCCAGCGCGTACAGCCCCGGCACGTTGGTCATCAGGTTGTAGTCCACCCACAGCCCGCCCATCGTGTAGTGGGTGGCCGGGTAGATGCGCATGGGGGAGCGGTACGGGTCCTCGCCGGTGATCCGCTCGTACATGTCGAACAGGTTCCCGTACTTCTCCCGCACCAGGCTCTCGCCGTCACGGGCGATCACGTCGGCGAAGTCGAGGTACACGCCGTTGCGCAGCGGCCCCACCCCGAGCCCCTGGTCGACCACCGTCTTGGCGTTGCGCGACGCCACATCCCGGGGCACCAGGTTCCCGAACGCCGGGTACTTCTCCTCCAGGAAGTAGTAGCGGTCGGCGTCACCGATGTCGGCCGCGGCCCGGGCGTCGTCGGAGTTGCGGGGCACCCAGATGCGCCCGTCGTTGCGCAGCGACTCCGACATGAGGGTCAGCTTCGACTGGAACTCGTCGCTGGCCGGGATGCAGGTCGGGTGGATCTGGGTGTAGCACGGGTTGGCGAAGGTCGCCCCCCGCCGGTGCGCTCGCCACGCCGCGGTCACGTTGCAGTTCATGGCGTTGGTCGACAGGTAGTAGACGTTGCCGTAGCCGCCGGTGGCCAGCACCACCGCATGGCCGCTGTGGGCCCGCACCTCGCCGGTGAGCAGGTCCCTGGTGACGATCCCGCAGGCCTCGCCGTCCTTCACCACGATGTCGAGCACGTCGGCCCGGTTGTGCAGGGTCACGCCCCCGGCCGCGATCTGGGCGGCCATGGCCTGGTAGGCGCCCAGCAGCAGCTGCTGGCCGGTCTGGCCCCGGGCGTAGAAGGTGCGGCTCACCTGGGCACCGCCGAAGGACCGGTTGGCCAGCAGGCCGCCGTACTCCCGGGCGAACGGCACCCCCTGGGCCGCGCACTGGTCGATGATGTTGAGCGACACTTGGGCCAGGCGGTAGACGTTGGCCTCCCGGGAGCGGTAGTCGCCGCCCTTGACGGTGTCGTAGAACAGCCGGTAGACCGAGTCGCCGTCGTTGCGATAGTTCTTGGCCGCGTTGATGCCGCCCTGGGCCGCGATGGAGTGGGCCCGCCGGGGCGAGTCGTGGAACGTGAACGCCTCGACCTTGTAGCCCAGCTCGGCCAGCGATGCCGCGGCCGACGCCCCGGCCAGCCCGGTGCCCACGACCAGGATCTTGAACCGCCGCTTGTTGGCCGGGTTGACCAGCTTCACCGAGAACTTGTGGTTGTCCCACTTCTCCGCGATGGGCCCGTCGGGGACCTTGGCGTCCAGCACGACGCTCATGCGACCACCCCGCTCATGCGACCACCCCGGCCTGGTGCGACCACCCCGCTCATGCGACCACTCCCGCCTGGACCATCGAGGCTGACGTCATGCGACGCCCCCCGCCTGGTGCGACCACCCCGCTCATGCGACCACTCCCGCCTGGACCATGATCGGGAAGCTCAGGTTGCCGACCAGGATCGCCCCGGCGATCACCGTGGCCAGCCCCCTGCGCAGGTGGTTGAACCGGGGGTTGTTGACCCCCAGCGTCTGGAACGCCGACCACATGCCGTGGTAGATGTGCACCGACAGCGCCACGTTGGCCACGATGTAGACGATCGCCACCGGGATCGACGACAGCGACTCCACCACGTTGTGGTACACGTCGCCCCGGACGTAGTCGTCGCCCAGCCACCAGCCCCAGGTCAGGTCGGCTAGGTGGAACAGCACGTAGAGGCCGACGATGGGGCCAGTCCAGCGCATGGTGCGGCTGGCGAAGTTGACGGCCACGTAGTCCTGCCCGCCGGCGTAGCGCTTGTTGCCGCTCACCCAGTTGGCCTTGGGGCTGCTGCGCCGGCTGATCTCCTTGAGCGACCAGGCGCTGTGGATGTGCAGCACGAACATGGCCAGCAGCCCGATCCGCATCACCCACAGGATCAGGGTGCGGGGCACCAGGTGGCCGCCCAGGTCGCGCAGCGCCTCGGCGTACTCGTTGATCTGGGTCGGGCCCTCGTACAGGTGCAGGTTGCCGATCATGTGCACGATCACGAAGGCCAGCAGCCCGATACCGGTGACCGCCATCACGTACTTCTTGCCGACCGCGGTCTGGTAGATGTTCAGCGGCCAGGGAAGCTCCCGCCGGCGCCGTCTCAGCGGCGGCACCCGCTCCGCGGTCTCCGGGGGAGCGACCGTCTGCGCCATCCCCCAAACCTAGCGCCCGTGTTTCCCGCCCCGGAATCTCGGGTTAGTTCTGGGTGGTAGGTGCTTGGACTCGTCCCGAGATTTTGCGCCCCGCATCGTCCCAAGATCTCGGGTTGGTTATGGGTGGTATGTGCTTGGACTCGTCCCGAGATCTTGCGCCCCGGAACTAGCTGGCGCGCCGGCTGGCTGACGCCAAGAGTTTGGCGACGGTAGCGCACAGTTGGCCGGGACGATCCACGTAGTCGCTCCAGGTGAACGTCAGGACAGTCCAGCCGATCACCGTCAAGGCGTTGCGGCGCCGAGGGTCCCGCTCGAAGGACACGCTATTGAGGTGCCATCGCTTGCTGTCGAGTTCGATGGCAACACGATGATCCGGATAAGCCAGGTCAACCTGCGCGACAAACTCCCCTGAAGGGTCACGGATCTGAAACTCCAAAGCCGGGCGGGCGAGCCCGTAGTCGACAAGGAGATCCGAGACCATGCGGCTCCATGCGCTGAGGGGTACCGCGTCATCACCCCTTCGCTCCTCGAGAGCGTCCCGGAATGGACCGCAGCCCGTACGCCCCTGCCGCGAGTGCGACACCAGCACGGCGTACAGGTCATCGAGTCGGAGCAGCCCTTGCCGGAGGACGGCGTCGATGGTGTGCTCCAACCGCTCGCGACTCACCACGGACGCCACATCAAGAACCGTGCGGCCGACCCAGGTGCACAGGATGCCGTTGCGGGTGACGGGCTTGGTCAATGGCATCTGGGTCGTCCGGTGCAACTCGAAGCCCTTGGTGACCGGTGTTCGCTTCCAGGGCACGACAACTTCGATCCGGTCGAGTTGGTAGCCATCTATGCCGTGGAGGGCGGCCGCCGAGCGATGGCTGGCTACCCCGTCGGACGCAAAGCACGCGGCGAGCAGCCTCGACAGCGGAGTCGAGGCAGAGGCGGCATGCTGGAACACGCCTTTGCCAGCCCTGACCCATCGACCTGTCTTGAGACGCCATGCGATCTGGTCGACGGTCATGCCGGCCTTCAGCGCTTGGTGCCGAGAGATCAGTCCGTGCTGCTGCCTCATGTGCTCGAGGACCTGCGCCTCGCATCCTGGCATCTGCATAACATATCATGGAACAACATATAAATCTCGGATCGGTTTTGAGGATCTACCACCCATAACCGACCCGAGATCTCTGAGACGGGTCGTGGCGCAGAATCTCGGGTCGGTTTTGAGGATCTACCACCCATAACCGACCCGAGATCTTGGGGCGGGGCGGGAATTCGGGTGGGGTGGGGCTGTGGGCCGGGGCGGCTCGTGGAGGTGTTGGCGGGTAGCTTCGGCGGGTGGGCGGCGACACCGGATTGCGGTTGCTGGACAACCGGGAGTTCGTTGAGGACCTGCACCGTGCGTTGGCATCGGCCGAGCGGCGGGTGCTGATCCAGGTGATGACCTTCGACGGCGACGCCTCGGGCCTGGCCGTGGCCGACCTGCTGGCCGGGGCCGCCGGCCGGGGCGTGGACGTGCGGCTGCTGGTCGACTGCTTTGCCCTGCGCTACGTCAGCGACCGGAAGGACACCGACCCGTCTGTGCGGGACGAGGCCGCCGAGACGAAGGCCATGTTCGACCGGCTCAGGGCCGCCGGTGTGGCTACGACCTTCACCCAGCCGTTCGGGCCGGTGAAGTTCTTCGGCCTCAGCCGCAACCACAAGAAGCTCTATGTGGTGGACGACCACGCCTACCTTGGCGGCATCAACATCAGCGACCACAACTTCGCCTGGCGGGACTTCATGATCCGCACCACCGACCCCGCCATCGTGGACGCCCTCACCCACGACTTCGCCCGCACCGAGCGGGGCGACCGCCGCTCCGTGAACACCACGGTGCTGACCAACAGGGAGATCGAGCCGGCGTTCACCCAGATCATCAACGGCGCGAGCCGCAGCATCGTCCTCGCCTCCCCCTACTCCCTCGACGTCGGGATCGTCAAGCTGCTCGGCCAGGCCCGGGCGCCGGCCAAGGCAGTCATCACCGCTCAACAGAACAACTACCGCTGGCTGCGCCTGGCCGAGCCCTACATCTGGAGCCGCCTGGCCCGGGCCGGTGTGGAGTTGCGCACCTACCCGGACTTCTTCCACGCCCGGTTCCTGCTGGCCGACGACGACAAGCTGCTCATCGGCTCGTCGAACTTCAGCCGCCACAGCTTCCGGTGCAACCAGGAGGTCTGCCTGCTGATCACCGACGCAGAGTTCATCGCCGGCTTCAAGGCCCGGATGCTGGCCGACACCGGCCCCTTGGAGCCCGCCGGGCGGAGCCACAGCCCCGCGGCCGCAGTCACGGGCGCAGTAGTGGCCCACTTCTACTTCCACGCCCTCATCGGCGCGGCCTGGTTCGTCGCGCCCTTCACCCCCGCCCTCGCCCGCCGCTGAGCTGGGCAACCCCCACTCCCCCCCGGCGAAATTGATGCGGATAGTGGGCCTATATGGGCGGTTTCGGCATCAATTTCGGGAGGGCCATTGCGCCTCCTCTGCCAGGGTGCCAGACTGATAAGCAGCATTTATCAAGGCAGGGACGACACAGTGGAGATCACACAGCCGACCTGCACCGACCCGGTGATCTGGAACCAGTGGCACGTGATCAGCGCCCTCGACGAGATCGGCGCGGGCGTGGTGAACGAGACCCTCCTGCTCGACGAGCGGATCAGCTTCACCGCCACCGGTGACGGCGAGTTCTCCGCCTGGCGGTCGTCGCCCGACCGGCCCGCCGGAGCCGCCATCGACACGGCCGGCCTGAACACCCTCGACCCCCTGCCGGTCAGACCCGAGTACGGCTACCTCTGGACCAGCCTCGGCGAGCCGCCCGACGACCTGTTCCCGCTGCCGGAGTACCACCACCCCAAGCGGCGCAACATGAACGCCGGCAGCGTCGGGGTGGCCACCTCGGCGCCCCGGGCGGTCGAGAACTTCCTGGACCTGGCCCACTTCCCCTACGTGCACGAAGGCTCGCTGGGCCTGCAGCCCCACACCGAGGTGGTCGAGTACGACGTCGAGATCCGCGACGGCGAAGTCCACGCCACCAAGTGCGACATGATGGTGCCCAAGGTGGGCGTCAACTTCGACGATCCGGTCGTCATGCGCTACCGGTACCGGGTCCCGCACCCCTACTGCGTGATGCTCTTCTACGACAGCCTCCCCGACCCCTCCCTCGAGGACATCTGCGCCATCTGGGTGCAGCCCATGAGCGCGGACCGGGTGCGGGCCCACAACTACATGGGCGTCATCGACGACACCAGCACCAACACCGACATCAAGGGCTACCAGCTGCTGATCTTCGCCCAGGACAAGCCCATCCTCGAGAACCAGCACCCCAAGCGCCTGCCCCTCGACCCCCGGGCCGAGACCCCCATCAGGGCCGACCGGTCGGCCATCGCCTACCGGCGGTGGCTGTCCGACCTGGGCATCACCTACGGCGTGATCCCCGCCGCCGTGTGAGCCCGGGCGTGGGCCCTAAAAGTGAGCCGAGGGATGAACCCAGGCGTGGGCCGGAAGGTGGGCGGCCGGTGAGCCGAGGGATGAGCCAGGGGTGGGCCGCAACGTGAGTCGAGGGATGAACTCGGGGGTGAACAGGCCGTGATCGAGGATCCGGTGCTGGTGGACGACTGGCATGTGGTGGCCCGCAGCGACGACGTGGCGGAGTCGGGCGTGGCCGCCGCCCGGCTGCTGGGCGAGGACCTGGTGGTGTGGCGCCAGGGCACAGACGTCATGGCCTGGAAGGACCTGTGCGTGCACCGGGGCACCCGCCTGTCTCTGGGCCAGGTCACCGGGCTCGGCCTGGAGTGCGCCTACCACGGTTGGACCTACGACCAGTCCGGGACCTGCGTGCACATCCCCTCCAGGCCCGGCCAGACACCGCCGGCCCGAGCCTGCGCCACCACCTACGCGGCCACCGAGGCCCACGGTCTGATCTGGGTCTCGCTCGGCCGCCCCGACAGGCCGCCGCCCGCCTACAACGAGTGGGACGACCCGGCCTTCCGCCACGTCCTCGGCGGCCCGTACGAGATCCGGGCCAGCGCGCCCCGGGTCATCGAGAACTTCCTGGACGCCACCCACTTCCCGTTCGTCCACGAGGGAATCCTCGGCGACCGCGACCACACCGAACTCGGCGACTACAACGTCGAGACCAACGCCGAGGGCATCACCGCCCGCGACATCAACACCTGGACCCCCAACCCCGACGGCTCGGGCGAGGCCAAGATGGCGCAGTGGCTGTACCGGGTGCTGCGGCCCCTCACCGCCTACATCGGGCTGTCGATTCCCGGCGGCGGAACCGAGCGCTACACCATGTACTTCGCGGTCACCCCGGTCGACGAGCGGCACAGCGTCGGCTGGATGTGGAACTCGATGAACTACAACCACGACCTCTCCGACGAGGACTTCGGGGCCTACATCGACGAGATCGTCATGCAGGACATCCCCATCGTGGAGTCACAGCGGCCCGAACTGCTGCCGCTGGACCTGGCGGCCGAGTGGCACGTGCGAGGAGACAGGACCGCCGTCGCCTACCGCCGCTGGCTCAAGGACCTGGGCCTCACGTTCGGAACCTCGTAGAACACAGCGCCATTCCCGCTCTTGTTCGCTTCGCTCACGGGCCGCTCGGGCCACGGCCTCGCCGCACGTCTCACGAGTCCGACCACTGATCGCGCTCTACCGTCCGGCCTCTGTGCGCCCCAACGAGGCGCCGCCCAGATCGCGGGGGCGTGAGCTGCTAGCGCCCCGGTGAGGCGGGGAAGATGCCGGGCATCACCTCGAAGCCGGGGATCCGCTTCACCCGGTCGGTCCAGCGTCTCAACGCCGGGTAGTCGAGCCGGGAGATCCCACCCTCCTCCGACAGCACCACGTCGGGGAACAGGGCGATGTCGGCGATGGTGGGATGCGGGCCCGAGCACACCCACTCCCCGCCCGACCGCTCACGGAACCACAGATGCTCGTCCAGCACCCGGAACAGCCGGTGGGCGCCGGCCTGGCACGCCTCGAGGTCGAAGTCGTAGCCGAGGTTGACGCACAGCCGGGCCGCCGACGCGGTGTTGGTGGTGCCCTCCGCGAACAGCATCCACGAAGCGGTCTCGCCCAGCAGCCCGGGATCGCCGGTCGGGTACCAGAGCCCGCTCGGGTCGTACTTCGCCGCCAGGTACACCAGGATGGCGTGGGCGTCCCACAGGATGTAGCCGTCGTCGTCGATGACCGGGATGTGGCCCAGCGGGTTGATCTCGCGGAACTCCTCGCCCTTGTGCTCCCACCCCGGGAAGAAGTCCACGGGGACCGTCTCGTAGGTGACGTCGAGGATGCTCATCATCAGCCGCTGCTTGTAGCAGTTGACCGACAGCACGTAGTCGTACAGCTTGATCATCGCCAGCCGCCCCGCCTCACAGATCCGCAACTGCAGGAGTTCCGGGAGGGGAACCGCATCAGCCGCCTCACAGGTCCAGTACGAGGCGGTCGGACAGGGACCTCGACACGCAGGTCATGATCCGGTCGCCGGCCTGGTGGTCGGAGTCGTTGAGATACACGTCCTGGTGGTCGGGCTCGCCCTCCAGCACCGTCGCCACGCATGTCCCGCACGCCCCCTGCTCGCACGACGACGGCAGGGGCACCCCGTGCTCCCGCAGCACCTCGAGGATGGTGGACCCCGACGGCACGGTGACGGTCAGCGCCGAGCGGGCCAGGGCCACCTCGAACGTCGAAGAGTCGTCGATCTCGGTGGTGTTCTTGAAGTACTCGAAGTGGACGTGATCGTCGGGCCAGCCGGCCGCGGCCGCCTCCCGCCGGGCGGCCTCCAGCATCGGTCCGGGACCGCACACGTACAGGTGGGTGAACTCGTCGGGCGTGGCCACCAGCCGCCGGATCTCCGCCACCGTCTCATCGGGCGGCAGCCCCAGATGGCGCACGACGGAGTCGCCCAAGCCGTCGAGCACGTCGGTGAACGCGGTGTGCCCCGCCGACTGGGTGAAGCAGTGCAGCTCGAAGGGG
This sequence comes from Acidimicrobiia bacterium, assembly GCA_022821685.1. Taxonomy (GTDB): domain Bacteria; phylum Actinomycetota; class Acidimicrobiia; order Acidimicrobiales; family Aldehydirespiratoraceae; genus Aldehydirespirator. The sequence continues at coordinate 30,227 of JAJEDD010000005.1, forward strand.
AGCGACATGCGGTCGAGCGCCTGGGCCATGGCCAGCAGCGGGGTGATGCCGATGCCGCCGGCCAGCAGGATCGTCCGCATCGAGTCGCGCCGCAGCGGGAAGTTGTTGCGGGGCTCGGAGATGGCCAGCACGTCGCCCTCCCGCACGGTCTCGTGCAGGCAGACCGACCCTCCGGTCGAGTCGGGCTCGAGCTTGACCCCGAGGCGGTAGTACGACGTCTCGCCCGGGCCGTTGGTGATCGAGTACTGGCGCACCAGCCCGTTGGGCAGGTGGACGTCGATGTGGGCTCCCGGCTGGAACGTGGGCAGCACGCCGGTGATCGGAACGAGCTCGAAGGCGGCCACCCCGGCCGCGGTCTCCCACTTGCGGCGCACCTGCACCCGCAGCGCGGCCTGGCGGCCGGACGGCGCTTCGGGCACCTCCGCCAGGTTCAGCGGTACCTGCTGCAGCACCGGCACCATCGGCTCGGGGGCCGGCAGCAGGGCGGCCTCGGCCTCGATCGCTCCGACCAGCCGGTTGAGTTCGACCGCGTGGTGTCGCAGCACGGCCGTCTGCTCGCTCGCCGCCGGGGTCTCGGCCAGCACGCCCCGGATTACGCAGCGTCCCGAGTCGACCGGCTGCACGAAGAACACCGCCGTCGACGACGACCCCGGCGTCGATGACGACGAACCCGAACCCGACGACGACCCCGAACCCGACGACGAACGGCCGGCGCCGTCGGTGGCGGTGAGTGTCACCGAGTACTCGTCGGCCGAGTCCACCGACATCTCGACGGACGGCTCCGCCGACCCTGCACCGAGCCGGTCGGAGGGCAGGAACCGGTGGTCCCGCAGGTGCAGCACAGCCAGTTCGGCCGAAGCGTTGACCGGCAGGTTGCGCAGCCCGAACGGGGTGCCCGCCTCCAGCACGTCGATCATCGGCGGGTCGCCCACCGGCTCCTCGCCCGACCAGACCAGCCCGTAGCGCTCGACCGTGGGGAACGTCCGGTTGCAGATGGTGCGGGCCGGGGCGTCGGCCGGGTGGGCCGGGATGTAGGTGCATCCCGCCGACCGGTTGGCGTAGCGCCAGCCGTGGTACTGGCAGCGCAACTCGGTGCCGTCGTTGCTGCCGATCGACAGCCGCACCCCCCGGTGCAGGCACCGGTTCTCCCACACGTTCACGAAGTCGTCGTCGGCCCGCCACACCGCCAGCTCACGGCCCAGAAGCTGGCCGTGGTACACGTGGCGGTAGGGCACGTCGTGGACCGACGCCACCGGATGCCACATCGTGAACGGATCAGCGGCTACCGGGCTCATCCTGCCTCCCTTGCGCATCGTGAACGGATCGGCTGCCACGGGGCTCATCCTGCCTCCCTGCCCAGGTCGATGAACGGATACTCGCACACCTCGACTGCAACGTCTCCCAACTCCCGGCCCCAGAAGTCGGTCCACTCCACGGTCAGCCCGGTCCCCGCCTCCGACAGCTCCACCGGCACCAGCCCGAAGCCGATCAGCCGCGACGTTGTTGGGCTCCAGGTGACGCTGCTGGCCCGGCCCACCACATCGTCGCCCGCCCGCAACCGCAGGTGGTCCCACCGCACCCTGGGCGACACGTCGGGGGCCAGGCCCGCGTCCAGGAACAGCCTCACGACTCCCTCCACGTCGAAGGTCAGGCCCACGACACGCCGGGACGGCCCCCGGTGGTGCTCGGCGGCCAGCGCATCGCGCCCCATGAAGTCGGCGGCCTTGTGCAGCTTCACGCAGTGCCCGAGGCCCAACTCGTAAGGTGTCACGAAGTCCTCCGGGTTCGCCGCGGCGTCGGCGCTGGGAGCGTCGGGCCCGGCGCCGGTGTAGTCGGCCGAGATCAGGATCAGACCGGCCTCCACCCTGGCGACGTCGATGGCGTACTCGCCGGCGGGCTGGATCCCGAATGGCGCCCCGGCCGAGGCCACCGCCTCCCACACCCGCTCGCCGCCGGGCCGCTCCACCCACAGCTCGAAGCCCAGCTCGCCGGTGAACCCCTGCCGGGCCACCGTCACCGGCACGCCGTCGATCACCGCCGCCCGGAACCGCGAGAACCGCAGATCGGCCCAACTCTCGCCGGTGACGGCCTCTAGGACCTCACGCGACCGCGGCCCCTGCAGAGCCAGGATCCCGTGATCGTCGGTCACATCGTCGATCTCGACATCGAAGCCGACGGTCTCCTTCCTGAAGAACGTCTCGCACCGGTCGGCCGAGAACACGAACCGCTCGGGCTCGAGGCGGAACACGATGCCGTCGCCCACGACCTTGCCGTCGCCAGTGCACCACGGCGTGTACCACGCGTGCCCGACCTGCATCCGCGAGGCGTCCCTGGTGATCAGGTAGTCCACGCAGGCGGCCGCCTCGGGCCCCCGGATCTCGATCTTCGGGATGGGCGACATCTCGTTCATCGACACCCCGGTACGGATGGCCTGCAGCTCGGAGACGGGGTCGGTGTATACATCGGGCACCACGTAGCCGCCCCAGCCGAACCACCATGTAGACGCCATCCGGGCCACGGTGCTGTGGTGGAACGGCGTCCCGAGGAGGGCCTCGGTTGGCCTGGCTCCGCCATCGTGTCCCGTCATCGCCTCGCCCATCGGTACCGCCTGCCATTGGCTTGAAACAGTCCTGACGGGATGATAAGAACCAGTTATCACCCTGTCAACGCACCTGGGGAGGGAGCAAGTATGAGACGGGCCAGATGGTTCCTGGTGGTACTAGCCGTTTTCGCATTCGTCGCGGCGGCCTGCGGGGACGACGACGCCGCCGCTCCGGCTGAGCCGGCCGCTCCGGCCGAGCCGGCCGAAGAAGTAGCCGAGCCGGCCGAAGAGGCCCCCATGGAGGAAGAGGCCCCGGCCGAAGAGGAGCCCATGGAGGAGGCCGCGCCCTCGGACGGGTCCGGCTACTCCGTGGCCTTCGTGTTCGACGGGTTCCTGGACGACGGCGGATGGAACACCACCCACAACCGGGCCGTCGAGGAGGTAAGGGCAGCCCTGCCCGGCCTCGACATCCAGCTGGTGACCGAGATCTCGCCCGGCCCGAGTGCGACCAACGCCTTCGAGGACCTCGCCGAAGCGGGCGTGGACATGGTCATCGCCACCGGCTTCTACCAGCCCGACGCCGAACCGGTGGCGGCCGCCTATCCGGACACCATCTTCCTGACCTGGGCCGGCTGGACGACCACCGACAACATGGGCCACTTCGACGGGGCCACCGAGGACGGCCGGTACCTCGACGGGCTCATCGCGGGGAGCATCACCGAGACGGGCATCATCGGCTATCCCGCCGGCTTCCCCATCGAGGAGGTCAACCGGGCCCTCAATGCCTTCACCATCGGCGTGCGCGAGATGAACCCCGACGCGGTGGTGCAGGTCGTCTACATCAACAGCTGGTACGACCCGCCCGCCGAGCAGCAGGCGGCCGAAGCGCTGGCCAACGCCGGCGCCGACGTGCTGGCCCACGAGCTGAACTCGCCAGCGGTGGCGTCGGTGGCCGAGAGCCGGGGCCTCAACATCATCGGCTACTCCTCGGACCGCTCGGCTGAGGCGCCCAACGCCTGGCTGTCGTCGTTCACCTTCGAGTGGGGCGGCTACTACACGAACCAGATCAAGACCATGATCGGCGGAACCTGGGAGCCGGCCCTGAGCTACGGCGGGCTGGCCGACGGCTTCATCGGCAACGCGCCGTACGGCCCCGACGTGACCGACGACATGCTGGCTCTGGTCGAGGAGCGCCGCCAGCAGATCATCGACGGGACGTTCGACTACTTCGCTGGCCCGCTGGTGGATAACGAGGGCAACGTCCAGGTGGCCGACGGCGGCACGATCCCCTTCGGGGAGCGGACGCTGTGCTGCCTGTGGCTCATCGAGGGCATCGAGGGCTCCATCAACTGACAACCGGATCGGCGGGCCGGCCCCCCTCCGGCCGGCCAGCCGGCCAGCCCCCATCCATTACGGTCAGAGCCTTGGCTGACGTAGGCGAGACGATCCTCGAGGTACACGACCTCAACAAGGCGTTCTACGGCGTCGCGGCCAACGACCGGGTCAACTTCGACCTGCGGTCCGGCGAGGTCCACGGACTGCTGGGCGAGAACGGAGCCGGCAAGTCGACGCTCTGCTCCGTGCTCGCCGGCCTGTACCGCCCCGACTCCGGCGAGGTGCGCCTCGACGGGCGGCCGGTCACCCTGCGCTCGCCCCACGAGGCGGCCGAGCACGGGATCGGGATGGTGTACCAGCACTTCCGGCTGGTGCCATCCCTCACCGTGGCCGAGAACCTGGTGCTCGGGCTCAAGGGCCAGGGCATCCGCCTGACCCTGCGGGCCGTGCAGAACCGGGTGGCGGCCATCGCCGAGGAGTACGGACTCACCGTCCATCCCGACTCCTACGTATGGCAGCTCTCGGTCGGGGAGCAGCAGCGGGTCGAGATCCTCAAGCAGCTCTACCGGGGGGCCCGGATCCTGATCCTCGACGAGCCCACCGCGGTCCTGGCCCCCCACGAGTGCGAACGGCTCTACGAGGTGGTCCGCCACATGGCCGACCAGGGCCACTCGGTGGTGCTGGTGTCGCACAAGATGGAGGAGATCCTCGGCCACACCGACCGGGTGACGGTCCTGCGCCACGGCCGCAACGCCGGCACCGTCAACACCGCGGAGACCACCGCTGCCATCCTGGCCACGATGATGATCGGGACCGAGCACCTGCCCGAGCCCGGCCAGCACGCCGTGCGCCGCCTCGACCACGCCCCGGTGGTCCTGAGCGTCGAGAACCTCCAGGTCGGCGGGGACCGGGGAGTGCTGGCCGTCGACGGCGCCAGCGTGGAGGTCCGCCGGGGCCAGATCGTCGGGGTGGCCGGTGTGGCCGGCAACGGCCAGCGGGAGCTCCAGGAGGCCATCGCCGGCCTGCGGGCCATCCGCAGCGGCTCGGTACGCCTGGGCGAGCGCGATATCACCGCCGCCAGCCCGAGGGAGCGATCCCGGGCCGGCCTGGCCTACGTGCCCGAGGACCGGTTGGGCACCGGCCTGGCCAGCGGGCTGACCATCGAGGAGAACCTGGTGCTGAAGAGCTACCGGGAGCCGCCCCACAGCCGGCTCGGCGTGCTGTCGTCGAGCGCGGTCGGAACGACGGCCCGCACGCTCATCGAGCGATTCGACGTGCGCGGCGCCCGCCGCGGCATGGCGGTCAGCCTCATGTCGGGCGGCAACCTGCAGAAGGCGATCCTCGCCCGCGAGCTCTCCCGGTCCCACGACGTGCTGCTGGCCGCGTCGCCCACCAGGGGCCTCGACCTGGCTGCCACCGCCGCGGTGCGGGCCCACATCCGGGCCGAGACCGGCGAAGGCCGGGGAGTGCTGCTGTTCTCGGAGGACCTGGCCGAGATCACCGAACTGGCCGATGTGATCGTGGTGATGTCGCGGGGCCGCATCGTGGGCTCCTACACCCCCGAGACGCTCGACGTCGAGGAGTTGGGCCTTCTGATGACCGGGGCCGAGGGCATGGTGCAGGCCGCCGTCCGGGACGGAGGCAGCGAGGCATGACTCTGCGGCTCGGGGTCGAGCCGCGGGCCAGGCCCGCGCTGCCGGTGCGGCTCGGGGTCCCCGTGGCGTCGCTGCTGGCGGCCGGCCTGGCTGGTGCGGTCGTCATTCTCGTCGCGGGCGCCAGCCCCGTCGAGGCCTACCGCACCATGCTGGACGCCAGCCTGAACGGTGTGCGGCCCCTGACCCGCACGCTGGTGCTGGCCACGCCGCTGATCCTCACCGGGCTGGCCGCTGCGGTCGCGTTCCGCATGAAGGTGTGGAACATCGGGGCCGAGGGCCAGCTCTACATGGGGGCCATCGCGGCCGCCGGGCTGGCGCTGGCCCTGCCGTCGGGCACCCCGAAGCCGTTGATGCTGCTGGTGATCCTGGTGGCTGGGGCGGTGGCGGGGGCGCTGTGGGCCGGACTGGCCGCGCTGCCCAAGGCCTACTTCAACACCAACGAAGTGATCACCACCCTGATGCTCAACTTCGTGGCCCTGTACTTCATGAACTACCTGATCTTCGGCTCGGTCAGCTTCTGGCGCGACCCGGAGGCCATGTTCCCGCAGGGCAAGCTCATCCCCGCCTCCGCCCAGCTCCCGATCATCTCCCACCGGCTCCACTACGGGCTGCTGGTCGCGCTGGCCGCTGCGCTGGTGCTGTGGTGGAGCCTGCGGGGCACCACCTGGGGGTTCGAGCTGCGCACCATCGGCGACTCCCCGGCCGCGTCCCGCTACGCGGGGATGAGCGTGAGCGGCAAGGTCCTGTCGGTGCTGGCCCTGTCGGGAGCGCTGGCCGGGGTGGCCGGGGCCATCGAGGTCAGCGGCGTGCTCAAGACCCTCGACCCCCGAGCCATCGCTACCGAGCTCGGGTTCACCGGCATCGTGGTGGCCGCCGTCGCCCGGCTCAACCCCCTCGGCGTGGTCCCGGTGGCGGTGCTGCTCGGTGCGGTGGTGGCGTCGGGCACCAACCTGCAGACCGTCGGCCTCGAGGCCGAGATCGTGTTCCTGCTCCAGGGCCTGATCTTCCTGTTCGTGGCGGCCGGCGAGTTCTTCCTGGCCAACCGGCTCGTGTTCCCCAGGACCGCGGCCGCGGTGGGTTCACCATGAACGACACTGTTCACGACGACGCGGCGGGCGGGTCGCCATGAATGATCGGGCGCTGCATTCCTCGGCGGCGTCGCCATGAACGACACCGTCCTGGTCCTGTCGGTCGTCAGTGCCATCGTGGCCGGCACGCCCATCCTGTTCGCCGCGCTGGGCGAGATCCTGACCGAGCGCTCCGGGGTGATGAACCTGGGCGTGGAGGGGATGATGCTCATCGGGGGCGTGACCGGCTTCTGGGCGGGAGTCCAGACCGGCAATCTCTGGCTCGCCTTGCTGGCCGGCGGGCTGGCCGGGGCGGCGCTCAGCGGGATCCATGCCCTGCTGGCCATCTCGCTGCGGGTGAACCAGATTGTCTCGGGCCTGGCCCTGGTGATCGTCGGAGGGGGACTGTCGGCCTTCTGGGGCAGCAGCGGCGACGATCCCCTGATCCAGAGCTTCAACGGGGTGCGGGTCGAGCCGCTGCTGCCCGAGGCTCTGCGAGACCTCCCCGCCGTAGGGCCGATCGTGTTCGGACACGACCCGGTGGTTTACGTGTCGTGGCTGATCGTGGCGGCGGCCGCCTACTTCCTGTACCGCACCACCCCGGGCCTGTCGCTGCGGGCCGTGGGGGAGGACCCGGCCGCGGCCGATGCGGCCGGGCTGTCGGTGACCGGCATCCGCTACCTCTTCACGCTGGTGGGCGGTTTCGGCGCGGGGGTGGGCGGGGTCTACCTGGCGCTGGTCGTGCTGGGAACCTGGCAGACCGGCATGACCGCGGGCGCGGGCTGGATCGCGGTGGCGCTGGTGATCCTGGCGGGATGGCGGCCCTGGCTGGCCCTGGCCGCCTCCTACGTGTTCGGCGCGCTGCGCACCCTGGGGTTCACTCTGCAGATCGCCGGGGTCGAGGTGCCCTCGGACTTCCTGAACATGATTCCGTTCGTGGTCACGTTCCTCGTGGTGATCGTGGTGTCGGCCAACCCGGAGCGGGCCCGCCGGGTGGGCGCGCCGGCCAGCCTGGGCGAGCCCTACTCCCGCGAGGCCCGGTGATCGCGGTGGGTGGGCAGCCGCAAGGCGATGAGCTGGGTCTCGGGATCGGGGCCAAGGTCAAGGCGCTGAGAGCCGAGCGGGGGCTGTCGGGCCGCAAGCTGGCCGCGGCCGCCGACGTCAGCCAGCCGTTCCTCAGCCAGCTGGAGGCCGGGAGGACGTCGGTGGCCATAGCCACGCTGTACCGCCTGGCGGCCGCCCTGGAGGTGAAGCCGTCGGACCTGCTGCCCGAACCTCCGACCGACACCCGGGTAGAGGTCCTTAGGGCCTCCGAACTGAACCAGATGGCGGTCAGCGAGCTGCCCAACGCCACCACGGCCAGGACGGCCTACCGGGGCGGCCAGCGCATCACCGAGTTGGGCGACTTCCGGATCGAGCCCGGCCCCGACGTCGACGAGTGGTTCGAGTCTGCCGACGAGACTGTGATCTATGTGATAGAGGGATCGCTGCACGTGGACTTCAAGGACCGCCCCCGAGTGACCCTCCACGCCGGCGACGTCATGTTCCACTCGGCGTGGGTCCAGACCCGCTGGCGCCTGGCGTCGGAGTCGCCCGCCCGGCTGGTCCTGGTGGCCGCCGGAGGCTGAACTACACGCAACAAGAGCACAACCCAAAGCGCACACAAGAAAGGAGAAGCCATGGGCTCCGCAGCCGGCCAGCCCCCGATCCCGGAGCTGGTGGCTGCCGGCGCGGCCCGGGTTCCGGCCACGGCCGTGGTGCGGGGCGGCCGGCTCGTCAACGTGGTGTCGTCCGAGGTCTACCCCGCCGACGTGGCCGCCATGGACACATTCGACCCTGTGCCCGGACCGGCGGCGGCGGCATGAGCGCGGCGATCGATCCCGCTGAACTCGGCGTCCTGGAGCGGTGCTGGCATCCGGTGGCCCGCTCCGGCGCCATCGACGACGGCCCGGTCGGGGTGGTGATGCTGGGCCGGCCCCTGGTGGTGTTCCGCAGCGGCGGTGAGGCCTGCGCAGCCTCGGACCGCTGCCCTCACCGGGGCAGCCCGCTGAGCATGGGCTCCTACGACGACGACTGCCTGGTGTGCCCCTACCACGGCCTGCGCTACGCGGCCGACGGGCGGTGTGTGGCCTTCCCCTCCCGGCCCGACGCCCGGCTTCCGAAACGGCTCGCCCTCGACACCCTCCACACCCGGGAGGCCCACGGACTCGTGTGGGCCTGCGCGGGCGAGCCGGCCACCGACGACCCGCCCGACTGGGGGTTCTTCGACCGGCCCGATGTGCAGACCTTCCAGATCGGTCCGGTGCGCTGGGACGTGTCGGCCAGCCGGGTGGCCGAGAACTTCAACGACATCGCCCACTTCTCGACCATCCACCGGGTGACGTTCGGGCCCAGCGACCGGCCGGTGGCCCCTCAGAAGGTGACCGCCACCGACGGCGGCTCCACATCCAGCGTCGGGGTGTTCCAGCAGTACCGCAACACCCTCGACGGCTCGGTCGAGGAGGTCGAGGCCGCCTACCGCTACGACTTCACGTTCCCGTTCTCGTCGATGCTCACCATCACCTATCCCGACGGCGAGATCGAGTGCATCCAGCTGACGGCGCTGCCCGAGTCGGCCACGTCCAGCCTGGTGTTCCAGCAGAGCGCCCGCACCAACCTCGGCAACGACCCGCTGGAGCCGTGGCGGGACTTCCAGGCCGCCGTCAACGAGGAGGACAGGGTCATCTGCGAGGCCCTGCGACCCCGGCCGGTGTCGTTCGGCCTCGACGACACCGGCGAGGTGGCCCTGCCCACCGACGCCTTCTCCATCGCCTACCGGCGCCTCTGGAAGTCCCTCCGCTAGCCGCGCCGCTCCGCCAACCGCAATCGATGCGAGTTGTGGCCGCTTGCCGGCACGCCTGCTAGCGGGCGTTGATCCTCTCGGCCAGCTCGCCGGCTCGCGCCCGCGCTTCGGAGACGACTGCGTCCTGATCGACCCGTGTCGACCGTCCCCCCTCGACGATGATCTCGCCGCCGACGATGTTCATCTCGACGTCGGTACCGCGGGCCGTGTACACCATGGCCGCGACCGGGTCGTGCATCGGCGCGAAGTGCGGCCGCGTGGTGTCGACCACCACGATGTCGGCCAGCGCCCCCTCGGCCAGCACGCCGGCCTCGATGCCGTGAACGGCCGCCCCGCCCCGGGTGGCCACCCTCAGGGCTTCCTCGGCACTCGACGCCTTGGGGTCGAGGGTGTTGAGCCGGTGCATCAGCACCATGAGCCTCATGTTCTCGAACAGGTCCTGGCGGTGCCCGCAGCATGACCCGTCGCTGCCCAGCCCCACCGCGGCGCCGGCATCGACGAGTTCGTGCAGGGGCATCACGCCGTACGGCATGTAGAAGTTCGACAACGGGCAGTGAGCGACCGCGCTCCGCGTGTCCCCGAGCGCCTCGATCTCCTCGTCGTCCACCCATGTGGCATGGGCGAGGATCGCATCAGGACCGAGCAGCCCGTTGCTGTGGAGCCACGTGGCCGGGCGCGAGCCGTGCTGCTGCTTAAACACCTCAGGGTCGTCACGGGGCGCGCTGAGGTGGGTATGCCACGCCACCCCATGGGAACGAGCCTGCTCGACACTGGCCGCGATCAGGTCGATGTTGGTGTAGGCCGCGTTCATGGGTCCGGGACAGATCTCGATCCTCGAGCCCTTCGGCCTTGAGCGGATGCAAGCCTCCGTGATGGCCAACTCCTCATCGGCCGAACGCTGGAACGAGGTCTCCGGCAGCTTCTGCTGTTGGGAGACCGCGGTCCGCGTACCGGTCACGCCCCGAGCGATTCGGCCCCGCAGCCCCACTTCTTCGAGGACTTCGGCCACCATCACGGTGGTGTCGTGGTCGTCGCGGCCGTAGTGGTGATCCAGCACGGTCGTGGTCCCGGCCAGGACCGCTTCGAGGGCCCCCAGGTACACCGAGGCGATCGTCTCCTGCTGGGAGATCGCAGCCGAGTAGGGCCACATGAACTGGCTGAGCCACTCCCACCCCGTCAGGCACTCTCCGAGAGTCCGTCCGAGCGACTGGTAGAGATGGTTGTGGCAGTCGATCAGCCCGGGCATCACCACCTTCCCTTGGCAGGAGATCGCCCGGTCGGCCTGGAACGACCCCGCTTCCAGGCCGTCACCGACCGCGGCGATCCTGTCGCCGTCGACAGCCACGAACCCGGATTCGATGACCGGCTGGTCCGGGTCGAGCGTCAGCACGGTGCCGCCGGTCAGCAGCAGGTCGCAGCGAGTGGGCTCAGTCGGCTGGTTGTCCTCAGGGCTCATGATTCCTCCTAACCGGCTCGTTTCAGCCGGTAGTGGGGGAGGGCGACCAGGCTGGCGCCCACTTCCCCACCGACGGGCCCGGCTGCCCATTCCACCGTGACCGGCGTGCCCGGATCGGCGTGGGCCGGCACGACGTGGGCGAAGCCGATGATCTTGTTGACGGTGGGTGACCAGGTCACGCTGGTGGCTCTTCCGATGCGGGATCCGTCGCGGAGGATGGGGAGGGGGAACCGGATGACCTGAGGGGTCACCTCCGGCGGGATGTCGGAGTCCCGGTAGAGGCCGACGACGTCGCGCCAGTCGAGCTCGATTCCCACCATCGACCGCTTGGGCCCGGCTTCGAGCTCGCGCCGCAGAGCCTCCTTGCCCACGAAGTCGGCCTCCTGGCCGAGGTCCACGAAGCGGTGCAGGTTCAACTCGAACGGTGTGGTCATGTTCTCGGGCGAGACGGGCAGGGGGTCGCCGAGGCGATCCATGGCGGCCGGGGTGTAGTCGGCGCCCACGATGACCATCCCGGCCTCGATCCGCGCTACGTCGACCGCGTGGAGGCCGCCGGCTCCCAGGCCGAGGGGCTCTCCCGCGTCGAACAGCGCGTCCCACACGTCGGCGCCGGCGGCGACGGGCACGAAGAACTCGTAGCCGACCTCGCCGGTGAAGCCCTGACGGAAGACGGTGACCTCCACCCCGCCGATGGTGGTGGTCCGCAGCCGCGAGAAACGGAGGTCGGACCAACTCTGCCCGGTGGCCGCCTCGATGACCTCGGTCGAGGCGGGCCCCTGCAGCGCGAGCAGCCCGAAGTCGATGGTGACGTCCTCGATGGTGACGTCGTAGCCCTCGGCGTTGTGCCTGAACCAGTTCATCATGGGATCGGCCGAGAACATGAACCGGTCCGGCGCGACCCTGGCGACCAGGCCGTCGCCCACCACGGCCCCGTCCTGGTTGCACCAGGGGGTGTAGTAGATCTGGCCCACTTCGATCTTGGTGGCGTCCCGGGTGATCAGGTAGTTCACCAACCTCACGGCGTCGGGACCGGCTATGTAGTGCTTGGACAGCGGCGACTGGTCGAGGGCTGAGGCCCGCTCCCGAACCGTTCTCAACTCCTCCTGCCAGTCGGTGTAGGCGTCCACGATGTGGTAGCGGTCCCACGCATTCCACTTCTGGCGCTCGTTGAGGAGGGACGTGCGCGGGTAGAACGCCGTCCCCATGATGGTCCGCTCCGTGTCGGTGGTAGTCACTAGCGCCTCCTCATCGGCTCTCTCTGAAGTAGGGCTCCGCCAAGCTCGCCGGCATCTGGGACCGCCGTTCGGCCGCGGAGACGAAGACCATGACCAGGTACACGACCAGGAAGGGCAGGATCGCCAGAAGCTCGGTCGGGATCTTCCATCCGAGCAACTGCAAGGTGAACCCGAGACTGGAGATGGCACCGAAGGCGTAGGCCGCCACCAGCAGCCGCAGGGAGCGCCAGCTGGCGAGGATCACGAGGATGACCGCGATCCAGCCCATGCCGGCCGTCATGTCGTCGAACCAGTCCGAGAACAGGCGCAGCGTGAGATATCCCCCGCCGGCTCCGGCCGCCGCTCCCCCCAGGGCCACATGCAGGTACCTCACGGCGCTGACAGGGAGCCCGGCGGCGTCGGCGCTGGCGGGGTCGTGGCCCACCGCTCGCAGGTGCATGCCGGTCCGGGTGCGGAAGATGTACCACTGGACCCCGGCAACGAAGGCCCAGGACAGGTAGACCACCGGATCGTGCGACAGCAGGAGCGGGCCCACCGCCGGCCAGTCGTGGACCGACTCGGGGAACACCGGCGTGAAGATGCCTCCACTGAAGCGTCGCGCCACCGGGGGGTCGCCCTGGTCGCCGATGAAGCTCGACAGGCCGGATCCGAGAATGACCAGGGCCACCCCGACCACCACCTGATTGGCTCGCAACGAGACCGCGAGCACTCCCTGGATCATCGAGAATACGGCCGCCGCGAGGACCGCCACCACCAGGCCCGCGACCGGACTGCCGGTGGAGGTCGTCACCCAGAACCCCGTCACCGCGCCGATCAGCATCGTGCCCTCGACGCCGAGGTCGAGGACGCCGCTGCGCTGGGTGAGGATCGCCCCGCTACCGGCGAGAACCACCGGGGTCCCCGTCGACACCGCGACCACCAGGGATTGGATCAATACCCAGTCGTTCATCGGCTGCCAACCTCGACGCGGGTGATCCGGACCCGGTACCGGATGAAGAACTGGGCTCCGGCGACACAGAGCAGGATGATGCCCTGTATCACGATCACCACCGCGGGCGAGACGCCGAAGATGCTCAACGACGGGGCGATGCTGAGCAACGCCCCCATCAGGAAGGCGATCGGCACCACCAGCAGAGGCTTCAGCAAGGCGACCGCGGCGACGACGATGCCGACGAATCCCAGATTGACCGCGATGGCCCGGGGTTCGAGCGCGAAGGTGATGCTCATCACGTACGTTCCACCGGCGACTCCGGCGAGGGCTCCGGACACCGCGAAGACCGAGATGATCTGGCGGGTCGCGCTGATCCCCGCGTAGCTGGCCGCAGCCCGGGAGTCCCCGGCCACCCGCAGCTGGTAGCCCCACACCGTTCTGCGGAGCGCGAGGGCGACGATCAGCGCCAGCGCCAGCGAGAGAATCAGCCCCGCATCGAACACTCCGAAATAGGGATCCAACTGGGTCGACTCCGGGATGACCTTCCCGGCCGGGAATCCCAGGTTGGTGCGATCCCGCCAGTAGCTGACGCTGCCGAAGATCAGGTAGTTCATGATCCCCAGGGCGATGAAGTTGAGCATCAGGGTGGTGACCACCTCGTCGGTTCCGAACAGGGCCCGCGGCACGGCTGCGAGCGTGGCCCAGGCCGCTCCGCCGAGGGCGGCCGCGACGACGACCGCGGCCACTGCCAGCGGAGCGGGAAGCGAGGGACCGAGCACCAGCGCCGCGGCCGCACCGGCCACCGAGCCCGCGATGAGCTGGCCCTCCGCACCGATCGACCACAGGCCCATGCGGAAGCAGACGGTCACCGCCAGCCCGGTGAGGATCAGCGGCGTGGTCGACCGCAGCGTCTCACGGAAGGCCCTGGACGAGCCGAATGCCCGGTCGAACATCTCGCGGTAGACGTCGAAGGGATTGTCACCCGCCATCAGCAGAAGGATCGCTCCGAGCCCGAACGCCAGGACCAGAGCGACGAGGTTGACGCCCAGTTGCTGGAGGAAGCGTGACGCGGCCCGCTGCTCAACCGTGATGGGCATGTGCCAGCGGCCACTCCGTGCGGCGGCACGGTCGACGGTGGGCGCGGTCATGTCAGGCCTGCCATCCAGCGCCCGACTTGAGCCACATCGACTTCGGATGCCGGTCGTGACGCCACGACCCGACCCTCGTACATCACGACCACCTCGTCGGAGATTCCGAGCACCTCCTCGAGATCCCCCGAGAAGAGGAGGATGCCCACGCCCCGGCCGCGTTCGGCCTTGAGGATGGTCTGGACCGCTTCGGCCGCCCCGACATCGAGCCCGCGGGTCGGCTCCGACGCGACCAGTAGGGCGGGCTGCCGCGACAGCTCGCGAGCGAGGATCAGCCGCTGCAGGTTGCCTCCCGACAGCACGCTGATCGGCAGGCCCTTGCGCACGCCGCGGATATCGAACCGATCGATCAGACGTCGAGCCCATTGGTTGATCGCCGACAGCCGCAGGAACGGCCCGATACGGAACCCCCGGTCTCGCTGGCTCCTCAGCAGCACGTTGTCTTCGATCTCCAGTCCGAGAACCAGGCCCCTCGTCAAGCGGTCCTCGGGAACGAATCCCATCCCCTTCTTGATCCTGCCGCCGATCGTCTGCGATGAGATGTCCTCGCCCCGGAGCCTGATCGTGCCCGACGTTGTGGTGCGGAGCCCGGTGATGACCTCTGCCAGCTCGCGCTGGCCGTTCCCGGACACGCCGGCCACCCCAACGATCTGGCCTGCCCTCACGGTGAGATTCACGCCGTCGAGTTCGGGGCGCGTCGCGGCGTCGCTGACGACCGATACCGAGTGCAACTCCAGGAGCTTGTCTCCGGTGGTGTGGGATGCGTCGACGGACCCGGATCCCGGTTCGAGGTCGTCGCCGATCATGAGTCTGGCCAGGTCGTGGGTGGTGGTGTCGTCGACGCGTTGGTGAGCGACTTTCTTCCCGGATCGCAGGACCGTCACGGTGTCGGCGGACTGCTGGACCTCGCGCAGCTTGTGGGTCACGAGAATCACACCCCGGCCCTGGTCGGCGAGGTTCCTGAGTGCCGCGAACAGGGCTTCAGCCTCGCGGGGGGTCAGCACGGCCGTCGGCTCGTCGAGGATGAGGACCTTCACGCCGCGGTTGAGGAGACGGAGGATCTCGGCCTGCTGCTTCTCGCCGACGGCAAGGTCACCGACGTACTTGGTCGGCTCGATCCACAGGCCGTGCCTGTCCATGACCTCCCGGGCGCGGCCGGCCAGCCCGCTCGCGGTCATCCTGACCGGCACGTCGGGATTGCCGAGCAGGATGTTCTCGGCGACCGTCATCTGCTCCACCAGCCGGAAGTGCTGGTACACCATCCCGACGCCGGCCTCCAGGGCCGCGTGCGGGGAGTGGGGACTGTAGGGGGCTCCGGCCAGCATCATCTCGCCCCGAGTGGGGTGGTACAAGCCGGCCAGGATCGAGCACAGCGTCGATTTTCCAGCCCCGTTCTCGCCCAGCAGGGCGTGGATCTCGCCCCAACGAAGGTCGAAATCTACGTCCTCGAGGACGGACTGGCCGAAGAACTCCTTGGAGATGCCGATCGTGCGGACCGCCAACTCCGTGTCCTGCGGCATGACCTGTTGAACCCCCGCGGTGCGGGATCGCGGGGGATGAGCCACCTAGAAGCCGCGCGGGTAGGTGCAACCCGGTGAGGTTGCGGCGGGATGTCTCCCGCTCTTGTTCGCTGCGCTCACGGGCCGCTCGGGCCACGGCCTCGCCCGTATGGGCCGCATTCGCATGCCTACTCGCTCGGCCTCTTAGCCGATCTCGCCCTGGACGCCTTCGATCACCCACTCGCAGCAGATGGCGCGATCGAAGAACTCGAGGGTCTCGCCCTCGGGTACGACGACGTTGCCGTCGCGGTCCACTATCGGACCGGCGAACACATCCAGGTCACCGGCGGCGATGTCCGCGATCAAGCTGTCCACCAGGTCTTGCGCCTCGGCGGGAACCGCCGCCCCGAACTCGGCGTAGCCGAGGAGCCCGTCGGCGTAGCCACCGTAGATGTATCCGGGCTCCCAAGTGCCCGCGGCTACCTCCTGCGCGGTGGTCACGAAGGCCGCACCCCAGTTGTAGAGCGACCCTCCCAGCCACGAGTCGGGCGCCTGGAGGCGGGCGTCGTCGTACCCGTATCCGATGAACCCGGCGCCGCGCTGAGCGGCCACCTCCGGCACCGCGGACGACGACAGGTCATAGGTGAGGACGTCGACACCGAGATCGATCAGGGCGTTGGCCGCTTGAAGCTCGAGATTGGGATCGAACCAGTCGTTGGTGAACACCACGTGCACCTCGGCATCGGGGTTCACCGAGCGGGCGCCGGCCGCGAACAGGTTCAGCGGCTTGAGCACGAAGGAGATCCCGAATCCCGCCACATAGCCGATCTTGCCGGTCTCGCTCAACGCGGCCGCCAGCGCGCCGTCCACGTACCGGGCCTCTTCCACCGCCAGGCAGTACTGGCCCATGTTGGCGGTGACGGTGGCGTCGCAAGCATGCAGGAACGCGGTCTCGGGATATTCCGCGGACACGATGGCCATGTCGGCGTCGTATGTGGCGGTGCCGATGATCAAGTGGTAGCCGTCCTCGGCAAGGTCCGTCATCGCTCGCTGAGCAGACTGCCCAGGGGCGATTGCCTCGACCCTGAGGACCTCGGCGCCGGGCATCGAATCCTCGAGAAGCTGCGTCCCCGCATCCATCGAGCCTTGCCACCCGCCCTGGTCGAGCGTTCCGTCGTAGATCACCGCAATCCGCATCCCAGTGCCATCCGACGCGCTCGGAGTGTCGGCAACCTCTGTGGGCGCCTCGGGCACGGTGGTCGTTACCTCAGCGGGCGCCTCGGGCACGGTGGTCGTCACTTCAGCGGGCGCTTCAGGCGCGGCGGTGGTCATGGTGTCGGGCGCTGCGGCGGCGGTGGTCGCAGGCGCGGCGGGCGCGTCAGCCTCGTCATCCCCGCAAGCGGCCATCACCAGGCCCATCGTCGCGACGATGGCCAAGCACGCTCGTGTTCTTCTTGTCATGTCGTCCCCCTTGTTGGAACAGTCGTCAACGAACTGCTGCTGATCGTCAGCCGGTCTCGACGTTCCATCTCAAGCGGTCCGCCACCGACCGGGGGCAGCATAACATAAGTAGAGTCTCAGTATTATAAGTAATGTCGCAGCCAGGAAGCGGTCGTTACTCCTGAGAATCGCGGATGGTGCAGGGAGCTCGCATGGGTGTCACAGACGACGCGGGGAGAGTCCTCAGCGCGGAGATCGGCGCCAAGGTCCGTCAGTTCAGAATCGAGGCTGGTTTGTCCGGCGTCAAGCTCGCCGCGGCTGCGGGCGTGAGCCAACCCTTCCTGAGTCAGTTGGAGTCCGGCCAGTGTTCCCTGGCTATCGCGACCCTCTACCGGATCGCGAATGCCCTCGGCGTGCAGCCGAGCGACCTGCTGCCCCCGGCCGAGCCGGCCGAGATCGAGGTCGTGAGATCGTCGGCGACCCAGCAGATCCCTGTGTCCGAAGACCAGCGGTCAGCCATCGCGCGGGCCATACTTCGTAGCGGCGGGAAGATCTCGGAACTCTATGACTACGAGATCTCCCCCGAGGACTATGTCGAGGACTGGTTCTCCTCCGACGCCGAGCACGCGCTCTACGTTCTCGAGGGGACGCTTCGAGTCGAGTTCGAGGGCCGTCCGGAGATACTGCTGGAGGCGGGGGACGCCATCTTCTACAAGAGCCGGGTCCCCCATCGCTGGCACTCCGGGCACGGGGCCCGGATCATCCTCGTGGTAGCCGACTCCTAGCTATTGGAGCGGGCGACCACCCCGTAGGTCATGCCCAGGTCGCTGAGCCAGCGGCGGTAAGCGTTGCTGGTCTTGTCGGCCCTCGTCGGGGCCTCCGCATCGGGGTCGAGTGGGAGTTGCCTGGGGACCTGGTTCTCGAGGATCGGCTTGTCCTGGGCGAGCACGCCCTGCTGGAAGCGCCGGAGCTGCCCGTCGGTGTTGACCGTGTCGAGCAGGCAGTTGAACAGGTGTGCCCGGACGCGGCCGTCATCGATGGGATGCACGAACAGGCCGATCACGTCGAGGCGGACATCGTCCTCGGGTGTCGACTTGTAGAGGAGGGCGCAGAGCGGGTGGGGCACCCGGAACGTGTAGTTCACCATCTGTCCCGAGGTGGAGGCGGCGGCTGCCTTGGGCTGGAAAATCAGGCAGTTGACCGCGTATATCTCCGAGCTCCGGTACTCCACCTGGTAGTCGACGATCTCGGTGAAGGGCTGCTGGCCCAGCACCCCCGGGTGCACGAACGGCAGGTGGCCCATGTCGAGGAAGTTCTCGACGGCTCGCGGGCCCGATGTGAAGATGCCAAACGTGCCCGCGTTGAGAATGCGGCGGTCGGGCTCTGCGGTCTCGGGGATGTCGAACAGCCCGCCGTCGGGTTCCCCCACCGTGGTCCACAGGTAGCCGTAGTCGGCCAGCGTGGGCAGTGGAGCGTGCAGAGTCCGGGCGTCGACCGGTGCTCCCGCCGGCAACGAGTCCTGCGTCAGCCACGCCAGCGGCGACCCGTCGTGGTCGCGGCAGTACGACATCGGCACGCCGAGCAGCTCGGTCCGCACGGTTCGCCCGATCGGGATCTCGTCCAGCGCGGTGATGGCGTACCACTGGTCGATCGCCACCGGATCGGCGGGTCCGGTGGCTGCTCCTGACCTGCGGCCGTTCGTGATGGTCATGCCGGGGCCTTCGCGACCGGGAATATGCCGGGCATGTCGATGAAGCCCGGGAGGCGCTGGACGCGCTCGGTCCAGCGCCGCAGGGCGGGGTAGTCCAGGCGCGAGATGCCGCCGTCCTCGGACAGCGCGACGTCACCGAACAGGGCGATGTCGGCGATCGTCGGCGACTCGCCCGACGCCACCCACGCCTGTCCCTGTTGTTCGCGGAACCACAGGTGCTCGTCGAGCACCCGGAACAGCCGGTGCGCGCCGGCCTGGCAGGCCTCCAGGTCGAAGTCGTAGCCCAGGTTGACGTGCAGGCGGGCCGCCGACGCGGTGTTGGTGGTGCCCTCCGCGAACAGCATCCAGGAGGCCACCTCGCCTAGGCGCTGGGGATCGCTGGTCGGGTACCAGGATCCGGAGGGGTCGTACTTGCAGGCGAGGTAGACCAGGATGGCGTGGGCGTCCCACAGCACGTACCCGTCGTCGTCGATGACCGGGATGTGCCCCAGCGGGTTGATCTTGCGGAACTCAGCGCCCTTGTGCTCCCAGCCGGGATAGAAGTCGATGTCCACCCGCTCATAGGGCACGTCGAGGATGCTCAGCAGGAGCCGCTGCTTGTAGCAGTTGACCGACAGGAGGTAGTCGTAGAGCCTGATCACGGCGGCCTACAGGTCCAGCACGATCTTGTGGCCGCCGGCTCTCGACACGCAGGTGAGAATCCGGTCGCCGGCGGCCCGCTCGGAATCGTTGAAGAACACGTCCTGGTGGTCGAGCTCTCCCTCGAGGACGGTGGCCATGCACGTTCCGCACACACCCTGCTCGCACGACGACGGCATGTCCACCCCGGCGTCGCGGAGGCTGTCGAGCAGCGAGACCCCCGGGCCGACCACCAGCGTCTGACCGGTCCGGGCCAGCCGCACCTCGAACGAGGACGCGTCGTGGAGTTCGGACTCGTTCTTGAAGTACTCGAAGTGCACCGCATCCTCGGGCCATCCCGAGTCGGCCGCAATGGCGCGGGTCGCCTCGATCATCGGACCCGGGCCGCAGACGTACAGATGGCTGGCCGTCCCGTAGTCGTGGGTGATCTTCTTGATCTCGTCGGCCGTCTGGTCGGGCGACAGGCCGAGGTGCTTGACCAGACCCGTCGAGAGCGGTTCGAGCACTTCACCGAAGGCGAGGTGGTCGTCGCTCTGCGCGAAATAGTGGAGTTCGTAGGCCAGTTCCTGCCGCTGGAGCGTCTGGGCCATCGCCAGAAGCGGCGTCACGCCGATGCCGCCGGCGATCAGCACTGTTCTGGCCGCGTCCCGGCGCAGCGGGAAGTTGTTGTGCGGCTCGGAGAGTTGGAGCCTGTCGCCCTCGTGGACAGAGACGTGCATGCAGCGAGATCCGCCCCGGGAGTCCGGCTCGAGCTTCACCCCCAAGCGGTAGACGCTGGTGAGCCCGGGTCCGTTGGTGAGTGAGTACTGGCGCACCAGGCCATTGGGCAGGTGCACGTCGACATGGGCGCCCGGCTGGAAGCTCGGGAGCTGTCCCGACACCGGGGCGAGCTCGAACGCGGCGATGCCCTCGGCGGTCAGCCACTTGCGAGCGACGCAGACCTCCAGCTGCGGCGCTCGGCCGGACACTGCTGTTGCGGTAGGCCTTCGCAGTGGTTGGAGCGGCGTGGACGGCCCGCGCACCGCGACCGGGGAGCCAGCCGAACTCTCCAGCCTGGTCCGCAGCTCCTCGAGCTGGCGGGCGTGGTGGCGGAGGATGCTCAGGCGTCGGTCGGCGGCCGGAGCCCCCCGCATCACCGGGCGGATCACGCAGCGGCCCCCGTCGACAGGCTGCACGAAGTGGACGACAGCCTCCTCGGTGCCGCCGGTGCGTGCCGTCACGGCGACCGCAAAGGGACCAGCGGAGTCGCAGCTGATCGACGCTCCGTCCCCGGGCGCGGGCACAGGCTGGCAGGGCCACTCGAGGAGACCCTGGAGCGCGAGGTCCGGGGGAGCGTTGACGGGCAGGGCCCTCAGTACCAGGGTGTCTTCTCCCTCCAGGTGCGGCAGTCGGGGCGGTTCGGCTTCGGGGGAACCGCCCGACCAGATCAGCCCGTACCTCTCCTCGCTCCGGAAGGTGGGCACCCGCAGCCTGCGCGGCGGTGCGTCTGAGGGATGAGCCGGCATGTAGGCGCAGTTCCCGCTGCGGTTGGAGTAGCGCCAGCCGTGGTAGGGGCAGACGAGTTCGGCACCGTCGTTGGCGGCGACGGTCAGGCGGACGCCCCGGTGGATGCACCGGTCGGCCCAAACGTTGACGAAGTCGTCGTCGGCCCGCCACACCGCAAGGTCCTGGCCGAGCAGGCGGGCCTTGACCACGTGGCGCGGCACCAGATCGGCGCAGCCGGCGACGGGATGGAGCAGCGAGCCCGGGTCGGGTGCAGTCATCGCGAGGCTCGCCGGGGTCCGCCGGCCGCGGTGTGGCGCGGTCCTGTCCCGTACACCCGCTAGGCGATCATCTCGGGCGAGCCGAGCCCGAACATCTCCACAAGGTCGCGGCGGTAGCGGACCGACAGCCTGTCGGCGCGGATGTGGGTCTCGGCGGCCAGGTTGAGCGGCACGTTCTCCGGGCGCTGGCTCTCGACGATCACGATGTCCTCGCTGTTGGTGACCAGCTGGTACTCGGCGTAGTCCTCGACGGTGGCGCCCGGGATGTTGGTCAGAGAGACCTGGTAGATGTCGGTGGTCCGGGCGCTGACGGGCGAGCCGATGTCGAAGAAGTGGCTGGTGAAGAAGCTCTCGCCGTCGTCCTCGTAGTAGTCCACTCTCAGATCGGTGGCGAACGGGTAGGTCAGGTGATGACGGTAGAAGACCTCACGCTCCCGCTCGCCGAGGTCGTCGTTGAAGCCCCGCTCGACCTCGATGTAGGGCAGCGCCATGTACAGGCCGTAGTCGGTCTGCTCCAGCGTGTAGTCGGGTACGACCGGCCTGGCCCGGTTCCCGAACGTCTTCATGTGGACCCAGGAGATGTGGGCGATGTCGTTGAAGTTCTCGCAGTGGCGGCTGGCGGTCGCAGCCCAGGTTCCCTTGGGGATCTGGATCCTGAGCCATTCCGGCCCGAACTCGTCGAGATGCGGCCACTCGGGGAGCGGGCGGAGGGGCTCGGGCTTCATGCATGCCCACACGATCCCGTAACGCTCGGCGGCGAGGTAGCTGACGAGCCTCATGGTCTTGGGAGGCGGGGCGCTGTCGGGATCATTGGCGGGAATCCAGGTGCACTGGCCGGATCGGTCATAGTGCAGCCCGTGGTACGGGCAGACGATGCAGGCACCGTCGTCACTGATCCAGCCACGGCTCAGCTTCGAGCCCCGATGCACACAAAGATCCCTGGCCACCGCCGCCCCCTCGCTGGTGCGGTAGACCACGAGATCGACATCGAGCAGCCTGGCCGCCACTGGGCCGTCGGCAAGCTCCGACGAGAACGCCACCGGATGCCAGAACCCGGCCAGGATGTGCCAGTCACTCTCGCTGATCTGGGACCCTGCGGGATACTCCGTCGCAGTTGAAGCTTGGTCGGTCGGCTCGTACATCGCTGCCTCGCTCATGGTCTGCCAATAAGTGTGAACAATACAGTAATAGGTACAGCCGCTATGTGCCTGCCGCTCTCCAGGAAATCACCGTGGTGTAGCGGTTGGTGGCCAGCGCCTCGGGCTGACCGTCGGTGCCGGCGGGGCCGGTGAGGGTCAGCTCCACCGCCAAGGGGCCGACCCGGGTGACGGCCGGGACCACCACCGAGAGCCAGCCCACCAGCACGCAGTCGTCGGCGCCGGCGGTGCCGCCCCAGCGCTGCTGGCGGATCACGGCGCCGTCGGGACCCACCACCCTGGCCTGCACCTGCATGCCGGGCACGTCGGCCCGGGTGTCGTTCACCACATGGACGGCCAGATTAAGCACCTCGCCGGCCCGCACGCTCTCGGGCAGCTGATCGGCCACCACGACCAGCGGGCGGCAGGCCTCCACCAGCGCCCACCACCCCGGCTTGGGCCGGCGCAACCCGTCCAGCACGCCGAAGCCGCCGCCAGAACCGGCCGCGGCGGCGTCGGTGGCGGCGCCTGCGTCGGCTAGGGCGTGCAGCAGGAAACCCCCGGTGGGCCGGTACTTCAGCCGCCGGAGGGTCTCGATGGTCGTCTTGACCACGTCGGGCTGGTCGTCGGCCACCGGCGTGCCGAACGCCGACACGAACCGGGCCATGGCCGGCACCCGGGCCAGCACCGGACCGGCATCGGCGGCCCGGCCCCCGTGCAGCCCGAACCAGAGCTCGCTGGTGGTGCCGTCCAGCAGCGGGGCGCGGGGCGGCACGCCGGTGTGGGACACCACCGGGCGGGAGCCGTCGCAGCGGTCGAGCACCCGGCCCAGCCGCCGGTCGAGCACGTCGCGGTTCCATGACGGCCCCTGGCGGCGAACCACCGCCGGTGTGCGGCCGGGGCGGCGGGCCCGGGAGTACGGCTGGTCGTGCGCGCACCACACCGCCACCGAGGGCCGGTGGCCCAGCAGGTCGACGGCCTCCCGGGCCTGGCGGCGGGCCTCGTCGACGACGCTGCGGCTCATGAGGCCGCGGATCGGCAGGTCCTGCCACACCAGCACGCCCAACTCGTCGGCCGCGTCGTACAGCTCGGGCCGGGCGATGTGAGCGACCGGCCGCACCAGGTCGAGGCCGGCGTTGCGGGCGGCCCGGATGTCGTCGGCCACCTCCGATGCCGTGGCCGCACCCGGAAGCGGCCGGGTGGGCAGCAGGTTGGCGCCCTTGACGAACAGCCTCTCACCGTTGACGTGCAGCACCCAGCGGCGCATCGACACCGACCGAAACCCGATGCGAAAACGGCGGCGGTCGTGCACCTCGGCGCCGGCGCCAGCAACGGCGGCCAGCTCCAGTTCGCACAGTTGCTGCTCGCCCAGCGAGTGGGGCCACCACAGCGGAGGATCGGCGATCTCGACGCTCCACTCCACCCGGTTCTCCCCTGCGGCGGCGTGATGGCTGTGGGTGCGCTCGGTGCCGGCCACCCGGGTGCGCAGATCAACCGGGCCGCTGCCGGGCACATCCAGCACCACCCTCAGCTCCAGCCGGGCATTGGTCCCGCCCCGGCCTCCGACGCTGACGTCGGCGCACACTGCTCTGGCATGGCGGATGGAGATCGGCCCGGTCGCCCGCAACCGGACCGGCCGCCACACGCCGCCCACGATCAGATCGTCGACCCCGCACAGCTCGGGATCCTGCAGAGCGCCGGTTAGCAGGGTGCGATTGTCGGGGTCGCCGAAGCGGCGGCAGGTGGCCTCGATGGCCAGCAGGTGCTCGGAGCGGGCCGCCAATTGCTCGGTCACCTCCAGCTCGTGGGGCACGAAGTATCCGTCGGTATGGCCCAGATAGGCGCCGTCGAGCCAGACATCGCCCTGCTGGGCCAGCCCCTCGAGCCGCAGCCACCACCTGGTGCCGTCGAGCTTGCTGTCGGCCTCCCGAGCCCAGGCCGCAACCGATGGCCCCTCGAACCGGTGGCGGTACAGCACCGACTCCTCGGCGGCCAGACCGGCGGCCTCGTCGCCAGCCCAATGGCTCGGCACCGGCATGGTCGCCCAGCCCGAGTCGTCGTGGTCGAACTCGTGGAACGTGCGCCGCCGTGAATCGGTGGCCGCCGCGACCCGCCACGTCCCACCCAGGTCCACCGCCTCAAGCTAGCGCCCACCCCCACCGCCCCAGTCCCGAGGCACAGGCTCAGGACCGACTCGCTCGTCGATTCGCTCGGCCTCTAGGGTTCCCGGCGATGTCTGTGCCCTCATCGACCACGCTCGGCGAGTTGCGGGCCTCCGGTTGGACGTCGGTGACGGTGCGCGCTGAGCTGCGCCGCAACGCGGTGGAGCGCATCCGCTCCGGCCGGCCCCTGTTCGACGATGTGCTCGGCTACCACAACACCGTCGTCCCCCAGGTGGAGAACGCCCTGCTGGCTGGCCACGACATGATCATGCTGGGGGAGCGGGGCCAGGCCAAGACCCGCATGATCCGCGGCCTCGTCGGCCTGCTCGACGAGTGGTTGCCGATCATCGCCACCTCCGAGATCAACGACGACCCCTACGCCCCGGTCTCGGCCCACGCCCGGGCTCTGGTGGCCGAGCACGGCGACGACACCCCCATCGCCTGGATCCACCGAGACGACCGCTACGGCGAGAAGCTGGCCACCCCCGACACGTCCATCGCCGACCTCATCGGCGAGGTCGACCCCATCAAGGTGGCCGAGGGCCGGTACCTGTCCGACGAGCTCACCCTGCACTACGGGCTGGTGCCCCGCACCAACCGGGGGATCTTCGCCATCAACGAGCTGCCCGACCTCGCCGAGCGCATCCAGGTGGGCCTGCTCAACGTGCTGGAGGAGCGAGACGTCCAGATCCGCGGCTACAAGGTCAGACTGCCCCTCGACGTGGTGTTGGTGGCCTCGGCCAACCCCGAGGACTACACCAACCGGGGCCGCATTATCACGCCGCTCAAGGACCGCTTCGGGGCCCAGATCCGCACCCACTATCCGCTCGACGCCGGCACCGAGATCGCCATCGTGGAGCAGGAGGCCTACGTCGGCTCGGTCGGGGCCGGGCCCGGCGACGAAGACGACGGCCGCGACCCCACCGGCGTGGCCGTGACCGTGCCGTCGTTCATGACCCGCATCGTGGTGGCGCTCACCCGGGCGGCCCGGTCCAGCTCGCATGTGTCGCAGCGCTCGGGAGTGTCGGTGCGGCTCAGCATCTCCAACACCGAGACGATGGTGGCCAACGCGGTGCGCCGCAGTCTGCGCACCGGCGCCGACCACGCCGCTCCCCGGGTGACCGACCTCGAGGCGCTCGCCTCATCGACCGCGGGCAAGGTCGAGATCGAGACCCTGGAGGAGGGTCGCGAGGCCGAGATTCTGGAGCGGCTGGTCGATTCTGCGGTGCTGTCGGTGTTCAAGGACACCGTGCCGCCCGACCTCCACCGGGCCGTGGTGGACGCCTTCGAGGAGGACCTGGTGGTGGACGTGGGCGACGACGTGGCCGACGCCGACTACGCAGGCCTGCTGGCCACCGTCCCGGCCCTGACCGCCCCCGTGCAGGCTCTGCTGGCCGACGACGAGGCGGCCGAGTCGCCCGCCGTGGTCGCCTCCGCGGTGGAGCTCGTGCTGGAGGGCTTGCACCTCTCGAAGCGCCTCAACAAGGACGCCCAAGGCCCCCGCGCCCAATACCGCGCCCGCTAACCCGGCCCTCCGGCACGGCCCGCTGCCCCGGCGCTCGCCGAAATTGATGACGAAACCGCCGCTATAGGTCCAATATCCGCATCAATTTCGGGGGCGGCTAGCTCCGGGCACTATCCGAGATCGCCGCGGCCACACGCTGGGCCGACGGCTTGACGACCCGGTCGCGGCCGATCAGGCCCCGGGGGGCGCCGAACCCGAGGGCCCACTCGTAGCCGTCGACCGCGCTGTCGTGGAAGTAGCCCCGCAGGCCCGCGGCCGCGGCGTCGGCCACCACCGCCATGGAGGCGTCCAGCAGCGTGTCGCGCCAGTCGTCGTCATCGGTGGCCACCCCGTGGGCGGCTACCACCACGCCCCGGTCCGGTATCGCGTCCAGCGCCCGCGCCACCGCCTCACCCAGCTCGGCCGGCTCCGGGGCGAAGCCCGCGCTCGAGCGACGGGCCGACGCCGGCCAGCTCACCAGGCCGCCCGCCTCAGTCACCCCCACCGGATGGTCGTGGCTCAAGCCCACTAGCTCCGGGCCCTTCTCGAAGCTCGGTGCGGCCACCGGCGCCCGTCCCGTCACCTCCACCGCGCCTTCTCGCAACGCCCGGGTCCATGTGCCCCACAGCAGTTCGTCCCAGCGGCGGGTCTCGATGTCGGCCGCGTGGGCGTGCTCACGCTCGACCGGCGCGGGGTGCAACGTCGGCGCGCCGAACACCGCCATCACCGGCTGCGCCCCCGACTCCAGCAGCCGGCACGCCTCGTGCAGCGCCAGTATCGCCCCCTCGGCCGCTTCGGCTGCCGCCTCCGAGCTGCGGCGTCCCGGCGGCCGGGAGCCGAGCCCGTAGCCCCGCACCGCCCAGCCGATCGGGTCGTCGATCGGGCACCAGCCCGCGGCCCGCCCGTCGAACGCTTCGGCCATGCGGTCGACGTGGCGGGCCCACCATCGCCGCCGGGCGACCTCGTCGGCGTGGCCGCCCTCGTCGTCGGTGTACCAGCCGGGCAGCGACGTGTGCTGCAGTGTGATCCAGACGCCCAGGCCCTCGGCCGCCGCGGCGTCGACGATGTCGAGGTAGCGGTCGAGGGCGTCGCTGTCGACCCGGCCCGCGGCCGGCTCCACCCGGGCCCACTCCACCGTCAGCCGCAGGCTGTTGAGCCCGAGCCGAGCCAGCTGGGCCAGATCGTCGCGGAAGTCCCGGGCGAACCCGGCGCCGTCACCCGAGCGCGGCGCCCGCCCGTCGCGCTCCCAAACCGACCAGTCGGCCGCGGGCGCCACCCCCTCGGCCGACACCGACGACGCCCCCGCCCCCCACAGGAAAGACACGCCCGTCTCCGCCGCCGGGGAGGGGCTCAGCGGGTGGTGAACACGCCGGCGTCGAACACCACCCGGTCGCCCACACAGGTCTGGAACACGGTGGTTTGGCCGTCCACCCACATGCGCACATCGAGCCGCTGTCCCGGCAACACCGGCGCCTTGAACCGTCCGCCCATCGAGGCGAACCGGGCCGGATCGCTGTCGCACAGCGTGTGCAGCAGCGCCCGTCCGGTCACCCCGAAGGTGCACAGGCCGTGCAGGATCGGGGTGTCGAACCCGGCCAGGGCCGAGAACGAGGGATCGGAGTGCAGCGGGTTGCGGTCGCCGTTGAGGCGGTAGAGCAGAGCCTGGTCGGTGCGGGTGTCGTAGCCCGCTACATGGTCGGGGGCTCGGTCGGGCTGCTTCCAAGTGCTGGACGGACCCCGGTCGCCGCCCCAGCCGCCCTCGCCCGAGATGAACAGCCCGGCCCGGCTAGTCCACAGCGGCTCGCCTTCGTGGCTGCGGACGCTGGTCTCCAGCACCACCAGCGCCGCCTTGACCTTGTCGTAGATGGCGGCCACCCGCGACTGGGCCAGCGCCGAGCCGGCCGCGGGCAGCTCCCGGTGGAGCTCGATGTGCTGATCGCCGTGCAGCAGCGCGGCCAAGTTGAAGTCGCCGTAGTCGGGCATTCCGCCCCGGCCGAGGACCACCGCCTGGGTGGGCAGCACCCGCTGGGGCACGTCACGGGTGTTCTCGGTGGTGAACTCCAGCTCGAAACCGGTGGGATCCGACGCACCGGCCCCCACGCCGAGGGCATAGAGCATGCTGTCCTTGGCGGTCCAGCTGATCTCGGACTCTTCTCCCACCGCGCCCACGGCATCGGGATTGATGGGCATGGCACCTCCACCCATAGTCGAAGCGGTAGCCGGCCCACGCTAACGGGATGCTGCGGCGTACCATCGTGAGGGTGATCAGCCGCCGAGACGCCGCCTTCGGCTCGCGCCACGACTGCGACTTGGATGCCTTCGCCTCACTGGTTGAGCAGCCGGTTGAGCCGGCGGACTACCCGCTGGCCACACGGATCACCCAGGGCGTCCCCACCTACGACGCGGCCCCACTGGCCCACGGCCCCACCGGCGACACCGAGCACCGTCATGGGCTGCGGGCCGAGCTGGCCGCAGCTCTCGTCGACGGCCCCGGCATCGTCATGCTCGAGGGGGCGGTGCCTGCCGAGGCGGTGGACCGGGCATCGAGCGTGTTCTGGGACCTGATCGCGGCCCAGCACGCCCAAGGCGGGCTGGCCGGCGACCACTTCGCCAAGCCGGGCGCCAACGACCGGGTGTGGAACGCGCTGGAGAAGCTGGCGCTGGCCGATCCCGAGGCCTTCATCGACTACCACCGCTCCGACGCGGTGGCGTTGGTCTGCGAGGCCTGGCTGGGGCCCCGCTACCAGCTGACCGAGCAGGTGAACGTGGTCAATCCGGGCGGCGAGGCCCAGCAGCCCCACCGCGACTACCACATGGGCTTCCTCACCGACGACGAGGCCGAGCGCTTCCCCCTTCAGGCTCACCGGCTGTCGCCGCTGCTGACCCTCCAGGGCGCCATCGCCCACTGCGACATGGGCGTCGAGACCGGCCCCACTATGTATCTGCCGCACTCCCACAAGTATGAGCTGGGCTATCTGGCGTGGCGCCGCCCCGAGTTCATCGACTACTTCGTCCAGCATCGGGTGCAGCTGCCGCTGCGCCCCGGCGATGCCGTGTTCTTCAGTCCGGCCATGTTCCACGCCGCGGGCCACAACCGCACCGCCGACGTGTACCGCATGGCCAACCTGCTGCAGATCTCCTCGGCGTTCGGCCGGGCCACCGAGGCCGTGGACCGGGCTCGCATGGTCAACGCTGTCTACGCGTCGCTGCGGTCCAGGGTGGCCGCCGGCCTGGACCGGGCCGCGGCGGCCAACGTGGTGGCGGCCTGCGCCGAGGGCTATGCCTTCCCCACCAACCTCGACCTCGACCAGCCGGTGGACGGCCTGGCCCCGCCGTCGCAGGCCGACCTGATGAACCGAGCCCTCGACGAGGACTGGACCCCCAACCACCTGCAACACGAGCTGGCCCAACACACCGCACGCCACCGCAGCACAGCGGGAGCCGCCAACCAGCCCGTCGCACCCGACACCCTTCACCCCAGCGACGAGGCACAGCTCAACCAGACTGCCAAGTCAAAGAGCGCGGCTCAGGCCGGCGAGGTCGCTAGAGCTGAGAGCGCGGCCCAATCCGGTGACACCGCCCAGGCAGAGGCTTGTGAGCGACCCGGTGCGGGTACGGCCCTGGCAGTTGGCACCACTGGCCAGGCTGACCGACCACGCATGACGGTGGGCGAACTGCTGGCCGAGGCCCGCCACGGCCTCCGGCGGCTCACCGCGGCCGAGCTTGCCGAGCAGCTGGAATCCGACCCGGAAGATCGGCCGCTGGTGATTGATATCCGAGACCGCGACGACCGTGAGCGCACCGGCATGATCCCCGGCTCTTTGAGCATCCCGCTGATGGTGCTGCAGTGGCGCTGCGATCCAACTTCGGGCGACTCGCATCCCGCGGTGCACTCCCTCGACCGGCCGCTGGTGACTGTGTGCAACGAGGGCTACACATCAAGTTTCGCGGCCGCCTCACTGAAGCGTCTCGGCTTCGAGCGGGCCACCGACCTCGAAGGCGGCATCGAAGGCTGGGCCAGAGCCGGCCTCCCTCTAGTCGGCAGTCGCGGCCCCATGCGTTCGGGGCCGCGAGCCTGATTTGAACCGTGACAGATCACCCTTGATCCCCCGCCTGCGGGGTGGTAGGGCTAAAGCCTGGAGTCCGCTCCGGCCCAGGCCGGGCACAAACGGGCGGCCCCGCGGTATTTCGTCTTGCTTTGAGATTGAGCGCTTCTGTCCAAACGCCGCGGGGTCGCTCCACCCTTGTGCAGCTATCTCGGTCAGTGCGGTGAGTGCATCATCTACTGTGTTATTGCCTTCTGTGTTTGACTGCTCTAGGGTGCGTGCAATCCGTCGGCCGAAGCAAGGTCAGGCGGCATCGGAGCAGCCCGAGCGGGCGTCCCAGACCGAGCATCTCGAGCGGAACGGAGCGACTGCGATGGCAGCAACACAGGCACAGCGCGCTGCGCTGTACACGACACTGGTGGACACTTTGGGCGACGAGGCCGCAGAAACCCTCATGTCAGAGTTGCCGCCTGGCGGCTGGGACCAGGTGGTCACCAAGAGCGCGCTGGCCGAGGGGCTCGCCGCCATTAACGGACAGCTCACGGCTTTGCGGGGCGAGATGCACGAGGGGTTCGCGCGGGCTGCCAAGGAGCGCGCCGAAGGGTTTGCTCAGGCTGAAAAGGAGCGCGCCGAGGGGTTCGCGCGGGCTGACAGGGAGCGCGCCGAACTCATGAGGAGTCAGGCACGCCACATGTATGTTGTCGTGTCGGCCATCTGTGCGGCCACCGTCTCGATCTGGGTGGCCCTCTTCGTTGTCGCCATAGGGTCATAGCCACCGCACCCCTCCGCACGAAGGGACCCGCCGCTCGAAGCGGATATGACCGCTAGGGTCGGCTCATGGCTCTGCGCAAGCGCTGGCGCACTCGTCTGCGGACCCAGCCCGCCCCGGCTCGCTTCGTCTACTCGCGCTGGGACGGCACCCAGTCCGGCTACGACCTCGACGCCGACCACATCTTTGAGGAGGTTGCCGACGACCTGCTCTACCACGGCGATCTTGCCAGCGCCCTGCGCCGCCTCATGGCCGAAGGCTTCCGCGACCGCTCCGGCCGCATGGTCGAGGGCCTTCGCGACATGCTCGAGCGCCTCCGGGAACGGCGTCGGGAGCTGCTGGAGCAACACGACCTTGGCGGCGTGTACGACGACATCGCCGAAGCCCTGCGCGATGTGATCCGCACCGAGCGCCGGGCCCTCGAAGACCTCGACGCGGCCGCCGCACAGGCCCGGGCCAGCGGCGACGACCGCCGGGCCGAGCTCACCGGGGCCACCGCAGCCACCAAGAGCGCCCAACTCGACATGATGCCCCCCGACCTCGCCGCACAATTCAAGTCCCTCGACCGCTACGACTTCGAGAGCGACGAGGCCCGCCAGCAGTTCGCCGAGCTGGCCGAGCGCCTCCGCGAACAGCTCATGCAGCAGTTCCTCGACCAGATGGTGGGCGCGGTCGGCGATGCCACCGGCACCGAGTCGGCGCAGGAGATGGAGCGGCTCAAGGACATGCTGGCC
The DNA here is from genome assembly GCA_022821685.1 of Acidimicrobiia bacterium. Lineage (GTDB taxonomy): Bacteria > Actinomycetota > Acidimicrobiia > Acidimicrobiales > Aldehydirespiratoraceae > Aldehydirespirator. The sequence goes on from JAJEDD010000005.1 coordinate 61,841, forward strand.
GAGCTCAACGCCATGCTGGACCAGCGAGCCCGCGGCGAAGAACCCGACTTCGACGGGTTCATGGCGCGCTACGGCGACTTTTTTCCGGAGAACCCCAAGACCCTCGACGAGCTGCTCGAGCTGATGGCCCGCCGCATGGCCGCGGCTCAGTCTCTGCTCAACTCCATGACGCCCGCCCAGCGTGATCAGCTCCAGCAGCTCTCCGAGCAGCTGTTGGCCGACATGGACCTCAACTGGCAGGTCAACGAACTGGCCCGCCACCTGCGCGACCAGTTCGGCGATCTCGGCTGGGACCGGCGCTACGACTTCAGCGGCATCGACCCACTTGACCTGGCCCAAGCCTCCGACATGCTGGCCGAGCTGGGCGACATCGACCAGCTCGAGAACCTGCTGCGGGGCTCGTCCGGCCCCGGCGCCCTCGCCGAAGCCGACCCCGACACCGTGCGCAGGCTGCTGGGCGACGACGCGGCCGAGAGCCTCGAGCGCATGGCCGAAGTGGCCCGCATGCTGGAGGAGGCCGGCCTGATTGAGAACCGTGAGGGGCGCTTCGACCTGACTCCCCGAGCCATCCGCAAGATCGGCCAGGGCGCCCTGCGAGATCTGTTCGCCCGGCTCGACGCCGACAAGCTCGGTCGCCACGCCGTGCACCGTGCCGGGGTGGGCCACGAGCGCGAGCCCGACACCAAGCCCTACGCCTACGGCGACCCGTTCAACCTGCACATCGGCCGCACGATCCGCAACGCCGTCGCCCGCACCGGCGGTGGCGTGCCCGTGCAGCTCCAGCCCGACGACTTCGAGGTGGAGCGAACCGAGCAGCAGGTCCGCTCAGCCACCGTGCTCATGCTCGACCTGTCGCTGTCGATGCCCATGCGCAACAACTTCCTGCCGGCCAAGAAGGTGGCCATGGCCCTGCACGCGCTGATCTCCAGCCAGTACCCCCGCGACTACCTGGGCCTGGTGTCATTCAGCGAGGTGGCTCGAGAGTTCCGCCCCGAGAAGCTGCCCGAGGTGTCGTGGGACTACGTCTACGGCACCAACATGCAGCACGGTTTCATGCTCGCCCGCCGCATGCTCAGCCGCCAGAGCGGCACCAAGCAGATCATCATGATCACCGACGGCGAGCCCACCGCCCACATTGCGCCGTCGGGGCGGCCCTTCTTCAGCTACCCGCCCACCCGTGAGACGGTGGAGCTCACCCTGGCCGAGGTGGGCAGATGCACCCGCGACGGCATCCGGATCAACACGTTCATGCTGGACGCCACGTCGTATCTGACCAGCTTCGTCGAGCGCATCACCGAGATGAACGGTGGTCGAGCCTTCTTCACCACCAACGCCAACCTCGGCGACTACGTGCTGGTCGACTTCGTGGAGCACAAGCGCAGCCTGGTCCACACCCGCCGCTGAGCCCTCTGGAATGGCCGCGGCGCAGGAACCGCCGCGCCGAGGAATTGCCGGGGGAGCGGTGAGAACTTCCACCGCCCGAGTTTGCAGTTGTCATATGACAGTGGTGTAATTACATTGATGGAACCGACGGGAGCCCACCGACGGGAACCCAAGCGTCGCGTTCGTACGGTCTCCACAGAGGAGGACCCAATGGAGTTGCACGGCATCTTTCCGGCCGAGGACATGTCCTGGCAGCGCGAAGCCAACTGCCTGGGCGTGCATCCCGACCTCTTCTTCCCCGAGCGGGGCGCCTCCACCCGCGAGGCCAAGGAAGTCTGCAAGGGCTGCGTGGTGCGCGAGGAGTGCCTGGAGTTCGCGCTCAACAACGGCGAGAAGTTCGGTATCTGGGGCGGCATGAGCGAGAGGGAGCGCCGTCGGATCCGGCGAGTCCGCGCCCAGCAGCGCCGGGCCGCCGTCGGCGCCTGAGCATCCCGGCTCGCCCCTTTCCGGTGCCAGCGCCCGAGCATCCCAACGCCGGAGCCCGAGCACTCCGGTCCCGCCCCGCCCACAGCTGGGATGCGGCTGTGGAAAAGGAAGGGTATGCTTCCCGGCAATGCCAAACATAGGTGCACCTGAACTGCTCATAATCCTGGTGCTCGTCCTGCTGGTCTTCGGTGGGGCGAAGCTTCCGAAGCTCGCCCGCTCGCTGGGCCAGGCGCAGCGCGAGTTCAAGGACGGCCTGCAAGAAAGCGCCAACGAGGGGGAAGCCTCCGGGGGCGGCAGCAAGGCGACCGGGGGCGACAACTCGGGCGGAGGAGCTTCGGGCAAGAACGGCTCGTCCTGAGAGCCCTCGCAACGATGCGGAGACCCTAGATGACGCTCGCGAGCGCCGACATCGAGCCGGTCGACGAGACGCCGGTGGGCCAGGCCACGATCACCTACCTCGGGCCGGTGGCGCCCCACTGGGAGATCCGCGCCGTCTACGGCGACGTCGACTTCATGAACTCCTTCCGCGACCGGGTCCACGCCCGCCTGTTGCTGCTGCCGCCCCACGATCCGCAGTTCCGCCGCAACCGCGAGCGGGTCAATCGCGACGCTGAGCGCGAGCGCATCATTGTGGACTGGGACCTCGGCTACCCCGAGGAAGAAGATCCGTACACCGATCGGGAGCGGGGCTGACGGCCCCGCCGCCTAGAGGCCGAGCAAATGGGTGAGCGAATCCGGCTCATACGGGCGAGGCCGTGGCCCGAGCGGCCCGTGAGCGCAGCGAACAAGAGCTGGAATCACACCGCTGCGACGCGAGTGGCTCTCGCCCATTTGCGGACACTTCAGAGCCGCCGTGCGGGTGCGGGTCGGCGGCAATAGCGTGGCGCCATGACTGAGAAGATGGCAGGACGGCCGGTGGTGGTCACCGGGGGCGCCAGCGGCATCGGCGCCGCCCTGGCCTCGGAGGCCGCCGCGCGGGGAGCATCGATGGTGGCGGTCGTAGACGTGGACATCGACGCGGCCCGGGCCACCGCCGACGGCATCACGGCCCGGGGGGCGCACGCCGCGGCCCATCGCTGCGACGTTTCCGACCCCGAGCAGGTCGAGGACCTCGCCGGGACCCTCGCCGGCGCCCACGGCACGCCCGCGG